>NZ_LLXZ01000050.1 GCF_001440395.1 Bradyrhizobium jicamae | reverse complement strand
GGGCCGGGGCAGTCCACCCATCCGCAATCGCAGAATGGGTTCCTTGAACCCAATTGCGGATGGGTGGACGCCCCGGCGTCGTTCGTTTCAGTCAGGGTGCCGCAGCTCTTCTGCATTCGCGAGCGTTTTCGGATCGGCGGCCCGTCTCATATGAACTTAGCCGGCGCCGAGACCTCTAGCGCAGAGTAATGCTTTTGCCGACTGAACGTAGGTTAGCAGTACGTCATCAAAGACGTTGCGGAGTCATCTGCATCTTAGACGGCGTTCCGGATATCCAAGTTGCTTATCGACTTTTCATCCACCCCTCCCCGCTCAGCCGCAGTCCGGGGCTGTTCCCTCTGCGAGGAGGTCCAATCCCTGAGAGCGCTAGACATCACGCAGGCGTCGGCCAGTTCTCGCCAAGACTTCCCGACTTCGATCCACTTGGTTTTGCGGGCAGGCAAGTCATTAAGCATTCTTCGAGGGCTAACCGCTGTTGGAGAGCGGACTTA
The DNA here is from genome assembly GCF_001440395.1 of Bradyrhizobium jicamae. Lineage (GTDB taxonomy): Bacteria > Pseudomonadota > Alphaproteobacteria > Rhizobiales > Xanthobacteraceae > Bradyrhizobium > Bradyrhizobium jicamae. The sequence goes on along the minus strand of NZ_LLXZ01000050.1, from coordinate 6,353 downwards.
TTTGAAATCCGGGGCCGTCACACTTCCTGTAGTTAGAGTAGGGCCTACAAATCCTTGTAGTTGACCAGTGTAACGCTCTTCTGCCGAATCGCTCTCACGACGGCATTACCTAGTCAGGGGCATCAAGGGCAATCACGCCCGTAAGGAAGGAGAGCCAAAGTGATGTCGCCAATAGAAGTAATCGTCAGTTGGCTGGAAGCGCAAGATCTGGACCTGCAACTCGATGTCGCATCATTCGCCTCATTCTTGATCTTCGAGGATGGCGACGTCTCCTCGCTTAGCATGCCGGAGCAGCTCGAAGCTCTTCGTCAATGGTTGAACGAACCCGAATTGGAATCGCACGCCGCTGCAACCCGCGCTCTGACCTTCCGTATCTCCATGGATTACTTCGTCGAGAGTAGAATTACTGGTTTCGGATGGAAACAAACCGAAGCGGAGCTGCGCAAAACCCTGGAAGAGGCTAAGCGCGTCGGGAAGTTCTCGGCTGCACGCAAGGCGCAAAGGATGCTCGAGCTTTTGCCCACACGACAAGAAAGATGGCATGAGGTGGCGAGATCCTGGAATGAACTGGCATCGACTCGCCTGACGCTCAAGGCTCTCACTGATTGGAGCGATAAGCCCCCCGGCATGGGAGTTATTTAAAGTGTCGAAAATCTTCCATTGGTTGCTATCGCGTCGCGCCTTCGTCATGCCCATTATGAAGGTTGCCTCCCGCACGGTAAGTAAAAATGTTGAGCGCGGGCGGTAGGGACTGCGTCGTTAACATCCCCGAGCGCTTTCGGCGCCGAGTCGTCTGCGCTGCGTCTGCTCAGCACGTTGCGACTGTACGCCGGTAGACATCCAGGCTGACAGCTTCACAATCAACCGGCGGCCACCCTATGAAGGTGTCCAGCTCATCGCCGCTTTCGCGCCGCAACATAGGGCGTTGTGCAGGCGCGGCGTACCCAGATAAGCGGCCTCGACACTTTCGATCTGCACGAGCGTGGCACGTACGTGCGACTGCCTGCGGATTCCGACGATCGCGCGCATGTATTCCGATCTGATGCCGCGCAGCGTTCCGATTGACCGCGCGCAGGTGGAGCACCTGGTCGTCGCGACAAGATGTCACCGTGTTTGGGGTCCGGTCAAGCGGCAGTGAGGATGGTGGACCTGCGCATGGATTATTCGCCGCTGAGTTCGCGCCGGTGAGCATTGTGAACGAGGCATCTTCCTGGGTCTGGAATGATACGGAGCGCCACGGACATGCCACATGCTTTTCTGTTCGAGTCACCATGGTCAGATCGTCTGCCACGTAACTCAAACCATTGTCGCCAGAAGCCGAGATCACTGTGTGACGGTGATGTGGTCGAGGCCGGACGCTGCGAGTGCCTGATCGAGCGAGCCCATGACGTCGGAGGCGCACATCGTCCGACCAAGCCACCAGGCCACGATGTAACGCGAGAAGTCGTCGAGCAAGGTAGATAGTACCAACCTCAGCTGGTATTTTGAGCTAGGTGAGGTCGGTCTGCCAGAGCTGATTGACGGCCGTGGTCTTATCCCTGAACTCGTTCTCGGCCTTGATCACCACATAGGCCGGGCTGGTGATAAGGTCATGCGCCTTCAGCAGCCGATAGACCGACGCCTTGGAGGCAAAGTATCTTCGTTCGTCGGTGAAGCGCACGGTCAGCTCGCGCGGCGACAGCTCCGGAAGCTCCAGTGCCAGATCGATGGTCTAGCCTCGCACATCGTCTGGGTGAGCTGCTGCCGGTATGATGGACACCAAGACTAGGTGTTTCATTGAGCCCCGGAGGTGGGCGATGACCAGACGGAAGTTCAGTCGCCAGTTCAAGATCGAAGCGGTCAAGTTGGTCAGGAACGCGGGGTGTCGGTCGCGCAAGCCGGCCGCGACCTCGACGTTCATGAGACCGTGCTGCGCAAGTGGGTGGGAGTTCGGCTCCGATCCGGCGCAGGCCTTTCCCGGCCACGGCCAAATGAAGCCAGAGCAGCAGGAGATCGAACGGCTGCGCCGTGAGGTCGCCAAACTGAAGGCCGAGCGGGATATCCTAAAGGGGCCGCAGCCTATTTCGCGAAGGAAGCGACATGACGTGCGGCTTATCGCGAAGCACCGGACGATCTGGCCGGTGGCATGACTATGCGATGCGCTCGGGGTATCGCGGTCGGGCTTCCTTGCCTGGCTGAAGCGCTCTCCCAGCGCCAGATCCCGCAGCTACGAGGAGCTTGGCGCCAAGGTTAAGCACCGAGCTGAAGCGGTGCACGCCGCGATTACGTGCGCCGTCATCAGTTTGCCCGAAGAGCTGCGTCGTTCGCTGACCTGGAATCAGGGAGCCGAAAATGGTTCAGCACGATCGTCTCAAGGTCGACGGGTGTCCAAGTCTACTTCTGTGATCCGCAAAGCCCGTGGCAGCGTGGGACCAATGAGAACACAAATGGGCTGCTGCGTCAGTGCTTCCCGAAAGGCACCGATCTGAGCGTCCACAGCGCCGACGAGATCGCCGCCGTGGCCGCGGCCCTCAATACCCGACCGAGAAAAACTCTGGGGTGGAAAACGCCGGCAGAGGCACTTGACGAGTTGCTGTCGTGAGTGAACACAATCGGTGTTGCGACGACCGCTTGGATCCGCCCTGTACACCGGCGAGCAGCTCCAGCGCCCGATGGCCGATCACGGCATTGTCTGAGCATGAGTTGTTCCGGCAATGTCTGAGACAACGCGGCGATGCAGAGCTTCTTCTCCTCGCTCAAGACTGAACGGACAGCCAACAAGATCTGCAGGACAAGATGAGGCAAGACCAGAAGTGTTCGACTACTCGAAAGATTCTACAATCGCGCATCAGAACACCCATCTGTCTATGTTGTTGAAGAGAAGAGACTTTGCTGGTCGGGATGTGATCCCGTGGGGTATCTTGGATTCTGCCGCGCTCGTTCAGCGATAGATTGAGCGGCAGCTGTTGTCAGCGAGGCGCGAGCAAAGATCCACGGGCCGTCCGATAGCGGATGGATGGCTTCGATCTCGACTGCTTCGGCGGCGAGCCGGAGCGTCTTGGGCGCAATCTTTGGGAGCTTTGCCGCGTTGCTGAGGTTGAGCCAGGGCTCGATCCCGTCCTCGGCGGGCTTGAACACCGGGATGCGGTAGTTCGAGCGCATCGAGGTGACGCGCTCGCGCGTCCAGCGATTGCCGTTACCGGTCTTGAGGCCGTTGCGATTGAGGAGGCCGGCGATCAGATCGTCGCTGGCGATCAGCACCAGTCGGCGCACAGCTTCGATGATGTTGGCGGAGGTGCTGTAACGCTGCCCGCGCCGGCGCTTGGGCAGGCGTATCTCGCTGTGAACGCCGCCGACCCAGTGGATGATGAGGATGATCTCGGAGGCCGCATCGTCGATATCGGCCACGACCTCATGGATGAGAGTGCGCACAATCCGCTTCTTGAGGCGCGCATCCGTCGTCGGCGTATCCCAGACCGTTTTGAGGTTCGAGGCCAGAACGCCGAGCGACGCTGGATCAGCAACGGGGGTGGGCGTCGCCGCCTCATGCATGGCGATCTTGCCCTCGACCTCCACCGCGTGAGCAAGCGCCCTGTTCCAGCGCGCTTCAAGCTCGCCCGCCACCAGCCGGTTCGCGGGATCAGCGGCATCGTATTGCCGGAAGGCCCGGTCGGCGGCATAGCGCGCCGCTTCGAGGTCGCGACTGAGAGCATCGCGCACCTGATCCCGCCGTTCGCTGGCCTCGTTGCCGGCAGTAGTTGCAGCGACGAGAGCGCCCGGACCGACGACGCCAAGCAGTGCTTCCTCGATTGCATCATCGACGCGCAGTCCGCCGAAGCCAATGCAGTGAGGGCCCCCATTGTCCATCCAAGCGCGGCTACAGCTGTAACGCGGGATATGGTGCTTCATGCCGGAGTACCGGAGTGTGAGCTTGCGACCGCAGCGCTTGCACCGGATCAGACCGGCCAGTAGCGCGTCACCGTGCTTGGGCGCGCCGTGATGCCGACCGGTGGGAACGTTGCTGCTGACTATGGTGCGGATCGCCTCGAACCTCTCCCAGCTCACGTACCCATCGTGGGTATTGGGCTTTAGCGCCAACCATTCGTTCCACGCCTTGCGGCGGATCTTCACGCTATGGCGTTCGATCCTTCAATGCCAGATCGAGAAGCGCAGAAAGCGCCGCAAGTGCATCGATGCTAACAAACGGCTGAGCTGTCAAAAGCTCGGGGCAGGGCATGCCGTCCGGTCGAACATCCATGCTGGCACTTCCAGCCAACGATCTGCTTGCGACCCGTCCAGGGCGCAGCGAAAAACGACATCATCAGCCTTGTCGACGGCCCCATGAACGCAAACTCGGCGACCAAACCAAGGATGATGCCGATATAGTACCTCGCGAAAAACGGTCCTGTGGGCGTTCTTAAACCTTGTTGTACAACACGACCCGCAGGCACTCGACACCAGAGCTGGCTCCGGTTGTCTGAACAGCAATTCCGCGCCGATCTAGGCTGCCGCGCGGAACGGCAGCTGGTTGAAGTAAGCTTGATCCGGAGTGCCGCGGTCAAGGGTCGAGTGGGACGCCGGCCATTGTAAAAGTCGAGGTATCGGCCGATCGAGGGACGGGCGTCGGACACGGTGTCGTAGGTGCGCCGATAGAGCTCCCCACATTTGACACTGCGCCACAGCCGCTCGACGAACACGTTGTCGCGCCAGGCACCCCGACCGTCTATGCTGATGGCGATGCCATGACTGGCGAGCACGCCGGTGAACGCGGCGCCGGTGAACTGCGAGCCTTGGTCCGTGTTGAAGATTTCCGGCTTGCCGTGGCAAGCGAGAGCGCCCTCCAGCGTCTCGACGCAGAAATGCGGCTTCCATCGTGATCGAGGCGCGCCACGACAGCACCCGACGGCTGAACCAGTCAAAGCACCACCGTAAGGTAGACGAAGCAGCGAGCCATCGGGATGTATTGATGTCCATCGCCCAGACCTGGTTCGAGCGTGTGATCTCGATCCCGCGCAGCAGATACGGATAGACCTTGTACCCGGGTTCGGGTTTGGTGGTGCGCGGACGGCGGTAGAGCGCCTCTATCCGCATCAGCGTTTTGACCTGCCGGCGGCCGATCTTGCTTCCCTCAGCAGCCAGCAGGTCTCGCAACATTCGCGAACCAGCGAAAGAAAGCTTCAGGTGCAGCCGGTCAAGCCGTCGCATGATCGCGAGATGCGGGCGACACCGGACGTGGTAGATAATAGACACTGCCACGGCTGATTTTCAAAGCTTCCGCCTGTTTCGTGATCGGCAGGTCGTGCTCACGGTCGATCGTCGCTTTGCGCTCAGCAGGCCGGTTTTGCTGAGCGCGCCGTCTAAAAAATCGTTCTCCAGCGTCAGCTCCCCGATCTTGGTGACCCATGAGAAGGGTATTTTCGTTTTGCGTGGTCGTCAAACCGGGGCCCGTTGGCACGTCAATTGCTGGAATATGGCTTAAGAATGCCACCTCGATGGGTGGAGAGGATATCGATGTCAAACACCAACCCAAATTGGTTCTCTTGGTTGAGTTTTCCATTCTTTGCGCCGCTCAGCGGGTCAGCAACTCAGGACATTGCACCGAATTTCCTCAAAATTTCGGATACTGAAAAGGAAATGTTGCAGGCGGTTGGCTTAAGCGATCGAGGCCCTTCGCGATGCCATCACAGAACTATGTTGGCAGCGCTTGTGCGTGCCGATTGGCAGTTGCGCGACTCGTCCAGTTCCTAACCGGAAGAATCAGTCTTTCAGATGTCTCGTCGCCGGAGTGCGCGATCGCTCTTTGGGACCCTGGATACATATTATTCTTCTGCGCTTCTGGACACGTCGCGTACGGCATGCCAACATTCCGGCAACGCAATGAGCGTGCCTCCAATAAGGCCGGGAATGGAAATGAAGTTCGAGACTTTCCCAAGCTCTTTGTCGGAACAGACGTGATCGCTGCGCTATCGTCGCGCGCAAGGCGACGTGAAAGAATTCGCATCCGGCTGGAAGAACGGCGTTCGGGTCATCGCACGTCAGGAATGACGGCCCCTTGCTGTATTTCACCACATCGCCCGCCGTACGCACGGCCACCCCTCACTTACTTGTTTTGACTCAAATGGCTCGCAGTGCGCCATCGAAATCATCGCGGCTATGCACGCCAAAGACGGTCGAAGATCTGGTTTCTGGCCCAGTTTGCGAATCGTTGCTTCAGTCGTCGCTCCGGTTCAGCGTTGGCCGCGTCCTTTTCGCTAGCATGCACCGGCTCAACGAATATTCTTCGGCCCTCAACTACACGCCAGGCAAGCGGATGCTGCAAACGAAACAGGCTGCGCACCTCCTGGCACAAGCAGCCTGCGAGCACATAAGGTGGC
>NZ_LLXZ01000049.1:84063-173651 GCF_001440395.1 Bradyrhizobium jicamae | reverse complement strand
CGAGGGCCATCGACTGCTTGACCATTGATCCTACCAGGCCCTTTCGAGCCGCTTCGACTCGCCGAAACGTAGAGACGTCGATCCTGCTCCTTGCTGTTGGATCGAATATGGAAAAAGCGGCCGCCTATGCGATCTCGGCCTTCATCGTCGGCTTTGGTCTTTGGATCCTTAATTGCCGGCCTGAGCTCCGGTGTACGCCGCTTTATGGATTTGCGCTGGTCTCATCCCCATCGTGATCGGGCTCATCAGCGCTTTCGGCCCCACCTAAAGGTCCATCCCTTTCGGGGCGCCTCGGCGTAGCCTCGCCCTGGTGGATTAGGGGCATTTCGAGGACGACCCCGCCTCAGGTTCTAGCGTGCATGAGGAACGTCCCCTCGCCCGACCCGCGCGAACAGAAAATCACCTCATGCGAGTCCAGGCCGGGCTTCCTCGCAATGCCTAGTGGAACCCCTCGTGTTCGCGCCCGTTACACCTCCCTTAAATGTCCAAGGAGAACTCCCCATGATGAAAATCGCTTTTGTCATGGCGGCAGCGGTGGTGACGACTGCCCCGCTTGTCACTCCGGCCAAGGCCCAAGACGTCAAGATGGCCCAAATCGATATGCAGACCGGGCGGCACTACGAGGCCGCGACCCCGGCTACTATAGGGAACGTCGCGGGTATGACTCCAACGCCACTGTTGGTGTCGGTCCAGGCGGTGTCACCATCGGCCCACGACAGCGCTGCCGCATGGAGACTACCACGATTGAACGGGACGACGGCCGCAGGATCACGCGCAGGGAGCGCGTCTGCAAACTAAACGAGCGCGGGCGAGAAAGGCCGCCAGGGGTGAACGGGCGGGCCGTGTCGCGATCGCCTCGCGGGAATCACGCGGCGTTGGAGCGTTGTCGTCCCATGAAAAAGCCCGGCCGTGAGGCCGGGCCGTATTCTTCGTTGTAATCCCGACCGGGTCAGGCCCGCTTGTCCCCACCGGTCCGGCCGACCGTCGCGGACGCTTTGGCCTCTGCATCGAGTTCGGCGCGGTTGGGATGGAGGGCGTGGAAAAGCAACCCCTGCCGATGCTCTACAGCTTTAGCGTGGTTGACGACTTGCCAGCTAAGTCTCGCGATCATGTTGGCCTCGTCGTCGCTAAATGATGCCGCCAAGCGAGAAATTGCGTTACCGTAGTCGATGATGGATTGCACATCGTCTTCCATGTCGCTGGCGATATGGAATGGGGTCGTTCTTCCGGCATCGCTGATGTCGTCGTCTACTTGCTTATTCATGCCGCCCTCCCGATCTGTTCTGAAAGAAGCTCCTCGGCATTGGCGAGAACGACAGTGAGGCTCTCAAATTCCTCAAAAGTGTTGTCGCGCTTGCCGTAGGGGGAAAGCGGCCCATTGGTCACGCCATTGATGTAGGTGAACAGCGCCAGCAGGCCCTGCAAGGTTGTCGGAGCGGTGGAAGTCAGTTCGGCCCGCGCCGTCCATTCAAGGTCGCCGTACTTCTTTTCTTTCTTGGGATCGGGACCGAGGGTGCCTTGGACCATCTTAAGCGCCTCTTGCAGCTCCCTCATCGCCTTCTGATGCTTCTCGATCGCGGCGAACACCGGATCCTTTGTGGTAGATTGGTTCTTAGCTCTGGCCATGGGTTACTCCTTGGCTGGGGTTAGAGCCGGGATGGTGTTGCGATCATCATCTTGGCTCGCTATATTGGTAATGACATTTATATAAAGGTCAATACCTAAATGGGACGTCCACCAGGCCGAATCCAAGATCGCCCCTTCCAGATGCGGGTAACCGAGGACTTTCTGAAGGCAGTCGACAAATGGCGAGCCAAGCAGGACGATGAGCCTTCTCGAGCAGAAGCGATCCGCCGGCTCGTGGAGCTGGGGCTGAAGGCGAAGAAGTGATGCGCAGTCGAGCAGATCTGCAAGAGGGTCGATGTAGCGAAATGCAAAATGCCTGTTGATGAACACCGACGGAAGTGGACAACCGAAGACGATGACCTGTTTCGGAGACTGGTAGACGCCAAAACCAATCCGGAGGACATCGCGGCGAAACTAGGCTGCACGCTCCATTCATTGAAAACCAGAGGCTATCAGATTGGTCTGCCCTTGAAGTGGTTTCGGGCGAGACCATAGGCGACTGATTGCCGGCCTAAGCTCGAGTGTACCCGCTTTATGGATCTGCGCTGGCCTCATCCCCATCGTGATCGGGCTCATCAGCGCTTTCGGTCCCACCTGAAATCCCCCCCTTGGGGCCGCCGCCACGCGCCACGGACGTGACACGACTCAGGAATCGGCTCCGCGCGCGCAATTCCGCGCATGATGGAGCTTCCGACATGCCTAAGACCCATTGCAACTACGGCCACGCCATGACGCCGGAGAACACGGCGATAGTGCACCCGAAACACAGCAAATATCCGTGGCGCCAGTGCCGCACCTGTATGGATTTGACGCAGGCGGACGTTGAGGCGGTTGAGGCCCACATGCGCGGCGGCGGCACGTTCCGCGATCTCTCGCTGCCATTTACCAAGAAGATGGGGCTGGATATCTACCGGGCTCTCAATCCGGAATGGTCCGAGCAAATGCTGACCATCGCCCGGGCGAACGCACGGGAGAAGAAGAAGGTAGCGTTTGCAGCGCTCGCGCAACAGCGCACACACTGTAAGAATGGCCACGAGCTCACCCCCGACAATGTGAGGATCGTCGTCGTTAGGCGCAACGGCTGGCAGCAGCGTGAATGCAAAACGTGCCGCGCGGAATGGGACAAGCGCGGCCGGTACACCGCAGAGCAGATCACGGCTGTCGTCGAAGCAGTCAAGAGCGGCTCCTCAATCGCGCAAGTGACGAAACGCGGGGGCGACCGACCCGCGCTCATCAAGTTCAATGGACTAGCTGCCGCGATGCGCGCTGACCCCGCACTCGAGAACCTTCTACGCCCGCTCTCCCGGCGCAACAATGTGACTGCACTGCGTGCCCGCTGGATTGGCCTCCGATCCAACGTCACCCGTGGTCCGACGTTGACGGGTATCATCGCCGCACCGCCGAACGAGATATTCACCGCAGTCGATAACGCTGTGCCGCGCAATATCGACTTTCACCAACGGAAGGAGATCATGTCCGAGATGATGCTGGCGATCCTAGAAGAGCGGCTGGTCTTGGAAGATGTAAGGGCCCGTTACCCTGAATTCCTCCGCGCCAGCTACCGGATGTTTGCTCACCGGTCCTATGGCGACATCCGCACGCCGCTCCCGCTGGACGCGCCGGCATATCTGGAAGGCACCATGCTACGCGTGGAGACGGTCTCGACACCATTTTGGGAACAAGTTTAAGACGGAGCCGCCGGCACCACCGGCGGCTTTTCTCTTGCGATACGGTCCGGCTGATTGATAATTCCCCCAACTCGTGAATCTAGGGTTGCGGAAAGCTTCGCATGGAGGCCCTGATGACATCTAGCACGATCGCAACTGGTTGCGGCGCCTTTCTAATTTTGGCTGGTTTCGCCCTCATACTCCTAGAGATATTCAAGGTATCGGTCCCGGGCAAATTCCCCCACAGCCTCGACGATGCAGCGCTGGGCATGAAGTTTAAGTTTAAGACGGCCAGTTCAGGCATCGTGCTTGTCTGTCTTGGAGTGCTTTTGGTGATCGTTGGGGTCATTTCTCGCTAGGCTCAGAAAGCGCGCCGACGAACAGCGCCTTGCCCTCGCCCTCCGGTTGCGGAAGAATAGTGACCACCCCCGGTCTCCCGTGATAATCTTGGTTCGGAGTTCATTCGCCAGGAGCCAGCGAAGTGCAGGAAACCGATTGGTCCAGTATCGCCGACCAGGGCCTATACACAGTCCCCATGGTAGCGCGGATCTTGGCCGCCAAGCCGGGCAAGGTGAAATCGTGGGTTGAAGGTTACGGGAACAGCGACGCAAGCCCGATCTTGATCCGGCAGCTCCCGCAAGTCGGCGGCAAGACTGTGCTCGGCTTTCTCGATCTTATCGAGAGTGCTTTCATCCGTCATTTCCGCGAGGCCGGCTTCAGCCCCCAAACTATCCGGAAAGTCGCCCTGAAGCTGCGGGACCGTCACGGCGTCGATCACCCGTTTGCCATGGACAAACGCTTTAGAGCAAACGGCAAGCACATCTTTGAAGAAGTGGCGACCGATGAGGGTGAGAAGCGTCTCGTCAACCTCATGAACGACAACTTTGAGATCGTGCCAGCGGTTGAGCCTTCGCTCTTTGACCAAGTGTTCTATGTCGAGGACATCGCCCGTTCTTGGCATCCGCTCCGCAATCATCCTAATGTGGTTATGGACCCGAAGATTTCGTTCGGACGTCCTGTCGTAAAAAACATCTGGATTCCAACTGAAACGCTCTTTGCGTCATATCAAGCTGAGGGAGATGTCGAGACTGCGGCGGAGGAATTCGGCGTTAGCCGGCGCAATGTAGAAGACGCCGTAAGTTTCGAACAAGACATCAGAACGCGGACCCTTCATTGAAGATCCGTCTGGACGAGAACCTCTCGTACCGGGTCGCAAAGGCCCTCAGGGCATTTTTGGCAGATCGAAGCGGGTTAGAAGTTACCTGGGTGCGAGATTTTCACCCACCTGGAACGGACGATCCAAGTTGGCTGAAAGCCTTTGCTGCTGAAGGCGGCAACGCCATCCTGTCAGGGGACGCCCGCATCCTGCAGCACTGGCCAAATCTGATCGCTTACATGGAAAGCGGCCTAATCAGTTTTTTTCCGCCTTCGAGTTTTGATGATTTGAAAGGATTCGGACAAGCCAGTTTGCTGTTGAGGTGGTGGCCCGTGATCGTCGAAAAAACAAAACTTTCCCAAGCTGGCGATTGTTGGCGCATCCCAATGACTTGGACACCGGACATCACAAGGCTTGAGAGACTGAGAGATCCCCGGCTCGGGACAAAAGAGCTCAAGGAATCGCACGACATCGCAACCGCAACTGTTCACACCTTCAGAGCCACCTAACTGTGGAGAGTGTCTCTCACCTCGCCGGCGACCAGCCGCATCAGGTGTGCGGCCCAAAGGTCGAGCGCCTCGCGCTTTTCCTTCTCGTATTTGTTCTTGTAGCCGGCCCCTTCCCTCTCCGAACACGAGCGCCCGGCGCACGTCGATGCTATCCAGGATCGCCAGCGAGGGCGCGGGGAGCGAATTTAACGCGATCCCGGCAGTGTCATTCGGCCTGCAATATTGACCCCCTAAGCCAGGGGATCGGCGTCCAAAATTGACCCCCTACAGATTGGTCTGTTGCGCTGCCTGCTTTGGAACGAAGCAGGTGGTGGGGGATGCTGATCGTGGAGACGATTGCCCGGATCCGGCGCGAGCACTTCATCAAGGGCAAGACGATCAAGGAGATCGCCCATGACCTGAAGGTGTCGCGGAACACGGTTCGGAAGGTGCTGAGGTCGGGAGAGACCTCCTTCGAGTACGAGCGGCAGGTGCAGCCGCGGCCAAAGCTGGGACGATGGGCATCGGAGCTTGACGGATTGCTGGCGGCGAACGCGGCCAAATCGGCTCGTGAACAGCTGACGTTGATCCGGATCTTCGAAGAGCTGCGCGGGCGTGGCTATGACGGCGGTTACGATGCGGTGCGGCGTTACGCCAGGCGGTGGAGCAAAGAACGCGGGCAATCGACCGCGGCCGCTTATGTCCCGCTGAGCTTTGCCCCAGGCGAAGCCTACCAGTTCGACTGGAGCCACGAGGTGGTCTTGCTGAGCGGCACCACGGTGATGGTGAAGGCCGCCCATGTCCGGCTCTGTCACAGCCGCATGCTGTTCGTGCGGGTCTATCCGCGGGAGACGCAAGAGATGGTGTTCGACGCCCACGACCGGGCGTTCGCCCTGTTCAAAGGCACCTGCACCCGCGGCATCTACGACAACATGAAGACCGCCGTAGAGACGATCTTCGTCGGTAAAGGGCGTCTCTACAATCGCCGCTTCCTGCAGATGTGCAGCCACTATCTGGTCGATCCGGTCGCCTGCACGCCAGCGTCGGGCTGGGAGAAGGGGCAGGTCGAGAACCAGGTCGGGCTGGTCCGGGAACGCTTCTTCACGCCGCGGCTGCGGTTCAAAAACCTCGACGAGTTAAACGCCTGGCTGCTCAGCCTACGCCAAGGCTCATCGCCATCCGGAGCTGGTCGATCAGACGATCTGGGAAGTGTTCGAAGCCGAACGCCCCAAACTCGTTCCCTATGCCGGCCGCTTCGACGGCTTCCATGCGGTGACGGCATCGGTCTCGAAGACCTGCCTGGTGCGCTTCGACAACAACAAGTACTCGGTCGCAGCCAGCGCAGTCGGACGACCGGTCGAGGTTCAAGCCTATGCCGATCGCATCGTGATCCGTCAGGAGGGACGCATCGTTGCCGAGCACCCGCGATCCTTTGGCCGCGGCGATACCGTCTACGACCCCTGGCATTATGTGCCGGTGCTCGCCCGCAAACCCGGCGCCTTGCGCAACGGTGCTCCCTTCAAAGACTGGGTGCTGCCGGCCGCGATCGAGCGGATCCGGCGCAAGCTTGCCAGCACCGACGATGGCAATCGGCAGATGGTCGACATCCTCAACGCGGTACTGACTGACGGTCTGCCCGCGGTGGAAGCGGCCTGTGCCGAAGCGCTCAGTCACAGCGTCCATTCCGCCGATGTCGTGCTCAATATCCTGGCCCGTCAACGTGAACCCGCCCCACCGGCCAACATCATGACGCCGGCCGCACTGACGCTCCGTCATGCACCGATCGCCGATTGTGCCCGCTACGACAACCTCCGGAGGACCATCTGATGGAACGAACCCAAATCTTCGACCTCATGGGCGAACTCAAGCTCTACGGCATGAAGGCTGCCTTCGACGAGATCATGGCAACTGCCGTCAAGCGTCAGCACGAACCTCAGCGCATTGTCGGCGACTTGCTCAACGCCGAGATCAACGAGAAGCAGGCCCGCTCGATCAAGTACCAGCTCACCATCGCCAAGCTGCCGCTTGCCAAGGATCTCGACGACTTCCAGTTCGACGGCCCGCCGATCAACCGGACGCTGGTCAATGACCTCGCCGGCGGCGGCTTCATTGCCCAACAACGCAACGTCGTGCTGGTTGGCGGCACCGGCACAGGCAAAACCCACCTGGCCATTGCCATCGCCAGAAGCTGCATCCGATCCGGTGCCCGCGGCCGCTTCTTCAACGTAGTCGACCTCGTCAATCGCCTCGAGACCGAGACCCGCAACGGACGGCAAGGACGGCTCGCCGAGCATCTGACCCGGATGGACTTCATCGTGCTGGATGAACTCGGCTATTTGCCCTTCGCCCAGTCCGGTGGCCAGCTTCTCTTCCACCTCGTCAGCCGGCTCTATGAGCGCGCCTCCGTCATCGTGACCACCAATCTCGCCTTCGGCGAATGGCCGAGCGTGTTCGGCGACGCCAAAATGACCACCGCGCTGCTCGACCGATTGACCCATCACTGCGACATTGTCGAGACCGGCAACGATAGCTGGCGGTTCAAGAGCCGAGACGACGATCACGCCACCCGCGCTCGTCTCGCCTCCGCTATCCCGGCCAGCTCCGACGAGACGAGCGCTACCAGCAAAGCTCGCCGCGCAAAGGGGTCAAAATTGGACGCCGATGAGGGGTCAAATTTGCAAGCCGATTGACAGCCCGTGGCCCAGTCGGATCACATGGGCTAATTCAAGCTGCGGTTGGTTTTGGCAAATTGGGCGCATGCCACGCGAACAGAAAATCACCTTCGGAGATGCGCGAGCCCGGCGTCTTCCGCATCGATGTCTTCTGCAGTGACTACCGCTGCAGCCACTCCACAGCCCCCGCCGATCGCTGGCCGGATCACGTGCGCCTATCGGATGTTGAGCCGCAGTTCGTCTGCAAGCGCGGTGCCGATGTGCGTCAGGATTTCCATGGTAGCAGCAAGCGGGCCCGCGTAATAGGCCTCCGCTAAATGCACTTCAGATTTAACCTCGGCGGCGTACTCCAGCCTAACCCGGAATATCCGTTGCGGTCGATCTGAACAGACCTAGCGTGGCTACAGATCGTGCAGAAATGTCCCCCACTTGCGTACTGCGCGATTAAGGGGCCGCCTCGCCCAAGGGGCGGTCCCGCCCGTTTTTTGAAGAGCTTTCCCTTGTCCTGGTCGACCTCGTTTGAGGACCCAATGCCGCTTCCGGATGGCCGACAGCTCCTCACTCTGAGGGTGCCGCCAGCTACATCACCAAGCCGCCGGAGGCCGAACATTCCGCACCGGAATGGCAGGCTGCCATGGAGGCGTTAATCCCGGTGGCGGAGAGCGGCGGTCCCACGATGTTGGCCCGGATCGACGTCATGCAGGCGTTGAACCGCAGCCACGTCCTCGAGTTCACAGAGTCGGGGAAAAAGCATCACTGGGGGCAGAGAGAAAGCTCATCGCGTTGGCTGGCCTGATCGTGTGCGCCATGATGGCCATCATTGTCATGCAAATGAATCTGCAGATTTCTCCGGACTAGGTTTGACGGGGGCCGGGCGACGCCGAGCACATCAAGGTCTTCGCCAACCAAGACGCCGCGGAAACATGGTTTGCGAAGAACGACCCGGAAGGCGTAGCCTTTGAGTATGAGGTCTTGGAGTGAATGCCGAAGGAGGCTCTGATGCGCATTCTGACCTTGGCGATTTTGGCGATCGGGATGGCCGGCCGCCGCCCAGATGTACGATCCGGCATTTCCGGTTTGTCTGCGCTTGTACGACCGGACCATCTACTACGAATGCAGCTACACGTCGCTGGCCCAATGCAACGCGTCGGCATCGGGCCGCTCGGCACGGTGCGTCATCAATCCATATTTCGCGAGCGCCCAAGAACCCGCGGGTTATCGGCGGCATCGCCGGGTCTACTAAAGTGAACCGAATTGGCCGCCGGACCGCATACGCCATGCCCGCGATCTTGGCGCTGGCGATCGGATAGCGGTTGCTGGGATCGCTGTAGGCTGTAACAGCTGCCAACTAAAATACGGCCCCAGCGGGGCTTGGGGGCCGACTGGGGCCGCCAGTAAGGGAAATGTGTCTGTGCCGAGAAACAAGCTGGGTTCGGCACATCCCTTGATAGCAAATGGCAGATTACCTCGTACTTGCTCTTTCGGTTTACCTAATCGATCTTTCGGGGTGCCCATCAGGCGCATACCAGTAGCCCGGTGGCGGAGAACGGCGAGTCCCCCTCACCATCCTCTGCGCGACTGTCGCCAGCAGCGAGGCGACCCCGATCAGCACGCGAGCCAGCCAAATCCGGATCAATCGCATCCCTTAGTTTCCCCTGATCCAACCGGTGCACCGGCGCGCGTTAGCCCAGAAGACCGGATCCTTATAGCCTTCCCCGTGCCGCGCCTCCGCAACGTTCACGCGCTCGTTGTAGGCGTCGATCGCGCTCTTAAACAGATCGCGGGAGTGGCGCGTCGCCACGCCGGCCTTGAGGATGGAGAGGAACGCATTCGTTCTTGATTCTGAAATCGTCGATCCGCTTACCCGAGCGCAACTGCGCCACCAGCCAGCGCGGCTGTTTGCCACGCCCGGCCCAGGTCTCTGACGGCTGATCAGGATTGCGATATTTCGGCGGTACCAGCGGGTACGACCGTCGCCCTGACACCGGGGCTTTCAACTGCTTCAGACGCTCTTCTAGCCGAACTTTTTCCGATTGGATTCTTTGCTGCAACAGCTGAGAAACCTCAACGTGAAGCGACCATAGTTCGTCGGTACTCATTCCATCGAAGTCGATTTGTTTCATGACCATCCCCGTCATTACTCTTCATGCAGTGCCTTCCGTGATTATCCCTTAAGCAATTAAACTGACTTTGTTTTTCTATTTAGGTGCGGTAAAAGCGTAGTGAGGATCTTGTGAATTTCCGGCTCCCTCAATGGAAGCAGCAACTTAACAATTTTACACTTCATATTTAGTTCTTACAACCTCTAGTTTTCCGTTTTCGTAGGGATTGAGTCATGTCAAAGTACAGCCGCGACATCGTGCGGCGAAATGAGCGGCCAGTTTCCTCGCCCGTCTTGCTAGTGATATCGGAGCGTCCTTCAAGATTGATCGCGCTATGTCCATCGGGCCATGGTCATCAGTGAAGGCCTACGCCATGCTGGCGATGATCTGGCAGGTGCTCCGCTCGCTTTAGCTATCGCGTCACAGCGCCTGGAATCTAAAAGGGCCGCATTGGCTCTCTTGTTGGCTGCAACTGAACTAGCCCACTAACATATCTTCGCGCGCAGGTTAAACCGTCCACGCCTACGAACTCCAATTGGGGTCCGGGCGCGAATTACCTCGGCGCCGTTGACGCATTCGCCGGCCGCGATTCTGGCCTCGAACTCCCGGCACTTCGCCTCTGACGTTGCCGAGGAAGCCAACTCCACAAGCACCCGCCAACCCACTTTGCGGAAGATCTCGGGCCGGTCGCCGTATCGCCGAGCCACGCGCGCCATCTCGGCCACCTCCAGGGGATCGTGGAGATCGAACTGCTTGCGAACGGCCGCGCCGAACCTCCGGTTGTTCGGCATAACGTCCCGCAGCGTCGCCAGCTTGCGGCCGAGGTCCATTTTCCGCTCAACATTCCTGTTTCTCGCCGCGGCGGCCGCTCGTTTGTCTGCTGCGATCCGCTCCCGCCTGCTCGGCTTGGGCGGGGGCTCCGGCTGTGGCGGAAACAGTATCTTGCGCACCTTGTTCTCGACGATCATCGACAGGTAATGCCTGATGCTCGACTCCTTGAACAGATCGAGCCCACGCATCGTCTTAACGATATCCTGGAGCGGGATTTGATCGAACGCGGCTACCAAATCGAGGCCGCGGTCTGCAAATGATTGCTTGCTGCAGACACCGTACACAGCGCCGACGAAGGGCTCGGCGAACGCGCCCTCGTTGCCTTCCGACTCGAGTATGCAGCGACATGTGAGAATGATCTGCCCGCGGGCGTCGTAATCGAAATAGCGCCGATAGAGAATCTTCTGAAATGTAAATAGGCCATGGTCGTCGATCGGTGGCGCGCCGATCGAGGCAAGGATGCGATGGACTTCTGCGGCGAGGGCTGGCGTTTCCCAGTCGTGAACATAATCCGCGAATGGTCGCACGCTCATAAACTGTCCCCCGATATAAGACAGCGCCAGTTGTCGCGTACATCCGGCAACAACTGGCGCTGCGAGCGCCAGGCCCGCCGCGGGAAAGCGCTCCTTCATAAGATAGGTTGGCACACGCCAGTGAGCAATGTTGACGTGCGCCTAAGCTCTCAATGTAGGGCCTGCCTGCGCCTGGACAATTGCAGCGTGGTGCGGCCGAACCCGTTCGGGACCACGCGGACAATCTCATAAACTGCGCCGTCTTGCTTGCGGGTCAGCACGTCGCCTTTCCTCACACCGGCGACCAGCGTGTCATCAAAATTCGCCGACGGATACGAGGCGTTCCAGTTGTGGGCATTGTCGTCCTGGAGCGCCGCGCGCGTGCGGCGTCGCGAGGTCGTCGGGCCGTCCCAAATCCCCGACCAGCAGATTGCAGTTATCGCCTGCCTCACCGAAGGCCAGAGCATCCGCGCTACTGAGCGCATCACCGGTATTCATCGGATATGATCATGCGTCTTGGTGTCCGCGTCGATCGCGGCTGTGTTGAGCGCCGGCTCCGCCGCAATGACCATCCTTTTCTGGTTAGATGTTGGTGTTTCTCATCAACCCTAATCTGCTCCCGCTGCGTAGTAGAAGCAGAACGTGCAACAAGGGCGGTGACGGTCGAGTTATTTGGCGTTAATCTGCGATCAAGTTCGTTCAGGATCGTCCTCGTTGGCGCGCGACGCTGATTTTTTCCGACGAACGAAGTGACGAAGAGAATTACGAGGTGGGCGATCGGCCGCGGGATGCGTCGGCGCCCATTCTGGCTGCGCCGGAACGGTGATCGCGGCCAGGGGCACCCACGCACGTTCCAGCGTCACCGGATCGCGAAGCTGGGCGATTGTCTCGGTGCGGATGTCCAGCCACTCGAACGAGCGACCGTGGACGGTGACAAGCTGAGCGGGCCGCAGTGTGGCGAAATGATCTCGGCGGAACATCCTTATCACTCGACAGACTCGACTCGTACGCTATCGAGCGAGTTCAAGATGATATTGCCAAACTGTTCAACTACTGGAAGTAGTGGCTTGACAGTCACAGATAGGAAGACCGCAAGAGGGCGGGACGTCGTTAACCGCACCGAGACACTCACCGGCTGCGCGATCGAGCGGGCCTATGTCGACAAGGGATACCGCGGCCACGACGCACAAAATCCCCGCCGAATCTTCATCTCTGGCCAGAAGCGCGGCGTCTTCGGTGTCATCAAGCGCGAGCTGCGCCGCCGCTCCGCCATCGAACCCATCATCGGACACCTGAAGGCCGATGATCACCTCGGCCGCTGCTACCTCAAAGGCCGCGCCGGCGATGCGGCCAACTCATCCTCCCAGCCGTCGGCCACAACTTCCGCCGCATCCTCGCAGTATAGGAATCCCCGCAGGACTCTGGCCGTGGCACTTCTGCTCTGGAAGCGCCAAGTGCTGATGACATCGGCCTCATCCGCAAAGACATCCACGAAGCCTGCGCGGATTGCGCTCCGCGCCGTTTAGTTCCACGCCTTTCTTGCGCCGCCTCGCCTTCCTGGCACTCGGGCGCGGGCGATTTCCGCAGGCCGAACCCTTTCTCCGGCGAGGATTCGCCGCTCGAAGTCCAGGCGCCTCGGCTCTGGCAAGTTGGTCGCGCTCAGATCCGATAGAATCCGCCAACTGACATGCCGATAAACCTCCGGCCGCTGGCCATAGTGTCGTGCCACCAGCATCAACTTCGAGGCGACTGAGGCGTCATCCACGCCTAATCGGGACCGCTGGCGTCCGAATTCGCGATTGTTGCAGATCCGGACACGAAGCTCCAGCAACTGCCCGCCGAGCTCGAGGCTGCGCTCGATCACCGCGAGCCGGACAGCTGCAGCATGTGCTTTGGCCGCGGCGATCTGCTCTTCCTTGCTCGGCTGCTTCACGGGTGCGGGTGGCTGAGGGGTGAGGATGCGGCAAAGCTTGTGCTTCAAGATCCGCTCCAGCGCAGACGAGGTCTCGCTCTCGTAAAAATATTCCAGCGCCCGCATTTGCTCGAGGACGCCGAGCAAGTTGATTTGGTCGAATGCTTCGACAAGCGCAAGGCCGCGGTGCTCGAACTCCGGGACGACGGCGGCGACGGCCCGCACGATCAGTTCGCAGAGCGCAGCCTCGTTACCCTCTGATTCCAAAATGCATCGAAGGGTTATCGTCACCAGTTCCCGCCCCGGCCGCGCCCCCGGGATGCCGAGCTTCAGCCAACGAGCGGCCCGATAGACAAGCCGGTGCAGCACGTAACGCGTTTGCGCGTCGATCTCGCCAACTTCGAAGGCGTCCAGGATCTCGCGCGCTTCCCGCGCGGCGTCGCAGTCATCGTTCTCCCAGGGCTGCGGCGGGGGCGCGTAGTCTGACGGCAGCGCGTCCTCGCACTCGTCGTCGATCTCGGATCGGCGCGCACGTGCCATTTGGAGCCTCATGGTCTGAATGGACGCACCGGGGCGCGGTTACATCCGCCGTCGCCCCGGGGCAGCGAGCGTTGCGACATGCGCGTCGCTCAGTCCTCAACTAGCAAGCACGAATAGGTAGCGCAATGTTGCGCGCGAGTCGCAGGCCCTAGTGACGTGTGCCGTCCGTCGTTTGCGGAAGACGTGCGAAATATTCGATCTGATCGAGCAGCTGAGCCGCGCGCTCTTCCATCTCCAGCGCCACCGTCTGCCTGGAAGCGGTGGCGCTGACGTTCTTACGCAACTCGTTCATAAGCCGACTTAACAGATCTTCGCCGACGGCGCGCAGAACGAAAGCGACTGCGGTCGCCAACATCACCTCACTGACACACTGCCGGATCGCGACGCGATCGAGGCGGTGCTCGAGCTCCTCCACGCGACCGGCGAGCGCATCGAGACGAGATCGTCGACGGCGCCACATGCCGATCACAGCGGAGAGTTGCCGGCCGAACCCACATGAGCCGGCGCCGCGGCGTCGGGGCTGCTTTTCCCGTTTGAGCCCACGCCGTTGGCATTGATCTGACCTGCCAGCTTGATCACCGCCTCGGCGCGGCGGACGACATCGATCAGCGACGAGCCGGCGTTGATGTCGATCGCGAGTTTCCCTTCGCCCTCCATCGTTCCTTCAACTGTGACGGGGGCCGCGCTCTCAGCGCCGGTGCCATACGTCATCGTTTTGCTGAGACCGGGCACCGCAAATGGTTTCGCTGCGTCGAACCTCTCGGCTTCCCGCCGCAGCCGGGCGGCGCTCTCAGCCGATGCGCCCTCGCGTCCCAAGCCGCTCCAGTATTCGTTGCTTCGGAATTGGCGACGCGAGTAGTCCGACCCCATCGGGTCTTCACCGGTCGGATATGGCGTTTTATATTCCTGCAGAACGCCGCCAAGTCCGTCGCGATAAGCCTCAGAGTCGATATGCGTCTTCCATTTTTCTTGGCTCTCTTTTGGCCACTCTCCGGTGCGCAGCCATGTCGATAACGAGCCGGCGCCCTCCGAAATATTATTCAGCCCGCCGATGATCCTGTCGGATGCGCCGGTAACTTTATCAAGCGCCACGGCCACGTTGGCGAGTTGCGCCGAAGCCGCCTCCGCGGCCATGCCGAAATCCTTTCGGTGTAGGCTCTCCGCGCCGGCCATGCCCTTGGCAAGTTCCTGTTGCTCACGGCGCCTAACCCGCTGCGCCTGGCCGCGGACCATGTTGCCGGCGACGTCAGCGGCCGTTCTGTTGCTGAAGAATTTCGAATTGAACGCGGCAACCTCGGCCGGATCTTCGGTGTTGACCTTCGCCTTCTTCATGGCGGGGATGAAGTGTTCGTCGAACCACCGATCGACGTCGCGCGCAAACAGGCCCTGCCCCACGAGACCGCCGTCATTGCGCAGGCCGACGGCTCTCTGAAATTCGCTCGCCGCTTCCTTCTGCCGACCGCCGATCAGCGCCGAGTGCATCGAGGCCAGACCGGTGCCGGCCTGCGGGTATCCCATGTCGACGCCGAGTTGCGGCAGCACACCTGTGATGAACCGGTCGCTCTGGCCGCGGGTCATGTCCCGGCCGTACCGGAGAGCGGTGCGCAAGTCCTCGGCCTTGAAGTCGGGCCCGCCTTCGACTTGCGACGACCGTACCAATGCGTCTAGCAGATTGTTCGCCCGCTGTGGGTCTGTGATTTGCCGAGCGTCGAGAATCTGCAACGCCTTGCGGGTTTGCTCTTCAATCTTGTCGGTCCCCCATAGCACTTTGCCAGAAGTCATGAAGCGACCGATCGTCGACATCATCTTCAGGCCAGCCTCAGAACTCCCGAGCTGCATCGTGGCCTCGCGACCGGCCGCACGAAGTTCAGTTTGAGAAACTGACGGGAATTGCTGCGACTGGCGTTCCGCTTCGGCCGCGATCTCGTCGGACTGAGATTGCGTAAGGCCGACCTGTCGTTGCTTGGTCCACTCGCGGTTATCCTCTTTCGACCTATCGAGGGCGAACCTCCCCGTACGGTACGTCGCATAAGCCGCGCCGCCGATGCCAGTAGCCGCCAAGCCGAACCGGCCTGCTGCAGCGAAGAACTTCTTGTGCGCCTTGTCGGCCTCGTCGACGCCAGCCTTCACTTCCCGCCAGTGCGCGACGGTTCGGTTTTTCCAATCATCCATTGCCCTGAAGTACATGGATGCCCGCCGTCCGACCGGGTCCGCCTTCAGTTGTGCATCCAGCGCCGCCTGCGCCTTGCGCACGCCTTGCAGCTCTCGCTCGGTTAACTTGAGGCGACGTAGCTCATTCTCAATATTGCCGGTGAACTTGAGGGGCTTGATGCCCTCCAAGGCTTTTGCGTTCTTTTTCCAGGCCGCGGAATTTTGCGGCCAACTTGTCGAAAACGCTGCCGGTGGCGTCCTTCGCCTCGATCCGAGCGGTCGCGGTGATCGTCTTTCCTGACATCAGGCCGCGGCTCCCGTCCATGCATCCATGGGAACGAGCTCCGTGAGCACCTGACGCTCGGGGCTTTCGGAGCGACGAGCGAGCGCTTCCAGGACAGCGGCCGGCGACGCGCCCTTGCGCGGCGACCAGGCGGGACCGTCGAGGCTGGGCAGCCTGAGCTCTGCGTAGAACGGCTCGAAGTACTGGCGCGGCTCGGCCTCGAGAAACTCGATCGATTTGAAGCGACGTTTGACGCAGTTGGCGCGGTACTGAGTCGAAGTAATAAGATACCCAGTCCCGTCGTCCCGCTCGATGACCTCGTCCTGAGATCCAACCAAGCTGCCATTCGAGGCGAAGACCCACAGATCAATTTCCGTTTCGGCGATGTTCTCGCGCGGTGCTGGCGGCCGATAGCGCGCCAACATGTCGGCGCCAACGATCCTGTCAGCGTCGTCTCGGATCTGCGCGTTGAGCTCGGCATCAGCGATTTCGGCCGCGGCGATATCGTGCGCGAGCTTGAGAAGCGCCTCGATCGCGGTCCCGCCCTCTTCCCGGATTCGGCCTGCCGATGTCTCATTGGCCTGCCGCTGGGCGTCGACGCGTTTGCGGAGCGCTGCCTGTTGTGCATTCACCGCCTCGTCGTTGGCGGCGGCTTCGAGTCTCTCGATCAGCTTCGTGAGCCGCTCGACCTCCGAGACCAAACTGTCACGCTCCCTCCGCCAGGCTTCAAACGATGCCGCGGTGTCGGTTGAAGCCAACTCGCGATCCAGAACAGCCTGCAACTTGGCTTGGGCCATGCGAGATCGGCGCGTGCGCTGTCGAGCTGTTGCTGCTTTGCGTCTGCCTTCTTGCTCATTTGTATTTCATCCCTCCAGAATCATCGACCAGGTAAAGACCCATGGTGTTATTCGCGCGTAACGCCTCCGCATCGGTGGGCGTCACCGCCAGAACATCCTTCGCGACGGCGACCGGGATTCCGCCCTGCATCGCAAGGTGCTGCGCCGTCTTTTCTCGCCCTTTGGCCTCCGGTAACGGCATGATCGCGCTGATGCGCGCCTGCGCTGCGGCCACGCCGCCATCTGTGACGCCTTCCTCAAACGCCTCGGCACGACCACGGGCATGGGACTCAGCACATGCCTTGTCGAGGTCAGCTTGGGTGAATTTGACCATGGATTGTTCGGGGACAGGCGGCGCGGCGGGTGGTGCCTCCAGCATCGCGAGCTCGGAGAGAACCGTCTCAAGATCGCCGACCCGATCGGCGAGGCCAATCGCGATGGCATCAGCACCAATATAAACGGCGGCTTCAGTGTCCCGGATCTGTTGCGCCGACAAACGACCACGACCGAGGACGACGGAGTCGACGAACATGCTGTAAAACTTGTTGATCTCGGCCTGCAGATCGGCCCTCACGTTTTCAGGAAGAGCTTCATAGGGGTTGCCGTCGGCCTTGCGCGCCCGGCGTGGATCAGGGTGGGCTTGACGCCCGCCTTCTCCAGGCGGGCGCTGTGATCGAGGTGCAGCATCAGCACACCGATGGAGCCGACGACGCTGGTCGGCGTGACAACGACCTCTCGCGCCCCGCTGGCGATCGCATAGGCCGCGCTCGCGGCCATGTCGGTCGACAATGGCGACCACCGGCTTGGCCTTGGCAACCTGCCGCACCATCGTCGCGGTCTCGAAGGCGCCTGCCGCCTGGCCGCCCGCGCTGTCGATATCCAGGATCACGGCCTTGGTGTCGGGGTCGTCCAGCGCGTGCCGCAGTTGGGCGCGGAGGCCCTCGTAGCTCGTCACGCCGCTGTAAGCGCCGATCCATGCACCACGGTTCACCAGCGAGCCATGAACCTGCACGATCCCCACGCCGTCAACCCGCGGATAAGGCGCCGACGGCCGCTGGCTCTTCGCTGGCCCGCGGACAGCGAGTTGCGCCTTTGCTGGCAACGCGCTGATTTTCGCTTCCGCAGCCTGCCGGAGTTGTTCATCGACGGAGATACCGGTCCGGCCCTCGATCGCGGCGCAAATCAGCGGCAGCTTTTCGGGCAAGACAAGGAGCGGTCGATTGTACACGAGACCGGCGATTTCGAACGCACTAAACACAAGCTCCACCTTCGATTCTGAGGGACGCCGCCCAACCTCCACGGAGGCAGAAGACTGGGCGGCGCCAATGCGGTTGCTCAAGGCCCGTTCGTCCGGGGTCATCAAGCATCCGCTGCAGTCTCGAATCTAGCTGCGCGGCGTCGAATCGCTACTCGAGAGGCGTCCCACAACGTCCCATTAGCCCGGTCTTACGTCCCAAGATGTCCCACTGCGCCGGAGGAATGCTGTGATCCTGCTGCGTGAGATCAAGTATCGCTGCTTCACCGGATCAAAGAACGCGAATCCATCGGCGTTGCGGATCGGGTTAGCGCGGCAGAGCCGATGCAGCGTTGATCGCGGAATGCCGAACTCGTGGATCACATCGCCTGGCCGCATGAGGTCGCGGGGTGGGCTATCGTCTTGTGACGCAAGCGACTCCTCTCCCTCCATAGCGCGCAAGCGTTCCATCACCGCGGCAAGATCCCGGCCAATGCGCTCCAGATCAGCGCGAATGCCTGCCGTCGCGGTGGCGGCGGGTTCCGCGTCGGTCATTGTGGTCTGGGTGTCGATCATTGTCCCGCCCGTGGTTTGGCTAGCATGTAGATCTTGTGCGTACGCAGAGCTCGCATGCGACGCGCTCGGCCGTCGTTCTTGATCTTGCCGGTAGCAAGCAGATGGCGGACCGCTCGATACGTCGACTGCAGCTCTGACTCGTTCGGAATACGCCAGCCTGGTCGAGCGATGGGGCCGCCGAAGCAATAGGCGCACCCCGCGATCTCTTTGGTCGTCAATCCGGGGCGGCTTTCAAGGATCGAAAGGACGGCCCGGCGGAGGGCGCGTGGTCGGTAACTAAACCCCTTTCGGCGGTATGTCCTAAAAATCATGAGAAGCGTCCTGACAACGAAAGTGAGATTTTGGGAATCCGGAATATGCTGAATCAGGGCACGCGTCCTGCGCGCACGGTGTATGCATGCTGAAAGGTACCTTGACGTTTTTCCGCGGAGTTCGCCCCTCCCCGGCGTGGCCCGTGTGCGTCCGATCGACCTCGGCAGCGAGAACAGCGGGCAGCGCATGCCACGCGCGTCGGTAGCGATCCTACGTGGCCGATCGCTGGTGATAGGGGAGGCTGCTGGTGCGCCCCGCTCAATGCGCAGGCCCCCTGCTCCCGCTCAGTCGCCGTTTGCTTCTAGGCGACATCTCGCTCCTCCCCGGAGATATCGAGAGTAGTAGGGGTTTCCCCACCATGGCCTGTAGTGTGGGTTTCCCCACTATGGATTGGCGGTTTTCGGTGGGGGTTTCCCCTACTGAAACGTGAGGTTTTCCCACACTGGGATTTTGTTTTTGCCGGCTTCGCGTTTCTGGCTGCCTTCGCGATCGCAGCGGCTTCCTCAACCGACTCGAGACGTCGCCATCCGTTGGTGCCGTAACCGCGCTCGCCGTCGCTATGACGGTAGGTGAGCCTGAACAGGTTTGGCTGACGCCACTCAGCGTTTCCCGCACGGCCCTCCCGCGTGATCTCGACAAAGCCGAGGGCGACGGTCTCGCGGATGGCCGGCCTGATTGCCTGTCGATCAAGGCCATACGCCTGGAATTGGTCGTATGTGACGGGCAATTTTCCGTTGTCCGTGCCGCCGTGGTGCGCCATTTCGATTTCGAGCCGATCGAGAATCTTGCGCGCGGAAAGGCTCAAAACCCGATGCGCAGGCGACTCGAGCATTTCGATTGTCCGCGGGGCAAACTGTCCTCCGATCGCTGTTTTACGGCCGCGCCTGCTCATGCCGCACCGCCCATGAGCAAGCGCTGCAGCGACGCCCTGATCGCGGACTCCATGCAGCGAAGCTCGCGCTCGATTAGAGCGTCGTCGACTCCCTTGCGCCTCAAGGCGGCTCGCTGGACTTCCAGCTGATACAGGATGTGACGCTCACCGGCGTCAGGGTTGAGCTCAGCCGCTCGGTTCGCCTGCCGTTCGATGAAGGTGCGGCGGCGATCTAGTGGGAACGGGACGATGGTCGCGGTCATGCTGCTGCCTCGGGCTGTGCGGGTTGGTGCTGGACGCTGCTCGTGGTGGTGAGCACCTGCAGGAACTCAGCCGTCCCCTCAATCTGCTTGCGGACGCGCTCGTCGGCCTCGCGCCAGAAGGCGTCGACGCCTATTTGAGCGATGCGGTCCAAAATCGGATCGAGACCTGCCAGCGCTACGCGCAAGCCGTTGGCTAGGTTTGCGACTTCGCTCTGCTCCGCCGGTTTGGCTTCAATTGGCGCGGACCGGACCTGCTTCCCCATCTCTGCGAGGGCGGTGACAGTGGCTGGCTTCTCGGCCTCGACCGCCGACTCAAACCGCTCTTGCGGAACGTTGGCCACGCGAAGCGCTTGCTTGCGACGATGGTCAGAAAGACCGACGGCATCTGCGGCTTCTTTTCTGGATTGCGGTATCCAGCCATCCAGACTGGGCTCATTCTGAGAACCGCCAGGTATCCAACCCTCTAAACTCGGGTGGGCCACACCCGAGTTTTCCGACGGACGGCCGCCTTTGCTGGGCTCAATCTGATTGAGCAGTTCTCCCATGCGGCGCACTGCTCTACCGTGGATGCGCTTTGCATAGTCGAATAGCGTCTCGTCATCAGCCATCTTGGCGTAGCTGGCGAGCGCCTCAGCCTTGTTCGCCCAATCCTGGCATTCGTCGATGCTGGCGCATGACGCGAGCGCGAGCTTGGCCTGCTCATAGGTGGCGGGGAGCTTCGCTTGGACGATATCGATTTTGGCTGGAACGGTCATGCCGCCACCCCCGGCGCCCGATCTTGTCCGGAGTCCGAATCGCCGTCCTGGAAGGGACGGTAGACCGCGAAGCGAATGGTGCCGGAGCGGGTCTCCTTAACGGTATGGGCCGCTCCCCATTCGACGGAGCAGCGGATATCCCAATGCGCCCTACCCGGCCGGAAGACCGCAGCGTGATGTCCGGTGGCGCCTAGGATCGATTGTATCTCCCGGCAGGCATCCAACAGCGGTTGGCGGCTCCGACCGCTCAGGCCCAGGACCGGAACGTGCCAAGCGAAAACACCGGGGCGGACCTCTGCGCCGCGCTCGACGTGGATCAGCGGTTCGCCGGCTGCTGACTTCTGAGTGAGGACAGACATTTGTCGCGCCGCTCGTTCAAGAGCGACGGTTGTTCGGGTGGCGAACCCGGCTCTTCAGCCAGGCGCGACCTTCTTCGATGGGAATCCACACTCTGCCTGACCAAAGGGTCCACGGCAGACCATCAGGGAGATGTCGGTAGCGGGCAATGGTGCGCTGAGTGGTGTTGTTGTCCTCGGCAAACTTTTTCTCGGGAAAGTAGCCGTCCAGGATGCTTGCGCTGCCGCCTTGTTCGGCCGGCTGGGACTTTGTTTGCATCTATGCTGCCCTTGTTGTTGGCCGATGGGCCGAACTTGAGACAGCACTTACTTATTGCCAGACAATGCGGTTTGGCGAGGTAATAAAATCTCTTCTGGAAATTGCACTGGCATGCAGGCCCGCGGCGAGAACTGAGCGGCCTCCGCATGCGCTGAAGCACTTCGGACTTAGACCATGCCTGGACCGACGGCGAGCAGCCGTTCCATGCCCGCATGAGGCTGCGTTTCCGCTCTGCGTCGGGCGGCCACATCGAGGCTTCTGGCGCCGGACGACCCCACGATTGCAGAACCTCGACCTGCTTGTCCGGTTCGGATTTGCGAGATGCCGCAAGGAGCGCGGTGCGGTTGTCATCCAGGCCAGCATCGCGCGCTGCCTGCTTGGCTTCTTCCGAGATGCTGGCGACCCGCACTGCTCGACGCGCATCGTCTCGATCAACGCCGAGTTCGCGGGCTGCAGCGCTAAGGCCACCTTCTGGGCGCCCCTCCCGGGCAGGTTTTTGCGCAACTTGCGCAGAAACTCGCTCGGTGATCATGATCCACTCTGCTACCTGCTCGTCGCGCTCAAGCTTCGACAGCTCGGCGCGGTGCAGGTTCTCGGCGATCTCCCAGAGGCGGGCCTCGTCATTGGTCATCTTGACGATGGTGGCGGGGATGTGCTCCCGGCCGAGCTTCTTAGCTGCGGTCAGGCGGTGGGCGCCGGTGACAAGAAGAACCGCGTCAAATAGGAACGCCTTCCTCAACTCACCGGGGCTGTCCTCGGTGATCTCTGGGGCCGCCGCCTTGGTCGGCATCCTCCGCGCTTTGCCGTCGAGGCCAACGCGGGGCCGATCAACTGACCCATGCGGGTCAGTTGCAATCCGAGCGCGGCGAACGGTCTCCAAGCCGACGCCTGTTTCTTTGGCTATCGCTCGATTGGACATCTGCGTATTAGCCGCGACCGCCGCAGCGGCCCTCTGGCCTGCCGGCACATAAGCGACGCCGCAGTCGCATGAAGCATCAACGGTGGCGCCGCATCTCGCGCAGCTTCTCCACCGAGGCGCCCCGCGGCTTCCGCTGGCCTTCGCCGACTTTACCGTTGGTGGATATGCGTTCGGAGGGGGTGGTAACGGTTACCACCCCACCCGTCTCCAACCTTTGCCTGATCCTTCCGACGAAGGGGTGAAACGCCCCCGCGGTCTCCGCAATTTCGCGGTCGCTGCGTGTCGGATTGGCCTTCAGCTCTGCTTCCACCCGCGCCGCTTTCTCTGCGTTTCTAAGCGGCGCGGTGCGCGCACGACGGTGCTGGTTCGGGGACGCAAAATTCCCTCTTTCCGCCCTCTGGAAGGTTGTTCTCCAGGAACGCGGCCCCCAATTTTTTGCAACATCTCGATGGTGGAGAGCCGCGCTAACCGACCATTGAATTTCTTATTTTGCTTGACGATGTTGCCGACCTGGCGACCCTCGATATTGTATTGGCTGCCGGCCCTTTCCGCTGCTTCCCGTGATTTAAGGCCCTCAGCCAAGTACTTCCGGAAAGCCTCCTCGACTTTGACTCTGCGGCGCGCTTTATCGAGGCCGGTGGTGCGCTTGCACTGAAACTTCCACCCCATTATTGGCGGCTTGCCCGGCACAAGCATCTCGGCCAGTAGGTATCGTGCCTCCGCCGACATCTTCACATCGCTGCAGATCAACCTCGCCATCAGACTCATGTCGGGCAGCGCCATGAAGGCTTCTACCCAAGGATCGAAGGCTTCACCTGCATGACCGCGCTTCGTTGGCTCATTTCCCCTTCGCCTTTAGCCCCAGTTCGAACACCATCGCCATCATCACGCGCGGGGCTTCTGGCCGACTCATCTCCGATGGCGCTTGAAAATCCATTTGTCGAGCGCAGCGATGTCCGCAGGTGGGATCGATTCCTGACCATAACCGGAATCGCGTTCACCGGGGGCGGCCGATCCGCTTGCCCGGCCTTGCGCCGGGCTTTTTCCTATCAGCTCACGGCCACGTGATGCCGTTCATGCTGTGGGCTGAATGGTAGTTTCAGGATGTCCCCGATCGGCGAGAGTGGTCGCGATCCTTGTACCGGCGGCCCATCCGCGCCACCTTGCGGTTTCGCCGGGGGTTTGGTGGAATCCAGTTCGGCGAGGCGGATTCGCCTCTCAACAAGTGGTTAATGCGGAGTTTATATTCGCCGCATACACCCAGACTTCTGACGACTGTTTCCCCGTGACCAGCGGGACTAGCGAATCCAGATCCCTCTTCATTTGGGCCCCGGTTTCGCGGAATGCGAACAACGGTGCTAGGTTGCTTGGTCGGCCGGGCGCCCAAATGAATCGAGACTTGCTGATGGCCCGACAGGCCGCACTTCCCCCGACTCTGGCGCCCCGGCTGATTGGCCGGGAGGCGTCGGCGGCCTACGTGTCGGTCTCTCCCAACACCTTCGACATGATGGTCCGTGACGGCCGGATGCCTCGACCTCGGATTCTGACCGCTGGCCGGAAGGCGTGGGATGTGCGCTTGCTCGACCAAGCGATTGATCTGCTTCCGTTGGACGGCGGAGATGCTATCTCCGTTGACGATGGCTGGGACGATTAGCATGCGCCGGAGATTGCCGCCCAACGTAGAGAAGAACGTCGTTAGGGGTCACGTCTATCTCTCCTACCGTGTCGGCAAGGGGCCGAGGATCAAGTTGCCCAGCGATCCGACGACGGACGAGTTCAAGCAAGCGTACGCGCAAGCCGTGGCTGGATCGTCCTCGAAGACCAGGCCGATCCTGACGAAGGACGCTGCGCGATCGATCGGTGCCCTCGTTACTTCTTACCTGGACAGCGACGGCTTCGCGTCGCTCGGTGAAGGAAGCAAGCCGGGATATCGCAGCAGGATGGATCAGATCCGCCGCGACCATGGTCACCGCGCCGTTGCTGGACTGACGAAAGAGCGCATCGAAGAGAAAATTCTGAGGCCCCTTCACAATTTTCCCGGGGCAAAGATCGACACGTTGAAGAAGCTCCGCATCCTGATCGGTCATGCCAAAGAACTTAAGTGGCTCGCGGCCGATCCATCCGACGGAATCAAGCGCGGCAAATCCAAAGAGATCCCCGCATGGACCGATGCCGAGATGGAGGCCTTCGAGAAAAAGTGGCCCATCGGAACGAAGCAGCGTGCGGCATATGAACTGATGCTCAATACCGGCACCGCGCGCGCAGATGTCCATCTGACGACTTGGGCACAGGTCGACGACGAAGGATTCGAGTACACCCGTCGCAAGACTGGCGTTGCGGTCGCCGTCGCAATGGCAAGCTCCCTGCGCGAGGCTCTTGCCGCCCTGTCCCGCGGGCATGTCTGCATCTTCACGACCGAGTACAACAAGCCCTTCACGGTCGACGGATACAGTGGATGGATGCGAGATGCGATGACCGCGGCTGGATTGCCGCTCGATTGCAAGCCGCATGGTCTGCGCAAAACGTTCGGTCGATTGCTCGCCGACGCCGGCAACAGCGCGCACGACATCATGGCTGCCATGGGTCATCTGACTCTGGCGGAAGCCGAACGCTACACCCGTGAAGCCGATCGCCGCCGTGGTGGCCGCCGCGCCATCGTGAAGTTGGAAGATCACAAAGCGAACAAAGCTCCCCAAACCCTTTCAGACGGTTTGGGGAAACAGGCAAAAATCCAAAGGAAATCAAGATGAGGATGAGGTCACTGGCGCTCCCTAGGGGAATCGAACCCCTGTTTCAGCCCCTTGAGAGGGCTAAGACGACGTGGGTGTTTCGCTCGCGTGCTCGCCGCCACCGACATCGAGCAAAGCAGCTTTGATCTGGTTCGCATACGAGATGCTGCTTTTGATAGTGTGCAGACGAGATGCACTGGATCTGAAAGGCCTCGAGGCCGCAGCAATTTTAAGGATTAGATTACAACTTGCCCCTGCCGCGGCGCTACCGGAGTAGCTACGGCGCCATCGCAAGGATTTGGCAGGGGAGCGTCTCGAACCCTCGACATCATTCTTTGTACTCACTGTAACCAGAAATCTTCCCCCTAGGCCGAACACTCAGCGATCGCGACGAGCACGATCAGCTCTAGTCGCACGTTCGCCATGCCCTTGCGACCCAAGTCTCCAAGCCGCCAACGCTGCGGGTCTCATATCACTCGAACGAGCGATCATCCACACTGGCTTTGATAGATCTTCCTTGATCTCCCGGTGCACACGTCGTGCACACGCCGCCTTCTAACCGCCTGAAAAACTTGAACTCTCGCTCCAATCCATCATCGGAGCGACGGAAAATTTCCATTTCATCTCAATTGCTTATTCGCAACACCGGCTCAATGCAACAGGACGTTTTCGAAACCCTGCCTGTCCGCGGAGCATGTCCGACCAACTAAAATATCGAAAACAACCCCATGCAAAGTAGCGTCGCAGCAAGCGAGACGACGCCACCCCCGCCTTCGAAGCCACAATTACAATCTCCAGCTTCACGGGGCCTGATCGGTGCGGCCGCCGAGATAGGCACTGATGACTGCGGGGTTGTGGCGGAGATTGTCGGCGCTGTCTTCGCCCGTGATGGCGCCATTCTCGATCAGATAGCCGCGATCCGCTATCTTCAGGCTCAGCGTGGCATTCTGCTCGACAAGCAGGATGCCGAAGCCGCTCGCAGCTATCTTCTTCAGCGACTTGAACAGGTCTTTTGACAGCAAAGGCGACAGACCGAGCGAGGGTTCGTCCAGCATCAGAACGTCGGGTGCGGACATGAGAGCGCGGCCGATCGCGACCATCTGTTGCTCGCCACCCGACATCGTACGCACCTGTTGCCGCTTGCGTTCCGTGAGGCGCGGAAAGAGATCGTAGACAAGCCTGAGCGTCGACGCCTCGCTGGCGCGCGCACGCTTCGCAAAGGCACCAAGTGCGAGGTTCTCCTCGACGCTAAGCTCACCGAATACGCCACGCCCCTCGGGCACCAACGCAATGCCGTGTTCGACGATTCGATGCGCGGCCATTCCCGAGATCGCCTGGCCGTTCATGCGAATCTCGGTTCCAGGCTCGGTCCTGACCATACCGGCGACCGCCTTCAGAAGGCTGGACTTTCCGGCACCGTTGGTCCCGAGCATGACGGAGATTTCGGCTTTCTTGACGTGCAGCGACACCCCGTGCAACGCGGTGTGGTGGCCATAACGAACGCCGAGATTGCTTACCTCAAGCATCGTCATCTCCGAGATAGGCACGAATGACATCGGGATCGGCGAGCACCGCCGCCGCAGCCCCGTCAGCAATCTTGACGCCGGAGTTCATGACGACGCAGCGACCGCAGAGGGTCCGGATCGCATCCATCACATGTTCGACCATGATGATCGTGCGGCCCTCGCGGTTGATATCGCGCACGAGGTTGATGCCGATAAGAAGCTCCGATGGATTAAGTCCGGCGAGCCATTCGTCCAGAAGCAGGAGCTGGGGATCGGCGGCCAGCGCACGCGCCAGTTCGACCCGCTTCTGGTCAATGTAGGTCATCGCCGAAACCGGGGAGTTCTCGCGACCCATCAGGCCCACCCGACCCAGGAGCTCCCTGGCAAAATCGTGGGCGCGCGGCCCCCACAGTCGGTTTCGCGCAAACACCGCGCCTGCCATGACATTCTCGATCGCGGTCATCGACGGAAGCACGCGAACGAGTTGGAACGTGCGGGCTATGCCCGCCCTCGCAACCATCTCGGTCGGCAGCCCTGAAATGCGGCAGCCTGCAAGCTTGATCTCCCCGGATGTCGGACCGAGCGCTCCCGAGATCAGGTTGAGCATCGTCGTCTTGCCCGAACCATTGGGCCCGATCAGCCCGATGAGTTCGCCTTCGCGAACCTCGAAGCTCACGTCGTTGACGGCGATCAGCCCCCCGAACGCCTTGCGCGCCTGTGAGACGCTGATCAAGGTAGCACTCATGCCGCCTTCTCCCCGATTTCGTTCCGAGTTGTGCTGCTGACACCAGGCTCGGCCCGACGCAGGATTCGATCGCGCAGGCGTTCCAGCAGGCCCGTCACCCCATCGGGCAAGAGATAGACAATCGCCAGGAACGCGACGCCGACAACGACCGAGCTGTGGTTCGGGAAACGCGAGGTGATGAACTCCATCAGAATGATGAAGGGGACAACGCCGACCAGAGGTCCCCATAGCCGCCGGGTGCCACCGAGCAGCGCGATGATCACGACCTGGAAGGAGATCATCGGATTGAAAGCAGCTTGCGGCTCGATATAGGCGTAACGCGGGGCGCTGATCGCGCCGGCGATGCCGATGAACGCGCCGGATATCATGAAGAGAATAATCTTGGTGCGGGCGGTCGCGATCCCGACATGCCGGGCCACCGTCTCGTCGTCGCCGATGATGCGCAGGGCGAATCCCAGGCGCGATCGGTTGATCAACCAGCCGACGACAAAGACCAGTGACGTGAGCGCAAGCAGCATCCAGTAGAGATCGCGCTCGGTGAGATCGGTAAAGACGTAAAGTCCCATCTTGTGCGCGAAACGCGACTGTGACCAGGCGACGATCTGTCGGATGAGTTCGGCGAGTCCAAGACTGAAGATGACAAAATAGACGCCGGACAGTCTTAGCGTAGCGGCCCCCACCAGCCCGGCGAGCGCCGCCGAGCTCAGCGCTGCAACGAGGAGAAGCGCACCAAACGGCAGTGAATCCAGTCCCAACGCGACCGAATAGGTTCCAACTCCGAAAAATGCGGCGCTTGCAAGCGACACAAGGCGGGTCGGTCCCGAGAACAGCGCCCATGCCGTGCACATGGCGGCATAGAGCATCAGGTTGACGCCAAGTGACAGAGCGAACCCTTCGCTGACCAGCGGGAGGAGCGAGAGCAACGCGACTGCGGCAAGGCCAAAGGCGGCGACCACCATTTCGTTGCGATGGAGGCCCATCATGCCGAGGCCCTCCCCAGTATCCCCTGCGGCCGGAACAGCAGCACCAGAATGAAGAGCGCATAGTTGGTCGCAAGCGTCAGGCCGGGATCGATCAGGCTAGCAACCGTGGTCTCG
The DNA here is from genome assembly GCF_001440395.1 of Bradyrhizobium jicamae. Lineage (GTDB taxonomy): Bacteria > Pseudomonadota > Alphaproteobacteria > Rhizobiales > Xanthobacteraceae > Bradyrhizobium > Bradyrhizobium jicamae. The sequence goes on along the minus strand of NZ_LLXZ01000049.1, from coordinate 145,254 downwards.
GCCACGCCGAGGATCAACGCAGCGATCGTTGCTCCCCGCACATCACCCACACCGCCCATGATCACGATGATCAGCGCCTTCATGGTGAAGACGACGCCCATGGAGGCGTTGAACGTATAGAACGTGGAGAGCAACGTTCCGCCGCAAGCGGTCAATGCGCCGCCAAGGGCAAAGGCAAACCCGGCCATCCTGGGAACGTCGATGGCCACGAGCTGGGCCGATGTGGGATCGACGGCAACCGCACGAATGGCTGTGCCGTACCTGGTGAAATAAAGGAAGAGATAAAGCAGAGCCGCGATGCTTGCAGCCGCGATGAAAGCCACGACGCGATTCAGTCCGTAAGAATCACCCAGGATCAGGAACGGTTCGGCCAGAAATTTGTAGCTGAAATAGCCTCCACCGAAACCGAGCAACATCAGGCCCTGGAACAGGAACAAGAGGCCGAAGGTTGCCAGGATCGTATCGACTTCGAGCATGCCCCGGTTTCTGGCGCGGCGGACCAGCGGCTGCAGGAGGCCCGCATAGATGAGCCAGTTCAGCGCAACGGCGATTGGAGCAATCGCAAGCATGCCGATGAGAGGATTCACCTCCACAACCGTGAACAACCAGAACGCAACGAAGCATGCGGCAACGAGCGTCTCGCCGTTGGCCAGATTCATGATGCGCGCGACGCCGTATTGCAGCGTCAGCCCCAGCGCGATCAGCGCATAGGTTCCGCCGAGCAGCAGGCCCGTGACGAGGATTTGCATGTGAGCCGTCCCAAAACATCAGCGACGGATCCGGCGCGGATCATTTCGCGCCGGATCGCGTCTTCGGATCAGTTCCAGGCTGGCTTTTTGATCGGCGCGTTGGCGCCGTCCACACCAAGGCCGTTGACGCCCTGGAGCACGCCATTATTCCACTGCCCTACGGTCCAGACCCGACCGAGCATGTTGTTGTTGAAAGAGACCTTGCCGATGACGGTGTCGAATGTTCCGCTCGAGATCGCCTTGGTGACCGCGGCGCGGTCCTTACTGCCGACCTTCTCGATCGCCTGCTGAAGGATCTGGAGCGATGCATAGACCACCGGGCTGGCCCAATAGTCCGGCTCCTGTCCGGTCACTTGCTTGTGGCGTTCACGATAATCCTTGTATGCGCGATCGGCGGGATTGATGCCGCCCATCGCAAGCACACCCTCGGCCTGTTTGGCGAAACGCTTGGCGTAGCCACTCAAGGCCCCACCTACGCCAACATAGAAGGCATCGACATTCAGGCCCTGGATCTGTGCCTGCTCGGTGAGTGCGAAAGTGTCCGGCGGATATGAGAAAGCGACGAACGCATCCGCCTTGGCCGCCTTGGCGCCGCTGATGATCGGCGCCAGATCCTGGGTGCCGATCGGGTATGACGTCTCGTAGACGATGTCGAATCCGGCGGTCTTGAACGCAGGCTTGGCCGATTGAATCATCTCCAGGCCGAATGCTTCGCCCACATGCGCCAGTGCCACCTTGTTGCCGATCTGGCCCTTGTCTCGCAAGGTTTTCAGTGTCCCGACGACGCCGGTGGACATATCCGACGCCTTGCCGAGCAGCCAGAACGAGTTGGGCCAACGCTTGACGAACGTTTCCAGCTCGTTGGCGTTTCCGGTCGCAATGAGTTGCGGATAGCCATAACGCGCGATCAGCGGCGCCGCCGCCAGGTTGATGCCGGTGGTATAGGGCGCGACGATGAAGTCGACCTTATCAACCGTCGCCAACCGCTGGATGTTCTTGACGGCTTCTTCGGGACCGCTCTTGTCGTCGTATTCGACAAGTTCGACTTTCAGGAGTTTCTCGCCGACCTTGATGCCGCCCTTCTGATTCACGTCGTGAACCCAGAGCTGCATGTTCGGCCAATAGACGGCGGTTGCACCTGCCGTCAGCGGTCCCGTCTTGGACGCGCTGACTCCGACTTTCAGCGTTTCCTCGGCTATCGCTGCTCCAGCTCCAAGGCTGAACAGCGCGACTGAGACCATCAACGAGTTGAACGTTCGCCTGAGCATTAAATCCTCCCCTGCTTTTCTCGGCTGGACGCCGTGATCGACTGCCCATTGCCTTGAATCAATTTCGGAACGTTTTTGTATTTTCGATATTCTTATTTATTTCGAAAACAGAGGTCAAGTCGCATTCCGCTGCGAGCGACAACGCGCCGCGCGGGGTGCCAGCAGGATCGATTCAGCGATCGTTCGCAGGATTGCGCCGGCCCTCAAGCTGACCGGGCTGCGTTCCCGTGGCGATAACATCGCCTGGAACGAGGTCGAAGATGCTGGAGCAGTATTCGATCAGCCGCGGACCTGCTCTCGTCGACCTCTTCATCGCGCATTCGGTATTGTCGAATATCAAGGTCAGATCCGCGGGATCCTGGCCCTCTCCACCACGTCAGACCATTTTGCGATCTCGGCCGCGACAAGCGCCTTCATTTCCTCCGGTGAACTGCCGCGCACCTCGCCGCCGACCGCCGTTTCAAGCTGCTTCCTGACATTCGGATCGCTCAGCACCTCCAGCGTGACCGCATTCAATCTGGCGATCAGCGCCGGCGGCGTTCCCTTCGGCACCAACAATCCGGCCCAGGTACGAACGTCATATCCCTTCACACCGGCTTCCTCGGCCGACGGCACATTCGGAAGCAGGGGAATCCGCGTCGACGATGTCACTGCCAGGCCGCGAACGGCTCCGCTCTGGATCTGCGGCGCCAGCAGCACGGGCGTGCCGATGACGACCGGCACGTCCCCGCCGAGCAACGCCGTCGTAGACTGGGAGTCGCCGCGATAGGGCACGTGAATTAACTCGATACCGGCCCGCGCATTCAGAAGTTCGCCCGCGAGATGATGGGTGCTCCCAAAGCCGACCGAGCCGAAGCTGAGCCCGCCAGGTTTCTGCCTTGCCATCGCGATCAGGTCCGCCAGCGATTTGGCGGGATGGTCGTCTCGCACCGCGACGACCAGGCCGTAATAGGCGAGCGTCGAGATCATCCCAAAGCTCTCGACTGGTTGAAAGCTCAGGCTCTTGTAGATTGCCGCGGAGATCGCGTGCGCACCGGTGACCAGCCCGATCGTGTACCCGTCGGGCGTCGCCTTGGCGATCGCATCAGCGGCAATGTTTCCGCCCGCGCCCGGCTTGGCTTCGACGATGACGGGTTGTCCCAATTTCCTGGCCAGGCCTTCCGCCACGATGCGAGACATCGTATCGGCCGCCCCGCCGGCGGCAAAGCCGTGGAGGAGACGGACCGGCCTGGAAGGATAATCGTCCGCCAAAACTGTCGTCGCCGGCAGGATGCATGCTGCGGCTATCGTGACGGCTCCCGCAAAGCGCTTCATCCAGTCCATCAATGCACCCTCCCCGTTTTATTTGTTGGCCACCGAGATCGGTGGGTTATGAGCGGCGTTTCATTCATCGATGACGTGATTGCGCAGCACCCCGATCTCCTCGATCTCCACCTCGACGATGTCACCGGGCTTGAGGAATATCTGAGGCTTGCGCGCGAAGCCGACGCCGGCCGGCGTCCCCGTGGCGATGACATCGCCCGGAACGAGATCGAAGATCGTGGAGCAGTATTCGACCAGCCGCGGGATCGGAAAGATCAGCATCGACGTATCGGACGACTGCATCACCGCTCCGTTGACCCGTGTCTCGATCCTGAGCTTTGCCGGATCGCCGATGTCGTCCGGCGTCACCAGCCACGGTCCACAAGGGCCGGTGCCGACAAAATTCTTGCCGGATGCAATCTGCTGCGCATGTCGTTGCCAGTCGCGTACGCTGACATCATTGAAGATCGAGTAGCCCGCGACATGACTCCACGCGTCGGCCTGACTGATATGGCGGCCCGCCTTGCCGATCACGACCGCCATCTCGCCTTCCCAGTCCAAATGGTCCGAGACCTTCGGCCGGATGATCGGCTCATTATGGCCGACCTGCGAACGCCAGACGCGCAGGAAGATCGGCGGATATTCCGTGATCTCGCGCTTCAGGCCCGAGGCCAATGCTTCGTTGTGATGGTCGAGATAGTTGCGGACGACGCAGATGATCTTCTCCGGTCGCGGAATGACCGGCAGGAATTTGACGTCCGAGAGCTTCGGGCCCGGCTTTACGGCGCTGACGATCTCATCGCGCCTGATGTAATCGGTACTGGCGATGAAGTCGGCCAGCGTCGGATAGTGCGGGAGGGCCTTGCCGAGATCGACGACGATCTCTCCGGCGACCGCACCCCAGCTTTCGCGCCCGCCTTCGGAAAACGACAACAGTTTCATGCGTCGATCCTGTCCCTGATGGTTGAATGGAGGTGCCCGTCAAGCAGATCGCTCATCGCGTTCAGGTCAGGCAGTTGCCTCGCGACCGCAAAGACATAGTGATCGGGACGCACCAGGGCGGCCACCAAGCCGTGTTCACGCAACCAGGCTTTCAGGACCCCTCCGGTTTCCACGATCGACCATTCGCCCGCTCCGAGCGACCGAGAGAGCCCTGCCTCCGCCAATGACAGAACCGTGCCGCCCAGCCCGATGATCGTTCGGCGCAATGCTTCGGGAATATCGCGGCGAGCGATGTCGGAAGACACGACCAGGCGGAACGAGGCGCCGACTATATCGTCCAGCAGGCATGGGCCTGCTTCGCGCGCGACTTCCGGCTGCGGAAAGCGCAAGCCGACCGGCGCGCCCTGATCGGAGCAGAGCGCCCCCTCGCCAAGCCCGGGAATGAGGTTCTGCCGATACTGCGTCGCCGGCGGATCGCCCATTTCGCGGAGCAAGCGCGCGTCCCTTTCGATTGCCTTTGCCATATCGAGCTCGCAGATCACGCGTCCCAGCGTTTTCGCTGTTTCGGTGGTCGCCTTCACATGCGCGCGGCGTTCGCGCTGATAGCTATCGAGCAAGTCAGGCGCTGACTGCCCCCTGATCACCAGCGCGAGCTTCCAGGCGAGGTTCGCCGCATCGCGCACGCCCTGGCACATGCCCTGCGCCATGAAGGGCGGCGTCATGTGGGCGGCATCGCCGGCCAGCAGGACCCGACCACGACGCCATTCGTTGGCGACGAGCGCATGGAACACGTAAGTAGTCGCCCGCCAGATCTCTCCGTCCGCAGGCGTCAACCAGCGCCCGAGCAGCCGCCAGATCGCGGCCTCCTGGTTCATCTCCTCCGCCGCTTCTCCGGGCAGCAGCATGAACTCCCAGCGGCGGTGGTTACCGGACCCCACGACATAGGTTGTCGGACGCGTGGGGTCGCAATACTGCACGACGGTCTGCGGCAGCTTGCTCAGGCCGTTGTCGTTGACGAGAACATCAGTGACGAGCCACGGCTCGTCGAAGTCGAGCGTCTCCAGCCCGATGCCCATCAGCTTTCGCACCAGGCTCGTTCCGCCGTCGCATCCGATGACATACCGGGCACGCAGCTTTTCGGCGTCGCCCGAGCCACTGATGATTTCCAGTTCGACCTGGTCGTTATCCTGCCTGAGGCCTGTCAACGCGGTGCCAAGGCGGACATCCACCGTCGGCAGATCCGCCAGCGACCGGCGTATCGTTCGCTCGAATGGCGGCTGCTTGAACATGAAGCTCGGCTGCCAGCCTTGCGGATATGGCGGCGGCAGGGATTCGTACCGCGCGATGAGCCTGCCGTCGGCGCCGCGATATTCGGTCGGAGGATATGGCACGACATATGGCTGTATCGCATCGGCAAGGCCGAGATTCTGAATGACGCGCATGACCTCGTGATCGAAGCTGACCGCGCGCGGCAACGGAAAGATGTCATCCGACTTGTCGATGACGACGGTATTGATGCCGCTGCGACCCAACAAAGCCGAGAGGATGGCGCCGGTCGGCCCCAGACCGATGATCGCCACATCAACAATTCCAGACATCTCGCTGTCTCCACGCACATGGCGGCTAACGCGCCAAATGCGACGCTCATTCTCGATGATCTGTGCGGCACCGCCTCAGCGCTGGCGACTAAGCGAGGCCTTGCGGTACCGCGACGTTCAGTTTTTTCGCAAGCGCAAGCAATCTCGACCGCGTCCCCTGCACCAGCGGCACGCCGGTGCTCGAACGTTTCTCCATTTCGTCGAAGCCGCGTTCGCCGGGCAGATAGACGTCGGAGGATCCGGCGGCCGGCGGCAGGTCCTTGATGGCCGAGCGCAGGCGGTCGACTTCACGCGTGAATTCGTTCCCGAATGCCGATGGATCGAGCGCGGCAACAAGGCCATTGCCACCGGGATCACGCCCTTCCGTCAGCGCAACGCTGATGAGAGGATTCGCCACCATGAGGCTCGCGAGCACCTCGATCATCAAGGAAAGACCGGAGCCCTTGGCACCTGCCATCGGCAGCACCGCCTTGACCTTGCGCGGGTCGGTTGTCCCCTCGCCCTTCTCATCGACGCCCCAGCCCGGCGGAATCGGCTTTCCGGCATCCTTTGCGGCCATGATCTTGCCGATCGCGACCGACGCGGTCGACATGTCCAGCAGCAAGGGACGATCGGGATCGGTCGTCGGTGCGGCAATCGCGATCGGGTTTGTCGACACCCCCTCGGCCCGGGAGCCATGGTAGATCATCAACGGTTTTGAGGCCGTCATGGCGATGGCGACGTGGCCCCTGCGGGCGACCTGCTGTGCGTAATATCCGATCGCGCCGGCATGGGTGATGGCGCGAACCGCGCACCAGCCGATGCCATGCAGATCCGAAAGCTGCGCTGCAGTTCGTGCGGCGAGATTCATCGCGACCGCGCCCGGCGCGCGCTGCGCATCGATGACCGCCACTGCGCCCTTTCCCGAAACCTGGCGCGGCTCGGCCTCGGGGTTGATCAGGCCAAGCTCGACCATTTCGACGTAGCGCGGAATCCGCAGCACGCCGTGTGAATCCGCGCCGCGCAGATTGGCCCAGACCAGCACGTCCGCCGTCTGTTCGGCCTGGTCGGCCGAAAACCCGCCGGCCCCGAGAAGGTCGGCTGCGAAGGTCCGGAGGCTGCCGGCGTCGATCGCGACCATGCCCGAAACTTCCGCCATGCTCAGGCTCCGAGCGGCGAAGGAAAGAACTTGTCGAGCCACCCCTTGATGATCGCCTTGGTGCGCGGCGCATCCTGCGGCGCGAGTGGAAAATGCGACGTGCCGGATATCAAGACAAGCTCGGCCGGCTGGCCGGCCTTTTCGAACATGCGGATCGACTGCTCGGTCGGCGTGATCGTGTCATTGGCGGTGTGGAGAAACAGGATCGGGCGCGGCGCGATGTTGCCTACGACATCATCGGCGCGGAAATTATACATGCTCCATGCCGTCTCGACCGGAATCTCCATGATCGCCTTCGGCGAGAGATTCTTGCGGAGATGTTCGGGAATCGGCACGGCGTCGAAACGGGAGATCCACATGCTCTCGCCCGTTTCCTGCTTCTGGCGGCGGCCCTTGTCCAGAAGGCCGGTGAACTTCGCCCAGGCCTCGGGCGTTGGATGCTGGCCGCGGAATTTTCGTTCGCCATCACCCCAGCCGCAGGAGGAGATCACACAGGCGAAGCGGTCGTCGATGCCGGCCGAATAAACCGAGACAGCCGCCCCAAAACTGTGGCCGACCACGCCGATGCGCTTGGGATCGACCTCTTCCCGCTCGGCGAGGAATGACAGCGCGTTCTTGGCATCAGCCACCTGATCGAAGCAGCGCACCTGCGCGCGCTCGCCCTCGCTCTCGCCGCAGCAGCGAAAATCGAAGCGGAGCGCCACATAGCCCATCTCCTCCAGCATCCGCGCCTGGATTTCAGCGTGGGACTCGTCCTTCGAGCCGACGAAGCCGTGCAGTACAATGAAGGCGGGCAGCCGTTGCCCGGGCTTTCTCGTATCAGGCACGTGCAGAACGGCAGAGAGCTTGAGCCCGTCGGAACGAAAAGAGAGTTTTTCTTGCATCGGCATGGTCCTCGTAGTTCTTTGCCACCTCTCGCGGCCGATCTGGCGGCCGCGGCCGCCGTTCACTTGATGGCGGTGAAGGGGAAATGATGCTGGCGCCATTCGAGCGGCGCAGGCGTGCCCCAGACATTCATGCAGCGCACATTGCCGGGACGCTCGAGGCTGGTAATGACGTTTGGAACGAAGTCCGCATCGTCGGCGATCAGCGCCATCGAGCCCGAGCATTCGACCATCGCGCCGCTGGCATCGGTGTAATAGGCGTAGGTGTTGTCGCCCGGCCGGTGGCGGCCCGGGCCCCACATCATCTGCTTGTCGAAGCGATCGAGGAGATCGCCGAGTTTCAGGTAATCGTTGAACTCCCTGAACTCGAAGGAATAGTGGTGCAGCCCGACCTTGCCGCGGACGACACCCACGATGTGATGCTGGCGGTTGCCGCCATACATCCAGCTCAGGCTGTCGTCGACCATGCGTTCCGATAGGCGAAGGCCGCAGATCTGTTCAAGCTGGCGGCGCGTTGCGGTAGGATCGGGCGATGTCAGATTGAGATGATCCATGCGGTTCGGCCCGACGCCGTGGGTCGGGTACCTTCGCCCATAAATTTGATCGCGCGTCGGTGTATGGATTTCGAAGCGAAGGCCTTCCGGCGTTGCGAAGGTCACGCCCGCGGCCATGCATTTGAGGCTCGGTTCACGCGAGAGGATGCGGCAGCCAGCGCCTTCGACCCGGGATGCCACCTCCCCCACGGCTTCGACGGTGAGCGCCTCCAGCCCGATCGTATGCGTCGCGTTCTCGTCCGAGCGGAGCAGCACCAGCTCGGCGGCGCGGCCGTTGGAGCTCAGCCATGTCTGGCGCTCGTCGGAATAAGTCACATGCAGGCCGAGGATCTCGGTCGCATCCCGCACGACCGCCTCGGGGACGGTCGTATTGATTTTCACATGCCCGATCGCGTGCACCAGATGCTGCATCATTACCTCCCGGCCTCATCGGCGTTTGATGTCCTGCTACCGCATCGCGAGGCACGAGGCAAGGTAATTTCGAACAAAATTGATTATTTCGAAATTTTGTGCGAAGTGCCCAGCCAGCAAGCCGGCGGGGTGACCGCGGGGTCGGGTTCCAAGCATTGGAGAGAGTCATGGCAAGTGCAGGCGGTAGCGGTCCGTTCGTGTGGGACGATCCATTCCTGATCGAGGAGCAGTTCAGCGAAGACGAGCGAATGATTCGGGATACGGCGCGCGCCTATGTGCAGGAGCACCTCGGCCCCCGGGTCCGGCAGGCATTCCGCGATGAGCACACCGATCCGGCGATCTTTCGTGAGATGGGAGAGCTTGGACTGTTGGGCGTAACCATCCCCGAAACGTATGGCGGCATCGGCGCCTCCTACGTCGCCTACGGCCTGATCGCGCGCGAGGTCGAGCGCGTCGACAGCGGCTACCGCTCGATGATGTCGGTTCAATCGTCGCTGGTGATGTATCCGATCCATGCCTATGGCTCGGAAGCACAGCGCCGCAAATATCTTCCAAAGCTCGCCACCGGCGAGTGGATCGGCTGCTTCGGCCTGACCGAGCCGGATGCAGGCTCCGATCCCGGCGGCATGAAAACACGCGCGACAAAAATCGATCGCGGCTATCGGCTCAACGGCGCAAAGATCTGGATCACCAATGCGCCGATCGCCGATGTCTTCGTGATATGGGCGAAATCAGACGCGCATGGCGGGAAGATCCGGGGCTTTGTTCTGGAGAAAGGAATGGCGGGCCTTTCAGCGCCGAAGATCGAGGGGAAACTCTCGCTGCGCGCTTCGGTGACCGGCGAGATCGTGCTCGATGGCGTCGAGGTGAACGAAGACGCGCTGCTGCCGGACGCGGAAGGCCTGTCCGGCCCGTTTGGCTGTCTCAATCGCGCACGCTATGGCATTGCGTGGGGCGCGATGGGCGCGGCCGAAGCCTGCTGGCACGCGGCGCGTCAATATGGGCTCGACCGCAAGCAGTTCGGACGGCCGCTGGCCCACACGCAACTCTACCAGAAGAAGCTTGCCGACATGCAGACCGAAATCAGCCTCGGCCTTCAGGCGGCGCTGCGCGTCGGGCGGCTGTTCGACGAAGGCCGCATGGCGCCGGAGATGATCAGCCTGATCAAGCGCAACAATTGCGGCAAGGCGCTGGAGATCGCGCGGCTCGCGCGCGACATGCATGGCGGCAACGGCATTTCCGATGAGTTCAATGTCATGCGCCACATGCTGAACCTGGAGACGGTTAACACGTATGAAGGCGCACACGATGTGCACGCGCTGATCCTCGGCCGCGCCCAGACCGGGCTCCAAGCCTTTGGTTAACGGGCAAGGAGCCGCGCCGCGGCGTCAGAATGGGACGCACAGGGGCCTGGGAGGGACGAATTAAAGGGTCCCCTCCTCCGTTCTGGACTCTGCCGGCGGCACGGGTGGTTTGATTTTTTCGAAAATCAGCCTATCTTGGCAGTGGACACCGACCAGGAAGGCAATTGATGCGCGAGAAGCTCAAACCGGCAGGCGAAACACGCGCGGCGGACGTGCTGCACCGGATGCGCGCGGACATCATCAGCTGCGCGCTCAAGCCGGGCGCAAAACTCCGGTTTGAGGGACTGCGCGAGATGTATGCCGTCAGCTTCTCGACCCTGCGCGAGGCGCTGTCGCGCCTGGTCGCGGAAGGGCTGGTGATCGCCGAAGACCAGCGCGGTTTTGTCGTTGCGCCGGTCTCGATCGACGACCTCAACGACCTGACCTATGTCCGCGTGCTCGTCGAACGAGAATGCCTCGCGCTGGCCATCAAGAACGGCGACGATGGCTGGGAGGCGGACATCATCGGCGCGTTCCACCGGATGGACCGGCTGCAGACACGGCTTGGTTCCAACTACTATCTGTCGGAAGAATGGGGCAAACTGCACGGCGATTTTCACTTTTCGCTCGTCGCCGCCTGCGCCTCCCCCAACCTTCTGGAAATCCGCCAAAAGCTTTTCGAGCGCGCCCACCGCTACCGGCGGATGTCGTCGCAGTTCAGGACCAAGTGGCGGGCCAAGGATGTCGAGCACAAGATGATCATGGACTCGGTGATCGCGCGCGATGTGCCAAAGGCGCAGGAACTGATCGAACGCCATATTCGCGAGACGACCGAGAACGTCATCAAGCACGCCGGACATCTGTTTGTGGCACACGAAGAGGTCCGCCACGGCCGGCCCGATCACGTCGCGGCTGAATAGACAGCACTTGTAAGCTCCCCGTTCGCTCGACCGGCCAGGGCCGGGAGACGGCTACGCGCGTCCGTCCAACTCAATTACGAAAACATATTGCAATTTCGAAAATATGATGCCACGGTAGATCCCAGAGCGCAGCCGGGCTCTCGCGCCGGCCTGTTCAAAATCAAAAATGGGAGGAAGCCGGTGGCCGTATCTGAAACGATGACCGCTGCCCGGATGCATAAGGTGGGCGGCGAGTTGAAGCTGGAAAAACTGCCGACACCCAAGCCGGGCGACATGGACGTGCTGGTTCGCGTGAAGGCCTGCGGGATCGTGCCGAACCTCGGCAACATCCTTGCGAACTGGCCGACCTGGTTTCCGCACATGCCGCAGCCGCCGCTGCCCGCCGTGTTCGGCCTGGACCCGGCCGGCGAAATCGCAGCAGTAGGCCGGCAGGTACACGGGCTGAAACCGGGCGACCGCGTCTACATCAATCCTGGACGTTCATGCGGTACTTGCCGTCATTGCCGGCGCGGCGATTCCATCGCCTGCAAGCACTACGCATTCCAGGGCTATTTCGGCTTCAGCGAAGATGCGCTGCAGACCTTTGCCGATTACCCGATCGGAGGTTTGAGCGAATACACCGTCGCGCCCTCCTCCGCGATCGTGAAGATCCCCGACATCATGACGTACGAGCAGGCGGCGCGGCTGGGCTATCTCGGCACGGTCTATTCGGCGCTGAAGAAGGCCAATGCCGGGCCGGGCGATACGATTCTCGTCAACGGAATCAGCGGCACGCTCGGGATCGCCGCGGCGATCTTTGGTCCGGCCATGGGCGTCAGGAAGATCCTCGGCACCGGCCGCGACCGCAAGCTGCTGCAGGAAGTCAAGGCGCTCGCGCCCTCGCGGATCGAAGTGTTCTCGATCGACGACGGCAGCGTCACCGAATTTGCCATGAAGCATACGGACGGTGAAGGCGTAGATGCCTTCCTGGATTGCCTTGGGCCGGGCGCCCTGCACGAGACATTCCTGCAAGGCCTTCGCGGCCTGCGCCGTGGCGGCATCGCGGTAGATATCGGAGCCGTCATGGGACCGGTCGCGATCGACGTCCATTGGCTGATGGACCACAACCAGCGCCTCTATGGCTCCGCCTGGTTTACCACGCAGGAAGGACAGGAAATGGCCGACCTCGTAGCCGCAGGCGCGGTGGACCTGTCGATGCTCGAGACGCAAGGACGCAAGCTCTCCGAAGTGAACGAGGCCATCTCTGGCATCGCGCAGCGGCACGGCGGTTTCTCGAACTTCGTCATCTATCCCTGAGCATACGGCAGCTGTCCGCGCGGCGGCTGCCCCGCTCTGACAACGACATTCAAGGAGAGGAAACATGAGTTTCAGACGCGTCGTCACCGGCAAGAACGCCGCAGGAAAATCCGTCGTGGTGAGCGATGGCACCTCGCCGCGCGAGATGGCTCTCAAGCACACGCCGGGATTTGTCTCTGCGCCGATCTGGATGGCCGCCGGCACGCCATCGCTGGCGGCGAACGGCAAGGATCCGATGTCCGTTGCGGGTGCCAGCCTGTTGCCTGCCCCGGGCGGCTCAGCGTTCCTTGTCGTCACCTTCCCGCCGGACAGCGTGATGATGTCGCCGGATTTCGATCCGGCGAAGGCCGGACCCGAGCATGTGGCGGCAGCGCCCGGCATTGCCGAGACCTTCGAGATGGAAAATCCCGGCATGCACACCACGCCGACGGTCGACTACGGCGTCGTGCTCGACGGCGAGATCTGGCTCGAGCTCGACGATGGCGAGACGGTTCACCTCAGGCAGCACGACACCTTCGTGCAGCAGGGTGCGCGGCACGGCTGGCGCAACAAGGGAAGCCGTCCGGCGACCCTCGCCTTCGTGCTCATGGGTGCCAAAGCCGCGTAGGTTTTTGTGCGACAGGCAGCCGTGGCGCATCGCCATGGCTGCCGTTCTACTGCGCGGATGGCACGCGCACGGTCATGCCTTCCATTGCAGCGACGATGCGCACCTGACAGCTCAGACGGCTGTCAGCCGTTCGCTCGGATGCCGTAAAGTCCAGCATCTCATTTTCATGTTCGCCGGCTTCGCCGATATGGCCGACGTAAGCAGGATCGAAGTAGCAGTGACATGTGGCGCAGGCGGCCGCGCCATTGCACTCGGCGACGATGCCGGGCACACCGGCACCAAGGGCCACTTCCATGATGGACTGGTCCGTGGCGGCGGCGACCTCGCGGGTCGTACCATCAGCAGCGACGAAAATGATTGTGGGCATTTGTCCTCCCTTCAGGCATCCCAACGAACGGGCAGCGACACCGGGCCGCGAAACACCCAGCCACGAATGACGGGTGGTGCATCGTCGCGAAGTCGAAGATTGGAGAGGCGCTCGAACAACATCGGCACCACGATCCGGCCGACGGTCTGCCGTGAGACCCAGGTGCCCGCGCAGAAATGCGCGCCGGCACCGAAGGCGAGATGCGACTGCTTGGGCCGGAACATGTCAAACCTGTCCGGCTCGGTGAAACGGCGATCGTCCCGGTTCGCGGCCCCGACGCAGAGCCCGATCTGGACGCCTTCCGGCAATGCAACACCAGCGAGATCCACAGGCCGGGTGACGCGGCGCGGATACATGCCGATCGGCGAAATCCAGCGTATCGCCTCCTCGAACGCGGTGGGCCACAGCTCCGGCCTGGCGAGAACGCTCTCCTTCTGCGCGGAATTTTCGAGCAGGCCGAGCGTTAGCGTGAGGATCGCATCGCGCGGCTCGTTCAACCCGCCGCCGATGATCACCTTGATGTTCGCGCGCATCTCCTCGATCGGCATCGGCGGATCGGCATGCACCATGGAGGACAGTATCGAGGGATTGGGATTGGCCCGATGGTGATCAAGCACCGCTTCGATCGCGGCATCGATGCCGGCGCCAGCCTCCATCGCCTTTCGGTCGATTTCTGCATCACGCGCGTAGTTGCCGGCGCCGTCGATCAGCGATTGGGACCATTCGGCAAGCGTTTGCCACGGCATCGCCTTGAAGCCGATCATCTCCATCAGGCTGAGCGACGCCATTGGTGCTGCAAGCGCCGAGAAGAGATCGGCCTCGCCCGCTTCCCGGAGCGCTCCGATCAGCCGCTCGCAGATCTCGGTGAATTTCGGCGCCCAGTGCTCCTTGATGGTGCCGGGCCGGAAGGACGGCTCAATCGCCTTGCGTCCTGTGGCGTGTGCGGCGCCGTCCTTGCGCATGAAGGTCGGGCCCATCACCTTGTTCACGAGGGACGCGGGGTTGTCGGATGAATAGGTCGCGGGATCGCGCTCGATGCTCATGATGTCGTCGAAGCGCGTCACCAGCGTCAGATTTGCAGCCGCGACGAAGACGGCCGGAGCCGTGTCGCGAACGCGCTTGAAGACCGGATAGGGATCCTCGAGCAGGTCCGTGTACGAGACGTCCGTGATGACAGGTGCGGCGCTTGCCATGTGTCTCCTCCCCGGATTTCGTTTTGGGGAAGGCTAGCGGGCCTGACCCGACCGCTCAATTCGATGGGCTGAATGGAGCTTATCGAAATATTGCATGACCTGTGATAGGCTCGGCTGCGAAGCATGCCGGAGGTGGCCGTGACGATCAGTTCCTCCCTCGATGCGATCGACATCGGGGCCTTGCGCACTCTCGTGCTCGTGTACGATCTGCGATCGTTCTCCGCTGCAGCCGAGCGGCTCGACGTCAATCAGTCCACGATCAGCTACACCGTCGAGCGATTACGCGGCGCCTTTCACGACCCGCTTTTCGTCCGCCAGGGCAATGGCGTCGCCGCCACCGAGCGCTGCGCGGCGCTGGTGCAGTGGGCGCGCGGGACGATCGGCGAAATCGAGGCGCTTGCTTCGCTTGGGGAATTCGACCCCGCCGTCGCGAAAGGCACCGTTACGATTTCCTGCAATCACCATGAACGCCAGACGCTGATCCCGCAGTTCAGCGCGCAACTACGTGCCACGGCACCTCAGGTGAAGCTCGTCCTGCTTGACGCGGCCGGTCACGGCAATCTTCATCTCAAGCAAAACCAGTGCGACATCGTGATCGGTCCGGTCGGCATCGTTGGCGAGAATTTCTATCGGCGGCACATCCTCACCGATCACTATGTCTGCGTGATGGACCGGAGCAATCCGCTCGCGCGCGGCCGGATCACGCTTTCCGCCTATTGCAAGGCGCAACACGTCTTCATAACCCACAATGGCGAATGGCAACCGCTTTATCTCGACGTGCTGAAGGCGAAGGGAATTGTGCTCGAGCCGGTCGTCACGCTGCCAAGTCACGATAGCCTCGAGCGCATCCTTCCCGGCACCCATCTGATCGCCTCGATCCCGCATCAGCTCGCGCGCGCGTCGGGGACCCGCCTGCACATCACGCCGATGCCGTTCCGCGTACCGATCAGCATCGACATGTATTGGAGCGCGAGAACCGCCAGGTCAGGCCTTCACAAATGGGCGCGCGGTCTCCTTGCCGAAGTGGCCAAGGAGAGCGCCGCCTGAGCGAACGTTTCAGCCCATCCTGAAAGGCGACAAGCGGAGCAAGTCACTCGATCTGAATGCCGGCTTTGGCGACGATCCGGCCCCAATTGTCGGAGTCCTGCTTCAGGAATGCTGCAAATTCCTCCGGCGTGCCGCCTCGCGGAATCTGCAAGAACTCCTTCACTTTCTTGCGGAAGTCGGCTCGGCTCGCGATCGTTTGGAGCGCTGACGACAAACGGGTGGTGATCTCGGGTGGCGTACCGGCGCGAGCAAAGATGCCATTCCAGGAATAGAGCGGCACGCCCAATCGAGCCTCCTCGAACGTCGGTACATCAGGCAGCTCTTCGAGCCGTTGACGGGTCGACACCACCAGCGGGCGCAAGGCACCGGAGGTAATGTGAGGAATGGTCGTGGCCGTCACGTCCAGCGAGCAGTCGATGCGTCCGCCCAGGAGATCGTTAAGGCCACCGTCCTTGTAGGGAACGTGGATCATTTTTGCGTCGGTGACCTGAAGCATTTGCAGCATGGCCACATGATTGGCAGAGCCGAGGCCGTAGGACGGATAGGTGAGCTTGTCCGGATTCGCCTTGGCGGCCTGCATCAGCTCCTGGACGGTACGATAGGGCGAGTCGGCGCGCACGACGAGCACGAAGGGCACGTCCAGCAAGTGGATGATCGGCGTGAAGTCCGATGGCTTGAAGGATAGCGTCTTGAAGAGATGCGGATTGAGGATCACCGAGAGGAGCCCGTAGAGCAGCGTATAACCATCGGCCGGTGCGGTGGCCGCCGCCTGGTAGCCGATGTTGGAGCTCGCACCTGGGCGATTGTCCACCCACACCGCCTGCCCCAGTCCGGCATGGAGCTTCTCGGCAATGAAACGCGCCATGGTATCGGCGGAGGTGCCGGCCGGCAGCGTCATGACAAGACGGATCGGCCGCTCGGGATAGCCGGCCTTGGCCAAGGCTCCCCGTCCACTCAGGATCAAGGGAGCCGCAAGAAGAGAGCGGAGAACGGCGCGACGCGAGTGTCCGCGATGAATCGGTTGCACTTGTGTTCCTCCTATTGAGCCGGGGTGGCGTTGTCCTGTTCGTTGTTGTGGTCAAGGAAAGGATAGTCGGTGTAGCCGCGGTGATCGGGCGAATAGAGTTCGTCCTGGTTCAGCGGGTTCATGCGGGCGCCGATCTTCAGTCGGTGCGGCAGATCGGGATTGGCGATGAAGAGCCTTCCGAAGGAGATCAGATCGGCATGGCTCGCGAGCGCCCGTTCAGCCTGCGCGCGGCTGGTAAAGCCGTTGTTGGCCACGTAGAGGCCGGTAAAACCGCGACGCAGCGCCGGATAGTCGAGATCGTGGGTTGCCGGCTCTGCCGTGGTAGAGCCTTCCACCACATCCACGTAAGCGATACGCAGTTCGGTCAACATCTCAAGCGCGGTAGCGAGCAGCTGCGCCGGATCGGAGTCGCGCAAATGATAGATTGTCGGATTGGTCGGTGAGAATCGCACACCGACGTGCTCCGGACTCCAGATCTCGCAGACCGCCTCCACCACTTCGATGAGGAAGCGACAGCGATTTCGCGCCGAGCCGCCATAGGCATCGGTGCGCCGGTTGGCCGAGTCGCGCAGGAATTGGTCGAGCAGGAAGCCGTTGCCCGCATGCAGTTGCACGCCGTCGAAGCCGGCTGCGAGCGCATTCCGCGCAGCCGCGCGATATTCCTCGACAATGCCGGCGATCTCAGCGGCTGACAGTTCGTGCGGCACCAGAAGCGGCTTGCGGCCCTCGGCTGTGCGGACGGTGCCGGGCGGCAGAATGGCCGATGGCCCAACCGGCAGGACGCCGCCGGGTTGCGTCAGCGGATGGGAGTTGCGCCCGCAATGCCAGAGCTGAGAGAAGATACGTCCACCCGCGCGATGCACGGCATCGGTGACCGTCCGCCACCCCGCGACCTGGGCCTCGGTGTAGATGCCGGGCGTGTTCGGCCAGCCCACACCGCGCGCGGAAATCGCAGTCGATTCCGTGACAACGAGTCCGGCCGTCGCGCGCTGCGCGTAGTAGGTGGCGTTGAGAGCCGTCGGCACCCCGCCGGGCGAGCGATCGCGCGACATCGATGACATGACGACGCGGCTGGTAAGGCGCAGCGCGCCCAACGACGCGGGATCGAACAGGCTTGTTGCCATGATGTCTGCCCTGAGAGGCCGCACGCTCTCGGCCGACAGGCAGAATCCCCCTGCCCTCGGCCGTGCCGCACTCTACGACCGGCATCAGACGCTTGCAAATATTTTCGAAATAAATTATCAATTACGTAATTTATGGGTGCCCTTTTCCCGGCGCCGCGGGCAGTAATGGGTCTGAAACAGGCCGTCGAGCAAGGCGGCCTCGCGCGCGATTTCACTCCTCTCGCGGGACGTCAGTGAAAGCTGGCTGCGAGAGCCGAGACGTTATTCGGCGGCGCCCTCGAGCACCGGCAGTTCGGCCTTCTGCGGGGGCAACGGCACTTGGCATCCGGTTGCGCAGCAGCGACCGGGCTGCTTCGAGACCCGGCGTCCCTCGTCGAGGATGCCGCGGTCGAGAAGGCCTTCGACCAGCTCGATCTTCTCCATCACCGGATAGTTGCGCCAGATCTCGCGCTTCATCGCTTCCGGCGAGCCGCCGCCGTGCAGCGAGATCACTGAGTACCAGCCGGCTTCGTGCGAGACCGTCAGGTCCTCGATGAAGCGGGCAACCTCGGCGCGCTTGTCGGCGGGAATGTCTGGGCGACCGCCCATCACCGCGGCGAGCGACGCCCTGGTCTCCGGATTGTGGTCTTCCTCCGGTCCCGGCAGCGCCACGATCAGGCCGCCCGAGACATAGTGCGCCACGCGGTGCATGTCGTAGATCTTGGTGGCGAGCAGCAGCTTGCCGATGTTGGAGAACACCGCGTCGGGCATCACCGATCCGGCCGGGTCCTTCGTGCAGTAGACCGACGAGGCGACGCCGCAGGCGTAGAAGCTCTCCGTGATGGTGATGAGCTCGACCATCGCCTCGCGGATATGCGCGTGGCGCTCTACGTCGAGCCCGTTGGCCTCGATCATCAGCGCGCCGGCGCCGATCAGGAGATCGCCGAATCCGGCGCGGGCACCGATGCAGGAATGCCGGTGGTGCGTGGCGTAGGAAGTCGTGAGGAAACCGCCCTCCTCGGTCTCGCCGGCCAGGAAGACGCGGTCGTGCGGAACGAAGACGTCATCGAAAATCACGACACCGACCGACTGGCCGTACTTGGCCGAGAACTTGGCTGACGCCTCGCCGGGGCGCCCGGCCGGACGGGCGACGATGGTCACGCCGGGCGCATCACACGGCACGGCGCAGCATACCGCAAAATCCTTGTCCTCCGGATTGTGGGTCCGGCAGGGCATGACGAGGAATTCGTGCATGTAGGGCGCGCCCGTGACGATCGCCTTCGTGCCACGGATCACGATGCCGTCCGGACGGCGCTCCTTGATGTGAACGTAGACGTCGGGATTGACCTGTGCGCCAGGCCGCTTCGACCGGTCGCCCTTGGCGTCGGTCATCGCGACGCCCAGCGTGAGGTCCCTGTCCTGGACCTCGTGGAGGTAGGCGAGAAAGCGTTGGCTGTAATCCGTGCCGTGCCGGTCATCCGTCAGCTTGGTCGATTGGAAAATGCCGTTCAGCGCATCATGGGTCAGGTAGCGCTGCGCGCATCCGACCGTCTTGCAGACCAGCCGTACGGCCTCGAGCTTGAACAGCAGGTCCTGCGAGGTCTCGTTGATGTGCAGCATCCGGTTCACGATCTTGCCGGAGGTGCCCTGTCGCGCCGTCATAATCGGCACGTGCTCCTGCCTGAGCGCGAAGTCGTAGGTGACGCCGACGCCGGCGACGCCGGGCGCGAGCAGTGGCTCCTCGGCGACGCTTTCCACGGCGTTTCCGTTCACGAAGACCCGCGGTTTATAGGCACGAAGGGATTCCCGGTAGTCGGCACCCGACATCAGCATGGCGTCACCCTCTTGTTTGAATAATTGAACGGTGTTAGAGTTTTTAACACTGTTAGAATAGCTGTCAAGGTGGATGCGAGGGCAGATGGTCGAAAAGCGGCAGAACCGGCGTGATGCGGTCAGCGGGCACAAACGGGAACTTATTCTCGATGCGGCGAAGCAGGTCTTCGCAGAGGAAGGTCTGGAGGGCGCGAGCCTCCGGGCTATCGCCTTGCGCGCGGGTTACACGCCCGCCGCGCTCTATTTTCACTTCGAATCCAAGGAGGCGATCTACGCCGAGGTGCTGAAGTCCTCCCTTGCCTCCCTGGGAGCGACGGTCGACCAGGCGGTCGCACAGGCGAAGTCACCGGCGCAGAGGCTGAAGGCCGCCGCCATGTCATTCTTCCGGTTCTACGCGGAGAATCCGCGCGACCTCGACCTCGGCTTCTATCTGTTTCGCGGCGGCATGAAGCCGGCGGGTCTCGGACACGAACGTGACGAGACGTTGAACGCCGCTCTTGAGGCCGCGCTGCGCCCGGTCGCCAACGCCGCCGTTGAGCTCGGCGCCTCGCGGCAGAAGGCCAATCTGCTAATGGTCGACTGCTTCGCGCATGCCACCGGGCTGCTGCTTCTGCTGCACACCGGCCGCATCCGGATGTTCGGAGCTTCTGCGCCCGATCTCATGGAACGATATGTCAAGGATCAGATCGCCCATCTGACGGAGGAGTGACGCCCCTGCTCACCATCGATCCGAAGCGCTCGCTCCTTCTCGTCGTCGACTTCCAGTCACGACTGATGCCGGCCATCCACGACAGTGAGACCGCCGTCCGCAACGCCAACCGACTCATCGAGGCGGCGAAGCTGTTGGGGATTCCGCGCCTCTTCACCGAACAGAACGCCAAGGGCCTCGGACCGACCGTCGCAGACATACCCGTCGAGCAGGATCGCCTCGTCCACAAGCAGTTCTTCGACGCCTGCCGGGAAGATGGCTTCCTCGACCGCGTCCCCGCCGATGCTCACGTCGTCGTCGCCGGTTGCGAGTCGCACGTCTGTGTGCAGCAGACAGTGCTCGGCCTGTTACAAGCTTCCCGGAAAACGTACATCGTGCGCGACGCCCTCGGCTCGCGGCATCCGGAGGACAAAGAGACTGCGATCCGCCGCATGGAGCGTCATGGGACGGAGATCGTCACGACGGAGATAGTCGTGTTCGAATGGCTGCAAACGTCGGACAACCCGCACTTCCGGCAGACCATCTCAATAATCAAATAGAAGGCCGTCGCGCCCCGCTTACGGCTTCTGCTTGAGTGCGATGGGTTCGGCGGTCTCGGCGGCGACACGCCGCTCGGCCTGAAATCGACCGGGTTTCGCGACGGCGGCGAGGCAGAGATCGGCGATGGAATCCGCGAACTCATCGGTCCGTGTCGGGACGCCGGCGGCTCCGGGGGCGAGCACGCTGATGAGACCTTCCATGAAGGCTCCGACGAGACAGGTGGCGGCGACCTCGACATCGAGATCGCGGAATTCGCCGGCGGCAATGCCTTCCTTGATGATGGTCTCGAAGACGCGCGCAATGGCGCGGCGATACTTCAGCCGCGTGCTCTCCACCTCCGGATCGATAGGCTCGAAGATCAGCCCGTACGCAAGGCGGCGGCCGCGCACGGCGCGCAGCACGAAGGCGCGCACCGCATCCCTCACCTTCTGCGACGGCTCGCCCTCGGCGATCGCGATGCCGGACAGCACGTCGACCTCGCGCTGCGACACCGTGCTGACGATGGCGGCGCAAAGTTCGGCGCGCGAGGGGAAATATCGGTAGAGCGTCCCGACCGCCGTCCCTGCGGCGGCCGCCACCGCATTCATCTGAAGCTCCTGGAAGCCTCCATCCATCACGACGGAGCGGGCCGCCCGCAGGATCTGTGTCTTTTTGTCGAGGGCACGGACTTGTCTGGTCGCCATGGCCTGCCAATCCTCAATATGAAACCGAATTCATTTTCATCTTGAATTGAGAATCGATCCGTGTCAATAGAAGCGCGAGTTTTGGCTTCATTTTGCGCGATATTCGACAAGCCTTGGACCTGAATTTTGGTTCTATTTTAAAGGTTTACCTGTCCTAGCATGAGCCGGAATTCGGTTCAGGCCAGCACGAGCCCGGCAGCGTTCGCCGGCAGATCACGACATCGAGGAACCCAGAAAACGATCCGGAGACGCCCATGAACCAAGCTCTTTCGTCCGGCACGCTTGAAGCTCCTGCAAGCCGCTACGGCACTCACAAGGTCCTGAACCAGGCCAAGCCCGCAACCGGCTTCAACGCCTTCACCGGCGACGCCGTGCTGCGCGCCGCGATCGAGCGCGAGGCGCCCTGGGCCGCGGACCGCTGCGAGGCGCTCGGCGCCGTCGCCGGCGACGAGGAAGTGCAGGAACTTGCCCGCCTCGCCAACCGCCACCTGCCCGAACTGAAGACGCACGATCGCTTCGGCAACCGCATCGACTGGGTCGATTTCCATCCGAGCTGGCATCAACTGATGTCGCTCGCGTGGAAGCACGAAGTGCCAAATTTGGCCTGGCGTACCAACCAGAAGAACGGCCACTACGCCCGCGCCGTGCTGTCCTACGTCTGGAATCAGGTCGAATCCGGGACCGCTTGCCCGACCGGCATGGCCTACGCTTCCTACGCCGGTTTCGAGGCCGAACCCGCGCTCACGATCTGGGCGGAGAAGGCCAAGGGCACCGAATACGAAAACAGTCGTCGCGAGGTCGCCGACAAGCCTTCGGTCGTCATCGGCTACGCGATGACGGAGAAGCAAGGCGGTTCGGATCTCCGCGAGACGCAGACCACCGCGCGCTTCTCCCACTCCGAGGACTACCACGGCAAGACCGCACACTGGTACGAACTGACCGGCCACAAGTGGTTCTGCTCGGTGCCGCAATCCGACGGCTTCTTCACGCTCGCCAAGGTGAACGGCGACGTAACTTGCTTCTTTCTGCCTCGCACGATGCCCGACGGCAGTTTCAACAACTTCTTCGTGCAGCGCCTGAAGGACAAGGCCGGCAACAAGTCGAACGCTTCGAGCGAAGTCGAGTACGCGGGAACGATGGCGATCCGCGTCGGCGAAGAAGGCCATGGTATCCGCGAAATTCTGTCGCATGCCCACCTGACGCGCCTGGACTTCGCTATCGGTTCCGCCGGTCTGATGCGTCAGTCCCTCACACTGGCGCTGCAGCACACGACGACCCGCAAGGCGTTCGGCACGTCCATCGCGGACCGGCCCATGATGACCAATGTGCTCGCCGACATAGCAGTCGAGGTGGAAGCCGCGACGCTTATGGCGCTGCGCGTCGCCAAGGCGACCGATCAACTGTCCGAAGTCGAGCATGAACGACTGCTGGCGCGCGTGGCGACACCAGCGGCCAAGTTCTTCAACTGCTCGCGCGCGCCGTCCATCGCCTACGAAGCGCTGCAGTGTCACGGTGGCAACGGCTTCATCGAGGAGAATCCAATGGCCCGCCTCTATCGCGAGGCGCCGCTGAACAGCGTCTGGGAAGGCACGGCGAACATGATGTGCATGGATGTGCGCCGCGCCATGGCCAAGGATCCGCGCACGATCCAGGCGCTCTTCGATGAGACCCGCCCCCTGCTCGGTCAGGACGCCCGTTTCGACGCCCTCGTCCTGCACACCGAGACGCTGGTCCGCGAAGCCGTCGAAGACGAATTCGTCGCCCGCCCGATGACGGAGGCCGTGGCGCGCGTGCTGCAGGGCGCGGAGCTTCTCCGCCATAGCACGCAGGAAGTCGTCGACACCTTCCTCGGAACCCGCGTCTCGAACGGATCGGGCTCCTGGGGCTCACACTACGGGACGCTGGCGTTCACCGTCGACCAAGCCAAGGCGCAAAAGGTCATGCGTCGCGCCGTGGTCGCAGGGTGAATTGAGCAAGGAAATGAAACCAGTGATGGGCCCGAAAGCGGCCCCGTGAAAGTGACTTCGATGGATATGACCAAGTCGATCGTCTTCGCGGCGACGGTGCTTCCACTTGTTTGCACGCCGGGTCCCGATCTCATCTACATAGTAGCCCAAGCGCTGGCGGGCGGCCGCACCGCGGCCCTACGCGCCAACGTCGGAGTGATACTCGGCTACCTCGCGCACGCCGTATTGGGCGCCTTTGGCGTTGCCGCTCTGGTCGCCGCCTCACCGATCTTGTTCGAGACATTGCGCTGGTGTGGCGTCGCATACCTTACCTATCTCGCGATCAGGATGATCTGTTCCGCCATACGCGCGGAAAGCGTCTCGCTGAACTCAAGCGCCCAGCCCGCATCACTCACGAAGGGCTTCCTGACCAGCTTCTTCAACCCAAAAGGCCTGCTGGTCTATTTCGCAATCCTGCCAAATTTCATGACCCCGAGTGAAGGGATCGCTCAACAGGCGGTTCTGCTTTCGGCAATCTTCATTGGTCTCTGTGCACTGATCTACGGCATCGTCGGCATTGTTGTGTCGGCCATCGGTCGTATTGGCATTGTCAAAGCGACCAATCAGCACGTCGTCGAAGGAATTGCCGGAAGCTTATTGGCTTTTGCGGCTGTCAACATGGCACGTAGCTAGACCTCTCAAGGAGAGGCGCAAAGGCGCGGAAGGCTCGCCTGAGCGGCCGGCAACGCCTCGATCGTTCGCACCGAACTATCCGGACCCCATTGACTTATTGTTCTCTTTTTGTTCTCATCAATGCAGAGTGCACGAGTTTTCGCAGCGAGCGGTTCGGGATGGACACAACAGCCACCATCCTTCATGCAGACCTTGATGCGTTCTATGCATCGGTCGAGCAACTGCTCGACCCGACCCTGCGCGGTAAACCGATCGCGGTCGGTGGCGGTGTCGTGCTCGCCGCGTCATACGAAGCCAGGGCCTTCGGCATTAGCGGCGGCATGCCAGGATGGCGGGCGCGCGAGCTTTGTCCCTGTCTGATCTTCGTCGACGGCCATTTCAAGGAGTACCAGCGGCTGGGTAATGCTGCGATCCGTGTGCTCAATGATTTCACTCCCCTGGTCGAGCGGATTTCGATTGACGAGGCATTCGCCGACGTCGCGGGTTGCACGCATCTGTTTGGCCCGCCGGCCGAGATTGCCAGTGCGGTACGATGCCGCGTGCGGACAGAGCTCGGCCTGCCGATCTCGGTCGGCGTAGCGCGCACCAAGCACTTGGCCAAGATTGCCTCGCAAGTAGCCAAGCCCGATGGGCTGGTGGTTGTCGATCCCGACACCGAGCTCGCTTTCCTGCACGACCTGCCCGTCGGGCTGATGTGGGGCGTCGGCCCGGTTACCGAAGCGCGGCTGGCCAAAATCGATGTCCATACCATCGGGCAGCTGGCGCAGATGCCGGGCCGGTCGCTCGAACAGTTGCTCGGTCGCGCGGCCAGCGACAAGCTGACGGCATTGGCATGGAATCGCGATCGACGGGAAATCAAGACACGACGCCGGGCGCAGTCGGCCGGAGCCCAGTCGGCGCTCGGCAAGAAGCCGGCCGAGGAACAAGCTGCGTCACCTTGCCGACCGTGTCGCCACCCGGCTGCGTGCAAGCTTTCGGCCCGGACGGACCGTGACGGTCCGCGTGCGTTTCGCCGAGCTCCGCTCGGTCACCCGCTCCGTCACACTCGATGCACCGATCTCAGCGACGGCAATACTGGCCGAGGTTGCCGAAGAGCTCGTACGCAGGGTGCTTGCGGACTACCCGGGCGAAAAGACAATCTCACTGCTGGCGATCTCCGTGTCGCACCTCGAGACCTGCTGGGACATTCAGCTTGAGCTCCCACTCGGGCTGAGGGATGAAAAGCGCCGGCCTGGCAGCAAGCGAGGGATGGCGCGCTGGTCGGCCGACCGCGCCATGGATCTGATCCGCGATCGCTTCGGGCGCAACGCAGTCGGATATGGGTCGGTTGCGCTCGGCCCTTCCCGCTCCGTCCCCGATGCGTTTCGCGAACTCGCGGAGAAGGACCTTTAGCCGTTTGTCGCAAGCGCCAGTGGCGAACGACAACTTTGGCTTCATACCACCGCACGACCGCAGCGTTCGGCAAGCCCGCGAGCGGACCGCCAAGGCACGAGAGAAATTGGCACCGGCTGACTGAATCGAACAGTCGACATCGGGTTTTGGAGGCCCGCGTTCTGCCACTGAACTAAACCGGTATCTGGTCCTGATTGGGAGAATCGAACTCCGCGTCTCCCGGTCCACAACCGAGCGTCCTGCCATTGAACGAAATCAGGAAAGATTAGTTGGAAATGGTCGCGGGTACGGGGGTCGAACCCGCCACTCCAGCCTTATGAGAGCCGGCCCCTTCCCTACCGAGGCCCCGCGAGGAATTGGCAAGCGCGGCAGGACTCGAACCTGCGATAACCGGAATCAAAATCCGGTGCCTTGGCCAGCTTGGCGACGCGCTCATGAAATTGGTCATGAATCTGGTCCTGCCAGCGGGAGTTCAACCCGCGAAGTCCAGCGTTGAAAGCGCCGTACCCTTGGCACCAGGCGATGGCAGGTTGGTGCGGGCGGTCGGGATAGAACCGAACACCTCCTGTTTGGAAGACAGGCACGCAGCCCACTACGCTACGCCCGCAAGAATGGAGTCGCCGCAATGAGCGAGGAAGGTGCTGCAACGTTCGGCCAGTGCCATGCGTCTTGCAATATCCGATCGATCGATGGGTTCGCACGATGGCGGAGAGTACAGGGATCGAACCTGTGCGTCCCGAAGGACTCGACGCGTTAGCACCGCGTTGCCTTACCGCTCGGCCAACTCTCCAATTCAAAATGATGGCGCGCTCGGCTGGACTCGAACCAGCATAGGGCCGTTTAGAAGACGGCTGACCATCCAGTTGGTCCACGAGCGCATGCTGGAAGCCCCGGCCGGTGCTGCCCCGGCTCATGGCGGTTTTGCAGACCGCCGCGTTCCTGTTTCGCCACGGGGCCAGATTGGCTGCGCGCACAGGAGTCGAACCTGTCTGAGCGGATTCAGAGTCCGCTGCCTAGCCGATCGGCCAGCGCGCGATTATGGTCTGGGCAGCGTGCTCCGACCACGCGCCTCCGCGGCCCAAACGCGGTGCTCTTCCACACGAGCTTTACCCAGAGAGATTGGCCTTCCCGGCAGGACTCGAACCTGCATACCTTCGCGTTCGTAGCGCGCTGCTCATCCAGTTGAGCTACGGGAAGATGAATTTGGCACTGCCAGCGGGACTCGAACCCGCGTCGGCCGGCTGAGAACCGGGCATCCTTGCCGCTAGACGATGGCAGCATGTGCGTTTTTTTCGACCACGATGGAGGTCGCTTCCGGTTCGGCGGCTTAAGCCTGGCCCGAGATCGGAAGTGGTGCATTGGCTCCCGCCGCACGATTCGAACGTGCCTTCCTCCGTTAACAGCGGAGCGCCTTCACCGAGATGGCTCGACGGGAATGAGATGGTGGAGCAACGGAGAGTCGAACTCCGGACGTCGATCTTGCAAGGATCAACTGCAGCCCGCTGCTTGCCCCGAAATGGTGCCCAGCGCCAGATTTGAACTGGCCTCCTGCGCTCTTCAGGCGCGTGCAATCACCAGATTTGCTAACTGGGCTAGATGGCGCGGACGTCGGTAATCGAAACCGATTCTCCTGAGTGGCACTCAGGTGCTCGACCTTCCAGCTACGTCCGCGATTGATGGTGGGTAACCGCGGAATTGAACCGCGCATGCGCAAAGGCGCGGGTTTTACAGACCCGCTCAGTCACCAGACTTGGCGTTACCCGTGAAGCTTGGTTGCAGGCCCCGGGGTTGCACCGGGCTCAACACGGCTTATGAGACCGCATGGATACCTAACCGATCTGCCTGCGATAAAAAGTGCCGAGGCTGCAAACTCCTCAGCGGCGCCGGCGTACGTCCGGCCTGGCGCGATCGTATATGGCGGAGAGCCGAGGACCTGAGCCTCACACCTTTCGGTGCCATCGGTGTTCGAAGCCGTGCCGGCGCGCCTGTCCGGTTGACTCTCCAAGATGGCGGACAGCGGAGGCCCTGATCCCCAGCGCCGAAGCGCCCACTCGATTTCCAATCGAGGCCGGCGGCGCGCCGGTTCACTGTCCAAATCGCGGAATGACGGCGGGCTTGCACCGCAACGCCTCGCGGCGCCCATCTGCTTTCAAGGCAGCGCCGGCACGCTTGTCCGGTTCGTCATCCATCGAATTTGGCCACCACGATAGGACTCGAACCTACATCCTCGACCTTCGGAGGGTCGTGCTCGTCCAGTTGAGCTACGTGGTGAGGGACGCCGGCGGCTAAAAACTCGCCGCCGGCGCCGCTACTTCTCGAGCTCGACGTCCCAGTACAGATAGTCGCGCCAGGTCTCGTGCAGAAAGTTAGGCGGGAACAGACGCTGGGCTGCCATCAAGTCATACTGCGTCGGCTCGAACGGCTCCCGCAGCGGCTTCAGGTAGAAGCGGCCCTTGCGCGTGTTGCACGGGCTGCAAGCCGCCACGATGTTCGTCCACGACGTCTGGCCGCCGTCCACACGCGAGACAACGTGGTCGAACGTCAGTTCGCCGCGGAGGTACTGGTCGCCGCAATACTGGCAACGGAAGCGATCGCGGAGAAAGACGTTGAACCTGGTGAAGGCTACTCGCGCCGGTGGCCGCACATAGTCGCGCAGGGCGATGACCGACGGCAGCCGCATCACCGTCGACGGGCTGCGGACAACCTGATCGTATTCCGCGACGACGACATGCGATCCCTTCACGACGGCCTTGACGGCATCCTCCCAGTTGAACAGCGACAGTGGGAAATAGCTGAGCGGCTGGAAGTCCGCGTTGAGGACAAGAGCTGGATTTGCTGCGAACATTGCCCTCTCCTCTTTTCTTGGTGGTGGGCGCCACCGGACTTGAACCGATCTTTGGACTGTCATGAGCAGCCGGCTCTACCGTTGCGCCAGAGCGTTTTCCAGCGAAGTGGACACCGGTTCGCGTGAAGAAAACGCGTCAAACTGGAAGAGACGCCCGAAATGGTCAGGATGGCAGGATTTGAACCTGCGGTCTCACGCGCCCGAGGCGTGCGCTTTAGCCGGGCTAAGCTACATCCTGGAATTGGCGCCCCACGGCCGATGAAGATGGGCACTATTGTCTCGCCGTGGCCGGCGCGGGCACCCGCGCCGCCTCGCGGCGCGGGCGCTGCTATGGGAGGCTGATCCCGCGCGCCTTGGCCCAGCGCTCCAGGAGGTTCCGCTCCTCGGGACGTGGCGTGCGGTTGGCGAATCCCCGGACCTGGATCGCCCGGGACCGACGGTCCAGCTCAATGGTCAACAGCCGCTCGGTATTGCCTGCGGCGCGGCGGCGCAGCGACCAGATCGACGCGTGCCCGGCAATGCACTTTGCCGCGTAGCTCGCGACGCAGTGGCGCATGGCTCGCGTCTCGGCCACGAGATCGGCGGCTGTCCGCAGCTGGATCACCAGGTGCTCCTCGCGCTTGGAGCGATCCTTGGCCGCTCGGCTCCACGACCAGTCTGTGATCGCAGCTCCCGGCCAGCTGGCGCCGCCGTCCGCCTCACGTACCGACGCTTGTCCACGTGCACGGGCCTGCGCCGCCCCGGCTCGGCGGCGTGCGGCCTCGATACGCGCGATCGCTTCGAGGTCGCGGTGCCACTCGCGCATCTGCCGGCTCAGCGAAGCGAGCGTGCGGCCCTTGAGGCCGAACTCCGGATTGCGCCGACGGCAGTCCGCGAGATAATCGCGAAGATCGTCCATGTCCTCGACCGTGGTCGGATGCGCACAGAAGAAGCGCACCACCTCCCGCCAGAAGCCGAGCTCAGCTCGCGGCGTCTGTGCGATCCTGGAGCGCGCGATCCGCAGCGCGATGGCGAGGTCGTCCGAATAGGAACGAGCGATCGCCTGCCAGATCGCTGCCTCGAAGCCGAGGCGCGTCGGCGGATTGAGGAACGCGTGAATCTCCTTGCGTGAAAGCCACGCGCCGGCCCCCTCCCGGTAGAGCGAACCGCCGCCGGCAGCCACGATGTACCAGCGTTTGCGCAAAACGATCTCGTCGGGCGCTAGCCCGCTGCAGTCTGTCCAGATCTGCTCCAAGTGCTCCGCAACCGCGTAGCGCGCGAAGAGATAGCGAGCTGCAGCAGGACGTAGACGCGCGGAGTCGCGGGTCTTTATCTGCGGCCGCCAAGCCGAGGCGTCGCGCAAGATGTCGGCTTCGAAACCGCGCTTGGCCTCGTCGATTGCCTTATGGAAGCTCGGTGCCGGACGCGCTAGCTGCGACACACGCCGCAGCGAGGCCTCATAGGCTTCAACCCGCGCGCGCTCGGCCTCTTGCCGGCGCTGTATCAATGAATGTGCCATTGTCGTTCAACCAAGATGGATAACTGACAGCCGGTCGCTCTGCGAGCGTCGGCACGGAATGTGTCGATCTCTGCAATGGACTCACGGCTGGTCTCCTCGTTGGTTGAACGTCGTCGGTTGAATGGGCCGGGGCATGTACATCAGATCATTGATCGGCACAAGTTGCTCGTCCTCGATCACGTCATCCAATTCTCGCGCACGCAATAGGCAGATACGATAGAGCGTGATGGTAGCTCCTCGTCCATCACATCGATCTTGGTCCATCACATCGATCTTGGGACTGATCGAGAGGGCTAACGTCGAAGTCTAACCCGGACCACCCCGGACAATCGAAGCCCCACTTGGCGTAGTGCAAAGTCGTAGGAGATCGCAGCTTTGCTGATGGAACGTCGCGGGCAGCGGCATCATAGCGCCACCGCGAAGCAGTAGTGTCCATCGCCGAATTGGCGCCCATGACGAGAATCGAACTCGCCTTCCCGGATCGACAGTCCGGTCCCTTCGCCAGATGGGGACATGGGCAATTGGCTGGGCAATTGGTGCGCTCGGCCGGGGTCGAACCGGCATGGTCTCCCACCGCCCTCTCAAGACGGCGCGTCTACCAGTTTCGCCACGAGCGCGAATTGATTGGAGGACCTGGTCGGACTCGAACCGACGATGCTTTCGCGACGGATTAAGAATCCGCTCCCTTGGCCGCTGGGGGCACAGGTCCGTGATGGAGGATCCGGGTGGTTTCGAACCACTTGCGCACGGGTTAAAAGTCCGCTCCATCTCCATTCAGGTTTAACGCTCCGGATCCATCGTGCTGGTGGTCGCGGCGGCCAGCCGCTCCGGTTTCGCGTGGCGCGCCATGATGGCACAGCCCCTCGCCTTTGCTCGCGCAAGCGCGAGCTGGCTCTCGGCGGAGAGACGATGCACACCGGCAGGCAAGTTCTCGGTCATGGTGACCTCCTATGCTGTCTGGTCCTCCCGTGATGAATCGAACATCCGTCGATCGCTTATCAAGCGATTGCTCTGCCACTGAGCTACGAGAGGGAATTGATGGTGCGTCCGGCAGGCTCTGCCCCTGCCGCCTCCGCCATGTCACAGCGGCGCTCTCCTGAATGAGCTACGGACGCGAGTTGGTGCACGCTGACCGGATCGAACGGCCGACATCCTGTATGTAAAACAGGCGCTCTACCGCTGAGCTAAGCGCGCGTTAAAGGAAGGGGGTGCCGCGCCAGAATCGCAGCGACCTCTACCGATTTGATTTGGTGCTCCACGACGGATTCGAACCGCCATCGCACGGAATCTAAGTCCGTCGCCTCTACCGATTGGGCTAGTGGAGCAAAATGGTGCCGGCGGAGAGGATCGAACTCCCGACCTTGGCTTTACGAAAACCCTGCACTTCCGCTGTGCTACGCCGGCGTGAAAATTTACAAACGGCCGGGGAAAGCCCGGCCAAAACACAATCGCTGCCTGAAACCACCGTTTGCCGCTCCACTCAAGGAGACCGGTACCGGTCAGCGGATCGCCTTATGTCCTTGCAGGGGCGATCATCCTGTATTCGGCATCACGTCACGTCATCACGCGGCGGCCGCGGTGAGCCGCCGACCACGATCGGTTGATGTAGTCGAGATAAATCTGGCGGGCTTCGGTCTCGGAGATCCCACGGCGCGCCACGACGGTGCGCACGAAGGCGAGCGCGACCGGCGAGGAAAGAATCCTCTCGCGGGTACGCTTCTCGAGTCCTGTCCTGGTGGTGCTGTTGCGGGCCATGTTGCCCTCCGCCTGATTGGCAGAGGGTGGATTCCCGCTGCCTGTTACGCTCTAGCTGCTATCCTGCTGGTCCCGAGACTGTCGGGTTTCGTCAGATAGCGTGGACCGTGTTCCGTCACGGACATGCGCGACCAATCGCACGACCGATTAATCGGCAGCGCGGCGGCGGCATTCGCGACGATATGTGAGCGCAATCGCAACACGGTCTTGATCCTTAGAGAGCGCCGGCGAGTTCGACGGCGTTTTGTGGGGCAGCGGTATGCACAGAGATTTCTGAATCCGTCAAGAGCAATCGCCAAACTATTTTGCAGCGAGCGCACCGGCGCTGACAGCGTTAACTAAAGTTCTTCGCTGCTAATACGTTCCAATGACACGGCTATTCAGCCGGTCAGCCGCCGTCAGCGGCGTGAGGATCGGGGCCAATAATTTTTTGAGGCCATCTTCGTTTTGACCGACGAAGGATAGCCGTTTGCCGAACGGTTCGGGTTGAACTTTCCTGCTCGATGGCCTGCTTCGTCGCCATCCGTCGAGCTGTCAGGCACGCATATCGTACGAACCGAGCCCACGCAGGACCTTGTCTCTGGACTCCGGCGAGATCACCAATACGGGCCCTGCCCGACCGGCTCGGGCATCGGCAAATGCCTGCCGAAAGCGGAATCGGCAGATCACACTGTCGAGGCTCTCTTCGTTGCGGCGAAGGCGCCGGCTATGAAGCCTGATCCATCTTTCAATCCGCTGGACGCCCAAGCGTCCCAGGCCCGGCTGGCTGAGCAGTTCGTTCCTGGTATGCAGCGACGCAATCTCGAGCAGGTAGTCGATGCGCGTGGCCGGCTCCTTGCTGATGAGGCCTGCATGCCGGCTGCTGACCAGGATGGTTGCAATCCGCTCCGGCAGACAGCTATCGATAGGCTGCTCGACAGAGGCGGATTTTGTCATGGTCGGTTCCACGTAAAAGTCTGCAGGTCGCGCCGATGCGCTTGAGAATGAATCTATCAGCACAACTCGTGTCCGTTGCAACCAAACATGGTGCTCGACGGCGCTCAGTTAGACGGATTCTAAGTCAGATCGCTTCCACCTGGGCATCAATACATCCGCGAGTTGCATATGATTGTGCAGGGGCACCGAGCCAATTGACATGACGAATTTGCGAAAGGTGGCACACGGGCCGTTTGCCGCATCGCTTTCGATCGATCAGGCGAACGACTTCCTCGTGTGGTCGCTCGCCGTCAAATGCACGGCACAGCGCGAACAATTGCGCTTGCGATGCCTGCATGATGCAGGCTTCACGCGCCCGATCGAACAGTTGAAGTCGGAAGAGATCGTTCTCTGGCTGGCCAAGGTAACTCCGCCCGGCGACGTCGCCATCGGCGAACCCGATACGTTCGGGATCGAGCACGCCACGCAAGTGCTCGCTGCCGAAGAGACGGAGCGTCTGGTTCGATTCCTCCACATTGAGGATCGCATGAGCTATCTCGCTGCGCATGCCGGTGCGCGCCTTCTGCTTGGCAACCTCGTGGACCAGCCCGCCTCAGCCCTGCGGTTTAAGTCCTCGGCACACGGCAAGCCGATCCTCGTTGCCGGGCCTGGGGATCTCGACTTCAGCCTGAGCCACGCGCGAGGCGCCGTAGCGGTTGCAGCGGCCCGCATGCCGGTCGGTGTCGATATCGAGCCGCTGCGCGAAATCGCCGATATGGATTCCATCAGCGAAATCGCCCTGGCTGCCGAAGAACGCAAGGTCCTGCGGAGCGCACCGGCGGCGCTGCGGTCTCGGCTCTTTCTTCGCTATTGGACTCTCAAGGAGGCGGTGCTCAAGGCGGCCGGCCTCGGATTCACGATACCTCCGACTACGGTGATCATCGATCCGGGCCCCTCTCCCGCGGTGCTTTCGGTGCCGGATGCGCTTGGGCCCGCCGAGGAATGGCGGCTGATCGCTCCCGCCGTCTAGCCGCTTACGCGATCAACTCGCGACGCGAAATCGTTGAAAGCAGCGATTCGGCGATTTCCTGCGAACGCGCAGCCAGAACGGAGAGCAACGTATCGCTCAACCCGTGAGAAGCTTCCGAATATCCCTGCAGATGGATTTGCGGCCGGAATGCCGGGCTGGTGACGAGCCGGTAGTTGCGATCGAGTACGGCGTCGCGAATATAACGCCGGATCGGCTCGAGGAATGCGTGCGGGGTTTCCCTGTCGTATCCGGTGGCCAGCACGACGGCGTCATAGGTCGATCGGCGATTTCTGCCCCCGAACTTGTCGGCCAGGCTGATCTCGATCCCTTCCGGTCTCGCATCCACGCCCGTTATCTCGCTGCGCGGGTGCAATGCGACCCGCGTCTCGCCGCCAACGCGCTGCTGGTAGAGCAACCGATACAATTGATCGAGCAGGTCCGAATCGACCACCGCATAGTTCGTGTTCCGGAAGTTGCGGACGATGGCGTCCCGCCGCTCCGAAGACTGCGCGTAGATGAAGTCGGTATAGTCGGGGTTGAAGATCTCGTTGACGAACGGACTGCTGTCGGACGGTTTCAAGGCATGGCCGCGAAAGATCAGGTCGATGCGCGCATCCGGAAAACGGCTGTAGAGGTCGACCGTCACTTCGGTTGCGCTTTGTCCTCCGCCGATCACGGCGATGCGCGTTGCCCGGCCGCCGAAGCCGGCACGCTCGACCGTATCGAGATAGCGGCTGGAGTGGAACAATCTGGAATCTTCCGCGATCTTCGCAAACACCTGCGGGACATACGGCTGTCCTCCCACCGCGACCACCAGATTTCGTGCAAGCCGCACGGTCTCTCCGCCGGCGAGCGTGCGCGAATGAACCCGCAAGGACGTCACGGTTTGTCCGGCCGTCACCGGCTCGACCGCGATGATGGTTTCGCCGTAGGCGGCCTGAGACTTGAACTGGGCGGCGACCCAGCGGAGATAATCGTTGAATTCGAGCCTGCTCGGATAGAACGTTCGGCAGTTGATGAAATCCAGCAAGCGGCCGCGCTTGTGCAGATAGTTCACGAAGGTGAACGGACTCGTGGGATCACGTATTGAAACCAGATCCTTGAGAAACGAGATCTGCATGTCGCTGCCCGGCAGCAGCATGCCGCCGTGCCAGGTGAAATGCGGCTGCCTTTCCACGAACAGCGGCGCGCATTTCAGGCGTGACCTTCTGGCGGATTCATCCAATGCGATCGCGAGCGCGAGATTGGAAGGCCCGAATCCGACGCCGATGACGTCGTGCTCGATCGCAAGCTGGTGAGACATGAAGCTGCGCTCCGTTCGGGCGTTAGGACCTGGTCGCCGGCGCCGTGGCTGCCGGCAGCCACAGCCGGTCGCCGAAGAAGCGCTCGCGCAGCAGCGTAACGAGGGTGGCCCGCTTGTGCGGGAAATCGAAGTTCTTGATCTTCGCAAATCCCGAAACTTCCAGATTGCGGATCTGCTGCGAATGCGCCGCCGCCGGCTCGCCGACGATTCGCTGCGTCCGGCAATCGTCCAGGAACATGTAGTGCATCAGCGACGGCAGCCAGGCGCTGATGTAGCGCCGCCCGCGATAGGCATCCTCGCCAACGACGACGTGCCAGCCGCGATCGTAATCATCGGCATCGTAGAACGGCGCGATGCGATTTTCCTTGGCCCAATAGAGCTCGAAATAGCCGAACGGCTCGTCATCGAAACAGCCGATGAGCGGCAGCATATGCGGGTCCGACAGAATACCCGACAGATAGCGCCGATGCTTTTCGAGATCGCCCGCCTCGTTCCAGAACGCGTCGACGCGGGGATCGTTCATCCACCGGTGCAGCAGGTGCAGGTCCTTGTCGAGGTCGGCGACGCGAAAGGAGATCACCTCGCCGAGCCAGGGTATGAAGCGCGCATACACCTTTCCCGCAGGCTTGGGCGCGCGCCGCGGATGGCGTTTGCCGTCCGTCATCACATGGAGTTGCGGCAGTGGCGGCTGTTCGGCATTGACCAGCCAATTGTTCGGGCGCTGCATCAGCAATTCCGGAAGCAGCACGAGCTCCGTTCCCGCCGTGACAACGAGGCCATGGTTCATCAGCTCTCGGGCAAGAGATTCTCCGGCGGCCAGATCCAGCACGAGCCGTTCAAGGGTCGGCCGCCATCCGAACACGGCTTCTGCCGCCGCCGCAACCGCAGATATCGCGAGGTGCAGATCCTCGGGCGTATCCGACAGTTTCAGGCGATCCAGCGGCTCCTCGAGCCGCAGCCGCATCACGGTCGTGGCACCGACGGCAACCCGAAGGTCTCCGCCGCCGTCCTGAACGACCGTCATCGCAGAATGCGGCCCGATCGGAAACGCGCGAGGCCCGATCGCGGAGCTCGAAGCTTTATTCATCCGGCCCTCGCATCGCCAACGTGATTGCTAAAAAACAGAACGCGATCGTCACTCGCGCTCGCGATCTAAAGCACTCCCGCGCAGGATGACAAGGAATGCCACCACACGTAGTTTAGATTCCTTACAAATCCGACAAAACGGCGGCGTGGGAGGCATCCCATGCTCTCAACGGCCATACTTTTCGAAAGAGCCTGAACTTCGACTCAAATTTTCTCGGAGAATAAAATAGCTCTAAAGAGACGCA
This sequence comes from Bradyrhizobium jicamae, assembly GCF_001440395.1. Lineage (GTDB taxonomy): Bacteria > Pseudomonadota > Alphaproteobacteria > Rhizobiales > Xanthobacteraceae > Bradyrhizobium > Bradyrhizobium jicamae. The sequence goes on along the minus strand of NZ_LLXZ01000049.1, from coordinate 109,032 downwards.
TTAGTTGGAACCGATGACGACTTGATGACTTCATGCGCCACCGCTTCGCCGGCAATGACTTTGCCGTGACGAAGCCGCACGAGATGATCCGCCACGCCGAAGTAACGATCATCGTGCGAGATCACGATGATCGTCTTGCCCATGCGCTTCAGGTCGGGCAGCAATTCCGTATAGAAGATGTGACGGAAGGCGGGATCCTGATCCGCTGCCCACTCGTCGAATACGAGGACCGGCCTCTCCTCGAGCCACGCATTCATCAGCGCCAGCCGCTTGCGCTGGCCGGTCGAGAGGTCGGTCGTCGTAAACACACCGTTCTCGACCGATACCTTATGCGCGACCTCCAATCGCTTCAGGTAGCGCTCTGCGACATCAGGCACCATTCCGGCGCCCTGCAGAAGATCCTCAAACAGGTAGTAGTCGGAGAAGATGGTGGTGAAGAGCTGCCGGTAATCATCCCGCGTTGCCGTCTCGACCGGCCGACCGTCGCGCAGCAGCGTACCGCCGTGCGGTGCGTAAAGGCCGAGCAGCAGCTTGATCAGCGTGGTCTTGCCGCTGCCGTTCTCGCCGACAATGAAGACGATGTCTCCCCGACGGACATGCAGGTCGATCGGTCCGAGAACGAAGGGCTCGCTGCCCGGAACCGCGCGGAAGCCATACGACACGCCGCGGAGCTCGATCGCTTCGATCCGGCGTGATCCATCCGGCGCGGTGGATGGCGCGACCAGCAAGTCCTGTTCGGGCGTCGAGAACTGCTCCGAAAGATCGGCAATCCGCCGCATCGCCACCTGCGCACGGCCCAGGGATGGCAAGATTCCGATGACCTGATCGATCGGCCCCCGCATATAGAGCAGCACCAGGACGAAACCGCTGGAGACCGCGGCCGGGCTGTCCGGCCAGAGGAACGGCCGCAAGGTTAGCGCCACGCCGATCACGACGAAGAACAGCATCGTGCCCAGCGCCCGCGCGGTCACGAAGAGATTGATCGACTTGACCTGCACCGCGCTGATCCGGTCGACCGTGCGCTGAAGCTGCTCGACATAGACGCGCTGCCGGCGCGCGCGGTTCAGCCGCAGCTCCTTCGCGCCCTCGGCGATCGCGCGATAATGCTTCTGCAATTCGTCTTCCGAGTCGCGGGCAGCGTTGAAACCCCGAACGCCCCGCGTTCGCGCAAAGGCATGCGCGAGCGAGCCGAGGACGATGACCAGTCCCGTAATCAGAAACAGCGGCCACGACAGCACCGCCAGATAGACCATGCAGCCGATCGTGATGATGAGGGAGACGAAGAAGGAAGAGAAGAAGAACGCGAAATCGCTGATCGTATCGACATCCTGCGTGAGTACCGGGATCAGGCGATGCGTGCGATAGATTTCGAGCTGATCGATCGGGGCCGCCAGGATCTTGGCAGCAAGCGATTTGCGAAGCTCGGCAATGATCCGCTGTCCGACATAGTTGGCGCTGATATCGGCGCCGATGGAACCGATCAGGATCAGCAGGCACAGGCCTGCAAATGCGGAAAGCAGCGTTGCGACATCGCCCTGCGTGGCGTAGAGCCCGCGATTGACGACCGCAAGCAACCCCGCAACGCTGGCGCCGCCGACAACGCCGAGCACGATCCCGCCGAGCACGATCGGCCAGTATGGCCGCAAAAGATGCAGGATCTGGGCCGTGAGGCCGTTTCGTGGATTCATCATGAGTGCCGCGCGCTGGAGTAGAGCTGAAGCGAACCTACACGGCCCGTCCTGATACGAACAGCCTTGCCGGTGTGATGCGAATACATGATGGCAGCATCACTCTTCCAGAGCTTATTTTCCGGCCTTTTTCGATTGATTCTAATTTGTGATCGGCAGCGCGTTTAATAAAATGTGAGTGGTACCGCCTTTGCATCGCAGCCGACGAGCGAGTAGGACATTGATCCAGCCGCTGTGTCGGGCCGCGATTTCAGGACATTGAAGCGCTTGCAGGCCAGCATCGGCCAGGCCGACTGGAGGACGACTTGGATTCGCTTGTTTCGGAGACCCGCATCGCGCTTGCCGATGCCGCCGGCCTCGCCGCCCGGATGATCGATCATCTGGCCGAGCATGACATCGCCTTTGAGGACCGGGGCGGCCTGATGGTGGCGAAGCTGCCGTTTGGAACCAGTTCGCTCGCCGTCGAGGCCGAGACGCTCAAGATCCGTGTCGAGGCCAAAGACAAGGGCCATCTCGAAATGCTGCGCTCGGTCGTGGCGTCACACGTGATCGAGTTCGCCGGCGACGAAGCACCGACCATCGTCTGGTCCGGCCACGAGTCCGATGGCGGCACGCTGGCGAACTTCCGCGAGGTGCGGCTGAAGGCCGTAACCGATCTGACGCCGCGCATGCGCCGCCTGACCTTCACCGGAGACGACATCGCGCGATTCGTGAACGACGATGATCTGCACGTCCGCCTCTATTTCCCGCCGGAGGGCCTCGCCAAGCCTGAATGGCCGTGGCCCGCGCCGGACGGGCGCATCCTTTGGCCGGCACCGGACCGCAGGCCCGTCACGCGCTACTACACCATCCGCCGCATCGATCTGCAGGCCTGCGAGATCGATATCGATTTCGTTGTCCATGACCATGCCGGACCGGGTTCGGCATTCGCAGTCAACGCGCAAGCCGGCGCCATTTGCGGCATGGCCGGCCCGCTTGGGCGAGGCATTCGCCCGGCGCGCTGGGTGCTGATGGCAGGCGACGAGACAGCCCTGCCTGCCATGGCGCGAATTCTCGAGACGCTGCCGGCAACGGCAACGGGCGAAGTCTTCATCGAAGTCGCCGACCAACTCGAGGAAGTTCCTCTGGTCGCGCCCGCCGGCGTAACGGTCCGCTGGCTGCATCGCGGCGACCGCCCGGCCGGGACGACGCAGCTATTGGTCGATGCCGTCAAGGCCGTGCAATGGCCCGACCATCGCGAGGTCTTTGCATGGGTTGCGTGCGAGGCGCAGGCGCTGAAGGCACTGCGAAATCATCTGCGCGACGACCGAAAACTTTCCCGCGATCAGCACCTGGCGGTCGCGTATTGGAGCTTGCGTCAGCCATGACATCCCGACACGCGCAGGCCGGCGGGACGGCGCTCGCCTCGCACTGCCTCGCAGGCACATTCTCATGCACGTAGTTCGGCCAACCGAAATTGCGCAGGCCTCGCCCGATGCGCCCGCGTCCCTGTTCGAGCTCGAGCAGGTCGGCTTCGCGGTCGCAGAGCGCGCGTTGCTCGAACCGCTCACCCTCGCCCTTCCCGCGCGCAGCGTCGTCGGCCTGATCGGGCACAATGGCTCCGGCAAATCGACCTTGCTGAAATTGCTGGCACGGCAGCAACCGAGTTCTTCCGGCACGATCCGCTTCGAGGGGCGCGCGTTGCGCGAATGGAGCGATCGGGAGTACGCCCGCAAGGTCGCCTATCTGCCGCAGCAAACGCCGCCTGCCGCCGGCATGCTGGTGAAGGAGCTGGTTGCGCTCGGCCGCTATCCCTGGCATGGCGCGCTCGGCCGCTTTGGCGATACCGACCGCGACAAGGTCGCGGAAGCCATGGCGCTGACTCACATCGAGCCGTTTGCGGACCGGCTGGTTGATACATTGTCTGGCGGCGAGCGCCAGCGGGTCTGGATCGCGATGCTGGTTGCGCAGGATGCCGAATGCCTTCTGCTCGACGAGCCGACGTCGGCGCTCGACATCGCTCACCAGATCGAGGTTCTGTCGCTCGTCAAGCAGCTCGCCCGCGAGCGCAATCTCGGCGTGGTCGTCGTGCTCCATGACGTCAACATGGCCGCTCGCTTCTGCGACGAGATCATCGCCTTGCATTCAGGCAAGCTGATTGCCCGCGGCACCCCGGACAAGATCATGACCCCGGCCGAGCTCGAAACCATCTACGGCATTGCGATGGGGGTGATGCCGTCACCGGATCACGGCCATCTCATCAGCTTCGCACGGTAAAGCGCTACGATCATCCGCGTCGCGGGCGCAACAGCCAGATGAGATAGGGTCCGGCAAGCATCATCGCGAAAATGCCGGCCGGCATCTGGAATGGAAATATCACCATTCGCCCGGCCCAATCCGCAAACACCATCAGGATGGCCCCGATCATCGCCGCCAGCGCGGCCTGATGAAGCGCGCGCTGCGCGCCCATCATCCGCGCCATATGCGGGGCGATGAAGCCGACCAGACTTAACAGCCCCACCATCAGCGTCGCCGTCGCCGTCAGCAATGCTGTCAGCAGCATGATGATGATGCGACTTCGCCCTAGCGAGATGCCGACCGAACGCGATGCCGCCGCGCCAAGCGGCAGGATGTCGAGCCAGCGGGACAGCATCGGCACCATGACCAGCAGGATCAGCGCCGCGGCAGCAAGGACCAGGGCCTCGGCTGGACCGATCTGATACAGCGACCCCGTCAGCAACGACAGGAGCATGCCGATGCGCGGGTCGCCGGTCGCCAGCGCCATGGCAATGATCGCGCCGAACGCCGCGCTCATGGCGACGCCCGCCAGCAGCACCCGTTCCGGACTGAACTCGGACCGCCGGCTGAACAGCAGGACCAATGCCAGTACGAGGAAGGCGCCGATCCCGCCCGCTGCAATCTGCGCCAGCCGCGTGTGCGCAGGAAACGCATAGAGAAGAACGATGACGCCCATCGCAGCGCCATAGCTGATGCCCATTACCTCCGGCGCGGCCATCGGATTTCCGGTCATGCGCTGCAGCAGCGTGCCGGCCACCGCCAGAGTCGCGCCCGCCGCCATCGCCGACACCACGCGCGGCCAGCGCCATGGCCAAAATTCCTGGATGCCGGCGAGGCCGCTCCAGCGCCAGCCCTCGGAGCCAACGCCCACGGCAAGTGCAATCCAGGCGACGAACAGCAGCAAGGCGAGCGCGAACAGGATTATCCGCCAGGGATTCTCAAGCCGTGGCGGAACGGATGGCGTGAGGTTTCCCACCAGCACAGTGGAGCGTAGCCGCGGCAGCAGCACCAGCAACATCGGCGCGCCGATCAGGGCTGTCACGGCGCCTGCCGGCATTTCGCGATAGCCGGGCGGAATCAGCAGCACAAGCTCGTCCGTGAGCCACAGCAGCATGGCGCCGCAAAGCGGAGCCCAGATCAGCCGGTCACGAAACCGGCGCGCGCCTGACAGCATCACGATGGCCGGCGCGGCCAGGCCCACAAAGCCCATCACGCCGACCACACTGACAACCGAGGCACTCAGCGCGATCGCAATCGCCAGCGCACAGACCCGCGCTCTTGTCAGTCCGAGGCCGAGATTGCGCGCGGTCTCGTCATCGAAGCCGAGCAAGGTCAGCGGACGAACCATCGCCGCGATCAGCACGAAGGAAATGAGCAGGCGCGGCGCCAGGAACGTCACATTGTTCCAGTCCTGCTGATTGAGGAATCCGGCGCCCCAGATGAACAGGCCGATCAGATATTCGTGGTTGAGCAGCACCAGCGCCTGCGTGGTCACGGCGCAGTAATAGGCAACGATCAGCCCGGCGAGCACCAGCACGACCGGCGACAGCGCACGCTTCCAGGTGAGGCCGAATACACATAGGAAGGCCGCGAACCCGCCCACCAGCGCAATCCACTCGCGGCCGGACGCGACCAGCGACGGCGCCCACAGCGTGGTGACGGCCAGCGCCAGATAGGCCCCGTTCAAGACACCAAGGGTGCTCGGTTCAGCCAGCGGATTGCGCAACACCTGCTGACAGACGGTGCCGGCGAGACCAAGGGCCGCGCCGGCCAGCAGCGCCACCGCGATGCGTGGAAACACGGTATAGTGCACGAGCATCTGCTGCGGGTCGTTGATCTCGGGCCGCCACAGTACCGGCAACCACGCGCCGGCCGGCAGATGCCCCGACAGATGCCGCCACGTCAGCGCAAAGGCTGCAGCAAACAACAAGCCGATCAGCGCCGCCGGATGCATCTCGATCCCGGACCGGCCGGGCAGCGCGTCAACCTTGCTCATTGTTGTCCTGCGGCAAACGTTCGGCGAGCAGACGTGCGAAGCGCTCCGCCGCCGGCACGCCGCCATAGAAGAATTGATTGCCCAGCACCGTCAGCCGTCCCGACCGAAGGAACGGCAGGGTCTGCAGCACCGGGCTCGACTTGAGCAGGGCTTCGATATCGGCAACGCGCGAACTCAACAGCACCAGTCGCGCGTCGGGGACCGCGGCCAGCACTTCGAGGCCGACGCTGGTGTGCCCCCACGGACCACTCTGCCCGGTCCAGGCATTCTTCAACCCGAATTGATTGAGCACCTCCTGATAGAGGCTGTTCGGGCCAAATACGAGCGCACGGTTGCGCGCGATCTCGCTGACGAGATAAAGCGGCTTGCCCCCGCGCCCCCTAACCTGCTCGCGATAGCCTGTCATGGCGACGTCGAACCGCGCCAGGTAGGCCTCGCACGCAGCCTGCACGCCGAGACGCTGCGCCAGCTCCATCGTCGAACGGCGCGCCGTTTCCAAAGGATGGCCGCCGGGCTTGAAGATCGTGAACACCTCGACCGGGGCGACCAGCTTGAGCCGGGGCATGGCGGCCATGATACTGGGATCGATGATGATGACATCAGGCGCCAAACTCTGCAGCAGTTCGAGATTTGGCTCCGAACGCAGGCCGATTTCCTGAACGCTCGACGGGACCGCCGGCTCGACGACGAGCCTGCCGTAGCGCTCGATCTCCGGAACGACCAGCGGGACCATGCCGAGCGCCAGTATCGTTTGCGCACAGGCCCAACCGAGCGCGGCAATGCGGGGAGCGGATGGCGATCCGCCGCCTTGGGCAAATGCCATCGGCAAGCCGCCGGCAAGCGCCGCGCCACCAATGCCAGCTTTCAGAAGCGCGCGACGGGACAGCCTGTAATCGGGGACAAACGTTCTCATGGAATCCGGCTCAGGAAAGCCTTGCAGCGAGGCTGTGGCGGGTGACTGTCATGACATACCCTCATTCCCGCTGCATTTCCATATCAGGCGGCCTTCTCGGCCGCAGCACGAAAGCGCCGGCCAGCGCCTGTCCGATCGCCGCCCGCGCCCGCAGGGCATCAGCCACGACGTTTCCCATGCGCAGGAATTCATGGATCATGCCTGGATAGATCTGCAGATCGACGGCAACGCCTGCGGCGCGCAGCCTTGCCGCATAGTCGCGCCCCTCATCCACGAGGGCATCAAATTCGGCCAGCACGATGAGCGCCGGCGGCAGCCCTGAGAGATCCTTTGCGGCGAGTGGCGCAAAACGCCAGTCATCGCGGTCGGCGTCGTCGCGAAGATATTGCTTGAAGAACCAGTCGACGGTGTTGCGTTCGAGGAGATAACCGGAACCGTACCGCGCGTAGGAATCCGACGTTTGTCGGGAGCTCAGGCCGGGATAGGCAAGAATCTGGAGCACGGGCTGCGGCAAGCTTCTGCTGGCCCTGCTTTCGATAGCGAGCGCCGCGGCAAGCGTCCCGCCGGCGCTGTCGCCACCGACGGCGACGCAGCCGGCATCCAGTCCTACTGCGAGCCCCTCGCGACCGATCCAGGCCAGCGCATCGACGGCATCCTCAAAGGCGGCCGGAAACTTGTGCTCCGGCGCAAGCCGGTAGCCGACCGACAGCACCGCCGCGCCGCTGTCATCGGCAAGACCGCGGCACAAGGGCTCATGTGAATCGAGGCTTCCGACGACAAAGCCGCCGCCATGCATATAAAGGAGGACCGGCACCGGATTGCGGCTGCTCGGCTCCGCCTGCGCATAGAGCCGCGCCTCGATCATCGCACCATCGCGCATCGGCAGCGAGAGTTGACGCTCATGACCAAGCGCCGGCGGATCGACATCGAGCAGCGGCGAGGATGCATCGAAATCGGCCCGCGCCTGAACGGCCGTCAGTTGCGGAAACGGAATGCGGGCGCCGCTTTCGGTGCCTGCCTGCACCATCTCGAGCAGCGCTGCGATGTCTGGATCAAGATTCATGGGATTGCTCATTCTGCCGGCTCCGGAACCGTGTCCTGCGACGCCGTCGATGTTGCCTCCGGCACAAGCAGGCCGCAGATATCATCGAGCAGGCGCGCATCCCTGAGGATCGTGAAATGATTGTCGCCGACGACGCCGCGATCGACGGCGTCGGGCAGTTGCGCCTCGAGCCGGTCGCGCTGTGTCAACCGGCTTGAAGTCCACCAGCACAATGGCCTAGCCGCAAGACCGTGCGGTGGCGTTGCGTTCTCAGTCAGGATCTTGAGATGTCGCCCGACGGCAAAGGCACCGGCGATGTCGTCGACGCCGAGGGAACTATCGTCCGTCGAGACTCCCTCCCCTGAAATCAGCGCGACCAGATGCCGGACATTCCCGGACGTCTCCGGCAGACCTGCGGCTTTCGCCTCTTCCACATGCGGGCTGATGCGAGCCGCGGCAGACCGCGGAAGAACGGCCGACAGCAATCCCGCGAGATCGTCGGCCCAGTGGACGGCCGCTTCCTGCCGGTTCGATCCGCCCTGCTGGCGCAGCACGAAGCTGTCAATCATGGCAAGACACTCGACGCGCTCTCCGGAACGTTCGAGTTCGGCGGCGACGAGGCTGACGAGAAGGCCGCCGAGCGACCAACCGACCAGACTATACGGCCCATGCGGCTGCGCCTGCCTGATCTCGTTCGCATAGTCCGCGGCCATCGCGTCAAGCGACCGGTCGGTCCACGAACTGTCGACCAGCATTCTCGACTGCAGCCCGATCACCTGTCGGCGCCCCTCAAGGTGGCGCGCCAGCGGTCCATAATCGAAGACGGTACCGAAACCGCCATGTACAGCGAACACCGGCTGCGCACTACGAACCGCCGCATTCAGCGGCAGCAGCGCCGATGGCGCCGGCGCAGTGGCGGAGGCCGCGGCGCTGCTATCGGCGAGCAGCGCGCGGATCGTCGGTTTCTGCAGGAGATCGCGCAGCTTGATCTCGATACCGAATGTCTTGTCCTGCCGAAGCCGGGCCACGACCTTGAGGCTGAGAATCGAATTGCCGCCGAGTTCGAAGAAATTATCTGTCACGCCGACCTGCGGCAGCTTAAGGATCTCGGCCCATAGCTGCGCCATCGCGGTTTCAACAGGCCCTTGCGGCGCGACGAAGCTTCGCGCCGCCGCGTCAGGCGCCGGCAGCGCACGCCGATCGATCTTGCCGCTCGACAACACCGGCAGCCGCTCCAGCACCATGGTCCGCGCCGGCACCATGTAGGCCGGCAAGGTCTGCTTCAGGAACGAGGTCAATCGCTCAACCAGCGCGTCGACGGCATCTGCCGACGCGTCCTTTGCCGTTTTCGGTGCGACATAGGCCACGAGCTGATTTCCCGTTGCGCCCGGCAACGCCACCACTGCCGCCTGCTCGATCTCCTCATGGCGAAGCAGCGTGGTCTGGATTTCTCCGAGCTCGATCCGGAAGCCGTTGACCTTGACCTGGTCGTCGCTGCGGCCGAGATACTCGACGGTGCCGTCGTCGCGCCATCGCGCGAGGTCACCGGTACGGTACAGCCGTGCCCCCGGGGCCGCCGAGAATGGATCGGGCACGAATCGCTCGGCGGTCATATCAGCCTTGCCGTGATAGCCGCGGGCCACGCCAAAGCCGCCCAGGTAAAGCTCGCCTGCGACACCTGCGGGAATGATGTTGAGCGCGCCATCGAGAATGTAAGCGCTGCGGTCTCCGACCGGCACGCCGATCGGCGCGTAGGGCGTCTCGCATTCGCCCGTGCCATCGACCTTCCACACCAGCGGCGTGACGACGGTCTCCGTCGGGCCGTAGCCGTTGATCAGGATCTGTGGCTTCAGGACGCGCCTGACCTTGTCGAAGCCCGCCTTCGGCATCGCCTCGCCGCCGAACGAATAGAGCTTGACCGGCGGCGGATTGCCCGTCTGCTCGACCGCTTCCGCGACCTGCTGCAGATACGCCGGCGGCAAGCCGATATGGCTGACGCGGTGCGCGTGCAGGTTTTCGACCGTCTGCTCCGGCGTCCACAATTCGGCGTCGCGCATCAACAGCCGCGCGCCATGCGACAGAACCGTCAGCCAGCGCTCATGGGCGCCGTCGAAGGCCAGCGACAGGAAATGCAGCTCGCACGAGTTCTCGTCGATCTCGTAAATTCTGCCCGTGACGTGGCAATGCATCGCGAGCGGCCCGTGAGCGATGGCGACCCCCTTTGGCGTTCCCGTCGAGCCGGACGTGTAGATCAGGTAAGCGAGATTATCGGCGCGCAGCGCCGGTTGCGGCGCGTCGTCCGGTCCCGCATCGAAGTCGAATGTGGAAAGCGAGATTCTTTCAATGCGATCCATGCTGACTTCGATGCCGATTTGCCCCGCCAGCAGGAACGAGATGCCGGCATCGCGCATGACGAACGCGCGCCGTTCCGCTGGAAGCTCCGGATCGAGCGGAACATACGCCCCACCCGCCTTCAACACGGCCAGCAGCGCAATCATCGTCGCCTGGGTACGTTCGACCACGACACCGACACGCTGCTCGGGCTTGAGCCCGCGAGCGATCAAATGATGGGCAAGACGGTTGGCCCTGGCATCGAGCTCGCCGAACGAGAGCACACTGCCGCCGATGGTTAGCGCCGTCCGCTCCGGCCGCTTCGCATGGCGGCCGATCGCCTCATGCACCAGCGGCAGCGGCACGGCCGGCGTCGCGTGGCGATTGCAATTCCCGGCAAGCGCGGCGTCGATCGCCGTCGCCGGGTCGATGCTGCCGAGCACTGCCGTTGCGTCGCGCGCCAGTGCTCCAAGCAGATGCTCGAACTGCGCCTTGATCTGCGCCGCCTGTGCCGTCGTAAAATGGCTCGGCATATAGGTGTACTCGATCTGCAGCGTGTCCTCGACGAGCACTGACAGGTCCATCGGGTAGTTCGTCACGTCGACATTCTTCAGACCGCTGAACTGCAGCGAACCATCGCCCTGGTGCATGCCGCGTTCGATCGGATAATTCTCGAACACGATGATGCTGTCGAACATGGTCTGCCCGGCGCGGCCGGCCCAGCTCTGGATGTCGTAGAGCGGCGTATGCTCGTAGTCGCGGATCGCCGAATTGCGGTCCTGCAGCGCGCGCAGCCAGTCTCCGACCGTGCTGGCGACCGACGGCGTTTCGATCACCGGCAGCGTGTTGATGAAGAGCCCGAGCATCTGCTGCGAGCCGTTGAGATTGGCCGGGCGGCCGGCGACCGTGACGCCGAACGTCACGGTCTGCTGGCCGGTGTAGCGTTGCAGCAGCAAGGCCCAGACGCCCTGAACGATAGTGTTGAGCGTGATCCGCTCACGGCGCGCGAATGCCTTCAGCTCCGCGGTCGCGGTCTCTCCAAGCCGCGTATAGCAGCGCTCATGGCCGGATGCCGGGTGACGGCGCGAGCCGAAGGCGTCGGCCAGTTGCGTCGGCTCATCGAAGTCCCCGAGCTGTTCGCGCCAGAAGTTTTCAGCCGCCTTGGCGTCCTGCGCCAGCAGCCAGGCAATGTAATCACGGTAACGCGTCGGGTTCGCTGCGGGCGCGCCGCCGTAGTAGCATTGCAGAACTTCGCCGACGAACCTTGCCGAACTCCATCCGTCCATCAGGATGTGATGATAAGTCCAGATCAGCCGGTAGAGATCGCCCTCGAGGCGCAACAGCCGCACGCGCTGCAGCGGCGGCGTCGCGAGATCGAACTCGGCGGCGCGTTCGCCGGCAAGTGCCGCCGCAATCCGTTCGTCGCTGATCGTCTGCCCGCGCCAGTCTTCCTGTTCGAACGGCGCAACGGCGTCACGATAGACGGCCTGCAGCGGCGAGCCGGAAAGCTCGCGCCACAGGAATCCGGTCCGGAGCATCTGATGGCGCGCGGTCGCCGCCTGCCATGCCCGGCCCAGACGTTCGGGGTCGAGGCCGCGGATCTCGACGCTGACCTGATTGACGTAGACGCCGCTGCCGGCATCGCGCAGGCTGTGGAACAGCATGCCCTGCTGCATCGGCGACAGCGGATAGATGTCCTCGATGCGGTTCCAGTCCAGATCAAGCCGTTCGAGCTGCTCGCTGGATAGCCCCGCGAGCGAACCGCGTTCGGATGCCGGTGTGTCCTCGGCCGGGCCGACGTCGCGAGATAATGCCGCCAGCGTCTCGATCGTCTGATGCCGGAAGATGTCGCGCGGTTCGATCGATACGCCCTCGCGGCGCGCGCGGCTCACCATCTGCAGCGAGATGATGGAGTCGCCACCGAGCTCGAAGAAATTGTCGGTGACGCCGATGTCTGTCTGGCGCAGCAGGTCGGCCCAGATCGCAGCGAGCTTCACCTCAGTAGGTGTGCGCGGCGCGACATGCTCGGCCGACGCCGCGAGCTGGTCCGGTGACGGCAGCGCCTTGCGGTCGATCTTGCCGTTCGGCGTCAGCGGCAGCCGCTCCAGCACCACGATCCGCGCGGGGACCATGTAGTCCGGCAGTGCCGACGCCAGCGCGGTCTTGAGCGTGGCTGGATCCAGTGATGTCTCGCCACTGACATAGCCGACAAGCTGGCGCCCGGCGCCAGCCTCACGCGCGATCACCACCGCCGAGCGAACGCCATCCTGCGCCATTAGCCGCGCCTCGATCTCGCCGAGTTCGATCCGGAAGCCGCGGATCTTCACCTGGTGATCGGCGCGGCCGATATATTCGAGCACGCCATCCGACCGCCACCGCGCCACGTCGCCGGTGCGGTAGAGCCGCGCTCCGGGCGGACCAAACGGATCGGGGATGAAGCGCTCCGTCGTCAGCGCGCCGCGCCGCCAGTAGCCGCGCGCCAAGCCTGCCCCACCGATATAGAGCTCACCCGCGACGCCGACCGGCGCGAGGTTGAGGTCGTTGTCCAGAATGTGCAGCGTGGTGTTGCCGATCGGGCCGCCCAGCACCGGACGATCATCCCTGATATCGAGGCGATGGCGCGCCGACCACACCGTCGTCTCGGTCGGGCCGTACAGGTTCCAGACCTCGCCGGCCTGCGCCACCAGCCGCCGTGCCAGATCCGGCGGCAGCGCCTCGCCGCCGGCGAGCACCCGGCAGTTCGCCGGCAGCGATGAGCCGTCGTGGTCGAGAAGCATCCGCCAGGTCGAGGGGGTCGCCTGGATCATGGTCACGCCCTGTTTGGCGACGATAGCCTTGAGCCGCGCCGGATCATGCGCGGCCGCGCGATCCACCAGCACCACGCAGGCACCGAGCGTCAGCGGCAACCACAGCTCCAGCACCGCAATGTCGAAAGACAATGACGTCAGGCCAAGCACGCAGTCGCCGGCCGTCATGCCCGGCTGTTCCGCCATGGTCGCCAGAAAATTCGTCACGGCGTCGTGGCGAACCATCACGCCCTTGGGGACGCCGGTCGAACCCGAGGTGTAGATCACATAGGCGAGGCTTTCGGGATGCACGGCAATTTCTAGATTGCCTTCATCGCCACCCTCGCCTTCCTCCTCGAGCAGCCAGGCCTCGGCGCCGGTCTCCTCCAGCACCGGGGCGAACTGATCGAGCAGCGAGCTTTGCGTCAGCACCAGCGCCGCGCCGCTGTCGCGCAGCATGTGGGCCAGCCGCTCGGCCGGGTAATCCGGATCGAGCGGCAGATACGCCCCGCCCGCCTTCAGCACCGCCAGCAGCGCCACCATCATCTCGACGCCGCGGTCGAGCGCCAGTCCGACCACGACATCGGTTCCGATCCCGCGCTTGCGCAGCCGCCACGCCAGCCGGTTGGCGCGCGCATTCAACGCAGCGTAGCTCAGCTCCTTCTCGCCAAACACCAGCGCAATCGCATCGGGCGATTGGCGGACCTGCGACTCGAACTGTTCGACAATGCCCCGGCGCGGCCCATCGCACCGCGTGCTGTTGGCCCGGACGAGCAGCGCATCATCGGCGGGGTCGCCGGCTACGACCGTGCCGACCGGCCGATCGGCATCGACGCTCAACGCCTCCATGAGCTGCACAAAGGCACGCTGCAGCCGCGCGATCTGCGCCTCATCAAAGTGCCTGCGCTGATAGTTGAAGACCAATCGCAGCCGCTCATCGACGCCGACGCTCGCGAACAGCGGATAATTGCTGGTTTCGACGATCCTGGTCTCGCCGACGCGGATCTGCCCGTTCCTCCCCATCAGCGCGTGGTCGACCGGATAATTCTCGAACACCAGAATGCTGTCGAACAGCGCTCGTCCGGGACGCCCCGCAAGACGCTGAATTTCATAGAGCGGCGTCCAGCCGTTCTCGCGCAGGGCCAGATTGCGATCCTGCAACTCACGCAGCCATACTCCAACGCTCTGCTGCGGACCGACGTCGTCGACGACCGGCAAGGTGTTGATGAACAGGCCGACCATGTCTTCGGCACCTGACAGCTCGGGCGGCCGGCCCGACACCGTGACGCCGAAGCAAACCGTGCTCTGCCCGGTATATTGCCGCAGCAATTGCGCCCATGCGGCCTGCACCAGCGTGTTCATCGTGATGCGCTCGCGCGCCGCAAATTGTTGCAGTCGCCCGGTCAGCGCGGCATCCAGCTCCAGCGCGAGCATGCCGTGGCCGGACGATTCCGCGTCCACATGCTCCGCCAGGAAGCTCGGCTCATCGAGCCCAGCCATCGCATCGCGCCAGAACGCCGCCGAAGCGACCCTGTCCCGGCCCAACAGCCACGCAATGTAATCGCGATAGCGGTGCTGCAATGTCGGCAGCCGGCCCTCGCCGTTATGCTGCATGACCTCGGCGATCAGCCGCGCCGAGCTCCATCCGTCGAGCAGGATATGATGATGCGTCCAGATCAGCCAATGCCGATCGTCTCCGAGCCGGATCAACCGCACCCGCTGCAAGGGCGGTCGCGACAGGTCAAACCCCGCAGCCTGTTCCTGCCGCGAAATATCGGTCAGCGCGGCGTCCAATTCTGCCTGGTCCCACTCTGCCGACCGCGCGCGCCAGTCCTCTTCGACAAACGGTACTTCCGCACGGCGATAGACGATCTGTTGCGGTGAGCCGGAGAGATCCCGCCAGACAAAGCCGGTTCGCAGCACCGCATGGCGATCGCTGACCGCCTGCCAGGCACGACGTAGCTTTGCGGCATCGAGGCCGTGCATTTCCGCAGCAACCTGGTTGACGTAAAGTCCGTTCTCGCCGTCGTGCATCGCATGGAACAGCATGCCCTGCTGCATCGGCGACAGAGGATAGATGTCCTCGACGTCACGCCAATCGAGCCCGAGATGATCGATCTCGGTCTGGCCAAGGCCCGACAATGCCACATCCGACGGCGTCAGGCCGCAGGCGCCGCTGGTGCAATGATCGACCAGTTCGCGCAGCGCCGCTTCATACATCGCCGCCAATCGCTCGATCGTCTCGCGCCGATAGCGCTTGCGACCGAAACCGAACGAGAGCCGCAACTGCCCGTCGCGCACCGTGCCGTTCACGCTGAGCCAGCGCCGCAGCGGGCTGGATGCGTCGCGCGATGAACCCGCGCTTTCCGCCGCCATGGCGAACAATGTCGCCTCGTCGCTACCGCCGTCGATCTGGCCGAGATAGTTGAAGGCAATTTTTGGCTCGGCGATGTCGGACAGCGCCGCGCGCTGCTCTTCAGAGCCGAGATAGCGTAATACGCCATAGCCGAGCCCGCGGCCGGGAATGCCGCGCAGCTCCTCCTTCACCGTCTTGATCAATGCGGACGGCGCTTGCGCCCCGCCGGCCAGCCGCACGGGAAACGCGGTCGTGAACCAGCCGACCGTGCGCGAGATGTCGAGATCGCCGAACAGGTCCTCGCGACCATGGCCTTCCAGCTCGACCAAGACATTCTCCCGTCCGCTCCAGCGCCAGACGGCGCGCGCGAGGCCGGCGAGAAGGAGGTCGTTGATCTGCGTGCGATAAGCGGACGGTGCGTCCGTCAGCAGGCGCTGCGTCAACTCCCGTTCGAACGAGAGCAGCACTTCATCGGCGTCGGCGACGCGATCGATGCCACCATGGTCGTCATCGCAAGGAATATCCGCATCTGTCCGGCGATCGGCCCAATAGGACAGTTCGGGAGCCAGTGCAGGCGAAGCTGCATAGGTATGCAGTCGCTCACCCCACAATGCGTAAGCATGGCTCTTGGGCGGAAGCACAACCATCCCGCCTTGCGCAAGTTGCGCATATGCAGCGGCAACATCTTCCAGCAGAATCCGCCATGAAACGCCATCAACAACCAGATGATGGATCACGATGAGAAGGCGCTGGCTGCCATCGGCGACGTCGATGCCGACCGCACGCAGCAGCGGTCCTTTGGAAATCGACAGGCTTGCCTGCGCCGACGACGCCAGCGCCGTCACACCCTCTCCATCACCAACACGTCGGACCCACAGCAGGTCCGCTGCAGCCGGCGCAACGCCGTGCTCCGCGCGCCAACCTCCTTCACCCTCATCGAAGCGAAGCCGCAGCGCATCGTGATGATCGATCACGACGGCGATCGCGCGCCGCATGACATCCCAGTCGAGGCGATCCTTCGGTTCCAGCAGCACCGCCTGGTTCCAGTGATCGCGCCTGCCTGCGTCCTCGGCAAAGAAGCGGGCCTGGATCGGCAGTAGTGAATGCGAGCCCGTGACCTGCCCCTGATCGGCAAGCACTTCGCTGCGTTGCTCGGTACGCGCCGCAAGCGCCAAGGCCTCCAGCGTCTGATGCTGAAATACGTCGCGCGGTTCGATCAGATATCCGACGCGGCGGGCTCGGCTCACCATCTGCAGCGAGATGATCGAATCGCCACCGAGTTCGAAGAAATTGTCGGCGAGACCAACGGCAGGCTGGCCGAGCAGTTCGGCCCAGATCGCCGCGAGCACCGCTTCGGCCGGCGTGCGCGGCGCCTGATACTCCGCGCCTGCGTCCACGGCGTCGGGCGCCGGCAGCGCCTGGCGGTCGATCTTGCCGTTTGGCGCCAGCGGCAATCGCTCCAGCACGGCGATCCGCGACGGCACCATGTAGTCGGGCAGAACGGATGACAGTGCCGTCCGCAGCGGCGCTTCCTCAAGTTCGCCCGCGCCGCTGACATAGCCGACGAGCTGGCGGCCGGCCCCGACCTTGCGCGCCACGACCACCGCGGAGCGAACGCCGGGCTGCTCCAGCAGCCGGGCCTCGATCTCGCCAAGCTCGATGCGGAAGCCGCGAATCTTGATCTGGTGATCGGAGCGCCCGACATACTCGATCGCGCCATCGGCGCGCCAACGCGCCAGATCTCCCGACCGATACAGCCGCTCGCCGGGCCCGCCGAAGGGATCGGGAGTGAAACGTTCCGCCGTCAGCTTCCCGCGCCGCCAATAACCGCGCGCGAGCCCTGCCCCGCCGATGAACAACTCACCCATTACCCCCGCGCGGACCATGTTCAGATTGGCATCGAGGATTCGAATGATCGTGCCGGGAATCGGCCGTCCGATCGGCACACGG
Source organism: Bradyrhizobium jicamae (assembly GCF_001440395.1). Classification (GTDB taxonomy): domain Bacteria; phylum Pseudomonadota; class Alphaproteobacteria; order Rhizobiales; family Xanthobacteraceae; genus Bradyrhizobium; species Bradyrhizobium jicamae. The sequence goes on along the minus strand of NZ_LLXZ01000049.1, from coordinate 91,693 downwards.
GCCGCGTCATCGTCGCGACAGTTCCAGAACGTGGCGTTGATCAAGGCTTCGGTCGGGCCGTAGCGATTGTCGAACCGCACATTTGGGAAGGCAGCGAGCACGCGCGCCTTCAGTTCCGCCGACAGGGATTCGCCGCCGGCAAACAGGCGCTTGAGCGAGACGCAGCGCTCGGCCTGGGGCTCGGCGACAAAATGTTCGAGCATCTGCGGCACGAAATGCAGCGTCGTCACGTCATGGGCGATGATGGCTTCCACCAGCAGCCGCGGTTCGCGATGCGCGCCGGGCGTGGCAATCGCAAGCCGTGCACCGGTCGCCAGCGGCCACAGGATCTCCCAAACCGAGACGTCGAAGCTGAACGGCGTCTTCTGCAGCAAGGTCTCGCCGGCATCGAGGCGATATTCTGCCTGCATCCAGCCGAGCCGCGCCGCGAGCGCGCGATGCGAGCAGGCCACGCCCTTGGGCATGCCCGTCGACCCCGACGTGTACATGACATAGGCCAGGCTGTCCGGATGCAGCGCCACCGCGAGATTGCGATCCGACGTTTCCATGCGGACCTTTTCGTCGATGGTCCAGGCCTCAGCATCCGCTCCAGCCATCACCGGCGCCAGGCGCTCCAGTAGCCCGCCTTGAGTCAGTATCAGCGTCATTCCGCTGTCACGCACCATGTGCAATAGCCGATCCGACGGATAATCCGGATCGAGCGGCAGGTAGACGCCACCCGCCTTCAGCACGGCGAGGACACCGACGATCAGCTCGACGCTGCGCTCCAGCGCAAGGCCGACCAGCCGGTCGCGACCGATGCCCTGATCGCGCAACCGCCGCGCCAGACGATTGGCGCGCGCGTTCAGATCGCCATAGCTGACCTCCTGGCCGCCGAACACCAATGCGATCGAGGACGGTGAGGCAGCCGCACGCGCCTCGATCTGCGCAACGATGCTGCTGTTGCCGAAGGTCAAAGCCTTCGCAACGCCGCCGCTCCAGCCGAGCACTTTCCGCATCTCATCGGCATCCAGGCCACTGAGTTCACCGAGCGGCCGGGAGGCATCCGCCACGATCTCGGCAAGCAGACGCGCCAGAGACGCCTGCAGATATCTGATCTGGTCGTCATCGAACCGGCCGCGGTCGTAGCGGAAACCCAGATTGATGCCATCGCTCTTGGCGAACACCGCCACCGTCAGCGCATAGTTGGTGATCGAGACCTGCTCGACTTTTCCAAAGCGGCGGCCGCTTTCGTTCTCGCCGCGCAGCGCCTGGTCGATCGGGTAGTTCTCGAAGACGAGGATGTTGTCGAACAGCGCGCGCCCGGATCGGCCGGCGAGACGCTGGATCTCGTAGAGCGGCATCCAGCCGTGATCGCGCAGATCGATGTTGCGCTCCTGCAGGTCGCGGAGCCATGCCCCCACATCTGTTTGCGGGTTCGCCCGATCCACGACCGGCAGCGTATTGATGAACAGGCCGACCATGTCCTCGGAACCGCTGATCTCTGCCGGCCGCCCCGACACCGTCGCGCCGAAACAGACCACGCGCTGGCCGGTGTGATGGCGCAACAATTGCGCCCACGCGCCCTGCAGCAGCGTGTTCAGCGTGACGCGCTCACATTTGGCAAACGCCTGAAGGCTTGCAGCCATATCCGCGGAAAGAAGCAGGTCCAGCGAGCCATGACCTGATGCACCTATCGTCGCCGGTCCTCCCAGCGTGTCCGCGAGGAAACCGGGCTCGTCGAGTTCTGATAATGCCGAGCGCCAGAATGACGCCGCCGCATCGCGGTCCTGCTTTTGCAGCCAATCAATGTAGTCGCGATAGCGCCCCTGCACCGGAGGCAAGCGGCCGCCGCGTTCGTGCTGCAATATCTCGGCCATCAGTCGCGCCGAGCTCCAGCCGTCGAGCAGGATGTGGTGGTGCGTCCAGATCAGCCAGTGGCGGCTTTCGTCGAGCCGGATCAGCCGAACGCGCTGCAACGGCGCCTGCGCCAGGTCGAATCCCTTGGCACGCTCGGCCTGCGCCGCGCGGGCCAGTGCGGCCTCGAATTCGCTGCGGTCCATGGCGGCGGCCTGTTCGCGCCAGTCTTCCTCCAGGAACGGCAGCATCACATGGCGATGGACCACCTGCTGCGGCGCGCCTGACAGTTCGCGCCAGGCAAAACCGGTTCGCAGCACCGCATGGCGCGCGCTGACCTCGTGCCAGGCGGCGCGCAGCCGGCCGGGATCGAGGCCGCGCACCTCGAGGCTGACCTGGTTGACATAATTGCCGCTTTCACCGTCGCGCAGCGCATGGAACAGCATTCCCTGCTGCATCGGCGACAACGGATAGATGTCCTCGATCTCGCGGCAGTCGACCGTTGCGCCAAGTGTGTCGAGATCGACCTGAGTTAATCCCGACAATGCAAAGTCCGATGGCGTCATGCCGCGGGCGCCACTGGTGCAATGGTCGACGAGTTCCCTCAACGCCGCCGCATAATGCTCCACGAAGCGTTCGATCGTCGCGCGCCGGTAACGCCTGCGGCCGTAGCTGAACGACAGCCGCAACTGCCCTTCCCGCACCTGGCCGTTGATGCTGAGCCAGCGGCCAAGCGGCGCGCTATCGCTGCGCGCCGGCCCGGCGCTCTCGGGCGCAAGGCGGAACGGCGCGCTCTCACCTACGCTGGAATCGAACTGGCCGAGATAGTTGAAGACGATGCCCGGCTCGGCAAGCGCGCCCAACGCCTTCCGCTGTGCGTCCGTTCCGAGATAGCGCAATATGCCGTAGCCCAGCCCGCGGGCCGGAGGCGCCCGAAGCTCTTCCTTGATGGACTTGATCAGCGAAGCGTCGTCGCCGGAGCCACCCGGCAGACGTACGGGGAAAGCGGTGGTGAACCAGCCCACCGTGCGGGAGATATCCACGCCCGCAAAAACGTCCTCGCGGCCGTGCCCTTCGAGTTCGACAATGACATCCTCAATTCCACTCCAGCGCGATACCGCCCGCGCCAGTGCGGCCAGCAGGAGATCATTGACGTGGGTCCGATAGGCCGACGGTGCTTCCTTCAGCAGTCGCGTCGTCAGCGCTGCGTCGAATGCCAGCGAGATTTCCTCGCCCTCGGCGACCCGGTCGACGCCGCCGTGATCATCGTCACACGGCAGATCGGCGCGCGATCCCCGCTCGAGCCAATAGGACAATTCCGACGCCAGCGCTTCGGTGCCGCCATGGGCCTGCAGCCGAGTCGCCCATGATGCATAGGACTGGCTCTTCGCCAATACGATCGACGATGTGCCCTGCTGAATCTGTCCGTACGCCGCGGCAAAATCCTCGAGCAGCACGCGCCACGACACGCCATCGATGACGAGGTGGTGCACGACCACGAGCAGCCGCTGGCTGCCGTCGGCGAGGTCCATGCCGACCACGCGCAACAGCGGCCCTGCCAGCGACAGGCTGGCCTGGGCTGCTGAAGCAACCACCGTCACCTCGGCGGCATCGCGGATACCGCTTCGAAGCCATAAAAGTTCCGAGATCGCCGGCGCGGCACCATAGGCCGCGCGCCAGACGCCGTCGATCTCCTCGAAGCGGAGGCGCAAGGCTGCGTGATGCGCCGCGATCGCGGCGACCGTGCGTTCCATGATTGACCAATCGAGCCGTGACTTCGGCATCAACAGGACGGCCTGGTTCCAGTGATGGCGCTCGCCGGCATCCTCGCTGAAGAAGCGCGCCTGGATCGGCAACAGCGGATGCTCGCTGCCCTCAAGATCTTTTTCGGGAGCGACGTCCTTCTCCGGCCGTTCGATGCGCGCTATCAGCGCCAGCTCCCGCAACGTCTGGTGCCGGAAAACGTCGCGCGGTTCGATCAGCAGACCCGCCTGGCGGGCTCGTCCGACCAGTTGCAGCGAGATGATGGAATCGCCGCCAAGCTCGAAGAAATTGTCGTCGACGCCAATGACGGACTGACCGAGCAGCTCGGCCCAGATCGCGGCCAGCGTCGTCTCGGTCGCGGTTCGCGGCGCGACATGCGCGGCCGTCGCAACTGACATCTCGGGAGCCGGCAGGGCTTCGCGGTCCACCTTGCCGTGAGCCGTGAGCGGCAGCCGCTCAAGCTTCATGATACGGGCCGGCACCATGTAGTCGGGCAGTTCGTCCGAGAGTGCAGCGCGCATTGCCGCTTCGTCGAACGCGCCATCGCCTGAGACATAGCCGACCAGTTGGCGGGTGGCGCCGGCTTCACGGGCGACGACGACCGCCGACTGCACGCCGGCCTGCCGCATCAGCCATGCCTCGATTTCGCCGAGCTCGATCCGGAAGCCGCGGATCTTCACCTGATGATCGGAGCGGCCGACATATTCGATTACACCGTCGGCACGCCATCGCGCCAGATCGCCTGTTCGATATAACCGCGCACCCGGCGCACCGAAGGGATCGGGAATGAACCGCTCGGCCGTCAGTTCGGCGCGCCGCCAATAGCCGCGCGCCAGCCCCTCACCGCCGATGAACAATTCGCCGGTCACCCCGACCGGCACGATGTTGAGATCACCGTCCAGAATGTAGGCCGAGCGGCGCCCGACCGGACGGCCGATCGGCGCGTAGTTGCCGTCGATTTCTTCGCTGGCGTCGACCTTCCAGACCAGCGGCGTCACCACCGTTTCGGTCGGGCCGTAGCCGTTGATCAGTGTCCGCGGCTTGAGTGCGCGCTTGACCTTGTCGAAGCCGGCCTTCGGCATCGCCTCGCCGCCGAAGGAATAAAGCTCGACCGGCGGCGGATCGCCGCGCCACGCCGCAAAATCGGCGAGCTGCTGCAGATAGGCCGGCGGGAAGCCGGCGTTGGTGACGCGCTGCCGGCGCAGCACATCCAGCGTCTGCTCGGCCGACCACAGGTCAGCATCGCGCATCACGAGCGCGGCGCCGCAGGTCAGCGCGGTCCAGAGCCGCTCATGGGCGCCGTCGAAGGTAAAGGACAGGAAGTGCAGTTCGCGCGAGTGCCGGTCCATATCGTAGAGCCCGGCGGTCACCTCGCAATGCATCGCGAACGGCCCATGCTCGACCGCCACCCCCTTCGGAAGGCCGGTGGAGCCGGAGGTATAGATCACATAGGCAAGGCTTGTTGGGGCCACCGCGATCGCAGGGTCGCTCTCGGGCTCGCGATCAAGATCGGTCTCGTCGAGTGGAACAACCTCGATCCCGGGCAGTGGTGGCGTCAGTGCCGAACCCTCGGCATCAACCAGCACGAAGCGCGCGCCGGCATCACGCATGGTGCTGACCTGCCGCTTCGCCGGATGTTCGGGATCGAGCGGCAGATAGGCTGCGCCCGTCTTCAAGATGGCCAACAAGGCTACAATGAGCGAGGGCGAGCGCCGTGCCGAAATGCCGACGAGATCTGCGCGACCAACACCCCGGCGGATCAGACGATGCGCGAGCCTGTTGGCGCGACGATCAAGCTCGACATAGGAGATCACCTCATCGCCAAGGGTCAGTGCCGGCGCATCGGGCGTTTCACGCGCAAACCGGGAGACCGTTTGATGCACCGGCGCGAACGGCGTGGCCGTCGCCGCATCCACGCCGTTCCACTGGCGCAGCCTGGCCCATTCCTGTTCGGAAAGCAGTGCAAGGCCGGCGATTGGCTGCGCGCCGTCCTCAACCATCGCCTTCAGAATCGTGCCCCAGTGCGACGCCAGACGCTCGATCGTCGCCGCCTCGAACAACGCGGTTGCATAGGTAAAGATCGCGCGGATTTCGCCTAACGGGCCCTCTTCGCTGTCGAGCGCGAGGTCGAACTTGACCGTGTCGACTTCAGGCTCGACCTTCTCGATCTGCAGGCCGGTCTGGTCAGGCGGATTACCCGATCCGCGCCGGCGCTGGTGATTGTAGAGAACCTGGAAGAGCGGATTCTGGCTCAGGCTGCGCTTCGGCTGCAGGATTTCAAGCAGTCGCTCGAACGGAAGGTCCTGGTTCTCCTGCGCTTCGACCGTGGCCGAATGGACCGATGCAATGAAGTCCGCAATCGACACGCGGCCGTCGATATCAGTGCGAAGCACCTGGGTATTGACGAACAGCCCGATGACGCCGCGGGTCTCATCGCGATGGCGATTGGCAACGGGTACGCCGACGCTGATGTCGGACTGGCCGGTGTAACGATAGAGCAGCAGTTTGAAACTCGCCAGCAGGACAGTAAACAATGTCGTCTGCTTCCGGCGCGCAAGCGCGCGCAGGCCATCGGCCAGAGCCGGATCGAGCGTCAAGCGAAGCGCGGATCCAGCGAGGTCAGGTACCGCCGGCCGGGCCCGATCGATCGGAAGCTGCAGCACGGCCGGATCCTTGAGACGGCTGGTCCAATACTTGACCTGCCGCTCGCCATCGACCGCGCTCATCCAGAGCCGCTGCCAGTCGGCATAATCGGCATATTCGATGTCAGGTTCCTGCAGCGCCGGTGCCTCGCCGCTCGCAGCCGCCGCGTATAATTTCCAGAACTCGTCGACAAGCACGCCCATCGACCAACCGTCGGCGACGATATGGTGCAGGGTGACGACGAGAAGATGGTCGTCCTCCGCCGACGTCAGCAATGCGGCGCGCATCAGCGGGCCGGCCTCCAGGTCGAAAGGCAGCGCGGCTTCCTGCCGCGCCAGCAGGCGCGCCTGGCCTTCACGGTCGTCACCATCAAGCGTCACCTGTCGCAACGCGACCGGTCGCGGCTCGAGCACAATCTGCTCGGCTTCCCTGCCCTCTTGCCGAAACACCGTGCGAAGTGCGCTGTGGCGGGCGACCAGCATATCGAAGGCCTGCTGCAGCGCGTGCAGCTGAAGCTTGCCGCGCATCCGCACGGTCGCCGAGATGTTGTAGGCGGCGCTATCCGGATCCATCCGCCACAAGAACCAGAGGCGCGATTGCGCAAAGGACAGCGGCGCCCGCGTCCGCTCCTGGCGTGCAATCGGCAGCATTGCGAGATTGACGCCCTTTGCCGCGAGCTGCGTCAGGAACGCATGCTGCTTGCTGGCATCAAGGCGCATCAAGCGCCGTGAGATGTCGCGAAGCTGCTGCTTCTGCGTGGTGGCGGTATCACTCATCGGCAAGTTCGACTTCCTTCAGCATGTCGAGCATCGCAGCGATGTCGTCGCTGCGCTTGTCCACCTCGATCTCAGGCGTGAGCGCAGCCGCCATGGTTTCGACGGTCGTCATTTCAAACAGCTTGTTCAGCGGCAGGTCTTGGCCGAGATCGCGCTTGATGCGGCTGACGAGCTGAACGGCAATGAGAGAGTCACCACCGAGCTCGAAGAAATTGTCGGTGACACCGATATCGGGCTGGCGCAGCAGGTCCGCCCAGATCGCGGCGAGCTTCGCCTCAGTAGGTGTGCGCGGCGCGACATGCTCGGCCGACGCCGCGAGCTGATCCGGCGCCGGTAGCGCCTTGCGGTCGATCTTGCCGTTCGGCGTCAGCGGCAGCCGGTCCAGCACCATGATCCGCGCCGGCATCATGTAGTCCGGCAGTGCCGACGACAGCGCTGTCTTGAGCGTGGCTCCATCGAGCGACGCTTCGCCGTTGACATAGCCGACGAGCTGGCGCCCGGCGCCAGCCTCACGCGCGATCACTACCGCCGAGCGCACGCCATCCTGCGCTATTAGCCGCGCCTCGATCTCGCCGAGCTCGATCCGGAAGCCGCGGATCTTTACCTGGTGG
>NZ_LLXZ01000049.1:56145-84053 GCF_001440395.1 Bradyrhizobium jicamae | reverse complement strand
AGCACGCCATCCGACCGCCACCGCGCCACGTCGCCGGTGCGGTAGAGCCGCGCTCCCGGTGGACCGAACGGATCGGGGATGAAGCGCTCCGCCGTCAGCGCGCCGCGATGCCAATAGCCGCGCGCCAATCCTGCTCCGCCGATATAGAGCTCACCCGCAACGCCGACCGGTGCGAGGTTGAGGTCGTTATCCAGGATGTACAGCGTGGTGTTGCCGATCGGGCCGCCCAGCACCGGACGGTCATCCTGTGCATCGAGGCGGTGACGCGCCGACCACACCGTGGTCTCGGTCGGGCCATACAGGTTCCAGACCTCGCCCGCCTGCGCCACCAGCCGCCGCGCCAGATCCGGCGGCAGCGCCTCGCCGCCGGCCAGCACCCGGCAGTTCGCCGGCAGCGATGAGCCGTCATGATCGAGCAGCATCCGCCAGGTCGAGGGGGTCGCCTGGATCATGGTCACGCCCTGCCTGGCGACGATAGCCTTGAGCCGTGCCGGATCATGCGCGGCCGCGCGATCCGCCAGCACCACGCAGGCACCAAGCGTCAGCGGCAGCCACAGCTCCAGCACCGCAATGTCAAAGGACAATGACGTCAGGCCAAGCACGCAGTCGGCGGCCGTCATGCCCGGCTGTTCCGCCATGGCCGCCAGAAAATTCGTCACGGCGTCGTGGCGAACCATCACGCCCTTAGGCAGGCCGGTCGAGCCCGAAGTGTAGATCACATAGGCAAGGCTCTCGGGATGCACGGCAATTTCAAGATTGCCTTCATCGCCACCCTCATCGTCATCGAGCAGCCAGGCCTCGGCACCGGTCTCCTCCAGCACCGGAGCGAACTGATCGAGCAGCGCGCTTTGCGTCAGCACCAGCGCTGCGCCGCTGTCGCGCAGCATGTGCGCCAGCCGCTCCGCCGGATAATCCGGATCGAGCGGCAGATACGCCCCGCCCGCCTTCAGCACCGCCAGCAGCGCCACCATCATCTCGACGCCGCGGTCGAGCGCCAGCCCGACCACGACATCGGTTTCGATCCCACGCTTTCGCAGCCGCCACGCCAACCGGTTGGCGCGCGCATTCAACGCGCCATAACTCAGCTCCGCATCGCCGAACACCAGCGCAATCGCGTCGGGCGACTGGCGGGCCTGCGACTCGAACTGTTCGACGAAGGAACGGTCCCGCGGGTATTGCGCCCGCGTCCGATTCCACGTCTCCAGCAGAAGCTGGCGCTCTTCGTTCGCCAGAACATCGAGTTGCCGGACCGGAGAGCGAGGCGCGCGTTCCAGCGTCTCAGCCAGTTGATCGAGCGCATGCTGCATCAAGGCGCAGATGCGATCGGCCGAGAGTGGATGGACGACCTGGGCGGTCAGGCCGATCGCCCGGCCATAATCCTCGACCGCCATCATCAGGGGATAGTTGGTACGCTCTTCGCCACCGAGCCACTCGATGCCGTGCAGGCCGGCGCTGCCCTGATCCGTGGACGACGCCTCCGGCATTGCATTGTGGCGGTAGTTCAGAATCGAGCTGAACAGGGGCGCCGGCGCGGCGACGCCGCTGCACCGTTGCGCAAGCGCCAGCGAGGCATGCTCATGCGCCATCAGCTCGGCCAGCCGGGCATGCGCCTGGCGCACGCTGTCTTCGACTGCCGTGCCATCGAGAGCGAGCCGCAGCGGCAATGTGTTGATGAACAGGCCCATGGTGCGATCGCCACCGGCGCCGGCGTGCATGCGGCCGAACAGGACGGTGCCGAACACGACCTGCTCGCGCCCGCTGCTTCGCGCCACCACCTGCCCCCAGGCAAGATGGCACAGGCTGGCAAGGCTCACGCCCATCCGCCGCGCCAGCGCGCGAAGTCGTGTGTTGAGCTGGTCCGGCAGCATTCGCCGCACTTCTGTGATACCACCACCGTCACCATGCACCCGATCGAGGCCAAACGGCGTGGTAGGCTCGTCGATATCGGCCAGCATGTTTTGAAAGAAGCGCTCGTGCTCCGCGGTAGCCGCCGATCCGCGCGACTGTGCCACCAGGTTTCGGAACGGATACGGAACCGGAAGCTCGTGACCGCGCCCGGACAGTATCTTCCGGACTTCGTCGTGCATCCCCTCCAGCGTCGAGTGATCGCCGATCAGATGATGCAGCAACACCAGGAGCAGCCAGCGCTCGTTGTCGGGATCGCACGCGATGGCAAACCGCAGCAGCGGTGCCTGGCCGATGTCGATCCGATGGCGACGCGGATCGAAGCGTTGCGCAAGCCGCTCATGCGCGGGACCTTCGCCATCCAGCACGACCTCGCTGACATCAACGGAGGCCTTTCGCCGGACCACCTGCGCTGGCACGGACAACCCGTCCCATGCAATGGACGTGCGCAAAATGTCGTGACGGTCGATGACCTGCTGAACGGCGGCGAGATAGCGGCCGAGCAAGTCGCGGCTGGCAAACCCCATCTGGCCGACCAGCAAATATGGATCGCCCTCCTTCGACAGCAGATGATGAAACAGGATGCCATCCTGCAACGGCGACAGGCCGTAAATATCCTGGATGTTGGCGACGCCGCCGGGCACACCGGCCACGATGCTGTCGATGTCGGACTGATTTAGCGCGATCAGCGGTAACAGCTCGGGCGTAATCGCCGTCATCTGCGGCGTGATCAGGTTGGCCGGAACCTCGGCTTCTCCGCCGGCGTTGAGGCCGGCGGCGAAATCAGCCAGCCCCGGCTTTGCAAACAGCGTCCGCACATCGGCGCGGAGCGAATGACGTTGCAACCGCAGCAGCATGCGGACCGCGAGCAGCGAATGACCGCCCAGTTCAAAAAAATGATCATTGCGCCCGATCCGCTCGACGCCCAACAGCTCGGCCCAGATCCCGGCAACGACCTCCTCGATCTCGCCCTGCGGCGGCTCGAAGCTGCGCCTTGCAAAGGCATCATCCTCCGGGGCCGGCAGCGCCTTGCGATCGACCTTGCCGTTCGGCGTGAGCGGCAATGCCTCCAGCCGCACGAAGGCCGACGGCACCATGTATTCCGGCAGGCACGCACGAAGATGGTTGCGCATCGCGGCCGCGAATTCACCGGCATCGATCGCTGCGTTATCGCCCTCACGCGCGGCTACATAGGCGACCAGCCGCGGGTCGCCACCGTGATCGCGACGCACCAGCACCACCGAATCGGACACACTGGCATGCTCGTTGAGACGAAACTCAATTTCGCCGAGCTCGATGCGGAAGCCGCGGATCTTGACCTGGTGATCATTACGGCCGAGGAATTCGATATTGCCGTCCGGCAGGTAACGGCCGAGATCGCCGGTGCGATACATTCGCCCGATCGGCTCCCCCGCGAAGGGATCGCGCACGAAGCGCTCCGCCGTCAGATCGGCGCGATTGAGATAGCCGCGAGCGACCCCTGCCCCGCCGATATAGATCTCGCCGATCGCCCCGAGCGGAACGGGCGCGCTGAACCGGTCCAGCAGATAAATCCGCGTATTTGGCAGCGGGCGGCCGATCGGGACGACGTCGTCAGCAAAACCTGCCGGCCGCCGCCAGGTAGTGGCGCAGACCGTCGCTTCCGTCGGCCCGTAGCCATTGAAGACGGCAACGCCTGACGGCACGTCCTTGATCAGTTCGGCCTTGGGCAATTCACCGGCGAGAACCAGCACCCGCAGCGACGCCAGCCTGTCGAGGTCGCCACGCCCCTGCAGCATCGCCGGCGGCAAGGTCGCATGCGTGATCGCGTTATCCGCGAGGTAGCCGAGCAATTCCCCGGCATTTTGATGCTCTCGCGAGCCGACGAGAAACAGCGCGGCCCCCGAGCCCAGCGCCATGACGATTTCCCAGGTGCTGGCATCGAAGCTGAAGGAAGCAAACTGCACCACGCGACTACGTGGAGAAACCTCGAACAGCGCGCGCTGCGTCAGCGCCAGATTCACCAGGCCGCGATGCTCGACCATCACTCCCTTTGGCCTTCCGGTCGAGCCTGATGTGTAGATGATGTAGGCGAGATGCCGCGGTGTGAGCCCTGCAACGGCCGGAGCGGATGTCGCCAGGCCGGCAATGGCCGAAGCGCTCGCTTCCAGATCCAGAATCTCGCACGTCGCATTCGCAAAAATCGCGCGTCCGGCTTGATCGGCGATCAGCAGTTTCGGCTTTGCATCCTCGACGATCTGAAGCAGCCGCTTCGCCGGATAGGCTGGATCGAGCGGCAGATAGGCGCCGCCCGCCTTGAGCACGGCCAGCAGGCTGACGACCATGGAGATGCCGCGCTGCAGGCAGATTGCGACCGGCTGATCCGGACCGACGCCCAAGGCGATCAAGTGCCGTGCGAGCTGGTTGGCCCTCGCGTCAACTTCGCCATAGCTCAGGCGAACGCCCTCGTGAACCAGCGCAACGGCTTCCGGCGCTCTCCGAACCTGCTCCGCAAACAGCTCGTGGATACAGCGCTCGGACGGAAACAGCGCAGCGGTCTCGTTCCACGTGTCCAGAACGAGCCTGCGCTCCTCGACGCCGACGATATCGATGCGATCGACGATCTGATCCGCGTCGGCAACCATCGCACGCAGCACCGTCAGCAGATAATCCCGGTGACGGCGCATCGTCGCTTCGTCGAACAGCCCCGTTGCATAGTTGAGGGTGCCGACAATGCGGCCGTCCGCCTCGTCGAGATTGAGCTCGAGGTCGAACTTGACCTGCTGCAGCGGGATATCGGCGATTTCGGCCTTGAGGCCGGGCAGCTCCAGCACGGCCGTTTCGTTGTTCTGCCAGGCGAACACGACCTGGAACACCGGCGGATGCTCCAGCCGACGCGGCGGCTGGATGATTTCGACGAGCTGCTCGAACGGCAGGTCCTGATGATCCTGGGCCGCGAGGGCTGCAGCGCGCACGCGGCCGAGCAGATCTGCCACGCTTGGTTCCGCCGACAGGTCCATGCGGAGCGCCAGCATGTTGACGAAGAAACCGGCCAGGCCTTCGATCTCGCGCCGGTTGCGGCCGGCCGTCGGCGTACCGATCACGAGATCGGTCTGCCCGGAAAGCTTTGACAGCACCGCCGCCCATGCCGCGAGCACCGCCATGAATGCCGTCGTGCCCTGAGATTGGCTGAGCCGCCTGATGCCGAGCACGAGATCAGCATCGATCTCGATCGGCAGCGATGCGCCGGCGAGTGATCTCTCCGATGATCGCGGCCGGTCGGTCGGAAATTCCAGCACGGCGGGCGCATCCGCGAGCGCATGGCGCCAATAATCGACCTGCCGCTGCAATCGCTCGCCCGCCAGCCACTGCCGCTGCCAGGCGGCATAGTCCGGATACTGAATTACCAGCGGCGGCAGCGGATCGTCCTGGCCGGCCGCGAAAGCCTGATAGAGAGCCCCGAGCTCGCGCACCAGCACGGCCATCGACCAGCCGTCGGATATGATGTGATGCTGCGTGAGCAGGAAGAGATACTTGCTCTCCGCTGTCCGGATCAGCCGGCCGCGGATCAACGGTCCGGTGGCGAGATCGAACGGCGCACCGGCCTCCTCGCGGCACAGGCGCGCGACTTCCTGTTCGACATCGCCACGACCGCGCAGATCATGTTCGAGCACTGGCAGATGGTCATGGGCCGGCAACAGCTCAACATGCGGCCGTCCATCGACCACGCGAAAGACGCTGCGCAGCGCCTCGTGACGCGCAAACAACCGGTCGAGGCTCTGACGCCATGCTGCGACATCGAGATCCCCCGAAAGCTGCAATGCACCGCGAATATGATAGTTGGCGTTGGCGCCATCGAGCTGCGCCAGCAGCCACAGCCGCTGCTGCGCGAAGGACAATTCGAGCGGCCCACCGCGCGGCACCGACGGAATTGAGCCGGCTCCACTCCTGTTGGTATTCTTGCCGCGGTCTCTGGCCAGCGACAGGAGCTTTCTCACCTGCGCGGCATCCAGATCACGCAAATTCGGCTTTGTCGTATCAGCCATGCTCACTGCCCCGCCGCGATCAGTTGCTGGAGCTCTTCGGTATCGAACTCCTGCTCGATCAGCCTGATCGATACGACACGTGCGAACGACGCCAGATCAGGGTGAACGAACAGATCAGAAACCGCGATCGACACGCCGATTTCCTGCGACACCCGGCTCAGCACCCGCACGGCAAGGAGGGAGTGGCCGCCGAGCTCGAAGAAGTGGTCGTGGCGTCCGACCCGGTCGATGCCGAGCAGTTCGGCCCAGATCTTCGCCAGCGCGATCTCGACTTCATCCTCGGGCGCCTCATAACGGCGATGGACGAGCGCATCCTCGTCCGGTGCCGGCAACGCCCGCCGATCGATCTTGCCGTTGGGGGTCAACGGCAATTGCTCGAGCACGACGATCGTCGCCGGCACCATGTAATCAGGCAGAATCGCCGACAGCGCATCGCGCAAGACGCGGCCGTCGAGCGCGGGCTCCCCACTTGCATAGGCAATCAACTGGCGTCCGGTCCTGCTCTCGCGAACCACTACAGCCGCCGCGCGCACGCCGCGCTGTTCGAGCAAGCGCGCCTCGATCTCCCCGGGTTCGATCCGGAAGCCGCGGATCTTCACCTGCTGGTCGGCGCGGCCGACATATTCGATCACGCCATCCGCCCGCCAGCGCGCGAGGTCGCCGGTGCGATAAAGACGCGCGCCGTTATCGCCGAACGGATCCGGAATAAACCGCTCCGCCGTCAGCGCGCCCCGGTTCAGATAACCGCGCGCCAATCCGACACCGCCGATGAACAGTTCGCCAGTCACACCAAACGGCACGATGTTGAGGTCGGCATCGAGGATATAGGCGGACCTGTTGCCAACGGGATGTCCAATTGGCGCGGCCTGATCCGGCATCAGCGCGGCGTCGTCGACGGGCCACGCCGTCGGCGCGATCACGGTCTCGGTCGGGCCGTAGGCATTGATCAGAAGATCGACATCGGCGGCCTGGCGGAGCGCCTTGATGCCGCTATCCGACCAGGCTTCGCCGCCCACGATGCACGCCCTGATGGCGAGCCTGCGCCCGCTCTGCCGCAACGCTGCGCTCAACTGATCCGCATAGGCCGGCGGCAGAAAGATCGTCGTAACCGAACTGCGCTCAATCTCGTTGACGAGATCATCGATCAACAGACCCGGCCTGGACGGCAGGACCAGCGACCCGCCCGTCATCAGCGGCACCAGCCATCGCTCGTGCGCGATGTCGAAATTGATCGACGCCGTCTGGAATTCCCGGTCGCGCGACGTCATGCGGTACAGCCGGCCGATCGCCTCGCAATGCATGACAAGCGGCCCGTGCGTGACAGCTACGCCCTTCGGCATGCCCGTCGATCCCGAGGTGTAGATCACATAGGCGAGGCTATCCGGATGGATTTCGACGTTGAGGTCGCCGCTGTCTTCGCCGGCCAGCGATGATGGCCCGTCGATACAGCAGGCCTCGACAGCGGTCTCGTGCAGCACCGGCGCGAGCGGTTCGAGCTGCGCGCTTTCCGTCAATATCAGCGTCGCCCCGCTGTCGCGCAGCATCTGCGCGAGCCGCTCGGCCGGATAATCCGGATCGAGCGGCAGATAGGCGCCGCCTGCCTTCAGGACTGCGAGCAGCGCGACCATCATTTCCGGGCTGCGCGGCAAGGCGATGCCGACCAGACGATCCGGGCCGATGTTCCATTGACGAAGCCTCCGCGCAAGCTGGTTCGCGCCGGCGTTCAACTCGCCATAGCTGATGCGCTGGTCGCCCCACACGATCGCCACGGCAGACGGCGCCTGCGCCGCCTGCGCCTCGATATGCGCGACGACGCCGATATGGGAAGCAGGCGATGCCGAATGCGCCGCGCGGCTCCAGTTCAGGACCCTCCGGGCCTCCTCGCCGGCTGCCGACCCGAGTTGGCCGATCGGACGGTCTGCATCGGCCGCGATCCGTTCCAGCAATCCATGCAACATGTCGCGGAGCCGCCGGATGGCCGCCTCGTCGAACCTGGCCCGGTCGTAGTTGAACTCGAGATTGAGCCGGTCGCTTCCGGCGAACACGGCGACCGCCAGCGCATAGTTGGTGGGCGTGACATGGTCCACGCGGCCCAGGCGCGGGCCGCTTTCGCCGGTCCGTCGCAGGTCTTCATCGATCGGATAATTTTCGAACACCAGGATGCTGTCGAACAGCGTCTGCCCGGCATGGCCGGCAAGACGCTGGATCTCGTAGAGCGGCGTCCAGCCATGCTCGCGCAATGCAAGATTCTGCTCCTGCAACTGACGGAGCCAATCGCCGACGACGGCTTGGGGGCTTGGCATATCGACGATCGGCAGCGTGTTGATGAAGAGACCCACCATCTCCTCGGCGCCCGGCAGTTCGGCCGGACGGCCCGACACGGTCACGCCGAAACTGACGGCCGCCTGTCCCGAATGTCGCCGCAGCAACTGCGCCCACGCGCCCTGAATGAGCGTATTGAGCGTCACGCGCTCATGCTTCGCAAATGCCTTCAGCCGCTCGGTCAATTCCGCATTCACCGCAAGCGCAATGCTGCCGTGCCCCTCGGCTTCCGATACCCTGTTCGTGGCCAACGTATTCGCCAGCAGGGTCGGCGTTTCGAGCCCGGCCAACGCGTCGCGCCAGAACTTCTCGGCGCCTGCCTGATCGCGGCCCTGCAGCCACGCGATGTAGTCGCGATAGCCGCCCTGCACCGCAGGCAGCGCGCCGCCGTTCACATGCTGCAGCACCTCTGCAACCAGCCGGGCTGAACTCCAGCCGTCGACAAAGATGTGGTGATGGGTCCAGATCAGCCAGTAACGATTGTCGTCGAGCCGGATCAGGCGCACCCGCTGCAGCGGCGGCTGTGCGACGTCAAAACCTTGCTCGCGTTCCCGGCGGGAAACTTCGGCCAGCGCAGCATCCAGCCCTGCACGTTCGTCGCTGCGTTCGAGCACCACCGCTCGCTGGCGCCAATCCTCTTCGGCGAACGGCACTGACACATGCCCGAATACCACCTGCTGTGCGGCGCCCGAAAGATTCTGCCACACAAAGCCGGTCCGCAACGCGGCGTGCCGGTCGCTCACCGCCTGCCACGCCGTGCGAAGCTTCCCGGCATCGAAGCCGAACAGTTCGAGCCCGACCTGGTTCACATAGGCATCATTGTCGCCATCCCGAAGGGCATGGAACAGCATGCCCTGCTGCATCGGCGAAAGCGGATAGATGTCCTCGATGCCGCGAAGGTCCAGCGTCTTGCCCAGCCGGTCGAGATCGGCCTGACCTAGTCCGGACAATGCAACGTCCGACGGCGTGAGACCAACCGCGCCGCTGCAGCAGTGCGCCACCAGCCCGCGCAGGGACGTCTCGTAAAGCAATGCCAGCCGCTCGACGGTCTCGCGCCGGTAGCGCTTCCGTCCATATCCAAAAGACAATTGCAGCCGGCCGTCACGCACGAGACCGGTGATGTTCAGCCAGCCGCGCATGGGAGCAGCAGGGCTACGAGACGAACCTGCGCTTTCCGACGCGAACGCGAAGCGCGAGGATGCGCCTATGCTGCCATCGAACCGGCCGAGATAGTTGAAAACGATCTGCGGCTCCGCCAACTGTGCCAGGGCATGGCGCTGGGCTTCGGAGCCGAGATGGCGCAACACGCCGTAGCCAAGTCCGCGGTTCGGGATCGCACGAAGCCTTTCCTTGACCGCCCTGATCAGGGGCGCGTCGTCGCTCGACCCGCCCTGCAGCCGCACCGGGAATGCGGTTGTGAACCATCCGACCGTGCGGGAAACATCCGCGCCGGGGAACATGTCCTCGCGGCCGTGGCCTTCAAGCTCGACGGTTACATCGTCACGCCCACTCCAGTGCGAGACGGCGCGCGCCAGGCCTGCCAGCATCAGATCATTGACCTGCGTCCGATAGGCGGAGGGCGCCTGCTCAAGAAGCCTCGATGTCATCTCGGCATCGAAGACCAGCGCCACTTCCTCGCTGTCCCCGACAAGATCGACGCCGCCATCGTCGTCGTCGCATGGCAGGCTCGCCCCCGCCCCGCAGTCGAGCCAGAAGGGCAGTTCGTCAGCCAGTGCCGCGGTCGCCGCATAGGCGTGCAGCCGTTCACCCCAGGATGCATAGGTGTCGCTCTTCGGCGCCAGCGTGACGGCGTCGCCTTGCTTCAACTGATCATAGGCCGAGGCCAGATCTTCCAGCAGGATGCGCCAGGATACGCCATCGACAACCAGATGATGGATCGCGAGCAGCAGCCGCTGGCTGCCATCGGCAAGATCCATCCCGACCGCGCGCAGTAAAGGACCCGACGACAGCGACAGGCTCTCCTGCGCGGCGGAAGCATGCGCGGTGACCTGTGCCGCATCAGCGACGTCAGCATGAATCCATAACAACTCTGACGGCGCCGCCGGAGCGCCCTGTTCCGCCTGCCACGCGCCGTTCACCTGCTTGAACCGCAGGCGCAGCGCGTCGTGGTGCTCCACGGTTGCCGCGAGCGCACGCCGCAGCGTCTCCCAGTCGATCCGCGCCTGCGGGACCAGCAGCACCACCTGGTTCCAGTGATTCCGGTTGCCGATATCTTCAGCAAAGAAACGCGTCTGAATCGGCAGGAGATGACGCATGCCGGGTGCCGGCTCGCCGCCGGCCACCATCAGTGTGCCCGCCCTCTCCTTTTTGGCGGCAGGTGCTGCCGTAACGGCTGCGACGGTTGCCAACGCAGCAATCGTCTGCTGACCGAACACCTGCTTCGGCGTCAGGCGGATGCCGCGCTTGCGCAATCGCGCGATGATCTGCAGGCTGAGGATGGAATCGCCGCCGAGCTCGAAGAAATTGTCGTTGCGGCCGATGCGCTCGCGGCCGAGCACCTCACACCAGACTGCCGCGATTGCTTCCTCAGTGTCGCCCACGGGCGCGGCATGGCTTGGCCCGGCCGTCGCTTCGGTCGGTTCCGGCAGCCCCTTGCGGTCGACCTTGCCATTGGGCGTGAGAGGCAGCCGCTGCATTATAATAATGTGTGACGGCACCATGTATTCCGGTACCACCGCAGAGAGCTGCTGTTTGATCGTCTCCGGCTGCAGGGTCACGCCACTGACAGGCACACAGTAGGCCACGAGTTCCTGCCGCTCGGCGTGCGCGCCGATGGCGCGGGCGATGGCCACGGCGTCATCGACCCCTTGCAGCGCCTTGATGGCGCGGCCGACTTCGCCAAGTTCGACGCGGTAGCCGCGCAGCTTGATCTGATCGTCGGTGCGGCCGAGGAAGATCAGCCGGCCCGCCCGATCACAGCGGACGCGATCGCCCGTTCGATAGAGCCGGTCCCCAGCCGACCCGAATGGATCAGGCACAAAACGCTCGGCTGTCAGGCCTGCCGCGCCACGATAACCGCGCGCGACGCCGGCGCCACCGATATAGAGTTCGCCCGTGACGCCGATCGGGACCTCATTGAGAGCATCGTCCAGCACATGGGCGCGCAGATTGGCGAGCGGCAGGCCGATCGGTATCGGGCCCTTCTCGTCTGCAGGCGCGCATTCGTGGGTCACCGCGCCGACGGTCGTTTCCGTCGGCCCGTAGTGATTCAGAATCCGGCATTGCGGCCGCAACTGCCTGATCTCGTCGAGCAGCGCTGCATCGCAGGCCTCGCCACCCAGGATGAGCGCATCGCGCGGCAGCAGGTCGGCCGACCGCTGTGCCTGCAGCAGACCGCGCAGATGGCTGGGCACGATCTTGAGGATGCCGACGTCGCCGTTGCGCATGGCTCGCGCGAACGCACCCGCATCGAACACCGCTTCGGGAGACAACAGATGCAACGTCACGCCGGACGCAAGTGCGCCGAACAGGACGGTGTGTCCGAGATCGGCCGCCACGGTCGAGACCATCGCCATGTTCGACAAGGGCCGTGGCTGCACGCGCTGCAGGAGGGCCTGCACGTAATGGGCCAGCGCACCGTGGGAGACGGCAACGCCCTTCGGTGTTCCGGTCGATCCCGACGTGTAGATGACATATGCCGTCTGCGCCGGGTGGATCACCGTATCAATCGATACATTTGGTGTTTCTTCACGCACCGCTTCCGTGTCCGCGTCGAACACAACGCAATCGAGTGCACGCGCTTCGGCCAGCTGCTCGCCGGCCGCCAGCACGATTTCAATGCCGCCCTCCTTCAGGATGCACCTGACGCGCTCCAGCGGCCATTTCGGATCGAGCGGCACGTAGGCGCCGCCCGCCTTCAGCACACCCAGCAGCGCAACGACGAAGGCCGGCGAGCGCTCGATCCACAACGCAACCGGCACCTCACGCGTCACGCCCTTGCCGGCGAGAATATGCGCGATGCGGTTCGATCTTTGCTCGAGTTCTGCAAACGTCAGTGTCTCACTGCCGCATCGGACGGCTACCGTGGCTTCTTTGCCGGCTGTCGCCGCGCGATGAAGACGGATCACATCGGCGAACCCAAACGCGGCGGTTTGGCTCTTCACGACCTGCCGGTTCGTATTGTCAATGACGAAGTCCGATACCCGTCGCTCTGCATTGTCAGCGATCTCACGCAGCATCGAACCGAACTGCGTTGCGAGACGCGCGATCGTCGGGGAATCGAAAAGGTCGGTCGCGTAGTTGAACGTCGCCTTCATGCCGGCGGCGCCATCGACGACGTCGAGCGCGAGATCGAAATGCGAGCCCGCGAGATCCATGATGTCGATCTCGGCAGTGAGGCCGTCGACGGCATCGAAGCCGCGCGGCGCCGTCATGTAGTTGAACTTCGCCTGGAACAGCGGGTTGTGACCACCGCTGCGTTCGGGACGCAGGCTGTCGACCAGCATTTCAAAGGGCAGATCCTGATGCGACAGCGCTTCGATCACCGATTCCTTGACCTGCTGAAGCAGGTTCGGGAACGTTGCGTCGTCGGCTATCTCGGCACGCAGCACCAGCGTGTTGACGAAACATCCGATGAGATGTTCGAGCTGCGCATGCCGGCGCCCCGCGACCGGTACACCGACGCGCAGATCGTTCTGGCCGGTATAACGATAGAGCAGCGCCTGATACGCCCCGAGCAGCAGCATGAACACGCTTACGCGATGTCTTGCGGCAATCTCCCGAAGCCGCGCGGCCAGCGCGCCGTCGATTGCAAGGCCGATCGTATCTCCGGCATGGCTTTGCGCTGCCGTCCGCGGCCTGTCGTGGGGCAACGCCAGAACTGGATGCACATCGCCCAGCTTCGCGCGCCAATAGGCGAGTTGCCGGTCGCCCTCGCCGGCCGCCAGCCAGTTTCGTTGCCACGCTGCGAAATCGGCATATTGAACCATCTGCAGCGGCGGTGTGCCCGTGTCCTGCCCGATGGCGCTGCGGTAGAGCCCGGCCAGCTCTTCGAGCAAGACGTCGAGCGACCAGCCGTCGACGACGATGTGATGCGCGAGCAGCAGAAGTTCATGCGTGTCATCGGCGAGTTGAAGCAGCGCCGCCCGCAGCAGCGGCCCGTTCACGAGATCGAACGGCCTGCCGAGTTCGGACCGCCTGAGCTCCCTGGCATGTTCGTCGCGGTCGCGCGCGGGATACGCGCGGAGGTCCTCGTGCCTGATATCGACGCTCATGGCATCGTGGATCACCTGCGTTGCCCGACCATCTCTGGCGACGAAGGTGGTGCGCAGCACCTCGTGGCGCCGAACGATCTCGCCGATAGCCTGCGACAAGGCGGCGTGATCGAGCCGTCCCTTCAGGCGGATCGTGCTGGCAACGGTATAGGCCGTCCCGTCGGGATCCACATTCCAGAGGAACCACAGCCGTTCCTGCGCATGCGACAGCGCCGCGCGATCGGGCGCGGTCGCCCGCGGGATCGGCGGCAGCGCGCGCCCTGCGCCAGTCTGCACCAGACCATCGATATGGCCGGCGAAGCCTGCGAGCGTCGGCGCGTCGAAGAAACTGCGCAGCTCCAGTTCCACGCTGAAGCGTTCGCGGATCGCCGCGGCGACCTGCCCGGCCGCGATCGAGTTTCCGCCCAGCACGAAGAAATCATCTTCGCGATGCACGGCCCTGACGCCGAGCGCATCGCACCAGATCGAGGCCACGGCACGCTCGGTATCGGTCGCCGGCGCCGTCAGGGGGATGCCATCGCGGCGGCGCCCTCTTTCGAACACCATGAAACTGTCGAGCGTATTGTCGGCCAAACGCGCCGCGCAGGCCGAACGCTGCAGCTTGCCGCTGGTCGTCAGCGGCATCGCCTGCGGATTGAGCAGGACGATCACGACCGGATATTCCTGCGCCTGCCGCAGCACCGCCTCACCGACCGCATGCGCAAGTGCCTCGGGATCGCTGCGCTTGAGAACGGTACGGCTGAACTCCGCCGCGACTCCTATGCCTTCCCGCCCGTCGATCTCGACCGCAAACGCGGCGACCCGCCCCTTGCGGACCGGTTCCACGTCGGCTTCGACCGCCTGTTCGACATCCGTCGGATAGACGTTCTGCCCGCGAACGATCAGGAGATCCTTGAGCCGGCCGGTGACGACAAGCGCGCCGTCCCTGATGAAGCCGACATCACCGGTGCGCAGCCAGCGAACGCCGTCGCGCTCGACGAAGGCCTTCTGCGTTGCCTCGACGTTGTTCCAGTATCCAACCGCAACGCTGGGACCGGCAACCCAGATCTCGCCGACTTCGTCCGCCTCGGCCGCGGCCGATCCGTCGACGCGCATGATGCGCGTGGCATGGTCGGCGATCGTTTGGCCGCATACGACGAGGTCAGTACCCTCATCGGCGCTCGCAACGCGGCCCGCGGCAAGCGCTGCGGTATCGAGGGTATAGCTGACGGTTTCGGTCTTGAAGTCGCCCGCCGACACCAGCAGCGTGGCCTCGGCAAGGCCGTAGCAGGCCGTCAGGGCACGGCGGTCGAACCCGGCCCGTTCGAATCGTTTGCCGAATCTCCTGAGTGTGTTGTTGCGGACAAACTCCGAGCCGGAGAATGCGAACCGCCAGCGGCTCAGATCAAGCCGGCCGATCGTTTCATCGGAAATACGATCGGCGCAGAGCGCGTAGGCGAAGTCAGGTCCGCCGCTCATCGTGCCGCCGTGGCGATCGATCGCCTCGAGCCAGCGTCGTGGCCGTTCGAGAAAATTGCGCGGCGACATCAGGACGGCCGTACCGCCCGTGAACAGCGGATTCAGCAGCCCGCCGATCAAACCCATGTCGTGATAGAGCGGCAGCCAGCCTACGAAAATATCGTCTGACGTCCCGCCCGCCACGGCCTGGATCGCTTTCTCATTGGCCGTGAGGTTTGCGTGCGAGACGCAAACGCCTTTCGGCTGCGATGTCGATCCCGAGGTATATTGCAGGAAGGCGATGGCATCAGCCGCAGGCCTCGTCTCGCGCCATTCCGCTGCGGGTACGAGTGGGATCGCATCCACCGCAATGATCTGGACGTTACCCAGTTCAGGAAGCGCTGATTCCACGGCCGCTCGCAGGGCTGTCTCCACCAGAATGAAGCGAGGCGCCGCATCGCGCAGAATGCCGTTGAGACGGCCTGCATAACGTTCGGCCCCGCCCTCCGGCGGATACGCCGGGACCGCGATCACGCCCGCATACAGACAGGCATAGAAGGCCACGGCATAGTTGATCCCGCTCGGCAGCAGGATCACCGCCCGCTCGCCGGAGCCGTTCAACGCCTGCAACTGCGCGGCGACGGATCTTATCCGCGCATCGAGCGCGACAAATGTCAGCTCGTCGGCGACATCGTCGCCTTCCAGGAAACGCAGCGCCACCTTATTGGGGCGCACCGCGGCATGTTCGCGCAATCGTTCGACAAGATTGTCTTTGTCCATCTTCCCAAAACCCTGTCCGAACGCGAACCGAGAATCCTCAACCGTCGGGTGACGGATGCCGGACATCAGCTCTGCCGATGCGCTTCCGCCATCGCGACGATCACCTTGCGCGGCCCCTTGAACGGTGCGCGGGCATGCGCAGTGAGCATGTTGTCGAGCATCACCACGTCGCCGGCCTGCCAGGGGAAACTGAGCTTGTGTTTCTCGAGGACGCTACGGACGATCGACAGCGTTTCATCGTCGATCGGCGAACCGTCGCCGTAAAAGACATTGCGCGGCAGATCGACCTCGTCACCGACCACGTCGAGCAGACTCTCGCGCACTTCCGGCTCGAGGTTCGAGACATGGAACAGATGCGCCTGATTGAACCAGACCCACTCCCCCGTCACCGGATGGCGCGCCGTGCCCTGACAGATCTGGCGCGTGCGAAGCTCGCCATCTTCCTTCCACTCGCATGCGATGTCATGCCCGGTGCAGTAGGCCTCGACCTCCGATCTGGAGTCGGTGCCGAATACCTGCTGCCAGTCGACATCGAGACCGTTGCCGTAGTTGCGCACATACATCACGCCCTTGTCGGCGAAGCGCTGACGAATAGCCGACGGCATGTCGCGGTAGATGGCGCGGCTGTCGGCGATCGGCGTCTCGCCGCCCTCCAGCGCCGGCTGCATGCAGTAGAACCAGATCTTCATCGGCCAATCGCGCGTGTAGGCCTGCTCGTTATGCAGCGGGATATGCTGGTGCGGCGGATATTCCGTTGACGTGTAGACCCCGGAGGTGACCTGCGAACGCGGCGTCGATCCAAACTCGTAAGTGAGCAGCGGATGACCGAAACCGGCAGCGAAGGCCCGAAACGCATCGGGACCGTCGAGCCCGAAATCGCGAAATACGATGCCGCCGCAATCGGTCAAATGCCGGTCGATGGCCTCGCGCAGCATAGGCAGCGCTTCGCCAAGCGGCTGCCCGACCGTCTCGGCCTTGAGCAGCAACGGAAGACTTCTGCCCTCAATGAGTGGCTGGACGGAGAACGCGCTCATGATCCTCGCTCCGATGCAAACCAATCGATCGCCCCGATTGCTGGGCCAGCGCCGTGCCGATCAACTCGATCAGTTCAGCCTGCTGCGTGTGAATGAAGAAGTGATGTCCCGGCAGCATATGAAGCGTGAATGACGCCGAGGTCTCGCGGCCCCAGGCCTGCAGCGCTTCGCGGCTGGTTTCGTCGTCGACGCCGCCGAAGACGTGCACGGGGCACGGCAACGGTTGCCGCGGCCGGTAGACATAGGCGCCGCACATCAGGAAATCGGCGCGAAGCACCGGCAGGGCCGATCGCATCAGCTCCGCGTTCGCCAACACCTCCTCCGGCGTGCCCCGCAGGTTGCGCAATTCCCGCAGCAATGCCTCGTCGCTCAGGGGCTGGCGCCATCTGCTGCCGTCTCGAACGGCCGGCGCCTCCGCGCCCGAGGCAAAGAGAATGGCCGGCGCCGGCGCGCCGCGATCGAGCAGGTTATGCGCGAGCTCGAACGCTATCACGGCACCAAGGCTGTGCCCGAACAGCGCATAAGGCGCATCAAGCTGCCCGCCAAGTTCACGCGCGAGCTGCGAGGCAAGCGCGCGCGGGTCGGTCACCAACGGCTCGTCCATGCGCGCGCCGCGCCCGGGCCACTCCACCGGCCGGACATCGATCCACGACGGCAGAAGCCTGCGCCACCGCGCATAGATCATGGCGCTGCCGCCGGAGTAAGGCAGACAAAAAAGCCGCATCGGAAGATCAAGACTCCGTTGGCTCAAGCCGACTGCTGCGGCGCCGTTTCGTCCATGAATTTGCGCAAGGTCAACGGGCGCATGTCGGTCCACACCTGCTCGATGTGCTCGAGACATTCCTTCTTGCTGCCCGTCTTGCCCACCGCTTTCCAGCCGTTCGGAATTTCCTTGAACGTCGGCCAGATGGAGTATTGCTCTTCGTGATTGACGACGACGGTGAAGGTGACGTCGTCTCTGTCGAACACCATCATTGGTTCGGCCCCTGTTTCAGAAAACGAATGGAATGGCGTTTGACTAGGTCAGAAGCAAATGACGGTCAAAACAATATCGGCGCCGAAGTTTTTAATAGCTCCAAGGTGGCGATGGCATGACATCATGCAACCTACGCGCTTACGCGCGAGACGGGTGACAAGTCACTGATTTGCAAAACGATCCGCAGTTTCTTGCAATTCTAGTCATTTGGATCGGAACAATTTTCGAGATTCGAAAATCGCGCTTTCAGACGCTTCGAAAATCTTTCATCACATTGTCATCAATTTCGAGAAGTGAGCTGTTGCCGACAATGGCAAATCAAAGAAAAGCCGCCGCGGACGACATCCGCGGCGGCGTGTATTGCCGACAAGCGACAGATAGCGTTCAGAAGTTGAACGTCGTCGACAGGAGATAGGTGCGCGGGGCGCCGATGGAAACGGCGCTGCTGACTGTCCGGTAGGAGTTGTAGTACGCCTCGTTGAAGACATTCTCGACAGCGGCGCGGATGACGATCGGCTTACCGTTCCAGGGAGACAGGAAGGTATAGCGCGCTCCGAGATCGACTCGCGTCCACGCCGGAAGCAGCAGCAAGTTCGCATCGTCCGCGTAACTATCGCCGGTGTAGATGACCCTGCCCGTCAAGGTGAGACCATTCACAAAGGGGGTATCCCATTCAACACCGAAATTGGCGTTGATCGTCGACACGCCCACCGGCGTTTTTCCATTGTAGTTGACCACTCCAAACCCTGGATACGTATACGATTGCGAAACCACTTCGCCGTTGATGAACGTCACACCGCCGAGAACCCGGAACCAGGGCGCCAGCTCACCGAAGGTGTACAGTTCGACGCCGCGATTGCGCTGCTCGCCAATAAGTCTCCTCGCAGGCAGAGCCACTCCCGGCACGGGAACTGCGGTCGCGTTCGGAGCAGTAATATCGAAATAGCTGGCCGTGAACGTGATGCGACCCATGTCGATCTTGGCACCGGCTTCCATTTGCTTGGTCTGGGCGGGAGGAAGGATCTCTCCGACATTCGAATATGTCGTAACTCCGGAGACGACTTCCGGTATTTTTAGTCCCTCGATGTAGTTCGCATAAAGCGAAACGTTCTCGATGGGCTTCACAATGACTGCATAGCCCGGGCTCCAGACTGGAACGTCTATGTGCGAAGAGGCGGGCGTAAGAGGCGCGAGAGTCTGGCTATCGACTCCCACCGCCTGCCGCCTGGCTCCGACGATGAGCTGCAGCCTGTCGCCGAACATCGACATCGTATCGGCGATGCCAACGCTGTTCATGTTGGTCTGGGTTCGCAGATTTTGGACGATGGTAGTGAAGTTCGGCAAAGGAATCGGAACCGGATTGTACAGGTTCGAGCTGACGATCCCGCCTGACCTGCCGAACGAAGAGTAATCGCGATCGAAGGTCGAGTAGTTGACGGTAAAGAGATGATGGACAGGTCCGGTGTGACCAGACGCGCGAAAGCCGATATCGGTCGCATAATTTTCAAAGATGTCGACGCCCTTCAGAGCAGGATTTGACCAGTTTCCCACTACCCCGCCGGCGTTGGTGATGCGCGGCGACACATACTGATAGTTGTTTTCGCTTCTGTGATAGCCGCCCGCGGCATACATCGTGAGCCAGTCGGTCATATCGACTTCGGCGCGCGCCATCGCGAATGAATCTCTCGGTTTCCAGCTCGCCCAGTCCGGCATGTAATTGGTGCCAGGCGTCGGGACGGGCGGCACCCGAATGGCCTGTGCCGGTGGAAAGGGCGGACTGGTCGTGAACGTCAGGAACCGCTGCGGCGGACTGAGATTCTCGGCCTGATAGCCGAGGTCCACGGAAACACGCGCACGCTCGCCGCGATAGTCCATGTTCAGCACGGCATTGCCGAGTTCGTCGGTCTGACGGTCAATCGGGGTCTGTCCGCCTCGTCCACCACCGTTGAAACGGATTCCGAATTCCTTGTGCTCGCCGTAGCGGCGCGCCACATCGATAAACGAGCCAAACTGGGACTTGGAAATATACACGCCGGTGAGCTGCGTGATGTCGAAGTCGGGAGCCATCTTCGTCACCAGGTTCAGGCTGCCTCCGATGGCGCCGGCAGGCGGCATACCACCGAGCATGACACCGGGACCCTTCAGAACCTCGACCCGTTCCAGATAGTTGGCCGAAGTCGAATAAGCCGGCGCCATGCCATAAAGGCCGTTCATAGCGTAGTCACCGCTGTCGTAATAGAAACCTCTGATATAGAGGCCGTCGATGCCGTTGCCGGCAGGGGTCTTGGATCGGACTGAGGGATCGTTGAACAGCACGTCGGCCACGGTGCGCGCCTGCTGGTTCTGCATGAGCTGCGCGGTGTAGCTGACCTGATTGAACGGCGTATTCATGACGCCACGATTGCCGAGAAATCCGAGTTGGGACCCGGTTGCGACCTGTCCGCCGGCATACGGAGCCGGAGGCGCACCGAGCGTTCCAGTGGAGGGCGTCACATAAGGTACCGGCTCCACTTGGCGAGGCGCCGGCGCAGCGACACGGCGCTGCACGCGCGATGTCGACGTCTGCGATCTCCGTACCGCGGGCCGCGCTCGCTGCTGAGTCGGAGCATCCACCGTCACCGGCGGCAAATTCTGCGCGAACGCCTGCTGGCCGGTCGAAACATTCAATGAAAGCGCGAGATAGCTTACCGCTCCCAGCGAAACAGCGCGCACAACATTTCTGGCAGCGACTTCATACGTCATACTTCCACCCCAAAAGCCCACAAGCAGGTCCCTGCCCGTTCTAGCTACCGAAGTGGAAACGGCGAGTAGAAGCTATCTAAGGTGATACTATATGCACGCAGCAGTTTGCATCCGTGGCGATAGAGCAACACCGCGCATCTTCCTGCTCTGGATTCTCGCGCAAGATTTTTTCGAACACGCGCCTCGGCGAATGAATTCGTTTGTGCGTCTCAATGCGTCGGCGCGATTTGACTCAATGTGTCGACACGATTTGTAATGCTTCTAATTTTTATTCATTCTAATTTCATGCTTGGCGAATCGAGCGCGGCTGCAGATGGAAGCGCCCTGCGCCCTTGCATACGCTCGCGCCTCTTCAATCCAGCAAATTGCGCAGCGTCCGCATGAAGATTGTTGCCCCAATTTCAATGAGTTCGTCCGGAAAATCGTAGTTCGGCTCGTGCAGGCTGGGATGCTGTTCCCCTGCTCCGAGGAAGAACATCGCGGCCTTCGACCGCGAGTTGAATCGTCCGAAATCCTCGGACCCTCGCATCGGAAGACCCTGCGCGGAGTGTCGCACGCGTTCAGCGTCGAGCGCGGCCTTCAGATGCGCAACTGCATCCGCATTGTTCAAGCAGTGACTGAAAACGTCGCGATAGGTGATTCTGACTTGCAGCCCCTCGCTCGCCGCCACGCGTTGCACCAGATCTTCCGCCTGCTGACGTATCAGCTCCATCGTCGAATCGGTCAGCGTCCTCAGCGTCACCCAGAGCTCGGCCTGACCGGGTGAGATGCCGAATGCCGGCTCACCCAGCCTCGCATGGGTAACCGTCACCATCGAGAACGCTTCATCCAGCGCGCCGCCCCGTCCCAACGCAGTGATTTCGTTCAATAGCGTTGCGATGGCCCGTTGCGGCGAAACGCCGAACTCGGGGCTGGAGGCATGCGCGGTTCGTCCTGTCAGAACGATCTGCATGCCGCGCGAGGCGCAATTGACCAGACCTTCGGCGATCGAAACCTGCCCGAGCGGAAGGCCGGGCAAATTGTGCAACGAGAAAACAAAATCGGGGCGCACCTCATCGAACTTCGCATCGGCAAGGACCGCCGCGGCGCCCGAGCCGTCCTCTTCAGCCGGCTGGAACAGCAGCATGGCGCGCCCCCGCTTCGGTCGTTGCCGACAAAGGCGCCGTGCGACCGCCGCCAGGATGGTCATATGCCCGTCATGCCCGCAGAGATGCGCCTTGCCCGGCACCGATGACCGATACGCCAGCTCCGAGGTCTCCTGTATCGGCAATCCATCGAGCTCGGCCCGCAGCATGACGGTCGGACCCGGCGTTTCCCCCTCATAGATTCCAAGCACGCCATGACCGCCGAGCCCTGTAACGACCTTGTCGGCGCCGGCTGCATGGAGCAGCGCCTGCACCGCCGCCGCCGTCTGTTCTTCCTGTCCCGATAGTTCAGGCTTACGGTGAAGTTCCCGGCGCCAGGCCATCAGTTCGGTCAGATCGTGTTCAGTCAGGAACATGGGCAGCTCTTGCTATTGTGTTTGGCGAAGCAGACCAGACATGAGCATCGATGATTACATGATCAGTGAGATAACATACATCGGGACCAAGGAACGCCTCCTGCAAGGCGGTTGAAAGCCATTCGTGAAGACGGACTGCCCATATGAAAAAGATCGGATTTCTCTCCTTTGGTCATTGGACCGCTTCTCCGCAATCGCAGACGCGCACAGCCGCGGACACGCTGCTGCAGTCGATCGACCTGGCCGTTGCGGCCGAGCAGTTGGGCGCGGACGGCGCTTATTTTCGCGTCCATCACTTCGCCCGCCAGCTCGCCTCCCCCTTCCCTCTGCTGGCTGCGGTCGGCGCGAAGACCAGCCGAATCGAAATCGGCACCGCCGTGATCGACATGCGCTATGAGAACCCGCTCTATATGGCGGAGGACGCCGGCGCGGCCGATCTCATCTCCGGCCAACGTCTGCAGCTCGGCATCAGCAGAGGATCGCCCGAACAGGTGATCGATGGCTGGCGGTATTTCGGCTTTCAGCCGGCCGATGGCGAAAGTGATGCCGACATGGGGCGGCGCCACGCAGAAGTCTTCCTCGACCTCTTGCGTGGCCGAGGTTTCGCGCAACCCAATCCCCGGCCCATGTTTCCCAGCCCGCCCGGGCTGCTGCGTCTCGAGCCGCACTCCGAAAGCCTTCGCGAGCGGATCTGGTGGGGCGCCGGTTCGAATGCCACGGCCATTTGGGCGGCAAAGCTCGGCATGAATTTGCAGAGTTCGACACTCAAGAACGACGAGACCGGAGAAGCCTTCCACGTCCAGCAGGCCGCTCAGATCCGGGCCTACCGTGCGGCCTGGAAAGAGGCCGGCCATGCACGGGAGCCGCGGATCTCGGTCAGCCGCAGCATCATCGCGCTCGTGAACGACCTCGATCGCGCGTATTTCGGACGCGGCGGCGAAGGTGAAGACCAGGTCGGCTTCATCGACGAAAGGACGCGGGCCATTTTCGGGCGCAGCTACGCTGCCGAGCCGGATGCGCTGATCGAGCAACTAAAAGCGGACGAGGCGATTGCCGAAGCCGATACCCTCCTCCTGACCGTCCCCAATCAACTCGGGGTCGAGTACAACGCCCATGTCATCGAGGCAATTCTGACGCACGTCGCGCCCGCTTTGGGATGGCGTTGAGCCTCTCTCTTATAGAGCAAGCGTATAGAGCAAGCGCCACGCTGATTTGCAGTCGTGCGGAGACGCGCGATTGACAGCCCTTTCCAAATGAAATTATGGTGAACGCGACGGTTCTCCTTCGGGAGATCAAAAGGGAATGCGGTGCGGGGGATCTCCCCAATGCCGTAGCTGCCCCCGCAACTGTAAGCGGCGAGCCTTTCGCCAAATGCCACTGGGCCATCGGCCTGGGAAGGCGGCGATGGGCAACGACCCGCAAGTCAGGAGACCTGCCGTCAGTCGTGGTCACACGCGAGCACATTGGGCGGGGTGTCCTGGTGGGTGTTGAGCCGTTCTCTCCTCGAGATAGCGGCCAAACGCGTTCGCGGTGACGTGCCACGTTATCGCGAGCCATATTGATGAATTCCCATGCTATCTTCGCGCCGCGGCACCGCCGCGCGCTTCTCGGTTCGATTACGTTCTCCTGCCTGCTTTTTCCCGCCGATGGCTGGACCCAATCCGGAAAGCCGACCCAGACGCTCGACCCCGTGGTGGTGCAGCCGTCGGCAACGCCGCCGAATGCCCGCAACGTCCGACGCGGCAATGCCAGCCGCGCCGCACGTCTTCGCCAGCAACGCAGCGTGGCAACGCACAGCGGTACACCGGTCGCCGCGCCGACAGGTCCGGCCTTCGCCGCACCGACGCTCAACCTCACCGGCGCCAGCACGGCTGGCAGCCGGCTCGGCCTGACGCGGCTGCAGACGCCGGCCAGCGTGGAGGTGATCTCATCTGAAACCATCGCCGAGCGCGGCCAGCAGAACATCCTGGACGCGGTGACGCAAAACGCCACCGGTTTCACCGCGAGCCCGGCGCCCGGCAATGGCGGCGTCTCGTTCAATACCCGCGGCTTCACCGGCCTCGGGTCTGTGATGACGCTGTATGACGGCACCCAGCTTTATATCGGCGCCGGCACGGTGACCTTTCCGTTCGACACCTGGTCAACCGAACGCATCGAGGTGCTGCACGGCCCTGCGTCGGTGATGTATGGCGCAGGCGCGGTCGGCGGCGCCATCAACGTGGTGTCGAAACTGCCGTTGTGGGTCCCTCGCAACCAGGCGGAGGTCTCGCTGGACAGCAACATGGCGCGGCGAATTGCCGTGGATAGCGGCGGTCCGGTCAGCAAGGACGTCGCCTATCGGATCACCGCCTCCGGCAACATGTCGGACGGCTGGGTCGATCGCGACAACACCTCGAATGTCGCACTTCATGCCGTGGTCCAGATCAGGCAGAACGAGGACGTCACCTGGACGCTGTCCACGGATTACGCCGATCGCAATCCATCGCGATACTTCGGCACGCCCTTGATCAACGGCAAGCTCGATGAGTCGCTGCGATTCAAGAACTACAACGTCAGCGACAGCCACATCCGCTACCAGGATAGCTGGAACCAGGTGAAGACCGAATGGCAGGTCGCCGATGGAATCTCGATCCAGAATACGCTCTACTATCTGAACTCCAGGCGGCACTGGAAGGACGTCGAAAGCTACGCCTACAATCCCGCCACCGGCCTCATCAACCGCAGCGATTACATCGAGATTTTTCACTATCAGCAGCAGGTCGGCAATCGCATGGATGCGAAATTCCGCGGACATGTCCTGGGCATGGTCAATGAATTCCTCGCAGGGTTTGACGTCAACAGCATCAATTTCACCCATACCAACAACTCGCCCTATGGCGGCTTGTCAGCCGTCAACCCGTACAATTTCGTTCCAGGCGTATTCAACAGCCCCGACCCGACGGTTCCCGGCTTTGGCAGCGTAACCAACCAATACGCGCTGTTTGCCGAGAACAGGCTGTCGGTCACCGAGCAACTATCCCTGATCGCCGGCATCCGCCAGGATGAGCCGACAGTCACGCGCACCGACTATCGGGTAGCCGCCAACAGCTTCGAAAAGTCGTTCTCCTCGACGACCTGGCGCGCAGGTGCGGTCTATACGCCTGTCAAGGATCTCGCGTTCTATGGCCAGTATTCCACCGCGGTCGATCCGGTCGGTGGGATCATCACGCTGTCCTCCGCAAACAGGAATTTCGAACTGGCCACCGGCAAGCAGGTCGAGATCGGCGTCAAGCAATCGTTCTGGGGCGGCCGCGGCGAATGGACTCTGGCCGGCTATGAGATCGTGAAGAACAATTTGCTCGCGCGCGATCCCAACAACCCAACAGTCACCGTCCAGGTCGGCCAGCAATCCTCGCGCGGCGTCGAAGCATCGATCGGCTTCGCGCTCGACCATGGCTGGCGGATCGATGCCAACACGGCCTTCCTGCGCGCGAGGTATGACGACTTCGTGCAAGCGGTCGGCGGCGTAGCCGTGAACTATGCCGGCAACGTGCCGGTCAATGTGCCGCAGAACGTCTCCAACATTTGGGCGACCTGGACCTTTGCACCGAGCTGGTCGGCCTATGCGGGCGTGCAGATCGTCGGCAAGACCTATGCGGACAATGCCAACACGATGACGCGCCCGGCCTACAACATCGTCAATGCCGGCGTGCAGTGGAAGCCAGACATCAACACCACCGTGTCGTTCCGCGTCTACAATCTTTTCGATGAGGTCTACACGACGTCCGGCGGCACCACTCAATGGATGCTCGGAATGCCCCGCACGGCTCAGCTCGCCGTCAACGTGAGGTTCTGAGCGTGTCACGCCCCCTGAGACGCACACTCCGGCGGTGGCTCTATATCGGCCACCGCTGGGTCGGCATCGTCACCTGCCTGTTCTTCGCCATGTGGTTCATCTCAGGCGTGGTGATGATGTATGTCGCGTTTCCCGGCCTTTCCGACAAGGAAAGGCTGGCGGCACTTCCTGATATCCAATGGGCGAAGGTGGCGCTGTCGCCGGACAACGCCATGAGGAAGGCTGGCGCTACTCGCTATCCACGCGATCTCCGGCTTTCGATGCTGGCCGACGAGCCCGTGTATCGCATGACGGCCTGGGACGGCACACGGCAGGTGATCTCTGCCGCCGACGGCCGGGTCATCACCGACGTCTCCGAAGGACAGGCGCTGGCGGTCGCGCAGTATCACCCTGCGAGCAAGACGCCGCAGCTCGAAGAGATCATCGATCGCGACCAATGGAGCGTGACGGCCCGTTACGATCCGCTGCGACCGCTTTATCTGATTACGCTCGGCGACGATGCCGGTACCAAGCTCTATGTCTCCTCGCGCTCCGGCGAGATCGCGCTCGACACCAACCGCACCGAACGCGTCTGGAACTGGCTCGGTTCGATCCCGCACTGGATCTACCCGACCGTGCTGCGCAAGGACGGGCCGCTGTGGCGGCTGGTGGTGCTGTGGATCTCCGGCATCTGCCTGATCGTGGGCGTCACCGGCATCTGGATCGGCATCCTGCGCCTGCGGCTGAAGCAGCGGTATTCGAGCGACAGGATCACCCCATATCGCGGCTGGATGGCATGGCACCACATCACCGGCCTGATTGCCGGCATCTTCGTGCTGACCTGGATGTTCTCCGGCTGGCTTTCGCTCAATCCCGGCGAATATTTTGCCGGGCGCAACACAACGCGTGAGGTCCTGCAGCGTTATGCCGGCCATGATGCGCCAACCATTGCGGCGAAGCTGCCAACGCCCCAATTCGGCGCCGTCGAAGCGCGTTTCGTGTGGCTCGATGGCAGCCCGATGATGATCGCCGCATCGCGAGATGGCACGCAGACGCCGCTGGATGCGGCATCGGGCGAAGTTGCAAAAATCCCTCAGGATCGCCTCTGGACTGCCGCAGCAAAACTGCTGCCGTATGCCCGCATCACGGAGCGGTCGATCCTCAGAGAATACGACGCTTATTGGTATTCACATCATAACCACCGCGAATTGCCGGTGTTGCGTGCGGTGTTTGATGATGACGCAAGGACGTGGTTTCACATCAGTCCGGTCACCGGCGATATCCTCGGCCGCGTGGACACCAGCCGGCGCACATATCGCTGGCTGTTCAACGCACTGCACAGTTTCGATTTTCAACTGTTGCTGACGTTTCGCCCGGCCTGGGACATTGTCGTGTGGCTGCTGTCGATCCTCGGCACGATCGTCTCGGTGAGCGGCGTCGTTATCGGCTGGCGCTATCTGCGCGCTTGAAGGGAGCCCTCCGTCGAGACTGAACTCTGGAGCTATCGTTGCATCAAAGCGACAATTCAGTTTGCTGGCGGGATGATATCGACGCCTTGGCGTTCGAGCCGGATAACCATGGCGGCTTCTGCATGGTGCATCGGCTGGCCTTTCGAACGCTACTGCAGTTTTATCCGGAGCCTGACGATTGCCTGTCCTTTTTTCGCGGCTGGGAATGCGCCTTCCGGGCCGCGGCGAGAGCCAAAATTGCGC
This sequence comes from Bradyrhizobium jicamae, assembly GCF_001440395.1. GTDB lineage: Bacteria > Pseudomonadota > Alphaproteobacteria > Rhizobiales > Xanthobacteraceae > Bradyrhizobium > Bradyrhizobium jicamae. Next base: position 56,571 of record NZ_LLXZ01000049.1, on the reverse strand, counting down.
GAAGAGCAATTGCACACGGGGTCAATTTTCACCTCACCAGCCGGGACGTCATCGAACAAATGGACAATTAGTTGTCGCGGAAGACTTTCGCTTCAGCTAGAAACGGCTATTACCTGGGAGAACCGACATGCAACAGACTCGTACCGCCGCCAGCTTGCCGATCGCCAGTCATGACCTGAGCGTGGTCTACCAGGCTGTTCTCGCCATGGCTCTCGGTCTCTTCATCGTCGGGTTCGTCGGTTTTTCCCATATCGATGCCGTCCACAACGCCGCGCATGACGTCCGTCATTCGAATGCGTTTCCCTGCCACTGATTTGCGATGTCCGTTTTTCGTTCGATCGTCTTTTCCGCAGTCTTGAGCGGACTGATCGGCGGCGCCGCAGTCACTGTCCTGCAATATTTCAGCACCGTCCCGCTGATCCTCAA
>NZ_LLXZ01000049.1:29605-56064 GCF_001440395.1 Bradyrhizobium jicamae | reverse complement strand
GGCGCCGAAAGCCGGTGCCAAACCGGCGGGCGAATCCGCCAAGGGGCATGCGTCCCACGATCACGCCTCTCACGAACATGAGGCCACTGCCTGGAAACCCACGGAAGGATTGCAGCGCAACGGCCTGACGGCTGCCGCCAATATTCTCACGGCAATTGGATTTTCGCTTCTGCTGACCGGCTTCTATGCCTTGCGCGGCGGCGTGGACCGGCACGAAGCATTGTTGTGGGGCCTGAGCGGCTTTGTGGTCTTCACCGCCGCGCCGGGGCTTGGATTGCCGCCCGAGCTCCCGGGCGCACCGGTCGCTGCGCTCGGCGCACGTCAGCTTTGGTGGACCATGACCGCGTTGGCAACGGCAGCCGGCATGGGTCTCATTTTCCTGCATCGTGCCGCCTGGGCCACCGTACTGGGCTTCGGCTTGATCGTCCTACCGCACCTCGTCGGCGCGCCACAGCAGCCCGGCGCGCATAGCGACGTTCCCGATGCGCTCTCACACCAGTTCGTAGTGTCCGTGACGATTACGAACCTGCTGTTCTGGGCGTTGCTTGGGTGCCTCACCGGAGTTTTCTTTCAAAGGTTCTCCGCACGATCGTCCGGAGCCTCATCGTAAGCGTGGGTCGACGCCAATGGTTGCGTCGGATGTCGCGCTGTGCTTCGTTCCATCCGTCATCGGTGCCTTCGCGTAGAAGGTGAAACGGGAATGCGGTGCGGGGAAACGCCCCCAATGCCGCAGCTGCCCCCGCAACTGTAAGCGGCCATTCTCGGTCCAACGTGCCACTGAACCTGCATTGGTTTGGGAAGGCGGACCCGGAGACGACCGCGAGCCAGGAGACCGGCCGATGACCAAGCTCAACCCGTTCGACGGTGGGTCGAAGGAAAGGTGGTCATGTGGTTTTCTAGGTTTGCCGCGGGCTTCGCGGCGTTATTTGGCCTGTTTGGCCTTCCCGAAGCGGCGATCGCCCAGTCGGATCCGCAGAAACTTCCAGAGGTCGTTGTCGAACCCCAGCCGTCGGCCAGGCCGGCCAGGCCCGCTCGCCGAACGGACAACGCAGCGCGCACAAGACAGGCGGCGCCGGCCAAGCCCGATCCCTCGCCGCCGCAACCGTCCGAACTGGTGATCACACCGGACCGAACGCCGGAGCCGCTCAGCCGAACAGGAAGCGACGTCAGCGTCGTCAACAAGGACATGATTGCAACCGCCAATCCGGGGTCCGTGGTCGACGCCTTGCGAACCGTTCCGGGTCTCGACATCACCGAAAGCGGCGGCCCCGGCGCGACGACGAACATCCGGCTGCGCGGCGCCAACACCGGCCAGACCCTGGTGATGATCGACGGCATTCGCGTCAACGATCCGACCGCCGCCAGCGGCGATTTCGATTTCGCGATGCTGATGCCGAGCGCGATCGAGCGAATCGAGGTGTTGAAGGGACCGCAAAGCGCGCTCTACGGCTCGGACGCGATCGGCGGTGTCGTCAACATCATCACCAGGAAAGGCAGCGGCCCCGCCCAATTCAATGTCAGCACCGAGGGCGGCAGTTATGGCACCGCCGCCACCAACGGATCGGTGACCGGCTCCGCCGGTCCGTGGTCATACGCTTTTGCCGGAGGCGGACAACACAGCAACGGGTTCTCGCGCTTTGGCTATCGCATTCCCTCACTCGAGGCCAAGTATGGCCCGCTCGAGCGCGACGGCTTCGATCGCGTCGGCGGCTCGGCGCGTATCGGCTACGATGCCGGAGAAGGTGTGCGGCTGGAATCCGGAATTCTTTCCTCATTCACGCGATCCGCCTATGACGCAGCGACCGGGGCATTTCCCGACACGCCTTCGAGCGCCACGCGGCTGCTCCAGCAGGTCTGGGGACGCGCCTCGTTCGATACGCTCGACGGAATCCTGAATCATAGCTTCAACGTGTTCGAGACCCACATCGACCGCTCCTTCAACGAGGTGAGCTACAAGATCAACAAACTACCGCAGAACACGACATCGACCATTTCCGATTACATCGGCAACAGCGTCGGCGCCGAATACCAAGGCAATTTGAAGATGGGGCCGCTGGGATCGCTTGTTTTTGGCTCCAGGACACAACACGAAACCGCAAACACCTATTCCACCAGCCTGCTTCCGATTCCGGGGCCGCGGAAGCCGCAGCTCGCGGAAACGCAAGACACCAATTCGGTGTTTGCGCTGTGGCAGTTGCCGATCGGCGAGCGGCTGAACATCAGCCTTGGTGGGCGGGTCGACGACGTCGTCGACGTCGTCCGTTTCGAGACCTGGCGCGCGACTGCGGCTTACATGATTGCCGAAACCGGTACCAAGCTTCGTGCCAGCGCCGGCACCGGCGCCAAGGCCCCCACCCTGTATCAGCTCTACGCGCCAACCTACGGCAACAGTTCGCTCAGCCCCGAGCAGAGCTTCGGATATGACGCCGGAATAGATCAAACCCTGTTCAACGGCAGACTGACACTGTCGGTCACGGCATTCGCCAACAAATTTTCCAACCTGATCGAATTTTCGATCGATGCCGCCAATCCCCTTGGGCACTATGTCAACGTCACCCGCGCCGAGACCTCAGGCATCGAATTCGGGTCGGATCTCGTTATCCTGCCCGGATATCTGAAGCTGAAGACGGCCTATACCCATCTGCGTGCCGTCGATCTCAGGACCAATCTCACACTGCAGCGCCGTCCTTCTGACGTAGCCCGGCTTGCGCTGACCATTACGCCCACCGACAAATGGCTCATTGAGCCGCGCGTGCTCACGGTCTCCAAACGCTACAGCGGCGCCAACGAAACCAACCTGCTCGCTGCCTATACCCGGGTCGATCTCTATACCGAATACAAGATCGATTCCGTCTGGAAGGTTTTTGCGCGTGGCGAAAATATCCTGAACGAGCATTACCAGGAGGTGTTCAACTTCGGCACCACGGGTCCTGCCGTCTATGCCGGGGTTAACGCGACATGGTGAGTCAATCTGCAACGAAGCCGGCATACGCCACTACGGCCGGTCTTGTCGTACTGGTCGTGTTCCTGGCGCTGGTTTCGCTAGGAACAGGGCCGGTCAGGCTTTCGCCGGCCATCGTCATCGATGCCTTGTTCGGCGGAGGCAGCGCCGCGCAGCAGATCATCATTCGGGAAATTCGCCTGCCGCGCGCCATCCTCGCATCGGCGATCGGCGCTGTGCTCGGACTGTCCGGCGCGGCACTGCAAGGCCTGTTGCGCAATCCATTGGCATCGCCATCGCTGTTCGGCGCACCACAATCGGCAGCTTTCGGCGCGGTTCTGATGATCGCGCTGGGATGGGCGGACGTACGCTCCTATGCGCTACCGGTGGCCGGCATTGTCATGGCGTTTGTGTCGGTGTTCGTCCTGCTCAGCATCGCCGGCCGGAACGCCGGATTGCTGCTGCTGATTTTGGCGGGACTGGCGATCTCCAGCCTTGCGGGAGCGGCAACCGCTTTGACAATGAACCTGTCACCCAACCCGTTCGCCAGCCTGGAAATCGCGTTTTGGCTGCTTGGCTCGCTGGAGGATCGCAGCTTTCGCCACGTCATGCTGGCCATGCCGTTCATTGTGGCCGGCGCCGTCCTGCTATGGAGTCAACGCAGCGCCTTTCGCGCGCTAAGCCTCGGAGAGGAGACCGCGCAGAGCCTTGGCATCGATGTGACACGGGTGCGGCTCCTGGTCATCACCGGCGTCGCGCTGGGCGTCGGCGGAGCGGTGGCCGTTTCCGGAACCATCGGCTTCATCGGCCTTGTCGCGCCGCACTTGATGCGGCCGGTGGTCGGCTACGACCCGGCGCGATTGCTGCTGCCGAGCGCACTGACCGGCGCGGCGCTCCTGACGGCGGCCGACATCGCCGTGCGGATCATTCCCTCGAATACCGATATCAAGGTCGGCGTCCTCACCTCCATCATCGGCGTACCATTCTTTCTCTATCTGATCGTGCGGGAGCGCCGGGCATTGGCTGGAGGCGTTGAATGAACGGTGCACTTCTCAGGGCGGACAAGCTTGGCGTGACCCTGTCCGGCCGTGCCGTGCTGAAGGATGTCTCGCTGTCATTTTCAAGCCAGCACCTCGTGGCACTGGTCGGTCCGAACGGCGCCGGCAAGACCACGCTGCTGCGGGCGCTCGCCGGATTGGTGCCGTCGACGGGCAGCATCGAGGTCGGCGGCGAGCTGTTGTCGTCGCTGCCGTTGCGCGAACGCGCCAGGCGTTTTGGTTATCTGCCGCAGGGGCATGTCGTGCATTGGCCACTGCAGGTAAGAGATATCGTCGCGCTCGGGCGCTACCCGCGTGGTGCGACCGATCCGGCACGGCTTTCACCGGATGACGAAATTGCCGTAACTCGCGCGATGCAGGCGACCGACATCATGACGCTTGCGGCGCGGCGCGTCACCGAGCTCTCCGGAGGCGAACGTAGCCGCGTCGCACTGGCCAGGGTGCTGGCGGTCGAGGCGCCGATCGTGCTGGCGGATGAGCCGACGGCTTCCCTCGATCCGCGTTTCCAGATCGACGTGATGAAGAATCTTCGTAGCACGCCCGACCGCGGCGTTCTGGTAATCGTGGTCACCCACGATCTCGCGCTTGCCGCCCGGTTCGCCGACACCATTCTTGTACTGTCGAATGGCCGCCTCGTCGCGCAAGGCACGCCGGAGCAGGCCTTATCCGAAACCGTCATGGCCGATGTGTTCAAGGTGACGGCATATCGCGCCGACTACCAGCGCGAACAGGTGATCGTGCCATGGGCTGGCGTATGAGCGATGAATTTGGCTACTCGCCCTCGGCTAAGGCAGCGGACAAACGATGGAGAGCAGCTTCATCGGGCGGCAGGCCGAATCGAAGCAGGTCCTCATGTCCTTCAAAGCAGCGGCACCAGATATGCTGCCGGGCCAAGGTAGCGTGCCTTTTCAGAGCATCCCGATGACGCGCAAGACGGAACAGCGACGTACCGCCCGCGACTTCGAAGCCGGTCCTAGCAAGGACATCATCGAGTCTGTTCGCCTGGCGCTTCAACCTGTCGCGCGTGCCCTCGGCCCATTGCCGATCGGCCAGCGCAAGCGCCCCGATATGCAATGCCGGACCGGAGCAAGACCACGGGCCCAGCGCGGCGACGATGCGTTGCACGATCTCCGGCGCACCAATGGCGAAGCCGAGCCGCAGTCCGGCAAGGCCGTAGAACTTGCCGAACGAACGCAGGATCACAATCGGCAGTCCTTTGCAAACTGCGACGGCGCTGACGCTGGGTTCAACGTCGGCAAACGCCTCGTCCAGAACGAGCCAGCCTCCACGCTCGCCCAGCCGGGCAGCGAGCTGGACAATCGCGTCTGGGCTGACGACACGCCCATCGGGATTGTTCGGATTCACGATCACGGCGTGGCACACGCCTTCGGGCAGGTTGCCGGGATCATCCCATGCGACGACCTCGTGCCCTGCGGACTGCCACGTCAGCGCATGCTCGCCGTAGGTCGGTCCCATGATCGCGACCGGTCCGGGGGCGGCCAGCCTTGGCATCCATTGGATCAGCGCCTGCGTCCCCGGCGCGATTGCGATCTCGACACCGCCGGGCACCCGATAGGCTGTGCGGGCGACCGCGATGAGGTGGTCCTGGTCGACCCGCGAGGGCAAGCGTTGCCAAACCGCGGGTGGCAGGTCGGACGGTATCGGCCATGGCCATGGGTTGATGCCCGTCGACAGATCGAGCCATTGCTGCGGCGTGCCGCCATGGCGCGCCATCGCCTCCGTGAGATCGCCTCCATGTACTATCGACAACAAATGCCAATGCCTCGATCAACGCGCGCAACGATTTGCAACATGCTCCTCGCGGTGACGATGTTTATGGCAATCCACTCACAAAATAAAGCTGCTGCCGCCGAACTCCCGCGCATCGCGTCGATTAACCTCTGTACCGATCAATTGCTGGTGGCACTTGCCGACCCCACGCAAATTCTCGGTCTCAGCCCCTATGCGCGCGATGCCGTTCGCTCCTGGGATGCCGCCAAGGCCGCGCAATTTCCTCCATTGTCTGGTGGTGCCGAGGATGTGCTGATTGCAAACCCGGACGTCGTGGTGTCCGGCCGCTTCACCAAGCGCGCCACGCGCGAACTACTGAAGGAGAAAGGCTTTCGTGTCGTCGAATTCGACGTTGCCCGCTCCCTTGACGATGTGAAGAAGCATATCCGCCAGATGGGGGAGCTGGTGCGACATCCGGATCGGGCGGCGCGCGAGATCAGCAGGCTCGATGCGGCGGTCGCCCATGTCCGAGAGGTCGCATCGCGCAAACCTTACCGGGTGCTGGCGGTGTCGAGGCGCGGTTGGGTCGCCGGCAGCGATAGCCTGACAACTTCACTGCTCAGGACCGTTGGCTTGAGTAACGCCGCGGGCGAGTTGGGCAACAGAACGGGAGGCCTCGCCTCGCTGGAGGCCATTGTCAGTTTGAAGCCGGACTTCCTCCTGGTTTCCAGCAGCAGCGACCTTACCCAGGACGAAGGTGGCGCGTTCCTGCTCCATCCGGCGCTCGAGCGTTTCTATCCCGCGACGAAGCGTATCGTGATCCCGGAAAAGCTGACCGCTTGCGGCGGACTTACATTGATCGATGCGCTGGAACGCCTCGCCTCCGAGCTCGAACGCGTGACCCGCTGATGCTGATCTGGGGTGACACGCTCTTCGTCGTCATCGCAGCCCTGGCGTTCGATGCCGTCATCGGCGATCCCGATTGGCTGTGGCGGCGGTTGCCGCATCCGGTAACCTGGTTCGGGTCCCTGATCGCCCTGCTGGACCGTCTGCTCAATCGCGACGCCTGGCCGCCATTGCTGCGCAGGATTGCCGGCATTGCCACCATCGCCGTGCTGGTCGCAATAGCCGGAATTGCCGGCTTGTTCCTCACCGAGATGACGCGGCACGTCACGGGCGGAAACGTGATGCTTGCCCTCATCGCATCGGTCTTTATCGCGCAGCGCAGCCTCTACCAGCACGTCAGCCGGGTACGCATGGCTTTCGCATCCGACGGGCTCGCCGGGGCCCGCATCGCGGTTTCGATGATCGTGGGACGAGATCCCGATCAACTCGACGAAGCCGCAGTAAGCCGCGCGGCGATCGAATCCGCCGCGGAGAATTTTTCGGACGGCATCGTCGCACCGGTATTCTGGCTGGCGCTGCTGGGGTTGCCCGGGCTCCTCGCCTACAAGGCCATCAACACGGCGGATTCGATGATCGGTCACCGCTCGGAGCGCTATCGGTGGTTCGGCTGGGCGGCCGCGCGGCTCGATGACCTCGTCAATCTCGTTCCGGCCAGGTTATCCGGACCGTTGATCGCCGTTGTTGCCCCGGTAGCGAACGGATCGGTTGCGACGTCATTTCGGGTAATGATCCGCGATGCGGCCCATCACCGATCGCCGAATGCCGGCTGGCCGGAGAGCGCGATGGCCGGCGCGCTCGGGATCGCGCTCGCCGGGCCGCGCCGCTACGCCGAAGGTCTCGTCAACGACCCCTTTCTCAACGACGGCGCGCGCGCGGCGGCGACGCCTGACGATATCAGGCGCGCGCTGCACTTGCTCGTCGCAGCCTGCCTGCTGCAGGCGGCGATCTACGCCGCGCTCGCGCTGCTGCTGTGACGGCTATGGGCAATCTTCAAGATCTGATCGATGTCCAGATGCATTTCCAGATGATCGGCCAGCGCGTCAAGCGCCGATTCGATCTGCGCTTCATAGGCGAGACTTGACGCGATCCCCAGATCAGCCAGCCACTTCTTGCGAAAGGCGTCGCCGGTGAACAGACCGTGGACGTAGGTCCCCTCCACGCGCCTGTCAGCGGATATTGCGCCATCCGGCCGACCGTCGATCATGATCAGCGGCCGCTCGCAATCGCGGCCTTCGCTGCGGCCGAGGTGGATTTCGTAACCTTCAACATCGGCGCCGGTGGTGCAGTGGGTGCCCCGGACAAGCGTGGTCGACTTGTCGGCGCTCATCACGGTCGCGATATCGAGCAAACCAAGGCCCTCGACAATGCCGGGCGCGCCGTCGACGCCTTCGGTATCGGCGATGGTCTTGCCGAGCATCTGATAGCCGCCGCACAGACCGAGCACGCGACCACCGCGACGGACATGCGCCTTGATGTCGATGTCCCACCCCTGCGCGCGCAGAAACGCGAGATCCCCGATCGTTGACTTGCTGCCGGGCAGGATGATCACGTCGGCATTGCCGGGGATCGCCTCGCCCGGCCGGACGAAGATCAGTTTCACGCCGGGCTCCATGCCCAAGGGGTCAAGGTCGTCAAAATTGGCGATTCTGGCGAGTACCGGCACCGCGATAACGCGCGTGGACAACGATGCGTGGATACGGTCGAGATCAACCGCGTCTTCGGCGGGCAGCCAGGCCACCTGCGGCAACCATGGCACGACGCCGAGCGACGGCCAGCCGGTCAGGCGCGTCACCGCGACGAGACCCTGATCGAACAGACTCACATCGCCGCGAAACTTGTTGATGATGAAGCCGCTGATACGCGCCCGCTCCTCCGGCTCGAGCACAAGATGCGTGCCGGCAAGGCTCGCAATCACACCGCCACGATCGATATCGCCGACGAGCACTACGGGAACGTCGGCTGCCGACGCGAATCCCATATTGGCGATGTCGCCGGACCGAAGGTTGACCTCCGCGGGGCTGCCGGCGCCTTCCACCAGAACGAGGTCGGCCTGATCGGCAAGCAGCGAGAAGCTCTCCAACACCGCGGGCAGCAGCGCCGCCTTTTTGTCGAGAAAGCTCTTGGCACGAAGCGTACCCCAGCGTTTGCCCTGAACGATGATCTGGGCACCGGTATCGGTCTCAGGTTTCAGAAGCACCGGATTCATATGTACGCTCGGCGGCATCCGCGCGGCGCGGGCCTGCACCGCCTGGGCCCGCCCGATCTCGCCACCATCCACCGTAACAGCGGCATTGTTCGACATGTTCTGCGCCTTGAACGGCGCCACCTTCAGGCCACGCCGTACCAGCGCCCGCGCCAGCCCCGCCACAAGCGTCGACTTTCCGGCATTGGAGCCGGTTGCCTGGATCATCAACGCAGGTGTACGCGTGTTCATCAGAACTCGATGCCTTTCTGGCCTTTGATCCCGGCGCGAAATGGATGCTTCACCAGCGTCATTTCGGTGACGAGGTCGGCCATCTCGATCAACGCCGGCTTGGCGTTGCGGCCGGTGATGACGACGTGCTTGTCCGCCGGCTTCTCGTCGCGGAGGAATTTCAGCACCGATTCGAGATCGAGATAGTCATATCGCAGCACAATGTTGAGCTCGTCCAGCAGCACCAGGCGATGCCGGTCGTCGCGGATCATCTCCTTGGCACGCTCCCAGCCGGCGGAGGCGGCCGCGATGTCCCGCTCGCGATCCTGTGTGAGCCAGGTGAAGCCCTCTCCCATGATGTGGAGCGTCACCAGATCCGGGAACGTTCTCAGAAGCTGCGCTTCGCCGGTGTTCCACTCTGGCGATTTGGTGAACTGCACGATACCCACGGGAAAGCCGTAGCCGATATGGCGAAAGACCATACCCAGCGCCGCTGAGGTTTTTCCCTTTCCTGCGCCGGTATGGACGATCAGCAAGCCCTTTTCGCCGGTCTTGGTCGCCATGATCTTGTCGCGCGCCGCCTTGTGCTTTTGCGCCTTCTCCTTGTGGCGCGCGTTTTCGGCGTCATGATCGTTCGGCACAGTTGAAGGGTCGTTCATGCGATTTCCCGTTGCTGGTTCGGCAGAAGTTCGGCGATCAGATCACGCGCGCGATTGGAACGTGGCGTCCACAGCCCGCGGCGCATCGCCTCGGCAAAGCGGGCGGCCGTTTCATGCAGGGCTGCGGGATTGGATACGCGCATGAATTCGCGGACGCCCTCGTCCTCGAGGTAGGACGCGAACAATTGATCGAAATGATGATTGGCGACGGCGTCAGTCGAGGCGGCGAAGCCAAACAGATAGTCCACGGTAGCGGCGATTTCGAAGGCGCCCTTGTAGCCGTGGCGCATCACGCCGCGAATCCATTTCGGGTTTGCGGCGCGGCCACGCACGACGCGGGAGATTTCGTGGGACAACGGCCGCGCCAGCGGCGCCTCGGGTCGAGACGTATCGATATGGGCGATGCGTGGTGCGGCGCCGCGCAGGGTCTGCACGGTGGCCGCGAGGCCTCCCATGAACTGGTAATAGTCGTCGGAGTCGAGAATATCGTGTTCGCGATTATCTTGCGCCTGCGCGACGAGGTCGGTGTCCTTGAGCCTATCAGCGAAATCATCGCGCGCGGCTTCACCCTCGGTCCCACTGCCGTAGGCGTAGCCACCCCAGGAGAGATAGACGTTGGCGATGTCGGATCGCGTGTCCCAACCGCCCTCGTCCATCAGCGCCTGCAATCCTGCGCCATAGGCGCCGGGCTTTGAGCCGAAGACGCGGTAGCTCGCTTGCCGCTCGGCGGCGGCACCGTCGAGGCCGGCGGCTTCGAGCGCAAGTTTTTTTGCGCGAACATTCGCGGCGATTGGATTTGCCTCGGCCGGCTCGTCCAGCAGAGAAATCGCCCGGATGGCCGATCCAATGATGTCCATCTGCGTCGGAAACGCATCTCGGAACAGGCCCGATACACGGAAGGTGACATCGACGCGCGGACGCTTCAGCTCGGACAGCGGCGTGATCGCAAAACCGGTCACCCGGCCGGAGGTCTTCTCCCATAGCGGGCGCGCGCCGATCAGCGCCAGCGCTTGGGCAACGTCATCGCCGCCGGTGCGCATATTCGAGGTACCCCAGGCCGATAATGCGATCGAACGCGGCCACTCGCCGGCTTCCTGCCAATAGGATTCGACCAGCCGCTCGGCGGAAAGCCGGCCGATGCGCCATGCCGACGGCGTCGGCACGGCACGAACGTCGACCGCAAAGAAATTTCGACCGGTCGGCAGCACATCGGGCCGCCCACGCGTCGGCGCGCCGGAAGGACCGGGCCGAATGAAACGGCCATCGAGCCCCGCAAGGAGTGCCGCCATCTCGGCATCCCCGGAGCGGTCAATGGCCGGGCGCAAGGCTGTATCGATCCAGTCCAACACCGCGCGCGTAGTCGTCCATGCGGAGTCGATGTCGTGCTTGCCGGTGACCAGTGCCAGCGCCAGCGCTTCGATGCGCTCGACCGTGTCGCCAACCGTGCGCCATGGACCATTCCCGAACCCGGCAAGGGCGTTCGGGCGCGCGCCGGCATAGTCATCGACCAGATTGCGCGTCAGCGGATCGAAATCGCCGAGGCCGAGATCGCCCGCCAGTGCGCGATGCAGCGAGGCATCCTGCATTTTCAGATCCGAGCGCGGCAGCCGGGCAATCGATACCAGGAGGTCGTTACGTTGTGGCCCGGAGGGTGCGCGACCGAACACATGCAGGCCGTCGCGGATCTGCATCTCCTTGAGGTCGCACAAATGCGCATCGAGCGCGCGCAGCGCCTCCGCCGTCGGGGTGTCCCTGTTGACATTGACGTCGGCATCCAGCCGTTGGGCGCGTGCCAGCGACAGGATGTCCTCCGCAATGGCATCGGCGCGCTTGGGGTCGAGATCGGCGGCAAGCGTGAATTCATCGACCAGCGACTCCAGCCGCGCCAGATCATCGTGCAACTCGGCGCGCGTCATCGGCGGCGTCAGGTGATCGACGATCACGGCGCCGGCACGGCGCTTGGCCTGGATACCTTCGCCGGGGTCATTGACGATGAACGGATAGAGATGCGGCAGCCGACCCAGCACGGCTTCCGGCAGGCAATCCTGCGACAGGCCAGTGCTCTTGCCCGGAAGCCATTCGAGATTGCCATGCTTGCCGAGATGAACGACCGCGTGCGCGTCGAATTCTCGCCTGATCCACAGATAGAACGCGAGATAGTGATGCGGCGGCACCAGATCGGGGTCGTGGTAGCTGCTTTTCGGATCGATATTATAACCGCGCGCAGGCTGAACGCCGACGATGATGTTGCCGAAACGATGCACGCCAAGGCGAAAAGCACCATCGACGACATGCGGATCCTGCTCGGCGCGACCCCATCGCCCCTCAACTGCGCGCCTTACAGTGTCCGGCAACGCCGCCAAAGCAACGTGGTAGTCCGCCAGCGACCATGTCACGCCGTTTGCGCGCGCGGCGCGCTGCTCGAGCGCATTGGTAGGCCCCTGCTGCAGCAGTTGCATCATGGTTTCAGCGGTGACAGGCGCCTCCGCCGTATTGTACCCCGCCCTTCCCAAGGCATCGAGAACATCAATCAGGCTTTGCGGCGTATCCAGGCCGACGCCGTTAGCCAACCGGCCGTCGCGGTTTGGATAATTGGCAAGGATCAGTGCCACCCGGCGCTTGGCTGCAGCTTCACAGCGCAGCCGCACCCAGGCCAGCGCCAGATCGGCCGTCGCATCGACCCGATCCCGGAGCGGGCGAAACGCTGTCGGCGTAAAGTCGCCCACGCTGTCAACGCGTTCCTTGAAAGCGATGACGTTCGCGAAGATGCGGCCATCGACTTCGGGCAACACGACATTCATGGCGAGATCCCGTGGCGCCAGGCCTCGCGTCGAAGCCTCCCACGAGGCTTGGGATATGCCGGCCTGCGCCACCTGCAGGACCGGGCAACCTGACGCCGCCAGCACGCCGGCATCGTCGTTCGCGGTCGCCGTCGCAAACGCCGTCGCATTGATGATGATGTCAGGCGGATAGGCTGCCAGCGCCGTCTGCAAGAACGCTCCCGATCGTCCGTCTTTCAGGCTGGTGACGAACAGGCAGACCGTATTGAGCCCGCGCGCATTGAACGCCTCGCGCAGCATGTCGATGCCGGCGGTATCGCCACCCGCTACCAGCGCGCGATAGAACACGACGATTGCATTGGAGCGATCGGAATTTGGCGGTTCACCGCCCCAGAACCCCGCTGGAGGCATCGGCCGCGCCGCTGGCGGGGCCTCACCTCTGCCGATCAGGTGCGCCGCGAAGCGAAGCGCCAATTGGGCATTTTCGACGCCGCCTTCGGTGCAGTAACGCCATAACGCGTGCGTGCTGTCGCGATCGAGTGTTCCGCGCGCGGCCAGCGACGCATTCCAATCCATCTCACCGGGAATACAGGCGAACAGCGAACCTCGACGTAATGCATCGCTCCGCAGGCTCTCGACGCCGTGCGGCCAGTAGCTTTCGCCACCCAGCATGCGCAGCACGACGATTTTGGCCTCGCTCAGCGTACGCTCGACAAAGGCATCCACCGACGCAGGATGCCCCAGCGCCAACAGATTGGTCAGCCGCACCGTTGGAAAGCCGTCCGGCATCGCTGCGTGGGCGATGCCAAACGCGGCGAGATCGCTGTCCGCCGCCGACAACACGACGATGTCGGCGGTAGCCTGTCCGAGATCGCGCGCGACATCGCCATCGTCGATGCCGCCTGAGGTGTCGAGCTTGAGATGCATTGGGTTCTCGCGGATTACTCCACCAACGCCCGCCGCACGGCGGTTCCGTCAAATCCCTTGAGCCCGATCACGACGAGACGCTCGGCCTGCTTCGCGTCGGGCCGGCCGAACACCAGATCGACGCGGCTGCCGACAGCCTGCACCACCAAGGGCGCGGCCTTGTCCGAGACTCGCGCATGGCCCTTGACGCGCAACACGCCTTCGAGACCGAGCGCGTCGCTGATCCGACCACGCATCTCGTCGACGCTGAGGGCGACCGACGGCTTGACGACGATGCTGTCGAAATCGTCGTGATCATGTTCTTCATCCTCGCCGTGATGGCCGGCGCGGGCTGCCATGTCCTCCTCGGCCCCGGCGTTCATTCCGATCAGCACCGCGGGCGCCAAGGTGCCGGTCGAACGGACGATATTGACTCCCGGGCGGAGCGCAGCCTTCAACCGAGTTTCAATATCGGCAAGCGCCACTGATGACACCAGGTCGCTCTTCGAGAGCACGACAAGGTCGGCACAGGCCAATTGATCTTCAAACACCTCCTCGATCGGGTCGTCATGGTCGATGGAATCATCTGCGGCGCGCTGATCTGCGACCGCGTCCTCATCGAGCGTAACCCGACCTTCCGACAGCGCCAGCGCATCGACGACGGTAACGACACCGTCAACCGTGGCGCGCGTTTTCACCGCCGGCCATGCGAATGCCTTCAGCAAGGGTTGCGGCAACGCCAGGCCTGAAGTCTCGATGACAATGGCATCGAGCGGCTGGTCGCGCCCCAACAGCAGATCCATTGTCGGAATGAAATCATCCGCCACGGTGCAGCAGATGCAGCCATTGGTGAGCTCGATGACGTCTCCCGGTGCGCAGGCGTTCGCTGCGCATTCTTCCACGAGGCCGCCGTCGAAACCCGCGTCGCCGAATTCATTGACGACGACGGCGATGCGGCGTCCGTCGGCCTGGGTCAGCAGCGAGCGCAGCAAGGTGGTCTTGCCAGCGCCAAGAAACCCAGTCAGCACGGTAACCGGAACACGCGACATATTCATTCTCCTTGAGATTAGCGCTTGAGCCAGAGCGGAAGTCCGGCTGCCATGAACACAACTTGCGGAACGGCTGCCGCGACCACCTGGTTCAGTCGCCCCTGCGCGTCGCGAAACGCGCGGCCGAGCGGCGTTTCCGGCACCAGCCCAAGACCGACCTCGTTCGAGACAAAAACGACAGGATGCTTTGCGACGCCGAGAAATTGCGTCAAACGACGGGCTTCGACCTCCGGATCGCGCCCTGCGAACATCAGGTTTGATAGCCACAGAGTGAGACAATCCACCAGCACGACGCGATTGCGGCTGGCTTCGCGCGTCAACGCGTCGACCAGCGCCAGCGGCTCTTCAATGGTGATCCAGCCCTCGCCACGGCGGGCGCGATGCAACGCAATCCGGCTCTTCATCTCCTCGTCGCCGGCGGTAGCCGTCGCAACATAGACCTTCGTCAGCGCGCTGGCGCTTACCAGCGATTCTGCAAACGCAGATTTGCCGGAGCGAGCGCCACCCAGCACCAAAGTCGTCACCAGATCCGTCATTTCGGTGCGCGTCCGTCGTCCGGTGACCAGCGGATGGGAGGTACCCGCGCCACCATGCCCTTTCGCAGCACCTCGGCACGTTCCCGCCAGGGGACCAGACCGAAATCGGATTTCTGGTAGGATTGCACGAAGGATATCAGCGCCGCAGTCCCGCTTTCGGTCTGCAGATCGCCAAACAGGAATGTATATCCGTCGGGACTCGTGACCGCCACCGTCGCCGGGCGCTTGCAAACGCTGAGGCATTGCACCGGGCGGACGGCAACGTTGGCGTCGTCTTTTCCGATCGCAGCCTGGACCGCGGCGTACATCTCCGGGCCGACCACGGCACCGCCATCCGCAGTCTTGCAGGTGATGCAAACACTCACGACGACGGGCCTGTCAGGCAGGTTGGCCTGCAGCTGTTCGATCAAGACTTGATTAGCGGGTTGAGTAGCGCTGTCGCGATCCATCAGTTGCTCGTATCATGGCCTTGCGGCCGCGAGCTTTGTTGGGTCGCGCGCGACGGCAAACGGCGCCATCGGGCTCGCTCCCGTCCGGTGCACCCCGCCCAGACGCCTCCAAAGCACAGTTCGTGATGGCAGGTCTCCTGGCTCGCGAGTCACTGCCCGTAGCCGCCTTCCCGGGAAATCCCAGTGGCACCGGCGCGGGCTCGTCGCTTACAGTTGCGGGGGCAGCGCCGGCGTTGACATTTGTCGCACCGGCTTCCCTTTTCACCTTCCTGGCGGAAGGACCATCGCTGATGACGCTAACCGCCAGAGATGCCCCGGTCAACGGCGGTTGACCCATCAGCAGAGTTGCGTCAGGTACCGCATTGACAAGGAAGAACCTGATGTCCAACGCAGCCGCCGAACTTTCCGAAGCACAATCAAATACTTGCGGATGCGCTTCGCGCACGGATCGACCACAAGGCGAAGCTGCTGCGATCGCAGGCATATTCGTCCGTCGCAAGCGGCGTTCGGTCGGCGCGTAGAATGATGGCTGCCCCTTCCCCACGTGGTCTCATGATAGCTGCTCCTCGGTCCGGCAGCGGCAAAACGACTTTGACGATCGGACTTCTCCGTGCTTACCGAAGAAGTGGAATTCGCGTGGCCGGCGCCAAATGCGGACCGGACTATATCGATGCGGCCTTTCATGGTGCCGCTTGCGGCCAGCCTGGCGTCAATCTCGATAGCTGGGCGATGAAACCTGGCCTGATCGCACAGCTTGCAGCCGAAGCTGCGAGGGACAGCGATCTGTTGATCTGCGAAGCGTCCATGGGCTTGTTCGATGGCGTTCCCGTTCAACCCGGTCGCAGCGGCTCATCCGCGGACGTGGCTTCTGCGCTCGGCCTTCCCGTGGTGCTGGTGCTCGATGTCAGCGCGCAATCGCAATCTGCGGGAGCCATCGCGAAGGGATTTATGACCTTTGATGAGCGGGTGAAGATTGCTGGCGTCGTTCTGAACCGCGTTGCCAGCGAAAGGCATCTTCGCCTGGTAAGTGATGGAATTTCCAAACTTGCAGTTCCGATCCTGGGCAGCTTGCCAAGATCCAACGGCATGGCGCTGCCGGAGCGCCATTTGGGTTTGGTACAGGCCGGCGAAACCCCGGAGTTGGAAAGCAAACTGGACGCAATGGCGGAGTTCGTGGCCCAACACGTGCAGATGGACAAGCTCTTTGGATGCGCAGAAGCATTTCTTCCTTCGCAGACGGGCCCATACGCGCCAGCGCTGCAGCCGCCAGGACAGCGCATCGCGATCGCTCACGACGACGCGTTTTCTTTTACATATCGTCATATCCTGGATGGCTGGCGCAACAGCGGCGCGGAAATACGAACATTCTCCCCGCTTGCTGATGAGGCGCCGCCAACTGACTGCGATATTTGCTGGCTGCCGGGTGGATATCCGGAACTTCACGCCGCTCAAATTGCCTCGGCGCGCCATTTTCTTGAGGGGCTGCGACATTTCGCGACCATCAAGCCCGTTCACGGCGAATGCGGCGGCTACATGGTCCTGGGCGAGACCCTGACTGACGCGGCGGGAACAACCTATCCAATGGCTGGACTTCTCGGCGTTCAAACGAGCTTGTCCAAACCGAAAATGCGTCTCGGCTACAGGGAAGCGCGCCTTGCAGCCTCCGGGTGCCTCGGTCCCGTGGGAACAAAGCTGAAGGGACACGAATTCCATTATGCTGACGTCACTTCTCATGGTTCGGACGAGCCGTTCGCCTTTGTCAGCGACGCCTACGGCAGCGATTTCGCACCCACCGGAAGCCGCCGTGGCCGGGTGACCGGCAGCTTCTTTCACATCATCGCGGAAACCTGATGCCCTACCCTGACCAGGAAAACGTTACGAGCCGCGAGCTACTGGCCGGTGCAAACATTTCGGCTCCGACTCCGCCCGTCTTCGATGAACTATTTCAGGCACAATTTGCGCAACTTGTCGCATGGCGCCGTGACGTGAGACGCTTCCGCAGTGACACGGTCAAGGGGGAGACGATCGATGCCTTGCTGGATCTCATGCAACTTGCGCCCTCCGTCGGCAACAGCCAGCCCTGGAGATGGGTGAACGTCGAAAGCAAAGATGCAAGAGACAGAATCCGGGAGGACTTCGCGCGTTGCAACGCGGAGGCGCTTGCCTCTTATGAAACGGACCGTGCAATCGCTTACGCACGGCTTAAGCTGGAAGGGTTGCAGGTCGCGCCCGTGCAATTTGCCGTATTCTGTGATCAGAGCACGGACCAGGGGGCTAATCTCGGGCGCCGCACCATGCCGCTGACGCTCGAATATTCGGTCGCTGGCATGCTCGCGACGTTCTGGCTTACAGCTCGGTCTGTTGGGCTTGGCGTAGGCTGGGTTTCAATCCTTGACCCGGTCCATGTCGCGAAAGTCCTGCAAGTCTCCGAAGACTGGAAATTCATCGCCTACCTGTGTGTCGGGTGGCCGCAGGAAGAACACATCGATCCAGAACTCGTCAGGCATGGCTGGCAGGATCGCACGGCCGCGGGACGGGCTGTCATTACGCGATGAAAGTGAGTCGCCGCGATCACTCGTCAAGAACGTCGAGGAAGCCTTCGACCTTTCCAAGCGGCCCCTCGCGATCCTTGCCGATGTAGACGACCCGATCGCCGTCGCGTTGCAGGGAACGCGCCCTGGATTTCCGAAGCCGTCCCGGCAAGAACGTCGCGGCCACGGCATCCGCTCCGACATCAAGCCTTATGATTCCTCTTCGCCTGCAGTCGATCCTGAGCCTTGCTGCGGCAAAGAAATCGCTTGCCGCCGGAGGCAATCTGCCAAAGCGACGGGAAGTCTCCTCCTCGAGGTCGTCAAGTTCGTCTTCGCTTGGACACCTGGCGGCACGGGCGTAGATTTCCAGTCGAACCGCCTCCGACTGCACGTAGCCTGCCGGCAACATGTCCGGGATCGGCAGGTTGAGGTCGGGCACCCACAGGTCGGCTGCCCTGTCGTCTGCTTTCTCCGAGGCCAGTTTCAGAAGGTGGCTATAGAGCACCGGTCCGAACACCTGGACATGCCCCGACTGCCGTTCGGAAAGCAGATCCCCCGCTCCCCTGAGATCCAGATCCCGCGCGCTGATGGCAAAACCTGCGCCTGGCCTGTTGAACTCCTCCAGAACAGCCAACCGCTTCTCGGATCGCTCCGAATCGGAATCGGTCAGCAGATACGCAAACGCACGTATCCCGCCGCGTCCTACTCTTCCTCTGAGCTGATGGAGTTGAGCAAGACCGAACCTTTCGGGCCAACAGACAACGATGGTGTTGGCCCGGGGAATATCGAGACCGCTCTCCACGATGTTGGTCGCCAGCAGAACGTCCGCCCTGCCTTCGACGAAGCTCATCATTCGGTCGTCTATTTCGTCGGCAGGCAACTTGCCATGCAGACAGACGATGCGGAGATCCGGGGCCATCGACTGAACGCGCGCCAGCATCGGATCGAGATCCTGAATACGCGGACAGATCAGGAAGCTTTGTCCATGGCGCCTTTGTTCGCGCAGCAACGCCGCGGCGATTGCGGCGTCCGAAAGCGGAGCGACCTTGGTGACGACCGGAAGTCGATGTACGGGCGGAGAGGCAATGACGCTGAGATCCCTGAACCCGGCGAGACCTGCCGCAAGCGTCCGCGGGATCGGCGTGGCGCTCATCCAAAGGGCATGAATGCTCTTGGCCAGCCCGGAAAGTTTTGCCTTTTCTGCCGCGCCAAAATGCTGTTCCTCGTCGATGATGACGAGGCCGAGATCGGCAAACTTCACGTCCTTCGAGGCGAGAGCCTGCGTTCCAACCACGACCTTCAATTTTCCGCTCTTCAGCCCCTCCTTCACCTCTCTCGTCTGCGCGCCAGAATCGGTCCGCGACAAACTTCCCACTTCGATACCGAACGGAACGAAACGCTTGCGGAAAGTCGCGACATGCTGTCTTGCCAGGACCGTGGTCGGTACTGCGATCGCGACCTGCTTCCCTGACAACACCACCGCGGCCGCAGCTCGCAACGCGACCTCGGTCTTGCCGAACCCGACGTCGCCGCAAATGACCCTGTCCATGGGATGGCCCGACGCGAGATCATCCAGAACGTCCCGAATGGCCTTCGCCTGGTCGACCGTCGTGAAATAGGGAAAACGCGCGACGAACCTCTCATAGACGGGCCCCCGGGGTACAAGTTTCTGGGCTCGCCGGCGGCGTCGCTGGCTGATGTGCTTGGCGAGCTGCTTGCCGGCGATCTGGATTTCGTTCTCCGCCTCGGTACGCCGGGTCCACCACGTACTTCCATCCGCCTTGTCGAGGGTCAGCTCGCCAAGCTCCGACGCGTATGGCCAGATCATGGCGAGGTCGGCGGGCGGAACGAGAACGGCATCGTCTCCCGCAAATGCGAGCCTGATCAACTCGCGCGAGGACCCGCCCCCCGTCGCCACGGTCTGCAAGCCGTCGAGCAGGGCCAGTCCTCGCTGCAGATGCACGACCACCGTACCCTGCTCCGGCACATCTGCGTGGTCGAAAGCCGCACTCCAGTTCCTGGCCAGGGGCTGCGGATGATGGGCCCTGCTGCCCAGCACATCGGAAGCCGTCACGACGACAAGAGGTTTCCGGCCAGGCACGACAAAACCCCTGTCGAAGTCGGCCAGCAGCGCCGCCTCACGGTTACGTCCGGCCGTCGCCTCGTCCCAGTCCGCAAAGCGCTCCGGCTTGACCCCACTCATCCGCTCCATCACGCGCAGGTCGTCCGCCTGCGCTGCCACGAAAACCAATCGCGAGCCGTCGCGTCGCGCCTCGTCGACGAACGCGCGGAGCGCCTTCCTGGGCGATGCGACCTGCGAAAAGTCCGGCGTGGGAGCGAAGGATGCCTTTTGCGGCAACACATTCATACGTTTGGTCGCCTGCTTCCATTCGCGAGTCCCGAGGTATTCGCGCTCTCTATCCGTGCGACCGGCCGCCTCCTCGATCGTGCCAAGCCAGCTATCGGCGTGCGCTGAAACCCCTGCATCCGCTATCCACCTGGCTCGACCGCAATAGTCGAACAGGGTCGAGCGCTTTCCGCGCACATTCCCGAACGCCAGCCGCTCCGACATCGGGTCGACGAGAAGCTCTTTCGTCTCGAAAACGATGTCATGTTCTATTGGGTTGAACGCCACGATCCGGCGTATCACCCCGCCGGAATGCTCTACTCTGAACGGTCCCAGTGCGCCGGCCGGAAAAATCTCGAATGTCTTCCCGTGAAACAGCGCGCCGCCGGGATAGTCCGCCTCGTCATCGAGATCGTATCCGAGCGCCTCAAGCCGCGCCCGAAGATCTCGTTCGGAAAACGCCGCGCCCACCTTCAAACGGAGGATGACACGGGGCCAACTCGCCGGCGCAGGCAGGCGCTCCATCACGGCCTCTGCCGTGGACACAAGCAGGATCGGCTTCTCGGGCTTGGCAAGGCGCCGCAAGACCGAGCTTCGTCTACCTGCGATTTCGTGCGACGGCTCCAACTGATCGAACGGCAGCGTATTCAGTCTCGGAAACACCAGCACATCGCACGAAGGAGCGAGCGCATGAATGACGGCACCAAGCCGCTCGGCCCTGTTCTCGCTTTCAGCCAGAAAGACGAGGCCTTTGCGACCCGACTTCCTCCACTGCGCGAGCAGATGGAGCGCCATCATGCCCAGCGGCGATGAAGAAGAGATCGCGGTCCGCTGTAGAGAACTCTTTCGCTTCGCTGCCTTGCTGGCCACGCGCGCTTTGCTGGAACGACCCACGTTGAATCCGTCATTGATTCGCGACCAGCAGAGGCTGATGGCGAGTATTGCTTTGAACAGGCCCGCCCCGATATGGGAGCTGTGCCTCGGGCTGCGTACATATGCGAATTTGGCTGCAGACGCACGCGTCCAATCAAATCGTCCCATAAAACATCGCCTGGGGTGCGGAGCTACCGAGAATCTCGGAGTTTGCGTGGCTTCTTTGGCGACATCATGGGCCTCCGCATGGATAAGCTGCCAGCCCCTGGATCGTTCACCGTGGCGCAACCCGTTACGCGCAATTCCACGACGCCGGACGCCCCGGGCCGCCCAAGCTTCTGCGGACGTCGCGCCACTCCTGCAACGCCCAACTTGCGTAAGCCGACCGCCTGTTTGTCCTTCGGACGATGCCGCTTGAGCTAGACGGAGATATGATAACCGCCGTCCACGGCAATGTGCTGGCCGGTGATGTAAGACGCGGCATCCGAAAGCAGGAAACATACCGGCTTGACCGCTTCCTCCGGCGCAGCCCAACGCCCCATCGGAATCCGCGCCAGTACGCCGTCGCGAAACTTGTCGCCCCTGATCGTTTCGGTCATCGGGGTTTCGACGACGCCGAAGCATACCGAATTCGTTCGAACACCGAATTTCGACCATTCCTTGGCGGTCGACATCGTCATGCCCAACAGGCCGCTCTTGGCCGCAGCATAGTTTATCTGCCCGATGGAACCGGCTCTTCCGGCGTCGGACGAAATATTCACGATGGATCCCGGATTTTCGCGGCCGGCCTTTCCCTGCGCAAGCATGATGCGACCGACCGCCTGGGTCCACAGGAACGCTCCGGTCAGATGCACGGAGATGACCTCGCTCCATTGCTGCAAGGTCATTTTTTCGATCATCGCGGGCCGCGTGATGCCGGCATTGTTGACAAGGCCGTCAATGACGCCGACGCGGGACTTGAGATCACTCACCGTCGTTTCAGTGAACTCCGGATCAGCCACGTTACCGACATAGGGAAGTAGCTGGCCATTCGTTGTCGCGGCAAATGCATGAAGCTTGTCACCGTTAAGATCGACACCAACGACGCGCGCTCCCAGGGAAATCGCCAAATTCGCGATCGCCTGCCCGATCCCCTGGGCCGCTCCGGTAACGATAATCGTCTTCCTATCCAGTGACATCACATCTTGCATGGATCACTCTTTCCGGCATTCCTGATCGGGTACAACCAGCATCCTATAAACTGTCGATGGAATCCAGATCTGCCATCGCCGTCGTTATGCGTTCGATCATGGTCAGCGTGGTCTCCTCCGGCTGCATGTTCGGCAGCAACGGCGAATGACACAGCGTAATCGTCCACATCAGGAGCGCGTGTACCATTTGCTCCCTGTAGTGTCGAAAGCTCTCGTCGAAATCCGGTTTGGAGCGTGTGAGTTCGGCAAATCGTTCGAGATAGCGAACCAGCAGATCCCTCTCCCACTTGCGGCGATCATCCGGCGTCAGCGCCGCCGTCACCGCGTAGGCGAAGTCCCGGGACCAATGGCCGCGTGACAGGCACTGCCAGTCGCATAGCCCCATCTTTCCCGCAGCTGTCCGGTACCAGTTCCCGATATGCACGTCTGAATGGATCAGGCCCTGCCCCTCGCCTTCGTGGACGGCGAGCGCACGCATGGCCGCCGGCCACACCTTGTCACGCTGCGCCATCACCGTTTCGGGAATGACGTGCGAAGCGGCTTCGAATGCCTTCCGGGTGTAATGCTCCAGGTCCATCTTCTCGGCGCCGATCGTGAACCATCTCGGGTAACCGGCGACGAAGCGATATCGCGTTGCAAGCTCGCGATCGCCGTGAAAGCGCGCATGCAGCGCGGCCAGCACATCGACCATGTCATCCGCCATCTCGCGGGTAACGTAGGTCCGGTGATTGCAGAACGTCGCAGACTTTGTCGCCACGAGATCTTCCAGCAACAGGATCGAGGCAAATGTCCTGCGGTCGAAGGCGGCATGGTAGCCCACAGGTGCCTCGATCTGCAGCAACGGCCGAAGCTGGACGAAGAACTGGCCTTCCACCCGTGCCGTGCCGTTGAAACCGCCGATCATGCGTGTGACGACACTCGGCAGCGACTTCGTGAAGATCGAGCCCGGCAAGCCGGCCCGGCGGCCCGCTTCGTTATAGGTGAGCAGCAGCCGGTGCCGCTCGTGCGTTCCGGCGCTGGCCGGCTTGATCTCGACCTGCGTCACCATGGCGCCAGGATGCTTTTCGCAAAGGACAGCCGTCAGCCATTCGGGTGTGATCGCGCGCGGCGCGCAAGGTACGTCGTCACGCTGCCGTGCCTTCGGCCTGACGAGGCGCTCGAACGCAACGCGTCCTCCGATTCTCAGCGCAGCCAAAGCCGTCGCGCCTGATGCACCCATGTTTCCTCCTCAGCCGACGACAATAGCGCATCGCTCCGGCAAACCCCATGACGAAGCGCTGGCAGCCGTCATCGCATTTTTAGTACACTATATTACGATATGTAGCACAGCCGGATCAGCAAGCAAGGCAAAGCTCGATCTGCCTCCTCACGCACCGCGCTCTTGCGCCGCAACAACAAGGTCCAAAGAAACCTTGCAGCCCGCCATTTCCGTTTTATAGTATATGGTATATGTGTGTACTGATTAGATACCCGCTCGCGCTGGCGACGGGTTCGCACACTCACAAAACAACAAGGGGGAAAGCATGAAGATACCGGCACTGGTCGTCATTTCGACCTTGTTCCTCGGCGGCTCCACCGCTGTGGTTGGCGCGGCTGAAAAGAAGTATGGCCCCGGCGTCAGCGACACCGAAATCAAGATAGGCCAGACCGTGCCCTACAGTGGACCGGCCTCGGCCTTTTCGAGCTATGGCCGCGTCATGACCGGCTATTTCCAGATGCTCAACGAGAAAGGCGGCATCAACGGCCGCAAGGTGAATTTGATTTCGCTCGACAATGGGTTCAGTCCGCCGAAAGCCATCGAACAGACCCGGAAGCTGGTCGAAAGCGATGAAGTCCTCGCCGAGGTCGGCACCGTCGGCACGGTTCCCAATATCGCCGTCCAGAAGTACCTCAACCAGAACAAGGTCCCGCACATCTTCATCTCGGCGGGCGGCCGAAGGTTCAACGATCCGCAGAACTTCCCCTGGACCGTGCCGTTCTATCCGCCGTTCGAGATGGAGGGCGCCACCTTCGGGCAATTCATCGCCAAGAAGCTGCCGAACGCAAAGATCGCGGTCCTCTATCAGAACGACGATTACGGCAAGGATTATCTCACAGGCTTCAAGCGAGGGCTGGGTACCGGGACCGCCAAGATCGTGGCCGAGGCAACCTACGAGATCAGCTATCCCACCGTCGATTCCGAGGTGATCCAGCTCAAGACCTCCGGCGCCGACACGCTGGTCTATTTCACGACGCCAAAATTCGCCGCCCAGGCGATCAAGAAGGCAAACGAGCTGAACTGGAAGCCGGCCCAGTTTCTGGCCAGTCCGGTAAATTCCGTGCAGGGCGTGCTGACCCCTGCCGGACTGGACAATGTCCAGGGCGCCTATACGACGCAGTTCACGAAGCAGGCCGGCGATCCCGCCTGGGCACAGGATCCGGAAGTCGTCGACTATATTGCCTTCATGAAGAAGTGGGCACCGAATGACAGCCCGAACGACTTCATCGCGCTCTCCGGTTACGTCAACGCACAGGCCATCGCGCTGGGGCTGAAGCGCTGCGGCGACAATCTGACGCGCGAAAACCTGCTGACGCAGGCAACGACCTTCAACAAGGAACGCGTCGGCATGCTGCTTCCGGGAATCGAGCTCACCAACTCCAAGGAAAACTACGCTCCCTACCGCACGCTGCGCATGGCCGTCTTCGAGAAGACGTCATGGAAGCTGCTGGAGGAGTGACTGGAACACTGGGGGCGAGACACCAAGCGTCTCGCCCTCGATCGACCGGCGACCGCTCGCTCAACCGACCACGTCTTCTCGGCGCAATTCATCGATGGCTGCCGGCGACAGACCTGCCTCCTGCAGGATCTCGTCGGTATGTTGTCCCGGCATCGGCGGCGGCAGGCCGGCGCTGCGTTCCTCTCCGACGAATGTCACGGGATGACCCACGCAGTTGAGCCGGCCGGCTGCGGCGTGATCGTACGGCATGATGAGAGGATTAGCCTTGGTGTGCGGATGCGCGAGGAGCTGAGCTATCGTATTGATCGGCGAACAGGGAATGCCGACGGCGTTGAGCGCCGTGTTCCACTGTTCGACCGTCCGCGACGCGATCGCTAGTTGCACATGGCCTAGTGTTTCAGCGCGATGGACGACCCTGTCCGCATTGGTGCGAAACCTGGGATCGTCGACGATCGCATCGAGGCCGGCGACCGCGCAGAACTTGCGCCAGAGATTATCGTTGGCGACCCCGATCATGATCGGTCCGTCGGACGCCTCGAACGCCTGGTAGGGACAGAGCGATTCATGGCTGGAGCCGCATTTGGCGGGTTGCACGCCGCGCTCCCAGAAGGTCTGCAGATTGTAGCTCAGGAGCCCGAGCGCGGTATCGAATAGCGACACCTGTATGGATGCGCCCTTGCCGGACTTTTCCCGTGCGAGAAGGCACGCCAGAATCCCGCTGAAGGCGTGTACGCCGGTCATCTGGTCGATCGGTGAAATCGGGCTTCGGATGTAACCGCCGCCCTCATCCCCCGTCATCGACATGATGCCGCTGAATGCCTGCAGGATCACGTCATAGCCCGGTGAATTCTTCAGAGGCCCCGTCCGGCCGAACCCGGAGATGCTGCAATGGATCAGACGATCGTTCAGCGCGCGCAGGCTGTCGGCGTCGATTGCCAGGCGTTCGGCGACGCCCGTGCCAAAACTCTCGATCGCGACGTCGGCCGATCGTGCAAGCTCGTGCACGAGCGCCCGTCCCTTTTCCGATTTCATGTTGATCGCAATGCTGCGCTTGTTGCGGTTGGCGCTCAGAAACACGGTGCCCAGCCCCGGCGCTGGAAATGGCGGCCATCCCCGCGTCTCGTCGCCCTGCCCTACCGCTTCGACCTTGATGACCTCCGCGCCGAGATCGCCGAGATATTGCGCACAGAGCGGCCCGGCGAGCACCTTTGAAAGATCAAGAACCCTGACACCGTCGAGAGGCTTGGCCACAACGTCTCTCCTTTGCGTGCGCTTCGTCTAACCCAAGCCAGCGGCGAACAAGCCGCCGAGGTAAGCGGGAAAGCCTTCCTTTGTTACGAGCAAATAGTCGGCGGCCCGGCGCTCAGCCTCGT
>NZ_LLXZ01000049.1:0-29546 GCF_001440395.1 Bradyrhizobium jicamae | reverse complement strand
GGCGGGGCCCCCCCCCCCGCCGCTACGGCTTCCGCTTCGGTGAGGCGGGCGCACAGCAGTTCCTTGCCCCAGGTCTTCGGCTCGTCGTCAAACCAATAGCTTGCACCGGAGATCCGACCATCAAAGACAGGCTTCTGCGCCTGGTCGATGCGAAATCCCGCCCGCGCAAAGGATTGGGCGAGTTCTTCACCCCGCTCCGATTGGACCGCCAGTACGCGCGAGATCGCTGCAACGGCATCGACGACCTTGGGGTTCATGCCGTTCTTTTTCATCCGCTCGTAGTCGAGCCTTCCAAGGAACAACGTCCGGATCATGTTGCGGGGCTCGCGTCGCTGGATCAGCTTCGCAAAGATGTTCATCTCGGTCCGGATCGCATCGTCGAAGCGTTGCGAAAATCCCTGTTCGACGCAGTCGAGAATGGCGAGCGGCGCCGGATAGTGTCCCAGCGTGTCGGCCAGAACGCTGGCCCGCCGTTGTCCGATCTGCGCCGCGAAGCGTTCCGCATCCCTTGGACGCCAGTCGGGGCGGTCCCATGGCTGTGCGGCCGGCGGGCGCGACAGTACCCAGCGTTCCGCAGCCGCCACCTCCTCGCCCGGCGCCACCAAAGCGTCGGCGAGACCGGCCGCGGTCGCCGCCGATCCGCCGATCCTGGCACCGTCGAGCAGAACCGGCAGTGCCGCCTCGACGCCGATCAGGCGCGGAAGACGTTGGGTTCCTCCCCCTCCCGGCAACAATCCCACCAGCGACTCGGGCAGGCCAAACATGCTCTGCGGCTGATCGGTGATGACCCGGTAATGCGCCGCAAGCGCGAATTCGGCGCCGCCACCCAGCGCCAGTCCCGCGATCGCTACCGCCACAGGCTTGCCCGCGGTTTCCAGCTTGCGCAATCCCTGGCTCAGCCGGAAGAAGTGATCGAACGCAACGCGGTCGCGTTCGGCCGCGGGCGCCGCCATGATCATATCGTAGGCGGTCTCCAACTCGGCCAGATCGGCGCCGGCGCAGAATGCCGAGGACTTGCCGGAGCGGATGACGACGCCCGCCACATCGCTCTGCGGCAGCCAGTCGGCAAACCGGCCGAGTTCCTCGATCGCCGCGTTCGAGAACACGTTCATCGAGCGGCCGGGCATGTCGAAGATCAGGTGGAGCACCCCGTTCGGTGACCGTTCGGTCCGAAATTGCTTCAGCTCCGGCGTTCCCGGCATCGCTCCCTCATTGCTTGAGTTACCGTTCGTTGGTGTACTATCGGACTTGCACTGCCCAAGTCTTGCATTGTATACCCATCTCGAAGATGGTACACTAGCAAACTAAATCAGACAGGACGCGTTTTGACAATGATCGAGCGCACGATCTTTCGCGAAGAGCATGAAATTTTCCGGGAAACGGTCCGGCGCTTCGTCGATCGCGAGATCGTCCCCTTCCACGCCAAATGGGAAGAGGACGGCATCGTTCCGCGCGAGCTGTGGCTGAAGGCAGGCGCAGCCGGCCTGCTATGCTGCACGGTGCCCGAGGAATATGGCGGGATGGGACTCGATTACCTCTTCGACGTCGTCGTCTTCGAGGAGTTATGGCGATCGGGCGCCAGCGGCCCCGGCTTTCTGATCCATACCGATCTGGTCGCGACGTATCTACTGTCCTTCGGCACTCAGGAACAAAAGCGCAAATGGCTGCCCAGGATGGTGTCGGGCGAAGCAATCGGATCGCTCGGGATGACCGAGCCTCATGCCGGCAGCGACCTCAAGGCGATCCGGACCCGCGCTACCCGCGACGGCGACGATTTCGTCATCAACGGCCAGAAGGTCTTCATTTCCAACGGTCAGCTTTGCGACTTCGTCGTGCTGGCGACCAAGACCGACAGCCATGCCGGGGCAAAGGGAGTTACGCTATTCATCGTCGAGAGCGACCGGCCCGGCTTCAAGCGCGGCCGGAATCTGGAGAAGCTCGGCATGAAGGCGCAGGATACGTCGGAACTGTTCTTCGACAATGTCCGCATTCCCGCAAGCAACCTGCTGGGCAAGGAGGGCAAGGGATTTGCCCAGATGATGACCAAGCTGTCGCAGGAGCGCCTCGCTCAGGCGATCCGTTCGGCAACCGTCACCGAGACGGTGATCGACTGGACGTTGCAATATACTGCCGAGCGCAGCGCGTTTGGTCAGAAGATTGCCGATTTCCAGAACACCCAGTTCAAGCTGGCCGATCTCAGGACCAAGGCGGCCGTCGCACGCGTCTTTACCGACAAATGCATCTCGCTGTTCATGGAAGGCAAGCTCGATCCCGTGGACGCCGCGATGGCAAAGATGTTCACCTCCGAGCTTCACTGCGAAACGGTGGACGAATGCCTGCAGCTATTCGGCGGCTGGGGATACATGTGGGAATATCCGATTGCGCGGGCCTATGCGGATGCAAGGATCGTAAAAATCGCCGGAGGTTCGATCGAGATCATGAAGACGATCATCGCGCGGCAGATGTATTCGCAACACGGATTCGCGCTGCAGAAGAACGGCGCGGTCTCGTGAGCTGAACGCCGCGCGCGCAGCAGTACCGGCAGCATCATATTCCGGCTTGATCGGACCGCGCGCGCCAACAACAATGACAAACGACAAGGGAGGTTTGCGTTGAAGGGCCTATCTGGAAAAGTAGCCGTCGTTACCGGCGGCGGACAAGGAATCGGCCGTGGGCTGACGCTGCGCCTCGCCGAGGAAGGCTGCAAGGTCGCAGTGTTCGACATCAACCCGCAAGCCGGTGAAGAAACCGCAAAACTCGCGCCGCAGGCGATCATCAAGACTTATGCGGTGGATGTCGGAGATGCCGCCTCCGTCGGCGATGCCGTGGCCAGGGTGGAAGCCGAACTCGGCCCGATCTGGCTGCTGGTCAACAATGCCGGCTGGGACCGGCCGATGCCATTCCTGAAGACCGACAGGGATCTCTGGGACAAGATCATCCGCATCAACCTTTATGGTCCGCTCAACACCCACAAGGCGGTTGCGCCCCTGATGGCCGAACGCGGCGGCGGACGAATTGTCAACATCGCCTCCGATGCGGCGCGGGTCGGCACCAGCGACGAAGCCGTTTACTCCGCCTGCAAGGGCGGGCTGATCTCCTTCACCAAATCGCTGGCCCGCGAACTCGCGCGCAAGAACGTCCTGCTCAACGCCATCTGCCCGGGCCCGACCAACACACCGATGATGGCCACCGTCCTTGGCGAGGGCGAACAGGCCGTGAAGTGGAAGGATGCGATGGTCAGGGGAATTCCGCTGCGGCGTATGGGCGAGCCCGAGGACTATGGCGGGATCGTTGCCATGCTCGCCTCTGACGATGGAAAATACATCACCGGACAGACCATTTCCGTCTCCGGTGGAATGAACATGATCTAAGCCACGCGAGGAAACGCCATGACCGATCCCAAGCAGTTTACCGACGTCATCTACGAAGTTCGCGACCGCGCGTCGTGGATCATCATCAACCGCCCGAAAGTCTACAACGCGTTCCGCGGGCAGACATTGGAAGAACTGATCCAGGCTTTCCACCTCGCCGCCAATGATCGGCAGGTCGCAAGCATCGTCCTGACCGGCGCCGGCGAAAAGGCTTTCTGCACCGGCGGCGATCAATCGGCGCATGAGGGCCAGTATGACGGTCGCGGTGTGGTTGGGCTGCCGATCGATGAACTGCAGGGCCTGATCCGCGATGTTCCCAAACCGGTGATCGCCCGCGTCAATGGTTTCGCCATCGGCGGCGGCAATGTGCTCGCCACGCTCTGCGACCTCACCATCGCAGCCGACACCGCCCAGTTCGGACAGGTCGGCCCGAAAGTCGGATCGGTCGACGCCGGCTGGGGTACGGCCTTTCTTGCCCGCCATGTCGGCGACAAGAAAGCCCGCGAGATCTGGTTCATCAACGATCGCTACACCGCCGAGCAGGCTCGCGAAATGGGCCTGGTCAACAAGGTGGTCCCCGCGGCGCAGCTCGACGCTGCGGTCAAGGACTGGACCGACAAGCTGGCGCAGCGGTCGCCGACCGCGATCGCGCTGGCGAAACGGTCCTTCAACGCCGATTCGGACAACATCCGCGGTATCAGCAACTTCGCCCTTCACGCGGTGAAAATGTTCTACGACACTGCTGAATCAAAGGAAGGCGTCTCGGCGTTCAATGAGAAGCGCGAACCGGACTTCCACAAGTTCGTGTCCTGACGGCCGCCGTCGGTCACGTCGGAATCGCAAGCTGAAAGAGGGATCATGGCATCGCACAAGGTCATCATTTCCTGCGCGGTTACCGGATCGATCCACACGCCCTCGATGTCGCCACATTTGCCGGTGACGCCTGCCGAGATCGCCGAGTCCGCGCTCGGCGCGGCGGCAGCGGGGGCCGCGATCGTTCATCTCCATGCGCGCAATCCGGCCGATGGGCGACCGGATCAATCGCCGGAGGCGTTCGAACCGTTCCTGCGCGTCATCAAGCAGAGTTCGAACGTCGTCGTGAACCTGACGACCGGCGGATCGCCCTACATGACCGTCGAAGAGCGCGTGCGGCCGGCCGCCACTTGGAAGCCGGAAGTCGCAAGCCTCAATATGGGATCGATGAATTTCGGCCTGTTCCCGATGCTGAAGCGCTACAAGTCGTTCAAGCACGACTGGGAGCCGCAGATGCTCGAGGGCTCCCACGATCTCGTCTTCCGAAACTCCTTCAAGGATATCCGCTACGCGCTGGAGACGCTGAACGGCTCAGGCGCGCGCTACGAATTCGAATGCTACGACACCAGCCACCTCTATAACCTGCACTATTTCTGGACCGAAGGCCTCGTCAAGGCACCGCTGTTCATCCAGACCTGCTTCGGGCTCCTCGGCGGAATCGGCTCGCACGCGGATGACGTGATGCACATGAAGCGAACGGCCGACCGACTGTTCGGCGACAACTACCGCTGGTCGGTTCTCGGCGCCGGCCGCGCCCAGATGCAGGTCGCTGCGATGGCGGCCTCAATGGGCGGCAACGTTCGGGTCGGGCTTGAAGACAGCCTATGGATCGGCGCGGGCCGCCTCGCCCAGACCAATGCCGAACAGGTGACGCAACTCCGAAAGATCATCGAGGGCCTCGGGCTCGAGGTCGCCAGCCCGGACGAGGCAAGGGAAATTCTCCAGCTCAAGGGCGGCGACAAGGTCGCCTTCTAGCTTCAACCTACGGCACGACGGACATGCTGCAAAACCGCCCGGTATTCGACGAAGAGCACGCCCTGTTGCGCGAAAGCGTCCGCCGCTTTGCCGCGGCGAACATACAGCCGCACTTTCAGGAATGGGAAAAGGCAGGGATTATCGACCGCGCCCTGTGGCCGGCAGCCGGCGAAGCCGGCCTGCTCTGCCCCCAGGTGCCGGAGCAGTATGGCGGGATCGGCGGCGATTTCCGTCACAACGCCGTAGTCATCGAAGAGCTCGCCTATTCCGGCTTTGCAGGACCGGCGACCGACTTTTCAGTGCACAGCGACGTCTGCTGCGGCTATCTGCTGCATTACGGCACCGAGGAGCAGAAGAAGAAATGGCTGCCGCGCATGGTCGCCGGCGAGACCGTCTGCGCCATCGCGATGACCGAGCCCGGTACCGGCAGCGACTTGCAGGGCATTCGCACGCGCGCCGTCCGCGAAGGCGACGAATACGTCATCTCCGGCCAGAAAACCTTCATCTCGAACGGCCAGATGTGCGACCTCGTCATCTTGGTTGTCAGAACCAACCCGGACGGCGGATCGCGCGGCATGAGCCTCGTGCTGGTCGAGACCGAGCGCGCCGGCTTCCGGCACGGCCGCAACCTCGACAAGCTCGGCCATCTCTCCTCCGATACGTCGGAACTGTTCTTCGATCAGGTCCGCGTTCCCATCGAAAACGTGCTCGGCTCTGAGGGCGGCGCCATGGCCGCGCTGATGAGCGAGCTGCCGCAGGAGCGGTTGACCATCGCCCTGCACTCGATCGCGGCCGCGCAGAAGGCGTTCGACATCACCAAGGATTATGTCGGAGAGCGCAAGGCGTTCGGACAGCCGATCGGAACGTTCCAGAATACGCGGTTCAGGCTGGCCGATTTGAAGGCCGATCTTGCGGTCGGATGGGCCTATGTCGACCAGTGCCTTCGCGACCACGTCCGCGGCGAACTCACGACCTATGCGGCTTCGACCGCAAAACTGTGGACCACCGAGATGCATGGCCGCCTCGTCGATCAGTGCCTGCAGTTCTTCGGCGGGTACGGTTTCATGCGCGAATACGAGATCTGCCGCCTGTTTGCCGATGCGCGGGTGCTGCGCATTTATGGCGGGACGTCGGAGATCATGCGCGAGCTGATTTCGCGCAACCTCTGACGGGGCAGCCGATCAATAGCTCTTCGGCAAGTCGAGCACCTTCTCCGCGATAAAGCTCAGGATCAGCTGTTCGGTGATCGGCGCAAGCCGTGTAATCGCGACCTCACGAAACAGCCGCTCGACGTGATACTCCTTGGCGTAGCCGAAGCCGCCATGGGTCATGATGGCCTGCCAGGCCGCATCGTGACCGGCGCGGGCGCCCAGAAACTTCGCGCTGTTGGCCTCGGCGCCGCACGGCCTGCCGTTGTCGTAGAGCCAGGCGGCACGCGTCGCCATCTGCCATGCCGCCTCCAGATACATCCAGCGCTCCGCCAGCGGATGCTGTATGCCCTGGTTCTGACCGATCGGACGATCGAACACGATGCGCTCCCGGGCGTAGCGTGTCGCCCGACGCAACGCATCCTGCCCGATCCCGATCGCCTCGACCGCGATCAGGATCCGCTCGGGATTGAGGCTGTGAAGGATGTAGGAAAAACCCTTTCCCTCCTCACCGATCCGGTCCGCTTCCGGAATGAACAGCCCATCGATGAAGATAGCGTTGG
The DNA here is from genome assembly GCF_001440395.1 of Bradyrhizobium jicamae. Lineage (GTDB taxonomy): Bacteria > Pseudomonadota > Alphaproteobacteria > Rhizobiales > Xanthobacteraceae > Bradyrhizobium > Bradyrhizobium jicamae. Next base: position 22,676 of record NZ_LLXZ01000049.1, on the reverse strand, counting down.
AGTCCACCGCCTTGCGGCCCATCTTCGGAATGCGGCGGACCTCGATCTTCGAACGATCGAGGTCGGTGTAGAAGATGGTGATGCCGTCGGTCGGCCGCTTGCAGTCCTCGAACTTGGTGGTCCGCGTCAGCAGCATGATCTTGTTGGCGACCTGTGCGGTCGAGGTCCAGACCTTCTGTCCGTGGACGCGGTAGCCGCCGGGCACTTTTTCGGCAAAGGTCTTGATGCGCGTGGTGTTCAGCCCGGCATCCGGTTCGGTGAAGCCGAAGCAGCATTGGTCTTCGCCTGAAACCAGCCGCGGAACCCAGCGCCGCTTCTGCTCATCCGTTCCCTTCACGACGATCGGATGCGGGCCAAACAGGTTGATATGCACGGCGGACGACGACGTCATGCCGCCACCATGGCTTGCCACCTCATGCATCATGATGGCGGCTTCGGTCACGCCAAGGCCGGAACCGCCATACTCCTCCGGCATGGTGATGCCGAGCCAGCCGGCATCGGCCATCGCGCGGTGAAATTCGCGGGGAAACTCCCCGTCCTCGTCGCGCGCCAGCCAGTACTCATCGTCGAAGCGGGTGACGACGGCGCGAACGCCGTCGCGAATGGCGGCATGATCTTCCGGCACGTCGCGCTGATTGGAGAACGATTTATCCATTGAAACCTCCCTCCCCGACGGAAGCCAGCGTTCGACGCGCGGCGGTCAGATGCGGCATGTCGTACATCTTGCCGTCGATCCCGACCGTTCCGATCTCGGGATTGGCAGCGAATGCGGCGACGACACGGCGCGCGTGTTCGAGGTCGGATTCCGACGGCGTGAAGCAGGTGTTGATGGTCGCGACCTGATCGGGATGGATCGCGATCCGGCCGACAAATCCGTCACGCCGCGCGATCCTGCAGCTTTCCGCAAGTCCGGTCTGATCCTTGAAATCAGCATACAGCGTTTCGAGCGCCGCCGCGTCCGCGGCGCCCGCCGCGAACAGGCATTGTGTCCGCGCCACCTGGTAAGGAAACGTCCAGCTTCCATCCGCTTCCTTGTTGGTGAGCGCGCCCAGCGCCGCGCCCAGATCTTCCGCGCCCCAGGTCATCGCCACCAGACGCTTGTTCTTGCGCGAATAGCCGTTGAAACCAATCATGGCGGCAGGCGTTTCGGTGGCGACGACCAATAGCTTCACGTGGCCGGGCGTCATGCCCGTGGCCACCTCCAGCACGTCGACATAGTGCGAGACGAGATCGACATCCTCGATGCCGTTGACCTTGGGAATGAGAAGGCCGTCGAGGCCCGGACGCACCACCGCCGCCAGATCTTCCAGCGTAAGGCCGGTGCCGAACGGATTGATCCGAACCAGGAACGACCAGTCCCTCTCCGCCTCCCCCAGAAGCGCCTTGACGGCATCACGGGCAAAGGCCTTTCGGCCCGGCGCAACCGAGTCCTCCAGGTCAAGGATCAGCGCGTCCGCGCCGACGCCGGTGGCCTTGACGTATTTCCGTTCGCTGTCGGCCGGCACGAACAGAAGGGAGCGCAGTCTCATTTGGGTTGCCTCATCATCAGAGCGTTCCTGCGGCAGTAGATCACTTCCTCATCGCGCTGATTGAACCCGCGATGCTCGAAGGTCACGATGCCCTGCGTCGGACGCGACTTGCTTTCGCGCAATGATACGACCTTGGTCTCGGCCCGCAGCGTATCTCCGCCGAATACCGGGCGCGGAAACTTCGTGTCTTCCATTCCCAGATTGCCGACGGTGGTTCCCAACGTCGTGTCCTGAACCGACAGCCCGATGACCAGGCCGAGCGTGAAGATCGAATTCATCAGCGGCTTTCCGAACTCGGTGCCCTTGGCGTATTCGTGATCGATATGCACGGCCGCAGGGTTGTAGGTCAGCGACGAGAACAGGATGTTGTCCATATCGGTCACGGTACGCCGGATTTCATGGGAGAATGTCTGTCCGACCGAAAATTGTTCGAAGAAGAGCCCCGCCATTTGTTGCCTCTTGCTTGATCCCGGGGGTGAATAAGACGGCCTGCGCCGCAACGCTTTCTTGTCTTCGAGGCGTTTTCTATCGTATTGCGATATCGTACACAAGTGTACGAATTGGGAGGATTGACCATGGGCGCTATCGTGAACCGACAGGTGCGGCTGGTTTCGCGGCCGCGGGGAATACCACAAGCCGAGCATTTTGCGCTGGCTAAGGAACCGATGCCCGCGCCCGGCAAGAGCGAGATCCTGGTCAGGAACCGCTACCTCTCAGTCGATCCGGCCCAACGCGGATGGGCTAATGATGAAGGGAACTACAGCGCGCCGGTGCCGCTCAACTCGCCCATGCGTGCGCTCGCCGTCGGCGAAATTCTCGAGAGCAATGCCGCTGAGTTTCACGCGGGCGAGTTCGTCTATGGCTGGTTCGGCTGGCAGACGTACTGTGTCGCCACGCCACAGGCCGTGCTGCGCCGCGTAACACCCTCGGCATTGCCGCTGAGCGCCAATCTGGGCCTGCTCGGCATCAACGGTCTCACGGCCTACCTGGCGCTGCACCGGCTCGGCGATCCCAAGCCCGGCGAACACGTGCTGGTCTCGACGGCGGCCGGCAGCGTCGGAAGTTTTGTCGGACAACTCGCACGGATAGCCGGTTGCCATGCCGTCGGGCTGACCAGTTCAGCCGAAAAGGCAGCGCTGGCGCAAGCGCGCTACGGCTATCGGCAGATGATCAATTATCGCGACACCACCGATCTTGCCGGCGCGATCCGCGAGGCATGCCCTGACGGCAACGACATCTTCTTCGACAACACCGGCGGGCCAATCGCCGATGCGGCGATCCGCTCGATGCGGCTGCGCGGAAGGATCATCCAGTGCGGCACGGCCGCGAACGCCTCCTGGACGCCTGTTCCCACAGGGCCCCGTCCTGAACGGGAAGTTCTCACCCGTCGCCTGCGATGGTCGGGCTTCATTATCTTTGACCACATCGCCGAGTTCGAGGAAGCGGCAACGCACCTGACGCAGTTCGCACTCGACGGCAAGATCGTCCACGATGAGGAGATCCTGTCGGGGCTCGAACACGCTCCCGGCGCCATTGCCCGGCTTTACCGCGGAGAGAACCACGGCAAGCTGATCATTGCCGTCGACTAGGCGACGGTCGGTTACGCGCTGGCTTTCCGCCTCATCACCTCGGGCAGTGTGGCGCGATGAAAGCCTTCAAACGGCACGCTGCGGCTGTGTGGCTCCAGCTTCCAGGTGGTTCGTGCATTCGGCGTGCCGCCGTCGACGCGAAGGCAGGAGCCGGTGACATAGGCGCCCGCCGGCGAAAGCAGGAAGATAATGGCGGCGGATATTTCCGCTTCGGTTCCAAACCGCTGCAGCGGCACGCGCTCGGTGAAATCGTGCAGTTTCGCCTGCATCTCCGGCGTGTAGGTATCGAAGCCGCTCGACACAATGCCGCCAGGCGCCACCGCGTTGACGCGCACGCCCGATCCCGACCACTCGCAGGCCGCCGTTTCAGTCAGCGTCAGCATGCCGCCACGGGCAGCCGCCGAGTGGCCGAACTCCGGCCAGCCGTGCCAGATGTCGGCGATGATGTTCACGATCGCGCCGCCATTGGCTTCCATCCAGCGGTTATAGACCTCGCGCATGAAGATGAAACCGCCCGTCAGATTGTTGCGCACGACGGCCTCGAATCCCTTGGTGGAGATCGCCTTCAGCGGCGCACGAAACTGACCGCCGGCGTTGTTGACGAGGCCGTCGATGCGCCCGTATTTCGCGAGCACCGCTTCGATGGCGGTCACGACCATCGCGTCATCGCGGATGTCGCAGGCGTGGCTCATCACCTGCCCCCCATCCTCCTCGATCTCCCGCTGTACCTCGTTGAGCTTTTCTATCGTTCGGCCCAGGATCGCCACGTTCGCGCCGAGGGCGGCAAGCTCATGGGCCGTGCAGCGACCGATTCCGCTGCCTCCGCCGGTCACGATGATCGTCTGACCCTTGAACAGGTCCGGCCTGAACACGGACTGATATGGCATGGTCTCGTCTCCCTGACGTCTTGTCGCTATCTTGCGGCCCTGTTGCGAGCCCGCTGGATGCTCCTGCGAGCATTGCGCCCGATTATGGTACACTATATTACTATCTATCATCAAAGACAATGAACGATGGGAGATCGCCCGTGACGCAACCGAACACGATTACCCTGGAAACCCGCGGCGCGATCGAGATCCTGACCTTGAACCGCCCCGACCAGCTCAACGCCGTCTCACCGGAAATGATCGAGGATCTGACCGGCTATTTCGCCGGTCTCCACGGCCGGCCGACGACGCGCGTCGTGATCCTGCGCGGCAACGGACCGCAATTTTCCGCCGGCGCCGAACTCGGCTCGGATGCGTTTGCCGCACCCGGCAAGGGACGGCCGCAGCGCCAGCTCAGGATGCAGCAAAACTATTCCGGCGTGATCCGCTTGATGCGATCCTGCCCGCAGCCGATCATCGGGCTTGTCCATGGTGCCGCGTGCGGCGCCGGCTTTTCTTTCCTGCTGGCCTGCGACGTCCGCTTTGCCGCGCCGGATGCGCGGATGAATGCCGCCTATATCCGCATCGGCGTTGGTGGCTGCGATATGGGTTCAGGCTATCTCCTGCCCCGCCTGGTAGGCCTTTCCGTCACCTCCGAACTGTTGCTTACGGGCCGCTTCCTCAGGGCCGAGCGCGCCAAGGCGATCGGGCTCTTCAGCGATATCGTTCCCGCCGATGAACTGCTGGCCAAGGGAATGGAATTCGCCTCCGAAATGCTGCGCGTCTCGCCGATGGGACTGCGGCTCACAAAGCAGGCGCTCAACGTCCTCATCGACGCCCCAAGTCTGGATGCGGCCCTCATGATGGAAGACCGGCAGCAGGTGATCCTGCTGGAGACGAATGATCACGCGGAAGCGGTCGCGGCATTTCGCGAGCGGCGGGATCCGACCTACAGCGATCAATAACCGGGACGGATGCCGCCTCTGCGCTACTTCGTTTCGGCAAACGCCGCAGCGATTTCCTTCAGCTTGAACTTCTGGATTTTGCCGCTGGCGGTGCGAGGAAGGTCCGCGACGACCTCGACGCGCTCCGGCCAGAACTGCTTCGCCATTTTGCACTCGCCCAAATAAGACTGCACCGAGGCCAGATCGATCGTGCTGCCCGATCGCGGGACGATGAACGCGCAACCCCGCTCGCCGAGCCGCGCATCCGGAAAACCAACGACGGCGACTGCGGCCACGGCAGGATGCTTGTAGAGCAGGTTCTCGACCTCGACGACCGGCACGTTTTCGCCGCCTCTGATCAGGATGTCCTTCACCCGGCCCGAGATGCGGATGTAGCCATCCTCGTCCATGTAGGCGAGGTCACCGGAATCGAACCATCCCTCGCCGTCAAATGTCTGGAGCTCCGGCCGCTTGTAGTAGCCCTTGAACATCTGGGCGCCGCGAACGAGCAACCGGCCCGACTGACCGGCGGGCACCGGCTTGCCGTCGAGATCGACAATCCGGACTTCCATCCCATCCTGCGCCCGACCGTCTGTGGTCGCCGACTTTTCTCCTGCCCGCGAAGGTTCGGTGAGCGTGCCCGACAGAATCTCGGTCATGCCCCAGAGCGAACAGACTTTTAGACCGAGTTCATTGGCCGCCCGTTCGATCAGCACGGAAGGGATCGGCGCGCCGCCGCACAGGAACGAGCGCAGATCCTTCGGATGAGGAGCGCCCGCCTTCACGGCCTCGCAGATGTCGCTCAGGAACGGCGTCGAGGCGGCGGTATAGGTAACGCCTTCACTCGCCATCAGGCCGACGCCGTGCTTGGCCTCCCACACGTCCTGAAGGACCATCGTGCCGCCAAGATAGACCGAGAGCAGAACGATCGCGGCATATCCCGTCATGTGGCCCACCGGCGAGGCCACCAGCATGACATCGCTGGAATCGAGACCGAACCTGCCCGTCAGCGCCTTGCAGCAGGCAACGAGCGAGTTCGACGTGTGCATGACGCCCTTCGGCTCGCCTGTCGTGCCCGAGGTGAACATCAGGACAGCCATGTCATCCGGAGCCAGCCCTGAGGGAAGTTTTGCGGGATCGGACGCCAGCAGCGCTCGCTCGAAACTGTCAGGTCCGTCGCCATCGACGACGATCACGTGCTGGAGATCGGGCAGATCGCCGCGCATCCCCTGCGCCATCGCCGCGTAGTCGAATCCGCGGTAGGTCTTCGGAACGATGAAGACCTTGGCCTTGCAGAAATTCAGGATGTAGACCAGTTCGCGCTCGCGCAGGATCGGCATCACCGGATTCATCACGGCGCCGATCTTGCTGCAGGCGAAGGCAGTGACGACGAATTCCCACCAGTTCGGGAGTTGCACCGTCACAATGTCGCCGCGCCCGACGCCGAGTTGCAGCAGCGAGGTGGCGGCGCAGTTGGCGCGCCTTTCGAGCTCCTTGTAGGTCAGACGAAGCGCCTGCCCGCGATCTGCCCGGTCGGCGACGATCGACACCTTGTCAGGCGTCCTGGCCACCGCCTCGGTAAGAAGCTGATCAACGGTCTTGTCGAGCCAGTATCCGGCGTCGCGGAAACTGGCGGGAGAAACATCTCGCTTGGCGGCGGCTGCGGTCATCTTTCCCTCCTGCGGCGGATTCTTCCGAATTCTATGTTCGGATTGATTTAGTTCACTAGTGTACCTTATTCTGGATTACGATAGCTTGCAACTGGGCAAGATTGTCGCGTCCCGATGGGGCCTGGCGCTGACTTCATCGCCCGGTGAATACGGGCTTTCGCTTTTCGACGAATGACTTGACGCCTTCGCGCGCGTCGGCCGTCCGCGCAATGGCGGCGAGCGTTTGCGCCTCCTCCTCCAACTGGCTTTCGAGCGACCGGTCCAGCGTCTGCGAAAACAGGCGTTTGATCGCGCCATAGGCTTCGGTCGGACCCGCCGCCAGTTCCCGCGCTATTCGTTCTGCCTCGCGCTGCACGTCGCCATCGGGAACGACGATGTCGACGAGGCCGAGCGACAGGGCTGTGCTGGCGTCCAGCGTCTCGGCCAGCAGGAAAAATCGTCTCGCGCGCGCCACGCCGATCCGGCGCGTGACCGTGGTGGTGGAGCCGCTGTCCGGGCTGAACCCGATCTTTGAGAAAGCCGACGAGATGCGCGCAGATTCCGCAGTGACAACCAGGTCCGCAGCCGCCATCAGCGACACGCTTCCACCGGCGACATTGCCGTGCACGGCGGCGACGACAGGCGCCCGCATCCGAACCATTCGCGCAATCGCGGCATGAAGATCGGCTGTCCACGCCTTGATCGTTCTGGGCAGCGCGTCCCCCTGCTTGACCAGCGAGGTCAGGTCGCCGCCGACGCTGAACAGACGGCCTCGCGCCGACAGCAGGACCGACCGCACGTCGGCCCGTTCGCTGAGTTCGGCAACGCACAGGCTGAATTCGCGGCAGAACTCCCCATCAATCGGATTGCCGCGGTCTGGCTGATTGAGAACGATGTGGGCAAGGCCGGCGTCGATGGTGCAATCAAAGCTCTTGGTCGACATCGCGAGATCCATGGGTGCCTCTCTCCTCGTGCCGCAAGCCAATTTTGTCGCTCACGCGTCAGATCGACCGCGTTTCCTTTTCCTTCCGCACCGAGGCCTGAATGGCCTCGCGGGCACGCTGCCAGTCGGCCGGCGACAGTTTTGCCAGGCCCGCGAAAGTGCTGGGCGCCGCCAGATGATGGCCGCCGTCGATGCTGATCGTGTCGCCGGTGATGTAGCTGCAGCCATCCGACATCAGAAAGATCAGGAGATTGCGCAATTCATCCATCTTGCCGAAACGACGCAACGGAACCTCGTCCGCCTGCGTCGCGCCGACGCCGGTTTCCGCCAACGGATTGAGCTTGTCCCACGCGCCTTCGGTCGGAAACGGACCCGGCGCGATCGCATTGACGCGAATGCCCTTGGGACCCCACTCGACCGCCAGCGACATGGTCATGGCGTGCACCGCCGCTTTCGCCATCGCCGCCGGCACCACGTAGGCCGATCCGGTCCAGACCCAGGTGACGAGATTGCTGATGATGACGCCGGGCAGCCCCGCAGCAATCCACCGCTTGCCGCAGGCAACGGACGCGTAAAACGAACCGTCCATCACCGTCGACCGGATCGCCTCGTAGCCTCGCGGCGACAGGCTCTCGGTCGGTGCCAGGAAATTGGCGCCCGCATTGTTGACGAGGCCGGTGAGCGGACCGTCCGCCCATATTGCCGACATCATCGCCTCGATGCTATCAGGATCGCGGACGTTGGCGATCAAGGCGTCGGCTTGCCCGCGCGATCGTTCGCGGATCTCGGCTACCGCGAGATCCAACACCTCCTTGCGCCGCCCGCAAATGTAGACATGCGCGCCGTGGGCCGCGAACCCCACCGCCATTTCCTTGCCAAGCCCGGTGCCTCCGCCCGTGACCAGGATGCGCTTGCCTTGAAGCACGGCGGCGTCGAACATGGTGGTCTTCCTTCCCTGCGGCGCGATTTTGATCGCGCTTCGCGATTTCCGGCCAGAACCGGCATCACAATTCATACACTAGCGTACTTATTTTGTAAACCGATTAACGGCTGGCTGGAAAAAGCTTCAGTTCGCGCCGGAAATCGCGATATGCCCTTTAAAATACGCTGGTGTATGGTATTAGTTGAAGATCCGCCCCGACTCGCTTCAAGGGAAACATCATGGTTGATCAGCCCGATTGGGATCTCCGGCTAGGATATCTCATCCACGACGTGTCGCGGCTCAGGAGGATGATGTTCGACCGCGCCCTGGCGCCGCTCGGAATCACCCGCTCGCAATGGTGGGTACTCGCGTTCATTTCGCGCAAGGACGGCCTGCCCCAGACCCAGCTCGCCAACGAGCTCGACGTCGGAAAGGTTGCCGTGGGGGCGCTGATCGACCGCCTGGAATCTTCCGGCTTCGTGATCCGTCAGGCCGATCCCGTCGATCGGCGCGTCAAGCGCGTCTACGTCACCAAGCAGGCCCGCGGTTTCCTCGAAAAACTTCGCAAGGAAACCGACAAGTTCAACGCCATGATCGTCAACGGGATCGACCGCAAGCAGCTTGAAGGCGCATCGGATGCGCTGCTGGCCATGAAGCACAATCTGCTCGCCATGTCCGATGGTACGCTGCCGGAGGGTCAGAAGGAGAGCGAGGAGACGGAAGCGCCACGCGCCAAGACCCGCAAGCGACGACGGGCGGCTTGAGACGCGTAACGTTCAGATACGCCGGCATCGATGGCCGAAGGATCATTTCTTCTCGATCTTCGCGATCGCAACGATCTCGGCCCAACGCTTGGTGTCCGCCGCCTGAAATGCTTCCAGTTCCTCGGGGGTCGCGCGAAATGGCTTTGCGCCGACCGATTCCAGATATGCCTTGGTTTCCTCGCGCGTGACGAATGCGGTCGTAAGCTCATTGAGCCTGGCAATGACATCGGCCGGCGTACCGGCCCGCACATAGACGCCGACCCAGGCGGTCATATCAGATCCGGGTAACCCGGCTTCCGCCACCGTCGGAACGTTCGGCATCGACGCCAGCCGCTCGCTGCTGGTCACCGCCAACACCCGCAAACGCCCATCCTGCACCAAGCCTTGCGCGCTGGATGGATCGGCGAACACGCAATCGATCTCGCCGGAAAGAACGTCGGTCAGGGCCTGGGGCATTCCGCGATAGGGAACGTGCTGCATTCCGATTCCAGCACGAGAGCGGAAGAGTTCGGCCGCACCCCGGCTCGACGTGTTGCCGCTGCCAAATGACAACGGCTTCTCGCGCGCCTTTGCCAACGCGACGAATTCGGCCACGTTGCGCGCGGGAAACTCTGCCCTGACCGTCAGCATCATTGGAATGGTCATGATCCCGGCAACCGGCGCGAAATCGCGGGCGGGATCATAGGGCATCGAATTGAATAGATTGACGTTGGCGGCTTGGGTCGAGTTGGTGGTCACGAACACCGTGTATCCGTCGGCCTCGGCCTTCAAAACCGACAACGCCGCCAGATTGCCATCGGCACCCGGCTTGTTCTCGACCACCACGGCTGCGTTGGTGGCAGCCCCGATGCTTTCGGCCAGACGCCGGGTCACGGCATCGGTCGCGCTGCCCGCCGGGAACGGCACGACGAGGTTGATCCGCCGCGACGGATAGGATGCAGCATCGGCCCCGTTCATCCCGAGCAATACAACGAACAGGCTGAACGCGATCGTCCGGCACGCGCGCATGACTTGTTCCTCAACATCAACAGGTTGCCGCCATTGGCCGGAGAGACGGTCCTCGATTTGTTCTTACTTGTACGCTGGTTTACTATCCAAGAGAACATTTTATTACAAGCAGTCCATCCGGTTTATCGATCCCACCGAAACACCGGCCAATGCTGATACGTCAGACCTACCCGCAAGGTTCCGATTCACCTGTCGTCCCGACCAGTTCAATTCGGTCAATGCCGGCGAAGAGATCATCCGCCCTGGCAAGATCCGTTGCGAAATGCATGGGATCGGCGTGACCGCAGATCACGTCGGGAAAATGCCAGTCCACCGTTGCCAGAACCTTGTCTTTCGCCAGGATCGCCAGTTTCAACGGATGTCGCCTGCCGATACCGCGCTCGCTCTGATAGCCGTCGGCAATGCAATACAGTTCCAATCTCACCTTGCCTTCGCCGACATGCTGAACCGACACCTCGATATCGCAGAAGCCAAACGCGGCATCATCGCTCGAACCTTCCATGTAGAAATAGAACGCGCCTATCTTGCCATGCGCACATCTGCCGAGCGCGCTGCCGCGCGGTACTTGCGGGTCCGGGCGGGCCGGCGTGCGCGGCGGCAGCGGTCCCAGCGAACAGAATTGGGGATAGGAATAGCACGTACCCAGGACAACCTCCCTCTCAACGGGCGCGGCGCGCCATCGACCTTGTTTCGAGGCCGAGCAGGTTTCGCGCATTATCAGCGAATGTTTCGCGCGCAATGCCCAGCGCTGCTTCCGCGAATTCGGCCGGACGGTCCTGCTTGATGGTAAATGGATAGTCCGACCCCACCACCAGCCGCTCCTCGCTTACCTTTGTAACGAGATAGTCCAGCGCCGCGCGATCATAGAGGATGGTATCGTAATAGAATGCCTTCGCCATCTCGCCAGGATCGCACGAAAACAGGCTATCCAGAGGTGGACCAATCGCCCTCGCATGCCGCAAGCGCGGCAATATCCAGGGCAGCGCTCCGCCTCCGTGGCTGAGCAAGACCCTCAATTTCGGAAACGCATCGACAATGCCGCTCGTCATCAGGGACACCGCCGCGAAGGCCGTTTCCAGCGGGAATGCGGCAACGGCGGCGAGTTCGGGCCGTCCGCCCATGCGGTCGAGGCCGAGCGGATGCAGCGGGTGGACCATCACCATCAGGCCGGCCTGTTCGGCCGCGGCATAGACCTCGCGCAGCCGCGCATCGCCGAGCGGGATACCATTGATGTGGGTCCCGATCTCGATGCCCCGCAGGCCGAGCGAACTCACTTCCTCCAGCCGTCTGACCGCGAGCGCCGTATCCTGCATCGGCACCATGCCGATGCCGATGAAATGCCGGGGGTGCGCACTGCACAGTTCCGCGATCCCCTCATTGACGTGACGGCAAAGTGCATCCGCGTCCCCAGTCGGAAACCAGTGCGACAACAATTCCGGCATCGGCGAGACGACCTGCACGTCGACGTCATCAGCCGCCATGTCGCCGATCCGGCGTTCTGCATCCCAGCTTCTGGAATCGATGACGCGAAATACCTTGCCGCCGACGATGACCGCGGCAGCATCGTTCTCTCTGGTCTCGATCGACGGCCAGAGCGGATTGCGCCCCGTTTCCAACGGGATGCTGCGCGGAACGAAATGGGTATGGAGGTCGATAGCCTCGGCCAAAACGCTTCCTCGTTGTCGTTATGCACCGAAACGTGCCGTGCCAAACATTCGGCCGACGCCGTCGCGATCTTACTTTACAAGCAGGTTGGACTGTTTTTATTATGCTTGCAATCGAAGAATAAATGTCGGCCGCGACAATCGCGGTCGGGGGAGCTAAACGGACGAGATCCGAAAATTGTCGGCGCACATCGAAAACATCGTGATTGCAGGTGCGGGTCAGGCCGGCGGCCGGGCCGCGGAAGCCCTGCGCGCAAGGGGCTTTCAGGGCGCAATAACGATGCTCGGCGAAGAACCGCACCCGCCCTATGAGCGGCCGCAACTCTCGAAGGAAATGCTTCACGAGCCGGACACGCCCGTCACCTATATCAAGCAAGCCGGTGACTGGCACGACAAGTTGAAAGTCCGGCTCGAAACCGGCGCGGCCGTAACCGATTGCGATGCTGATCGCCGGACCGTATCGACCGCGGACGGCCGCTCATTCGCTTTCGACCGCCTGCTGATCGCGACCGGCACGCGCCCTCGCCGCTTCGCGGCGCTCGAGAATTGCGGACTTGAGGTTCAATACCTCCGCAATGTCGAGGATGCGCTGCGCCTCCGCAAGTCGATCCAGCACAAGTCACGAATCGTGATTGTCGGTGGCGGCGTGATCGGCCTGGAAGCAGCCTGTGCGGCGGCAAAGATGGGATGCGCGGTCACCGTGATCGAAAGCGAACAGCGCCTGCTGGCGCGCGCGTTTCCGTCCATCGTCAGTGATCTCGTCGCGGCAAAGCACCGTAGCCATGGCGTCGGCTTCATTTTCGGCACGACGGTTAGCGGCGCCACGGCTGATGGCGTAACCCTCCGCGATGGCCGCAAGATCGCCGCCGATCTGGTGCTGGTCGGCATTGGCGTCGAATCGGTGCCGACCGTCGCCGATCGCCTTGGGTTGCCGTCGACTGCGGGGATCGCGGTGGACGCCAACGGCCGTACCGCGGCGCCCGGCGTGTTCTGCGCGGGAGACGCCGCGTTGCAATGGAGCCGCTGTCATGGCCGCGCCATCCGGGTCGAAACCTGGGCCAATGCGCAGAACCAGGCAATATCGGTCGCTGCCAACATGATCGGCGAGGCAAGCGCATATAACGACCCGCCCTGGTTCTGGACCGATCAGTACGACCTGAACATTCAGGTCGCCGGCGACATGCTCGACAGCGATCACATCGTTCGTGGCGATACGCGTTCGGGAAAGTTCTCGGTAATCGCGATGCGCGGTTCGGATGTGGTCGGTGCGCTGTCGGTCAACGCCGCCAAGGAGATGGCCATGCTGCGGCGTGTGATCGCGGCGAACAAGCGCCCTGCTCGTGCCGATCTGGAGTCACCTGCCTACGATCTGCGGACCGCCTTGAAATGAAAACAGGCAAAGAACTCTTGGGGAGAGACAGCAATGAACGCGTTCCAGCGGATGAACACCGCGCTCATGGTCGACGAATCCAGAAAGATCTTCAAGGTTTCGCGCCAGGCCTTTGTCGACCCCGATATTCTGGAGGCCGAGCGGACGCGAATATTCGACAAATGCTGGCTCTATCTCGGCCATAGTTCCGAACTCGCCAAGCCCGGCGATTTCGTCACCCGTCAGGTGGGCGGCCGAAACATCCTTTTCGCACGCGACAGCAAAGGCAATCTCAAGGCGATGCTGAACACCTGCCCGCATCGCGGGGCCCAGGTCTGCCGCGAAAAACACGGCAGCGCCAAATCCTTCCAGTGCTTCTATCACGGCTGGGTCTTTGGGCTCGACGGAAGGCTGCGTAGCCAACCGGGAGAGACGTCTTACGCCGAGGATTTCAAGGAGCGTTCGCCCTCCAACATGCAGCAGGTTCCGCGCTTCGAAAGTTATCGCGACTTCAATTTCATCTGTTTCGACAAGGGCGTCGAAAGCCTCGCGGACTATCTCGGCCCGGTCAGGGAATATCTCGAAGTGATCTGCGACCAGGCCGAAACCGGGATGACCATCGTCGGCGGTACGCAGGAATATTCGATGCGCGCCAACTGGAAGCTTCTGACCGAAAACAGCATCGACGGCTACCACGCCCTGACGACGCACGCGACTTATCTGGACTATCTGAAGTCGGCGACCGGGGCGCTTGCCCAGGTCGCGTTCGAGGGATCGGCTCGCGATCTCGGCAAAGGCCATGCCGTACTCGAATACAAGGCGCCCTGGGGCCGTCCCGTGGCGCAATGGATTCCTTCCTGGGGCGAGGAAGGCAAGCGCGAACTCTCGCGTCTTTATGACGGCCTGCTCACCCGGTTCGGGAAGGAACGGGCCGACCGCATCGCCACCTTCAATCGCAACCTGTTCATCTTCCCGAACCTCGTAATCAACGACATCATGGCGGTGACGGTGCGGACCTATTATCCCGCCGCACCCGATTTCATGAATATCAGCGCCTGGGCGCTCGCCCCCAGGGAGGAGACCGAATGGGCGCGGAAGTACCGGCTGTTCAACTTTCTCGAGTTTCTCGGGCCCGGCGGCTTTGCGACGCCCGACGACGTCGAGGCGCTCGAACAATGTCAGCGCGGCTTTCGCAACTCCGCCGAAGCGCAGTGGAACGATATTTCAAAGGGCATGGGCAAGGAAAATCCGTCCTATGACGACGAGTTGCAGATGCGTGCGTTCTGGTCGAACTGGAATGAACACGTTTTCAGGGTGCCGGCATGAGCGACGGAGTAACAGTCATGCACGCGATAGCTCGCACGGAAGTCGAGGATTTCCTGTTTGCGGAAGCCGAACTGCTCGACGAATGGCGCCTGCCGGAATGGCTGGAACTGTTCACGGATGACGCGATTTACTATGTCCCCGCCACCGATCTCGCCGTCGATGCTTCGCCTGACAACAATTTGTTCTATGTCGCCGATGACCGCTTCCGGCTCAGCGAACGGGTCAAGCGCCTGATGAAGCGAACCGCACACGCCGAGTTCCCGCATTCGAGGACACGTCATCTCGTCAGCAACGTGCGAATCCGAAAGCAGATCGGCGACGATCTGGAGGTCAGCTCGGCATTCATCACCTATCGCACCAAGGATGGCGTGACCGACACCTATTTCGGCAGCAATCGCTATCGCCTGGTGCCCAGCGCCGGCACGTTCCGGATCAAGGAGAAGCGCTGCCTTCTGGACAGCGAGGGGCTGCGCGCCCAGGGTCGCGTCAGCATCATTCTCTGAAGAAATGGCGGACATGGACAAAAAACTCAGAGATAATGTTGCCATTGTCACCGGTGCGGCAAAAGGCATCGGTCTTGCGATTGCTGAGCGGCTGGCAAGGGACGGCGCCAGGCTGGTGCTTGCCGATCTCGACGAGAGCGGACTGCAGCAGGCTACCGCGCATCTCGCCAAGGAGTTCGGCGCGGAAGTCGCGAGCCATGCCGGCGACCTCGCCAATCAAGATACAGCCGAGAAGACCGTCAACCTTGCGAGCGCGCGGTTCGGCCGGCTCGACATTCTCGTCAATAATGCCGGCGGCGGCATCATCAAGGCCTTTGCGGAGCATTCGCCGGAAACGCTGAAGACCACGATCGACCGCAACCTGTGGACTGTCCTGTGGTGCTCCTGGTATGCGGTCCCCAGGATGCGCGCGCAGGCATATGGCCGCATCATCAATCTCGGCGCGGACTCCGTCCGCAATGGTTTGTGGGATCACGCCGCCTATAACGCCGCCAAGGGCGGCGTTCACGGCCTCACCACCGGCATGGCGCGCGAATTCGCCCGGGACGGCATAACCGTGAACACGGTCGCCCCCTGCGCTGTGAACACACCGCAGATGATGGCGATCACAAAGAGCAACCCAGAACTCGCCGCCAAGTTCGTCAGCGTCATCCCCATGGGCCGTCCGGCCGAAATGGAGGAAGTCGCGTCCATGGTCTCTTATCTCGCTTCCGCCGAAGCCTCGTTCGTGACCGGACAGGTCATCAGCGTCAACGGCGGCAGCACCATGCTCTAGGTTCCATGCGATGCCCGAAACAGTAACTCTTTGTGCCGCCGAGGAGGTGGTCGAAGGCGAAATCAAGCAGGCTCCCCTGCCCGATGGCTCCAATGTCGCGCTCTATCGGGTCGATGGCACGATCTACGCTACCGCCGACATGTGCACGCATGGCGAAGCCTCGCTTGCGGAGGAAGGCATCATCAGCGGGAAGATCGTGGAATGCACTTTTCATTTCGGCACGTTCGACGTCACCACCGGCGAGCCGATCGGAATGCCCTGCGAGGTTGCATTGAAAACATATCCCGTCACCATCGTTGACGGACAGGTCCAGATCGAGGTGTGAAAATGGCGAGCCGTCCCGACCGTGTCCCCGCCCCGCAAAGAACCGCGCGCCGATCGCTTGGCACCGCCCGGCGACGGACCCAGGCGGAACGCACCGAGGAGACGCGAACGCGAATCCTGAAGGCTGCATCGGAGCTGATACGCCGGCGCGGCTATGCCCGTTTTCGGACCGCTGATGTCGCCGCCGAGGCGGGCTTGTCGCGGGGGGCGCAACTCCACCATTTCCCGACCAAGGATTCGCTCGTTGTTGCGACGCTGGAGTATGTTTTCGAACAGGCCCAGATCCAAAGCCGTCGTCGCGCCGCCGCCGTCAACCGGCCGCGCGACCTGATCGAAGCCGTCATCGAGGACGCCCGCGAATTCTTCTTCAGCGAACACTTCATGGTGGCGATCGACATCGTGCTGTCGACCTCGACCGACCAGGCCGTCCGCAAGCAAATCCTCGACATCTCCCGCAAGGCCCGCCGGCCGGTCGAGACCGCCTGGACCGAGGCGCTGGCGGCGAGCGGCGTACCGGCCTCGCTTGCAGCCGACATCGTCGCACTGACGCTCAGCGTCGTCCGCGGCATGGCGCTGCGCACACTCTGGGACAATGATCCCAAATGGTTCGATGAGCTGTTCGCGGTCTGGCGGCGGATGATCAAGATTTTCCTCGAGCACCAGCATCCGAAGGCGCGGACACGATGAACAATGGCCGTGCGACACCGCTGATCAGTTCCGTCTGCTACGTCCGCTTGGCCGTCAGCGAGCCCAGCGCCAGCGCACGCTTTGTATCCGACATCTTTGGACTGCAGCGCGTCGCCGATCAGGATGGCGAGATTGCGTTTCGTTCAGACGACCGCTTTCGCACGGTCAGCCTCGGCCACGAGGCCCCGGATGGCGAAAGCGTTGGAATAGAAGTCTGGGACGATGAGGCATTGAGGGAGATCGGCCAGCGATTGCGCGAGGCCGGCTTTACGGCCAGGGAGGCCACCGCCGGCGAGTGCCGGCGCCGCTACGTGCAATCGTCGCTGATGGCCGAGGATGCATCGGGCAACCGGATTGATCTGGTGGTCCGGCCGACCCGAAGTGGCCGGCGCTGTTTCCCCGCGCGCGATGCCGGCATCGTCGCGTTTCACGGCGTTGGCCTCCGCACGACCGACCACGTCCGCGACCTCGCGTTCTGGCGTGCGCTCGGCGCCGAGGTCAGCGACTGGGTCGGCGATATCGCCTATGTCAGGATCGACGGACTGCATCATCGCGTTGCGCTTTATCCATCGAAACGTAACGGGATTCTCTACGCGGCATTCGAGGTCGAAGCGCTCGATCAGCTCATGCAGAACAGCTATTTCATGCAGGAAAGCCAGATCAGGGTCGTTCAGGGCCCGGGCCGCGAACCGGCCTCGCGCCAGATGTTTCTGCATGTCGAGGGACCTGACGGCCTGATCTTTTCTTATGTGAATGGCATGGCCACGTTCGATGGCAAGCCGCGACTGGCGCGGCAGTTCCCGCTCACCGCTACCTCGCTCTGCGACTGGGGCAGCGAAAGCAAAGATGTACCGGAACTGGGCGCAGCGGTGGAGATGCGCAGGAGATCGGCATGATTCAGCTAAAGGACGTGAGCTACGTTCGCCTCGGTTCGCCCGACCTCGAATCCGCCGAGAATTTTGCCACGACCTGCCTCGGGCTGCAGATTGCCGAACGCGGCAAGAAGGACCTCTACCTCCGCTCCGACGCCCGCGCGCACACGCTGTGCTATTCCGAAGGCGATCCCAATCATCAGACCGTCGGCTTCGAGGTCGAGGACGAGGCCAGCCTGCAGGTAGCGGCTTCGACGCTGGAGTCGCTTGGCCACGCCGTCCACGCGGGTTCCCCGCATGAGGCCGAGCAGCGCAAGGTGAGAGCCTTTATCGGTTTTCGCGATCCGACCGGTAACCACATTGAACTCGTGGTGCGGCCGGAACGAAGCGGGCGCCGCTATTTTGCCAGCCGCGACGCCGGGATTACCGGCTTCAGCCATATCGGACTGAATTCGACCGATCCTGCCCGCGACGAACGGTTCTGGACCCAGGTGTGCAACGCCCGCGTCAGCGACCGTATCGGCGACATCCCATTGATGCGCGTCAATGCGATCCATCACACGATCGCGCTTGTGCGTGCCCCGAAAGCCGGCATCCAGCACATCAATCATCAGGTGGAAAGCAGCGACGATGTGCTGCGCTCCTATTATTTCCTCAGTGAGCGCCGCGTTCCCATCGTGTTCGGCCCGGGCCGGCATCCGACGTCGGGCGCACGCTTCCTCTACTTCAGGGGACCCGACGGCATGATCTTCGAATATTCGGTCGGGGTCGACGAGATCGAGGACGAGGCCACGCACCGGCCGCGACAATTCGGCTTCGAGCCGACGAGTTTCTGCATGTGGGGCTCAAAGCCCGCCGGCATGGCCTTGCCGAACAACTGAACGCCCGGCGCGGCGACGTCTCGCCCCGCGAGTTTTTGCGCGGCAAACGATGGAACGAGCAACGGAACTAAGCTCTGGCCGACTCCGCGATCTGTTCCAGGGTCATAAATGAGGTGCCGGAAAGACCGCTCACCCAGGCGAGCAGATGATCGAGGGCGGCAATCCGGCTTGCGCGGGCACTGCCGTAGTCGCTGCGCGGATGCAGGGTCAGTGAAATCAGGCAATGCTCGCGATGCATTGCCTCGATCTCTTCCCGCCAGGTTTTCATGACCCGGTCGTGGGTCTGCCGCTGCGCATACAGCGTGGCGTCGATCAGAATTTCCGACTGCGGCACCTCGATCATCCCGACGCCACCGTCGGCATCGAGCGCATACGGCCCGTCGTCGTCCTGAAAACTCGCATCATAGCGGTAGCCAAGTTCGGCGAGATGGCCAAGGGTCCGTCCAGAAAGCCGCCCATGCGGCGCACGGAAGCCGCGCGGTGCTCGGCCCACAATGCGTTCGAGCGTCGCATGCGTTCGCGCCAGCAGCGCCCGCTCATCGATGCCGTCGGCGTCCATCTCCTCCATCGCCCAGCCGTGAGCCGCGATCTCATGCCCGCGCCCGGCAAGCGCCGAGATATAATCGGGATTGGCTTCCGCCTCGGCGCCCGGAACAAACACGGTCGCCTTGATACCGTGGCGATCGAGCAGCGCGAATAGCCGCTCGCATCCGACCGCATAGGCGTATTTTCCGTAGGAAGCCCGGCCGAACAGCGCATCCTCGCCAAGTTGGCGCTGCTCCACCGTCTTGCCCTGGAGATTGACGCTCACGCTGACGGGAATGGCGGTCATGGTCATTGTCCGCTCCAATCGCGCCGCCATTCGGCTGGCCGCGCCAGGCACCACTGCGCGAGCTCGAGCATGCCGACAAAGCGCACGCCCTCATGCGGCCTGATGTATTCGATCAGTCTTTCCACGATCGCGACGCGCGCCGGCGAGCCCGAGCCGTAACCGACGCGGGGGTGCACCGTGAGATTGAAGTAGCCGCCCTCGGCATAGATTGCGTCGAACTCCTGTTTCCAGTGAGTAAGGACTTCCGACGGCGGCGTATAGCTGACGCGATAGAACGGGAAATCGTCCAGGCTGGATGTGTTGTTGGGGAGGCAGACATAGTCGTTGCGCTCTTCGCCGTCGTAACGGGCGAGATACGGCAGGTCGAAATCCTTGTCGCTGGAATCATAGACATAGCCGAGCTCGCGCAATTTACGCAGCGTCCGCGCTGTCTTGTGTCCGGACGGCGACCGCCATCCTCTGGGCTCCACGCCAGTGATCTCGGTAAGTAGCCGGTGCGTGCGCTCGAGCAATTCGGGCTCGGCATCGCCGGGATCGGAGCCTTCATGAAAATAGCCATGGGAGCCGATCTCGACGCCGGATCGCGAGATGCTGCGGACCAGATCGGGGCTCACCTCCGCATCGTAACCAGAAACGTAGAAGGTCCACGGCACGTTCTGGCGCGCAAACATATCGACAAAGCGCGGAATGCCGCACTTGGCGGAATAGCGGCCGTGCGACCGCGCGCCATACGGCAACTGTCCTCGCCCCAGTTCCAGCGACGTGCCATCGAAGTCGAGCGTCAGGCCGATGACGCAGCGCGCGCCGTCCGGCCAGTGATGCTGCGTACGCCGGGCCAGCGAAATCATCTGATCACCTCGACATTCCAGAATCGCGGCTTGCGGCCGGGCCACGGCTCGTAGCCGCGGACCGCCTTCGAATAGGCCGACACGTTGACGCCCGAACTCCAGACGATCATCGGCGTATCGTCCATGAACAGTCCATGCAACTGATCGAACAGCGGCTGCCGCGCATCGGGCGATGCCGTGTCCATCAGCTTCGCCAGTAGCGCAATCGCCTGCGGATTGGACCAGACGCGGTCGGGCTGCGCACTCTTGTCGCCGATGAAGCGATCGAGCCCGAATACGGGATCGAGATAGGGCGTGTAGTTCCACACCATGAGTTGATAATCGCCCTTGGCGTAACGGCTTAACTGGGTCGCGAATTCCATGACCTCGACACTGATGTTGATGCCGGCCTGTTGCGCCATGGCCTGCACCAGCACGGCGACATCGTTCATCACGGCAAAACGCGAGTTGGTGGTGACCTTGATCGGCTGCCCCTTGTAGCCGGCATCGGCCAGCAGCTTCTTCGCGCGCGCAAGATCGTAACCACGGCCGCTTTTCTCGACCTCGCCGAAATAGCGGCTCGACATCGGCACCAGCGACGTGCTCGGCTTGGCGTAACCGTCGGTCAGAGTGTCGCTCATGCTCTGATAATCGAGCGAGGCGGCGATCGCCTCGCGGATGCGCTTGTCCTTCAACAGGGGATCGTTCGTCTGCATTACCACCGTATTCAAGGATGCGACCGGTGACGACGCGACGATGAGACTTGCGGCCTTCAGTTCGGGCGCGAATTTCGGATCAATCGCCGGCCACAGCTCGAGGTCGCCCGACCGCATCGCCGCTTTCGCCGCAGCAGGATCGGGAATCATGGTGAGCCTGACACGGTCGACCTTTGCAAGCTTGGCGCCCGAGAGACCGTCGGCAGGCTCGCTCCGCGCGACATAGTTCTCGCTGCGTGCCAGCTCGATGAACTGACCGCGCCGCCATTCAGTGAGCCTGAATGGGCCGGTGCCAATGGCGGCTTTCCACACCCCTTCGGGGCCGACGGAATCGGGATGCGCAATGCCGGTCCCGTCGCAATCGGCGCGCGCCATCATGCTGAGGAAGGCCCCGCTCGGCTCGGCGAGCCGAAACACGACTTGCGCTGGCGACGGTGCCTCGATGCCGACAATCTTGATCTGCCGCGTGCCGTCGAAATTGGTCCGGCACGGCCAGGAGGATTTGGGATCGAGAAAGCGCTCCCAGGTCCAGACCACCTCGCGCGAGCTGAGCGGTGCGCCATTGTGGAAGCTGACGCCGTCGCGAAGCGTGAAGGTATAGGTTCGACCGTCCGACGAGACCCCGATGTCCCTGGCCAACATCGGCGCCACGGTGCCGTCCGCTCGCCAGGCGACGAGACCTTCATAGATATTCTGCAGAACAGTACCGGTGTTGTCGTCAGGGCTGTTGCCGGGCATCAGTCCACGAATATCGGTCGTGATCATCGTCCGCAGCACGCTCTCGGCCCGGGCGCCCGAGATCACCGCAATCATCAATCCGAACGCAACAAGGATACGCTTCATTACCAATACCTTTTACTTAGCCGGACGCGCGCACGTTTTCCGGTCCGGAGAAATCGAGCACAGGCGCGGCCGCCAACAGTGCCTTGGTGTAGTCATGCTGCGGACGATCGAAAATGTCGTCGCGCGTGCCCTGTTCGACAATGCGGCCGCCCTGCATCACCACCACGCGGTCGGCGACCTGCTCGACGGCGGCCAGATCGTGGCTGATGAACAGACAGGCGAAACCGTATTGCCCCTGCAGCCGCTCGAACAATCGCAGCACCTGCGCCTGGATCGTCATGTCGAGCGCGGAGACCGGTTCGTCCGCGACCACGAAGGAAGGATGCCGCACGATGGCGCGCGCAATCGCAATCCGCTGGCGTTGTCCGCCGGACAGCTCATGCGGCCAGCGCTGCCCAAAGCCGGCAAGGCCCACCTCCTCCAGCATCGCCTCGACGCGCCGATCGCGCTCGGCGGTCGTAAGCTCTGGCACATGACGCAGCGGCTCGGCGACGATCTCACCGACGCGCATGCGCGGATCGAGCGACGAGTACGGGTCCTGAAACACGAGTTGCGATGCCAGACGAAACTCACGGTTGGGCACAGGGGCCACTTCCTTGCCGTAGAAGCGAATTTCTCCGCCGGCCGCCGGAATGAGCCGTAACATGGCGCGACCAAGCGTGGTCTTGCCGGAGCCGCTGCCGCCGACGACCGCCACCGTCTCGCCGGCGCCGATATCGAGGTCGACGCCATTGACGGCAGATACGCCTGCGGCGCGGCGGAACAGGCGCTGCCGGCCGCTGAATTCGACCTTGAGCGCGCGGACGCTCACCAGCGGCTCGCCGGCCGCCTGGCGCGCAGCAC
>NZ_LLXZ01000048.1 GCF_001440395.1 Bradyrhizobium jicamae | reverse complement strand
TGGCCGCGGCGGCGCGGCAGGCGGGCAGGGGCCTCGCGCGCGAGCCGGCGCAGGGCATCGCCAATTTGGCTTGGCGCGAAGCGACGTTCGACCAGCGCCTCGGCGCGGGCCGCAACAAGTCCGGATTCGTTGGCTTCGTCGGCCAGCAATGTTTCGTCTTCGCCGCGGCCTTCCTCCTGCAGGCGAACGATCTCCTCATCTTCCGCACCTGCATGATCCACCGCCTCGCTGCCGAGGAAATGGAGGTCGAACAGCCGATCGTAAGTCGCGCGGCGCTCTGGCGGTGGGGCGAGCGTCGCCAGCCCGGCCTGACGGATCGTCTCCATGCTGCGCGGGCCGAGTAGCTCAATCGCTGCCAGGAACGCCGTCGTCTGTTCCGGCGCGACCGCAAAGCCGTTGACGCGCAGCAGCGCGACAAAGGACACGAAGACGCCGGCGGCGCGCGGTAATCGAAGTTCCTCGCTCACGCGGCGGCCTCCGCAATCAGGGCGTCGAGCCGGCCCGAGATGAAGGTGAGATCCTCCTCGTCCTTCAGCGCCACGCCGATCGAGCGCTTGAAGGCGTCGGGCCAGCGCGCGCCGCGTGCATGCAGCAGCGTGGCTGCCTCCGCCCAGTCCACGGCTTCCGCAATGCCAGGCGCCTTGCTCAGCGGCTCGCGCCGGAGTTTTCCGACCGCGGCGACAACGGCACGGGCGGTGGATTCGGCAACGCTCGAGGCCCGCATCATCACGATGCGCGCCTCGCGCTCGGCGGTCGGATAGTCGATCCAGTGATAGACGCAGCGGCGGCGCAGCGCCTCGTGCAAGTCGCGGGTGCGGTTCGAGGTCAGCACGACGACAGGTCGTTCGGCGGCGCGCACCGTGCCGCGTTCGGGAATGGAGATCTGGAAGTCAGAGAGGAATTCGAGCAGGAAAGCCTCGAATTCCTGGTCGGCGCGGTCGATTTCGTCGATCAGCAGCACGGTGGAGTCGGGCGCGCGTAAGGCGGCGAGCATCGGCCGTTCGATCAGAAATGTTTCGCCGTAGATATCGATGCTCTCCTCGCCGGCTTGGCGGATCGCGAGCATCTGGCGCGGATAGTTCCATTCGTAGAGCGCGGCTGATGCGTCGATGCCCTCATAGCATTGCAGCCGGATCAGGCGGCGGCCGAGCACGGCGGCGATCGCCTTCGCGGCCTCGGTCTTGCCGACGCCGGGCGCGCCTTCGAGCAGCAGCGGCTTGCCGAGTGCGAGCCCGAGATAGGCCGCCGTCGCGAGGCCGTCGTCAGCGAGGTAATACGCCGTCCGCAAGGCCCGTTCGAGCGCCTCGGGACTGTCGATGCCGACGATGTTGCCGCGGACCGTCATGCCCTGACCTCAGCGCCGCGCCTGCGGCCGCGCGCCGCCCTGCGCCTTGATCGCCCGCAAGACTTTCTCGGGCGTGATTGGCAATTCATCCATCCGCACGCCGACCGCATTGAAGATCGCGTTGGCGACCGCCGGCAGCACGGGATTGGCGCACATCTCGCCGGGGCCCTTGGCGCCGAACGGTCCGTCGGCCGCGGGGCGTTCCAGCACCGCGATATCGTGCGGGCAGATGTCGCCGGGGCCGGGCATCAGGTATTCGACGAAATCGCGCGGTCCATGCGCCGGATCGGGATAATAGGGTTCGGGCGTTTCAAACAGCGCGTGGCTGACACCCATCCACGCGCCACCGACGAGTTGCTGCTCGACGAGGCGCGGATTGAGCGCGCGCCCGAGTTCATACGCGCTGTCCATGCGCACCATCGCGATTTCGCCGGTCTCGTCGTCGACCTCGACCTCGGCGACCAGGCAGGCATGCGCGTAGCAGGTGGCGGGCGACATCTCGCCGGTCTCGGGATTGACCTCGGACAGCGGCACCAGAAAGATGCCGCGCCCCGATATCGTCTTGCCTTGCTTGAACTGCGCGGCGATGGCGACGTCCTTGGTGGAGATCGAGCGATGCGGCGCGCCCTTGACGTGAATGTTGCCGCGCCCGTCGGTGTCGAGATCGGCGGCGTTGACCTCCAGTTCCTCGGCGGCCGCCTCCATCATGACGCCGCGCGCCTCCTTTGCCGCTGCCATGACGGCGTTGCCGACGCGGTGGGTGCCGCGCGAGGCGAACGAGCCCATGCAGTGCGGGCCGGTGTCGGAATCCGCGGTGTCGACATAGACGTCCTCGACCGGAACGCCGAGCGTCTCCGCGCAGATCTGCCGCGTCACCGACTTCATCCCCTGGCCAAGATCGATCGATGACAGCGACACGGTGAACTTGCCGCTGGGGTTGGAATGAACCAGCGCCTGGCTGGGGTCACCGCCAAGGTTCATGCCGATGGGGTAGTTGATCGAGGCGATCCCGCGTCCGCGATGCTTTGCCATGGTCAGCGTCTCCTGGTGCCGAAGACGGAAGAGAAGCGGGCGGCGCCGTGCGAGGGCGATGGCGCCTGCGGCCTCGGAGGAGGAGGCGCGGGCGGCGTCGGCGTAGGGGGCGACGGTTGCTGGATCGTTGCCGGCGGCGCGCGATCGTAGCTGGTTCGCTGCTGCGAGACGGCGGCGCGTTGCGGCGCAGGTTCGAGCGGTGTCGGCGATATCGCGGCACGGCTGCCGCCGCCATCCTTGCGCGACGACATCCGCTTCACCTCCTCGCGCAGCGGCCATTTTGCCTTCTCGGCGGCGACCTGCACGCATTCGATCAAGGCGGTGTTCTTGGCCTCGCGCCGGTGCGCCTTCATGTCGCCGTCGCGATAGGCGTTGAGGATGCGGAACTCCATCGGATCCATGCCTACGAGATGCGCCAGCTTGTCCATCTGGCATTCGAGCGCAAAGTCCATCGCGGTGACGCCAAAGCCGCGCATCGCGGTCGCAGGCGTGCGATTGGTGAACACGCAATAGACGTCGCCATGGACGTTCGGGATCGTGTAGGGGCCGGGGAGATGGGCCACGCATTTCACCACGGCGTAACTCGAAAGCCGGGTGTAGGCGCCGCTATCAAAATAGGCGCGGATCTTGCGCGCAACGATGCGTCCGTCGCGCATCACGCCGTCCTTGATGTAGATGCGCTCGGCGCCGCGCGGCGAGCCGAACTGCATTTCCTCTTCACGGCCGAGCTGATAGCGTACCGGACGCCCGGTCAGCATCGCACCGAGAATGGCGAGGGGTTCGGTGAGCGTATCCACCTTGCCGCCGAAGCCGCCGCCGACGGTGCCGCCGATGAAGTGGAACGTATTGGAAGGTACATCGAGGATCTTGGCGGACGTATCGAGCGAGAAGAACAGAGCCTGCGTCGAGGTGTAGACGACATAGCGGCCGTTGGTGTCGGGGGCTGCGATGGAGCCATTGGTTTCGGTCGGCGCGTGCTCGATCGGCGACATCTGATAGCGCTGTTCGAGGACGTGGTCGGCTTCGGCGAAACCGCGTTCGACGTCACCGAAGCGCAGTTTCTGGTGATCGTAGACGTCGTGATACACGAAGGTGTTCTTGGGGTAGACGTCGTTGACGACGGGCGCGCCCGGCTTCAGCGCGTCCTCGACGTCGAACACCGCGGGCAGCGGCTCGTAATCGACCCGCACTTTTGCCATGGCCTCAAAGGCTTCGCGCGGGCTGTCGGCGACAATGGCGACGATCGGCTCGCCCTTGTAGCGAACCTTGTCGACCGCGAGTGACGGCTCGTCGTCCTTGCCGAAGTTGATGAGGCTGAGGAGGGTGTTGAGATTGACCGGCACGTCGGCGCCGCGAATGATGCGCCGGACGCCGGGCGAGCGTTCCGCTTCCATCGTATCGATGCGGCGCAGGCGGGCGTGGGCGTGCGGGCTGCGAAGAACCTTGAGATGCAGCATGCCCTGCAGCTTGTGGTCGTCGAAATAGGTCGAGGTGCCCGTGACATGGCCCAGCATGTCCTGGCGCTGCGTGCCCTTGCCGATCTCTTTTAAGTTATCATCGCGCTCGTCGGCGAAGATGTCCTTGCGCAATTCCAGCATGGTCGTTTCCTCTAGGCGCGGGCGCGTCCGCTCGTGGCGGCGGTGAGAACGGCATTGATGATTGGCTCGTAGCCGGTGCAGCGGCAGATGTTTCCCGATATCGCCTCGATGACCTCGGCGCGGGTCGGCGAGGGGTTGCGGTCGAGCAGCGCCTTCGCCGCCATCAGCATGCCGGGCGTGCAGTAGCCGCACTGGGCCGCGAATTGCTCCATGAAGGCACGCTGCAGCGGATGCAGGTTGGGTCCGTCCTTCAGCCCGTCGAGCGTTTCGATCGAGCGGCCGTTCACGGTTTCCGCCAGCGTCAGGCAGGAGAGATGGACTTCTCCGTCGATCAGCACGCTGCAGGCGCCGCAGCCGCCCTGGCCGCAGCCGAATTTCGGCGTCATGTCGCCGATCAATTCGCGCAGCGCGACCAGGAGATTGATGCCGCCATCGACGAACACGGCAACGTCGCGGCCGTTGTGACGAAACTGGAGCGGGGTCTTGGTCATGAATGCTTACTCCAGGCCGGACAGCAGCCGGCGAAGGTGGACGCCGACGATCTCGCGGCGGTACCAGGCACTACCGAGCGCGTTGTCTGCGGGCGATACGCCTTCGGCGGCTACCGAGGCGGCAGCACTGATCGCGGCGCCGTCGAGCGGACGCCCCTCAAGTGCCCGCTCGGCGGCCCGCGCGCGAATCTGCGTCGCGGCCATCGAGCCGAGTGCGATGCGCGCGCCCGAGACGCGGCCGCC
The DNA here is from genome assembly GCF_001440395.1 of Bradyrhizobium jicamae. GTDB lineage: Bacteria > Pseudomonadota > Alphaproteobacteria > Rhizobiales > Xanthobacteraceae > Bradyrhizobium > Bradyrhizobium jicamae. The sequence goes on along the minus strand of NZ_LLXZ01000048.1, from coordinate 47,835 downwards.
GCTCGACGGCAGATGTGCCGCCAGCGTGATCACCGAGCCGCCCTTTGGCTTGATGCGGGCGATCTTGCGATAACGGAAGGCGTCGGCGCTCGCGGGCCGCTGACAAGATACGGCCAGCACCAGCGCACCGCTCTGGCGCTCGCGGGATTGCAGGAACTCCTCGATTGGCATGTCACGGGCGCCGAGGCCGCCTTGCACGGACACGGTGGCATCGAGCGCAAGCAGGGCGACGGTGAAGTCGCCATAGGGATTGGGCGCGAACAGATTGCCGCCCACGGTGCCCATGTTGCGCACAGCCGGCCCGCCGATCGAGCGCGCCGGCGCGTGGAGAAAGGCGAGATCGCGCTCGGCCAGAATTCTGGCGAAAGTGACGCCGGCGCCGATGGTGACGCGCGAGCTCGCGATATCGATACGCATCAGCGCCGGGTCGGTGGCGCGCACCACCGTCGCGATCGAGACATCGCCCTCATTGAGCGCGCGCATCACCAGCGTGCCGCCGCCGAGATAGCGCGCGCCGCGATCGGACGACACCGCCGATGCGGCCTCACCAAAGCTCGCGAATGTCTTCACCGTCACGGGCATGGTTTCACCTCCGCTTTCATGCGGCCTCCTTGAGGTGTCGTCGAATGGCGTCGAAGCCGGTTTGGTAGATCTGTTCGGCGACCATCTGCGTCAGCCGCTCGGCATCCGCAGGCCGCGTGGTGAACCTGGATTCCCAATGCCAGAAGGTGCGGTCGCCGTCGGTGACCGGCAGCAGGCGGACATGGGCGACATAGTTGAACATCGGGATCGGCGTATCGAGCAGGCAGTAGCTGAAGGTTTGTTCGAGGTCCGACAGCGCCAGCAACTGCTCGCGCAGCTCCGAGCCATCCTGCAGCTTGAAGCGCCTGATACAGCCGACCTTGTCAGACGATTGCGCGCGCTCGATCGTGCTGGTGGCCACCGCCGGGTGCCAGCGGTCATGACCGTTGAAATCGCGCAGCACATTCCACACCGCGCCGGTCGGCGCGTCGAGAACAGTGCTTTTGACGATATGCGGCACGCTAGCCTCCGAATGCTCGCTTGAGCGCGTCGAAACCGCCCTGGAACACGCCAGCGCCGATGTTGTTGACGAGTTCGTTCTCGCGCTCGGGCGCGCAGTCGAACTCGGCGGTCCATTCCATAAAGGTCTGGTCGCCGTCGGTCACCGGCGTCAGGCGCAAGGTGGCGACGTAGTTCTCCACGCCCATCGGCGATTCCAGGATCGAGTAGGTGCAGAACATGTCGTAGTCGGAGAGCCCGAGCAGTTTTTCGCGGATACGATCGCCGTTGCGCAGGCGAAAGTCGCGCACGCAGCCGATCTTGTCTGAGGGCTCGCCGCCCTCGATGCGGCTCTCCGCTATCGCCGGGTGCCAGTTCGGCAGGCCGTTGAAGTCGCGCACCCGCGCCCAGACGCGGTCGTTGCGGGCGTTGACGACGGTGGAGACGTAGACCCGGGCCATGGCGTGATCTCAACCTTTCTTGCGCGGTCCGCGTTCGGCGGGAGGCTCGCCGGGAGCGTCTCCCGAAGGAGCGGCGTCCGATTTGCCCTTGCGCGTCGAATCCTTGATGCCCTGCATGTCGCGCGCCTCGCGAATGAGGCCAGGCATTTTGGCGAGGCTGCCGCCCTCGACGCCGATGTCGGAGAGGATCGAGTCGATCAACGGCGCCTGCACGCGATAGCGCAGTGCCGAATCGATCACCTCGTCGGTGGCACTGCGGCCGCCGCCGCCACCACCGATGCCGTTGCCGTTGAGGCCGTCGACACTGAGAATCCGGATGCCCTCGATCTTCTCCATCGGCTTGACGCTCTCGCGCACAATGCCCTCGATACGGTCGAGCAGCTTGCGGCGGAACAGCGAGTAGCGCGCCTGGTCGGTGAGCACGTTCTCGGCTTCGTTGAGCAGCCGCTGCGCCTCGGCCTCGACGGCGGCGCGCACGCGCTCGGCCTCGGCCGCGATCCTGGTTTCTTCCGCCTGCTTCTCGGCGAGCAGCACTTCCACCGTCTTGCGCCGCTTGGCGATCTCGCTTTCGCGGGCGGTGACGACACGCTCGGCCGCTTCCGTCGCCCGCACGCGGGCATCCTCGGCGGCCACCTTGGCGGCGGATTCCTCCAGCGATTTCTGATAGAGGGCGATCGCCTTTTCCATCAGCGCCGTCTCGACGTCCTTTTCGCGACCAACCTCCAACTTCCGCAGATCACGCTCGCGGCCGATGCGCGCTTCATCGAGGCCGCGGTCGGACGCAATGCGCGCGCGCTCGACTTCCTCGCGGGAGGCGATCTCGGCTTCCTGCAGCGCCTGGACGCGGGCGACTTCGAGCTGCTCGATCGCGCGCCGACGGGAAAGCCGGGCAGCCTCGAGCGCCTGTTCGCGCGAAACGTCTGACGTCTCGACTTCCTTGCGCGCGATGATCTCGGCCTGCTTGACCTGGCGGTCGGCATCGATCCGCTCGGAACGCTTGGCGGCGAGCGCAATCACGCGCTCCTCGTCGGCGATCTCGACCGCTTTCTTCTGATCGATATTGAGCACTTCGCGGGTCTTCGACGAGGCGATGCGTTCCGCCTCCAACGCCAGTTCCACTTCGACGCGCCGCCGCTCGATCGCATCGCGCCGCTTGAGTTCGGCGGTCTCGATGGCTTCGGTACGGTCGATTTCGAGCCCTCGCGTTTCCTTCTCGGCCCGGATGCGCTGGGCGGCAACCGTCTTCTCCTGGGAAATGCGCGCGGCCTCGATGGCTTCGCGCGAGGCGATGTCGGCCTCCTCGACGGCGCGGTTGCGCGCGATTTCGAGCGAGCGAACGCGCTCTTCCTGGGCAATACGTGACGCTTCGGTTGTCTCTCGTGCCGTGATCCCCGCGACTTCCAGCGCCTGGTTGCGCTCGATCTCCAGCTTGCGCGTGGTGTGTTCGGCGGCGATCCGCTCGGCGGCGAGCGTCCGCTCGCGGGCGATCCGTGCGGCTTCCACGGCCTTCTGCGCCTCGATTTCCGCTTCCTGAATGGTGCGAACCTGCGCAATCTCCAGCGCGCGGGTGCGCTCATCGGAGGCGATACGTTCGACGTTGACGATCGTGGTCTGGGCGATGCGGGCCTTTTCGGTGGCCTCGCGTGCCGCGATTTCGGCTTCCTCGACCGCACGGGTGCGCTCGATCTCGCGCCTGCGGGTCTCCTCCTCATTGGCGATCCGCGCGTCAGTGATGGCGCGGTCCTGCTGGATGCGCGCCTTCTCGACCGCTTCGCGGGCTGTGATCTCGGCTTCCTCGACCGATCGCGTGCGCTCGATGTCGCGTTGCCGAACCTCGCGCTCCGATGCGATACGCGCGGTATCGACCGCGCGCTGGTTGGCGATTTTTGCCTTCTCGATCTCCTCGCGCGCGAGCAGTTCCTTTTCCTCGACTGCGCGCGTCCGCTCGATCTCGCGGTGCCGTGTCTCGCGTTCGGAAGCGATGCGGGCTTCGGCGATGGCAAGCTCATTCGCAATGCGGGCTTTCTCGATGGCCTCGCGGGCGGAAATCTGCGCCTGTTCGGCCTCGGTCTCGCGCAGCGCGCGTTCGCGGGCCACTTCCGTGCGTTGCAGCGCGCGGCGCATTTCGATGTCGCGCTCCTGCTCGAGACGGGCGGTCTCGCTCTCGCGCTCGATCTCCAGCGCCTGACGCTCGGCTTCGAGGTTGCGGGAGCGGATCTTGATCATCGAATCCTGTTCGATGTCGTTGCGCAGCTTCCGCCTGGCCTCGATGTCCTCCATCAGCCGGGTCAGGCCCTCGGCGTCGAACCGGTTCGAAGGATTGAAATATTCGAGGTCGGTCTGGTCGAGGTCGGTGATGGCGACGGATTCAAGTTCGAGGCCATTCTGGGCCAGCGCTTCGGCGGCGGCGGCCTTGACGCGGGCGACGTATTCGCCGCGCTGCTCATGCATCTGTTCCATGGTCATTTCGGCAGCGACCGAGCGGATCGCGGAGACGAACTTGCCGGAGAGCAAAGCGTGCAACTGCTCGGGTTCGAGGGTGCGCCGTCCGAGCGTTGCGGCGGCAATCGCGACCGCCTCGCGGGTCGGCTGCACGCGGACATAAAAGTCCGCCTCGATGTCGATCCGCATGCGGTCGCGGGTAATCACCGCCTCGTGCTTGGCCCGCACGATGCCCATCGGCAGCACGTTCATGTTGACGGGCGTATAGTCGTGAATGAACGGCAGCACGAAGGCGCCGCCGTTGATGACGACGCGCTCGCCCAACAGACCAGTGCGGACGAAGGACACTTCCTTCGACGACCGGTGATAGAGCCAGTTCACGATATAGACGACGATGGCGATCACGACGATCGCAACGATCAGCCAGAGGATCAACTCGCCAACCAGAGTCCCCGACATCTTCTCCTCCCTTTGCCCTCGGCGTTACCGCGCGCCGATCGCCTTGAATTTACGAACCTGTTCCGTGAGCGCCCGCTCCACCGGCAGGCGCTCCATCGAGGAGGCGCCGTAGAAGCCGTGGCATTTGCGCGTGTGTTTCATGATGAAGTCGGCATCGTCGGGCTCGGCGATCGGCCCGCCATGAGCCAGCACCAGAATGTCGGGATTGACGCTGAGCGCTGCTGACGCCCAGGTGTCGATCTGCTCCGGGCAGTCTTCGAGCCTGGGCGCGGTATGCGCGCCGATCGCGCCGCCGGTGGTGAGACCGAGATGGCAGACGATGATGTCGGCGCCTGCGATCGCCATCGCGGCGGCCTGGCTTTCGCTGAACACGTAAGGCGTCGTCAGCATGTCCTTGTCACGCGCCTTGGCGATCATGTCGATCTCCAGCGCATAGGACATGCCGGTCTCTTCGAGATTGGCGCGGAAGACGCCGTCGATCAGCCCGACGGTCGGAAAGTTCTGCACGCCGGCAAAGCCCAGCGCCTTGAGCTGATCGAGGAAGGTATCCATGTCGCGGAACGGATCGGTGCCGTTGACACCGGCGAGCACCGGCGTTTTCGTGACGACCGGAAGCACTTCGCCGGCCATCTCCACCACGATGGCGTTGGCATCGCCATAGGGCATCAAGCCGGCGAGAGAGCCGCGGCCGGCCATGCGGTAGCGGCCGGAATTGTAGATGACGATCAGGTCGACGCCGCCGGCCTCTTCGCATTTGGCTGATAGACCCGTGCCGGCGCCGCCGCCGACGATCGGTTCGCCCTTGGCGACCATGTTGCGGAACTTCTTCAGGATCGCTGAACGTTCGAACTTCGCCATGGTCACCTCGCGACTTTCCGACGCGTCCCCGGGCGTCCGACCAGCGGGCGGAGCGCGTTGACGATGGCGGATGCAAATTCGGGCTCGTTGATGTGACGCTTGATGCGGATGAGCTGACGGTTGCCGGTCTGGCGCACGCTGCGTTCCAGCGCGGTAAACAGCGCGGCATCGGCTTCCGGATCCCAGAACGGCTGGCCCGGCGCATCGAGTGCGGAGACGCCGCCTTCGGGGAGGAAGAAGCGCACCGGCCCGTCCATCCGGTTGAGCTTGTCGCCGATCCAGCGTCCCATCCGTTCATTCTCCTCCGGCGTGGTGCGCATCAGGGTCACCTGCGGATTGTGAACGTGGAATTTGCGCTGGCGGTAACGTTCCGGAATCGTATCGGGCGCGCCGAAATTGACCATGTCGAGTGCGCCGACCGAGCCGATGAAGGGCAGGCGGCTGCGGATGATCGCGCCGAAGCGGTCGTCGGTCGCCGGGAATACGCCGCCCATCAGGAGGTCGCATACTTCCGTCGTCGTGAGGTCGACGACCGCGGCGAGCATTCCGGAATCGACCAGCTTTTCCATCGAGCGGCCACCGACGCCGGTGGCGTGGAAGACCAGGCACTCGAAATCGTTGCGCAGATCGGCCGCGAGCTTCTGCACGGCTGGCGTCGTCACGCCGAACATGGTGATTCCGATGGCCGGCAGATCGGCCTGCGCCCTGCGCTCATTCGCGGCTTGATTGTCGAGCCGTGCCTTGACCATGCCGGCAATGGCGTTGGCGCCGTTGGCGAGCACGGCGCGCGAGATCGAATTGAGGCCCTGCACGTCGGTGACCGAATACATCATGGTGATATCGGCAGGGCCTACATAGGGGCCGACATCTCCCGAGGCGACCGATGAGATGATGAGTTTTGGCACGCCGACGGGAAGGGCGCGCATGCCCGGCGCGACCAGCGAGGCACCGCCGGAGCCGCCGGCCGAAATGATGCCGGCGATATTGCCCTGGCGGCGCAGCCAGTTGGCGAAGGCGTCCGCCATCGCCGAGACTGACGCACCGCGATCGGCGCCGAACACGCTCGATCCGCCGCGCCCATGATTGAGCGCGATTTCCTGCGCGGAGACGTCGCAGGTGGAGAGCTTACCGCTGGTGGAGACGTCGACCAGCCGCGTCCGCAAGCCCTGACCGGCAAGCACGTCGCGGATGAACCGCAACTCCTCGCCCTTGGTATCGAGCGTTCCGACGACGAGGACGACGGGCGGTCCGGGTACCGTTTGCACGCCCGCGCCGGCCTGACGCTTTTGCCGCGCAGCATCTTCGATGCGCGTCACGCCGACCGAGAGCGTGCGCGCTGCGTTCTCGATGCGGGCGATGGGTATCGGCTGTGACCAGCGCGTCGGCAGCGTGGGATTGGAGATGTAGATCCGAACCGGCGCTGCACTCGGGGCGCGAGGCGGCGCGGGACGCGTTTCGGCGCGTGCGTCGGCGGCGGCGATATCCAGTTCCGGCTCGGCACCATGGACGCCGACGCCAAGCAGGCGTTGCTGCAACTCGCGATCGGCCGCAAGGCGCGCGGAGTCGATGATGCGGTTGACGCGGCCATTGACCATGATCGCGACATTTTTCGAGATCGCAGTGGCGACGCCGATATTCTGCTCGATCACCAGCACCGACATGTCGCCGTCCTCGCCGAGCCGCACGAGCATGTCCTCGACCTGGGCGACGATGACGGGCGCAAGACCTTCGGTCGGCTCGTCCATGATCAGAAGCTGCGGGTTGGTCAGCAGCGCGCGGGAGATCGCCAGCATCTGCTGCTCACCGCCGGAGAGCTGGCCGCCGCCATGGTCCTTGCGCTCGGCCAGACGGGGAAAGGTTTCGTAGATGCGGTCGATGGTCCAGGCGCCGCGCCGCATCCCGGCCGCCAACGCCAGATGTTCGGCGACGCTGAGCGACCGCCACAGCCGGCGGCCCTGCGGCACATAGCCGACGCCCGCTTGCGCGATCCGCGCCGGGCTGAGACGGGTGATGTCCTCGCCGCGCACGCGGACCGAGCCGCCGCTCGCCCGCAGCAGGCCCATGATGGTCTTGCACAGCGTGGTCTTGCCCATGCCGTTGCGGCCGACCACCGAGAACACGCCGGAATCCAACGTCAGGTCGACGCCCTGCAGCGCATGCGAGTGGCCGTAGTAGACGTCGAGGCCTTTGACTTCGAGCGCGGGGGCGGTGCGGCGGCTCTCAGGCATGACCGGCCCCCAGATAGAGTTCCTGCACCTCGGGATCGGCTTCGATCTCGTGCGGCAATCCCTCCTTGAATACACGGCCGTTGTGCATCATCGTCACGCTTTCGACGACGCGGAGCGCGACATCCATGTCGTGCTCGATGATGATGTAGCCGATATGGGCGGGCAGCGACGTCAGGATCTCGATCAGCTCGCGCCGCTCGGTGGGGGATAGCCCCGCGGCCGGCTCGTCGAACAGGATGAAGCGCGGCGCGCCGGCCAGCGCGAGCGCGATTTCGAGCTGCCGCTGCTGGCCATGGGCAAGTTCCGCGACGCGCTGTTCTCTGACCGCTGTCAGATGCACGGCCTGGATCAGCGCTTCGCTCGCATGCATGAGGGCGTCGTTGGTACCCGGGCGCAGCACCGAAAATCGTCCGCGGGAAACGCCGCGGCAGGCGAGATAGACATTGTCCCGCACCGAGAGGCCGGGGAACAGCGCCGAGATCTGGTAGGTGCGGCGCAGGCCGCGCCTGATGCGCTCATAGGGCGGGAAGTGCGTGATATCCTCGCCGAAAAAGCGGATGGTGCCGGATGACGGCGGAAAGTCGCCGGTGACGCAATTGAACAGCGTGGTCTTGCCGGCGCCGTTGGAGCCGAGCACGGCGCGGCGCTCCCCCGGACGAACCGTGATGGTGACGTCGGTCAGCGCCGCGAGCGCGCCGAACAGCCGGGTCACGCCGCGCAGTTCCAGCGCCGCGCCGGCAGCGACTGATGAAAAGCGTGGCGCGCCATTATCCATGCGGCTTCCCTCCGCCCGGACGCGCGTCAGTGGCCGCAGTACGGCGGCGCCAGCGCTCCCACAGTCCGATCACGCCATCCGACGACCAGAACACGATGGCGAGGAAGCCGAGCCCGATCAGCAGCCGGAAGCGGTTGCCGTCGAGACCGAACTTGACCAGCAGATCGAGCGCGAAGGTGCGCAGGATGACGAAGATCAAGGCGCCGATGAAGGGACCGACGGGACGGGAGATGCCGCCGACCACCGCAATGATCAGGATGTCGATGCAGGCGCCGACGCTGACCGAGCCGGGCGAGATCTGCCGGTAGTTCCAGACCTGCAGCACACCGCCGAGCGCGGCGATGAAGGCGGCAAAGGCATAGGCGGCCACGCGGTGTGCGTTGACATTGAAACCGAGCGCCGCCATGCGGCGGGGATTGTCGCGCACGCCCTGCAGCGCAAGGCCGAACGGGGCGCGCGAGACATATTGGACGGCGAAATAGCAGAACGCGGCGACGCCCAGCGTGATGTAATAGAAGGGAATGTCGGAACGCCAGTCGACGCCCCAGAATTTCGGCGTCGCGACCGTGTTGATGCCGGTATGGCCGCCGAAGATCGCCCAGTTCTGGTTGGTGAAATAATAGAAGGCTGCGCCGATCGCGAGCGTGATCATGATGGTGTAGATGCCCTCGGTGCGCACCGCGAGCGCGCCGCCGAGCGTGCCGAATGCGGTCGCGAGCACCAGCGCCATCGGCGTTGCGAGCCACCACGGCCAGCCAAGGCTGATATTGGTGTTGGCGCTCATGCCGAACACGGCGACCATGTAGGCAGCAAAGCCCGCGACGGTGAGCTGCATCAGGCTGACCATGCCGCCATAGCCGGCCAGGAACATCAGGCTGAGCGCGATGGTTCCGAGGATCAGCGTCGTGGCGAAGATCTCGATCAGGAAGAAACCGTTGGCGATGAACGGCATGATCAGGAGGATCACGGCGACCAGCCAGACCGCCGGCTTGTTGAATTCCGGCCACGCCAGCAGTATCGCGCGCGCCTTTGCCGGCTGACTGGTCTGAGGATGGGTGCCCTGGACCAGCGACATGTCAACGCCTCGCCAGAAGGCCCTGCGGCCGCAGCGCCAGCACCAGAACCATGATGAGGAAAGTCACGACGATGGCGTAGGTCGGGATGTAGACCGAGCCAAGCTGTTCGGCGAGACCAATGATGACGGCGCCGAGCGCCGCACCCGGGATCGACCCCATGCCGCCGACGATCACGACCACGAGCGAAGCCAGCAGGAACCGGGTATCCTCGCCGGGCGAGATCGACTGAAAGGTGCCGCCGACGACGCCTGCGATGCCGGCTAGCCCGGCGCCGAGTGCGAACACGGCCACGAAGACGAGCTGGATCGGCACGCCGGTGGCCGCGAGCATGTCGCGGTCGTCGACACCGGCGCGCACCATCATGCCGACACGGGTCCGGTTGAGCGCCAGCCACATCGCGATGCCGATCACGACGGCGGCGACGAAGATCACGAGCCGCACCATCGGATAGCGCAGATAGACCGCCTCGCCGGAGGATCTGACCGCGGTGACCAGCGGCAATTCGACCGGGCCGACCAGCCAGCTCGGGGTCTGGATCTGGTAGAAGTCGCCGCCGAATGCCCACAGCATCAGGTCCGCAAACACGATCGAGAGCCCGATCGTGACCATGGTCTGGCGCAGATCCTGTCCCTCCATGCGGCGGAAGACCACGATTTGCAGCACGATGCCGACCAGGGCGACGCCGAGAAACGCGATGACGAAGCCGAGGATCCAGGAACCGGTCCAGGCGCTGATGGCGTAACCGATGTAGCCACCGAACAGATAGAGCGAGCCATGCGCCAGATTGACGTTGCGCATCAGCCCGAAGATCAGCGTGAATCCGCTCGCCACGAGGAAGTAGAGGCCGCCGAGCGTGATGCCGTTGAAGACGGCGTTGAGAAAGACCCGCTTCCTGCCGAACGCTTCTTCGAGGCCGGGCGGCCAGACGGCAAGGATCAGCCACAACAGCACCGCGACCGCGATCAAGACGATCAGCGCCCATGCCGGATGGCGTTCGATGAATCGTGTCACGGTAGCAGCGCGGCCGTCACCATGCCGTCCTCCCAGACGCGCGGCCGTTTCGGCTCGCGTTTTGGGACCATCCTAATGGGGCCGCGGAGCTTGCACTTGATTGTCAGTATCTTTTCGCGCGCTCTGCGCTCAGGGGCGCAAGACTTTGGCGGCGCGGCGGTATTCCGTCGGCGCCATTCCGACATTGGCGGCGAAGAAGCGGGTGAAACCGCTCTGAGAGGAGAAGCCGAGATCGAAGCCGATATCGGCGATCGGCACCTCGGTCGCGACCAGCGCGTCCAGCGCCTGTTCCATGATCAGTGTATTGAGATAGAGGTTCGGGGTGACGCCGGTCTGGGTGCGGAACAGCCGGTAAAAGTGCGGGCGCGACAGCCCGGAGGCCCGCGCGATCGAATCCAGTTCGATCTCCGCGCCCGGACTTTCCGACATCAGCTTGATGGATTTGCGAACGCGAAAGTCGGTGATGGCGCTGGCAGTGCGCATCTCCTGCACCGGCTCGGAACTCTGCCAGCTCTCCTCATAGCATCCGTCGATCAACTGCCTGAGTTCGCTATCGAGACTGCTTAGCGAGGGTGCGCCGCAGACCAGCGCCGCGGTTCGCCGGATATGCCTGTCGAGGGCGACCGTACGCTTGAAACAGGTGTGGCCGAACCGCAGGCCGTGAGCCCGCGCCGCGTCAGGGGCGAACCATTCGGCGTTGACGTAGAGCACGAAGAAGATCGCGCCGTTCTCCATGTCCGTCGGGACAAAATTGTGTGGTTCCCAGGGGTTGATGGCAACAATGGAATCTTCCGCGAGAAGCCATCGCTCATCGCACACATCGATGCGCGCCGGTGTTCCCCCGACATGAAAGATCAGGTGCCCTTCGCGATGCGCATGCATGTTGAAGGGGCGGTTCAACTGATAGACCGTCGCGCGACCGAACCGGCCGTGGAAGACGGCGAGAGCCTTGCTCATGCCTTCCCTCCCGCGGGATGTTCTTGTCTTTTCCGCCAGCGTTCAACATCCGGGGAGCGAATGCAAGCTTAGATGGCGTTTGCCCGGGCCCCGGCGTGACCGGGGCCCGTTCGCAAATGCGAAGAGTCAGTACTTCTTACATTCCGGAACCGTTCGGCTCGGCAGCCCGATCTTGGAGAAGACCGCCGGGTCGTAACCGAGCGTCTGGTTCACGTTCGGGATCACCTTCACGACCTTGCTGAACAAGGCGCCTTTGCCGTCATCCACCACTTCGGTGACGAAATTGGTGCCGATGGCCTGACGGTTGGAGTCGAGCTTGATCTTGCCGTTGGGCGCATCGAGCTCGATCTTGGCAAGCGCCTCCCTGTACTTCGCCTGGTTGTTGCTGAGGTCGCCGTTGACCTGACGCAGCGCGAGGATCAGCGCCGCCGTCGAGTTGTAGTAGTTGGTGGCGAGCAGCGACGGGCTTGGGAAGCGCTTGTTGGGCGGGAAGGCATCCTGATACGCCTTCACGAACTTTTGCCAACCTGGATCTTCCCAGGTGTCAGCTTGGCCGCTGGCGGCGATGGTGCCGATCAGGGCATTCTTGGCATTCCCCTTGGCCGAAAGGATGGTCTGGTCGACCATGATCGAGCCGCCCATCAGATGCGCCTTGCCGCCCGCCTGCTGATACTGGTTCAGGAAGTTGACGGCGTCGGCGCCGCCGAGGCCGAGATAGATCGCATCGACGTCGTCGGGCAGGGCGGCAATGACGGAGGCAAAGTCCTTGGTGCCGAGCGGCACCCATTGCCGATTGGTGACCTTTCCGCCGGCGCCGCAGAACTCCAGCACCAGCCCAAACACTTGCGTGTAGATAAAGGAATAATCGTCTCCGACCGTCGCAATCTTGCGATAGCCCTTGGTTTCATAGGCGTATTTGCCAAGGCCGACCTGCCACTGGGCGCCGTCCATGTTGTAGCGGTAGAAGTTCGGCGCCGGGTCGACATAAGTGGTTTCCTGCGCGCCGGAAGCGGCGTTGATGAAGGTTAGTTCCGGGCGCGTCTTGGCAAAGTTCTTGACCGCGATGCCTTCGTCACCGGACAGGGGTGAAAGCAGGATCTGGACCTTGTCCTGTTCGATCAGCTTGCGCACGGCACGAACCGCGGAATCAGGCGTGGCATCCGTCGACGCGATGATGAATTCGATTTCCTTGTCGCCGACTTTCTTGCCGAGCGTGTTGATGGCCGTCTGATGTCCGCGTATGCCGTCCTCGCCGAGCACGGTATAGGTGCCTTCGAGCGTCGCGGTGACGCCGACCTTGATTTTCTCCTGGGCCATGGCGGCGCTGGAAAGCAACAGGCTGCTCAGCGCGACCAGTCCCGCACAGCTTTTAAACATCGAACCCCTCCCTTGTATCGCCGGTTTTTGTATCGTCAGGTCGTTCCAAACCCGCCATGCCGTGGATGGCCGATTGCTTGATCGTGCAGCCGGAATGCATGGCGACCGGGACCGCCGGGCGAAAACTAGCTGATGACGAGGGCAACGCACGCAGCTTCACCTCTCACAACTTGACCGGTAGTCTCATTTTGCATGTTGCGCCGCGACGAGGTTTGCAATGATCGAGGGTCGTGATCGAAGATGGTGGAGCGCAAGGACGACGCAATAAGTCCCTGATTTCGCTGGCAAGCCACGCTGTTTGAAAAGCTGGCGTTTCCGCAATGACGAACGAATGCCCAAGAACAAGCACAAGAACAAACACATGATCGAAGAGAGCAGCATCCGGCAGCGGAACCGCCCGATTGTCAGCACATTGCTTGCTGCCGTCTTGATCTGGTGCGCCGGCAGCATGGCTGGCGTGGGCGCCGAGCTTTATCGCACGAAGGTCACCGTGACGGGGCAGGGCGAAGCGAACCGCATCGCCGGCTTCACGACATCTCTGGAAGACGTTCTGATCAAGGTATCCGGCGCGCAGAAACTCGCCGGCGACCGGCGGTTGGCGCCCTACAAATCGAAGGCAAAGGATTTTGTCACGACCTTCAGCTATCGCGATCAATTCCTTGGCAAACCCATTCGCGATGAGCAGGGCACCCGCGATCGGCCCTACGACCTCACGGTCGATTTTGACGAAGGCAAGATCAACGAGATCCTCAAGAAGCTCGGCCTCAAGCCCTGGCTTTCACACCGTCCCGTGCTTGCAGTCTTTGTCGCGATGGAGCAGGGCCCAAGGAAGTTTATCGTGACCATCGATGGAACCCAGTCCGACCTGCAGCGCGACGCGTTGCTCGCCGCGGCTGACAAGCGCGGCATGCTTATCGTGGTACCCGGCGCGGCGGCGTTGGCGAAATCGAACATCACGGGCGAGACGCTCGGCACGACGCCGTTGTCGGCGCTTGCGCCTGTTGCAGCTGAACAGGACGCGGAGGCCGTTCTGACCGGGCGGCTGGTCTGGGATGACCGGCAACTCGGCTGGGCCACGCAGTGGCAGATCGATTGGGCCGGCCGGACCCACCGCTGGCAGGTTAGCGGCGTGACGTTCGATGAAGCCTTCCGGCGCGGCATCGGCGGCGCGGCTCAAGTTTTGTCGGGGCAGTAACGGGCAGATTTTGGCTTGACCGCGGTGCGCCGTATTTCTACGTCCATTCGAATCCGTTCTTCATGGAGAAGGTTGCACCGTGGCATTTGAACTGTTCAATCTCGCCGGCAAGCGAGCGCTCATCACCGGATCGTCCCAGGGGATCGGGCTCGCCATCGCGCGAGGGCTCGCCGAGCACGGCGCCGCCGTCGTCCTGAACGGGCGGGAGCGCAGCAAGCTCGATGCCGCCGCCGCGAACCTGACCGCAGCCGGACATGCGGTTGCCGTCGCCGGCTTCGATGTGACCGTCGCCGAGGATGTCCGCGAAGGCATTGCCGCGATCGAACGGACCAATGGGCCGATCGATATTCTCGTCAACAATGCCGGCATGCAGTTTCGCACCGCGCTGGAGGATTTTCCTGCGGAGAAGTGGGAGCAATTGCTCAGGACCAATGTATCGAGCGCCTTCTATGTCGGCCAGGCCGTCGCGCGGCACATGATCCCGCGCGGAAAGGGCAAGGTCATCAACATCGCCTCGGTCCAGAGCGAGTTGGCGCGGCCGGGCATCGCCCCGTACACCGCGACCAAGGGAGCGATCAAGAATCTCACCCGCGGCATGTGCGCCGATTGGGCCAAACACGGGCTGCAGATCAATGCCATCGCGCCGGGCTACTTCAAGACTCCGCTGAACCAGGCGCTGGTCGACGATCCCGAATTTTCAGCATGGCTGGAGAAGCGCACGCCGGCCTCCCGCTGGGGCAACGTCGACGAACTGATCGGCGCCGCCGTTTTCCTGTCGGGAGACGCCTCGTCGTTCGTCAACGGTCACACGCTGTATGTCGACGGCGGCATCACGACCTGTCTCTGATCCCGCCTCAGTCGCCGCAAAAAATAGCGTCCGGCGATCAACGCCGGACGCCACGAGCCCACAATAAGGAGGGCTTTACTTCTTATACGTGGCAATCACGGCCTCGCCATCGGCGCCGGCCTTTTTGAGCCAATCGGCCGTCAACTGCTCGCCGATCTTCTCGAGCCCCGTCTTCAGCGCGGCAGGTGGCGGCAGCACCTTCATCTTGTTGGCCTGAAGCTGTTCGAGATACCACTTCGCCTTTTCTTCCGCGAGTTTCCAGCCGCGCTCTTCGGCGACCGCTGCCGCCTTGAGGATCGCATCCTGGGTCGGCTTGTCGAGCGCGTCGAACGCCGCCTTGTTCACGAAGGTGACGTTCTTCGGAATCCAGGCCTGCGTATCATAGAAATGCGTCATGGTTTCCCAGGACTTGCTGTCGTAGCCGGTCGAGCCCGAGGTCATGAACGCGTTGACGACGCCGGTCGCCAGTGCCTGCGGCAGTTCCGCCGCCTGGATGGTGACGGGCTGGGCGCCGACAAGCTCGGCGATGCGCGATGTGCCGACGTTATAGGCGCGCCACTTCAGGCCTTTCATGTCCTCAACCGTGTTGAGGTCCTTCTTGGCATAAATGCCCTGCGGCCCCCACGGCACCGCGAACAGCAGCATGAGGCCTTGCGACGCGAGCTTCTTTTCGATCGCGGGTTTCGAGGCGAGCCACAGCTTCTTGGCTGCCGGGTAGCTCGTCGATAGGAACGGGATGACGTCGATGCCGAACATCGGATCTTCGTTCTCATGCAGCGAGATCAGGACTTCGCCCGCCTGCGCCTGTCCGGTCGCGACCGCGCGCTTGATTTCCGGGGCCTTGAACAGCGATGCCGCGGGATGCACGGTGATCTGCAGCTTGTTGCCGGTGGCGTCGGCCACGTCCTTGGCAAATGCGATCAGGTTCACCGAATGCGGATTGTCCGCCGGATAGGCCGCGGGAAGATTCCATTTTGTCTGCGCCATGGCGGGAGCGGCGAGCGCCGCGACGCAGGCGGCGATTGCGCAGGTCTTTATAAGTTTGAACATCACAAATACCTCTTTCTAGCCGGGGAACGCTATCCGCGGCAGCAGCATCACGATATCAGGAAAAACCGTGATGATGGCCACCGCCAGTACTAGCAAAAAGAAGAAGGGCAGGGCGGCCTTGGCGACCGTGTTGGAATCCTTGCCGCTCATGGTCTGCAGGACGAACAGGTTGAAGCCGACGGGCGGAGAGACTTCCGCCATCTCCACCACCAGCACCAGGAATATGCCGAACCAGACCAGATCGAAGCCGGCCTGCTTCACCATCGGAATCACGATGGCGGTGGTCAGCACGATCATGGAAATGCCGTCGAGCGCGGTGCCCAGCACGATGTACATCACGGTGAGCGCCGCAATAAGCGCATAGGGGCTGAGCTGAAGGCTGTTCACCCAGCTCGCGAGCGCGAGCGGGATGCCGGTATAGGCCATCGACGTGCCCATGTAGGAGGCGCCCGCCAGGATCAAGAGGATCATGCAGTTGACGCGCGTCGCGCCCATGACGCTGGCCCAGAAGGATTCCCAGGTCAGCGCGCCCTGCCACCATGCGATCGCGAGCGATCCCAACACGCCCCAGGCTGCGCATTCCGTCGCCGTCGCCCAGCCCATCAATAGCGACAGAAAGACGAAAATGATCAGCAGCAGGCATGGAATGAGATTGAGCGATTCCGAGATGCGCTGGCGAAAGCTCATCGGCGGCTCGGCCGGCGGCGTGCGGCTGGGATTGGCGAGCGACCAGATTCCGATGTAGCCGGAATAGAGCGCCATCACCAGCAGGCCCGGCAGAAACCCGGCGAGGAATACCTGAATGATGGAGACGTTCGCCTGCACCGCGTAGACCACCATGGTGATCGACGGCGGAATCAGAATGCCGAGCGTGCCTGCACCGGCCAGGGATCCCAAGCTCAGGTTTTCGTCATAGCCGCGCTTCTTCAATTCGGGCAGGGCGATCTTGGCAACTGTGGCGCAGGTCGCGGCCGACGATCCCGACACCGACCCGAACACGCCGCAGGCCAGCACATTGACGTGCATGAGCCGGCCCGGCAGCCAGTTCAGCCACGGCGCAAATCCGCGGAACATTTCCTCCGACAGGCGCGTGCGAAACAGGATTTCGCCCATCCAGATGAAGAGCGGCAATGCCGCGAGCGACCATGACGCGCTGTTGCCCCACACGGTGGTCGCCAGCACGCTGCCGGCCGGAATGGCGCCG
The DNA here is from genome assembly GCF_001440395.1 of Bradyrhizobium jicamae. GTDB lineage: Bacteria > Pseudomonadota > Alphaproteobacteria > Rhizobiales > Xanthobacteraceae > Bradyrhizobium > Bradyrhizobium jicamae. Next base: position 30,875 of record NZ_LLXZ01000048.1, on the reverse strand, counting down.
CCGGCGAATTGCATGCCGGCCCATCCCGTCGCCATCAGGGCGACGCCGATCCAGACGCCGGCGCCGAGCAGCAGCGCCAGAAATCCGAGCAGGATGGCGGCGATGGAGAGCAGCTCCATGTCAGACCCCGCTCTGCATGGCGCGCTCGACGATTTCCTCGGCGCTCTGCGGCTTCGGCAATTCGTAGCGCGGCGTAAAGCCGCGCAGCACATGGATCAGCTCATCCACGAAGGCGATGAAAAGAATGACGAGACCGCCGCTGTAGCCGAGCTGCGGAATCCATAGCGGCACCGCGATGACGCCTTGCGAAATGTCGGAGAACTTCCACGACTGCCACGTCATGACCGCGGCGTGCCAGGCGAAAAAGCCGATAAAGCCGACGCCGACCAGAAGTGCTGCGATCTCGACATAGTGGCGGACACGATCGCTGAGACGGTCGATCAGCAGGCCGACGCGGATCATCTCGCCGTGTTTGAATGTGTGTGCCAGCCCGAGGAAGGCGGTCGCCGCCATGCACCAGGAGATGAAATCATCGCCCGCGGGAATATTGATTCCGAGCGGCCGGCCACCCGACAGCAGCAGCATCAGCACAAAAATCGCAATGAGGAAAAGTCCGGCGAGATAGCCGGAGAAAAGGTAGAGCCGATCGAGAAACACGCGGATCATATTCAAGTCCTTACCCCCTCGCACGCTTATCGCCCGGAAGCAATAGACGTACCAACTCCCCTAGCCGTTCCCTTCCGGAAGGGCCTGCCGATCCTGGCCGGGCCGAAAGTGGATGGCGGAAATCAGTCCCCAGAAGAGGGCGCAGGTTTCCGGAGTTGTGCGAGGACGTCAAGGCGGGAGGGGGCAAATCCTGCGGATCAGGTCGCGGGAAGGGCAGCCCGTCTTCGGCGGGTTGGAGTGCGTTCAGAGTGTGAACGCGAGATGCACAACCTGTGGGTCGCTGCCGCGGCGGACGTGGAAGCCGAATTTGCTGAACACCTTTCGCATCGCGGCGTTCTCGGGCAGTACCTCGGCGATCAATTCCTTCAGCCCCGCCTTGCGGGCGATGACGGCGAGGTGACGCATCAGCAGCGTGCCGATGCCCTGGCCCTGATAGTCGTCGATCACGACAAAGGCGATCTCGGCCTTGCCAGGCTCGGTGACGATGTAACGCCCGCCGCCGACGATGACCTTGCGTCCGTCTTCCTCGGCAAGCGCGACGAGTGCAACGTGATCGGCAAAATCGATGTTCATGAAGAAGGCGACCTCCTTCTCCGAGAAACCGCGTTTCGCCACGAAGAAGCGGCGTTGCAGCGACTGTGCGCCGGTGCGACCGATGGCCGCCAGCATGTCGTCCTTGTCATCAGGTCGCAACGCGCGGATTTCGATCCCGCGGCCGTCACGCAAGGATTCGGTAGCGGAGTAATTTTCGCGCGCCGTCATCGAACTTTCTCCCGGTCCAAGCGCCCAAGCAAGGACGGCGAGCGCGCGGGCGGGATTGACCTAAATCAAAGTCTGCGGGGTCCGGACCGCCTTCTATCCGCATTCGCCAGAAGGATCGAAATCATGACCTTGGAAAAGCCGGAACTGCCGGGCCGTGCGATGTCCGGGCTCGTTGCAAATGCGGTCGAATACATGGTGGATGCCGGACAGCGCAGCGTGCTGTTCCTCGACATCATGCGTCAACGTGGCGACCAGTACCGGGACCATGTCGCCCAAACCGCGCCGCATGTCCTGTCCTATGCTGCGGAACTGATCATGGACGGCCGGAAGTTCGATCAGCCCGTCAACTACGCGCTGGTGCGCATCATCCCGCCCAGGGGCGTGGAGATCGACCCGAAGCGCCGTCCCTTCGTCGTGGTCGACCCGCGTGCCGGTCACGGTCCCGGCATCGGCGGCTTCAAGGCTGACAGCGAGATCGGCGTCGCCATGAAGGCGGGCCATCCCTGCTACTTCATCGGATTCCTGCCGGAGCCGATGCCGGGCCAGACGATCGAGCGGATCGCGCGCGCCGAGGCGATCTTCATCGAAAAGGTGATCGAGCGGCATCCCGAGGCCGATGGCAAGCCGTGCGTGATCGGCAACTGCCAGGCCGGCTGGGCGGTGATGATCCTCGCTTCGCTGCGGCCGGAACTGTTCGGCCCGCTGATCATCGCCGGCGCGCCGCTGGCCTATTGGGCCGGCGTCCACGGCAAATACCCGATGCGCTATTCGGGCGGTCTGCTCGGCGGAAGCTGGCTCACGGCGCTTACCAGCGATCTCGGCGCCGGGAAGTTCGACGGCGCCTGGCTGGTGCAGAATTTCGAGAACCAGAATCCCTCGAACACGCTCTGGACCAAGCAGTACAACGTCTATTCCAAGGTCGACACCGAGACCGAGCGTTATCTCGAATTCGAACGCTGGTGGGGAGGCCACGTCAATCTGAACGCCGAAGAAATCCAGTTCATCGTCGATGAACTCTTTATCGGCAACAATCTGGCCGCCGGCCGGGTCAAGATGTCCGACGGGACTGCGGTCGACCTGCGCCATATCAGGTCTCCGATCGTGGTGTTCTGTTCCAAGGGCGACAACATCACCCCGCCGCAGCAGGCACTCGACTGGATTCTCGACCTCTATGCCGATGTCGACGAGATCAGGGCCTACGGGCAGACCATCGTCTACACGGTACATGAGAGCATCGGACATCTCGGCATCTTCGTTTCCGGCGGCGTCGCCAAGAAGGAGCATGCCGAGTTCTCCAGCAATATCGACCTGATCGACGTGTTGCCGCCCGGCCTGTATGAAGCGACATTCGAGGCGAGGGGCCCCGACACGACCAATGACGACCTGACTGTCGGGCAATGGGTGATGCGCTGCGAGGCGCGTACGCTTGACGATATCAGAGCCATGGGCGGCAATTCGCCGGAGGACGAGCGCCGCTTCGAAACCGCCAAGCGCGTCTCGGAGAGGAACCTCGAGGCTTACCGGAAGTACGTGCAGCCCTGGGTCAAATCGATGGTCACGCCGCAGATGGCGGAAATGATGCGCAACTGGCATCCGCTCCGGCTGCAATATCAGGCGTTCAGCAGCAAAAATCCGTTGATGACCGTGGTGGAGAACGCGGCAGACAAGGCGCGCGAGGAGCGCAAGCCGGTCGACGACGACAATCCCTTCTTCGCCCTCCAGGAGAGGATATCGAAGCAGATCGTCAGCTCGCTCGATCAATGGCGCGACCAGCAGGAAGCGCTCAGCGAGGCGATGTTCCTGGCGATCTATGGTTCGCCGGCATTGCAATCGGCGGTCGGCGTCGATCCGCAATCCACCCCCTCGCGCCTTCGCGAGATGGACCCGAAACACCGCGAGAGGCTGCAGGCCCGCATCGCGGAGCTGAAGTCGAAGATCGGCGCCGGTGGCCTGAGGGAAGCCGGCCTCCGCGCGTTGCTCTATGTCGGATCGGCCCGCGGGATGGTCGACGAACGCAGCCTTGAGGCGTTGCGGCGGCTTCGCCGGGCCGACGAGTCTGCGCGGCTCACGCTCGCCGAGTTCAAGACGCTGGTCCGCGAGCAGTTCTTCATGCTGCTGATCGATCGGGACGCCGCGCTTGCCGCCATTCCAAAACTCCTGCCCAACAACAAGGACGAGCGTCGCAAGACCTTTGCGGCGATCCAGGAGGTGCTGTCGGCCAGCGCCGAAATATCGGGCGAGGTGGCAAAGCGCCTGAAACAGGTGGCCGGGCTGTTCGGCCTCGATGAGGGGCATACGGCAAAGAAGGCATCATAGAAATAGATCGCTGAGGGCGAAGCCGGTCCTCAGCGTTTCGCTGCCCGGTAGATGAGCCAGTAAACGATACCGACCAGGCCGGATCCGCCGACGATGTTTCCGAGCGTCACGGGCACCAGATTGTGCACGATTCCCGCGAGCGTTATTGACGAGGCATCAAAGCCGGCCGGTACGCCGCCGGTTTGCGTCAGCAGCCACGCCAACGGCAGGAAATACATGTTGGCGACACAGTGCTCGAATCCCGCAGCGATGAAGGCGGAGATCGGTAATATGAGCGCCACAATCTTGTCGGTGACCGACCGCCCCGCATAAGCCAACCACACCGCCAGGCAAACCAGCAAATTGCACAGAATACCTTTGACAAACAGGGTGAAGGTATCTGGTTGAATCTTTGCAACGGCCGTATTCAGGATCGACAGACCGATGCGGCCGCCGTTCATGTCGAGATGATGAGAAAAGAACACCAGCAGGACGAGGCCAAGCGCACCGGCCAGGTTGCCGAAATACACAGTGACCCAGTTGGCCAGCATCTCCTTCATTGACACGCTACCGCTCGCCCAGGCCATGACGATCAGGTTGTTTCCAGTGAACAGCTCGGCTCCTCCAACCAGAACCAGTGCGAGCCCCAACGAGAATACCAATCCACCCAGGACCCGCGTTGTGGCGAAACCGAGCTCCGCATCGCTGGCGACGATCGTATAGTACAGGGCGCCCAACCCGATGCTTCCACCCGCAATAACCGCCAGCATGAAGGAAGCCAGGAACGGGAGCCTTGTCTTCTTGACGCCAACCTTCTCGATTGCCTCCTTGATCTCGGCCGCACTGTAAGCGTTCAGGCTAAAGAGGGCGGGTTGTTGTGCCTCTTTATCCGACATGCTGTCTCTCCTGTTCCCTGCTCGCCGCCGTGAGCGAGAGCGCGTTCGGCAAGGTAGGCAAGTGCAGTCGGCTCAAGTTCTGCGACGCGCGGCCGTTCGATTTCGGCCGCCGGTCAGTTGACGCTGCCTGCCACCGTCAGGAGGCCGACAATCTGTACTGCGATCACCTTCACCAGCGTCATCGACGGGAAGATCATGGCGTAACCGATGTCAGGCCGCTCGGTCGGGGCCATCTTGGTCGAGTAGACGAGGATGGCCGGATTGCCGGTCGCCCCCGACGCCACGCCGACGAGATCGTCATAGGGAATTCGCATGACGTAGTGGCCAACCAGCAGGACGATTGCGACCGTGGTGAGGAGAACGGCGGCGCCAATGAACAGCATGGTGAAGCCGGATTCGGCGACGGTGCGGACAAAGGGTTGGCCGGCATTGACGCCGACGGTGGCAAGAAACATCGCAAGGCCGAAGTTTCGCAGCACGATGTTTGCCGGAAGCGGCATGGTCCAGAGCATAGGCCCGGTGCGCCGCAATTTTCCGAGGATGAGCGCCACGATAAGCGGTCCGCCGCCGATGCCGAGGGTCACGATACCCACGCCCGGAATCGGGATCGGGATCAGACCGAGCAGAACACCGAGCACCATCCCGAGCCCGAGGGACACATAGCTGAACTCGGCGGTCGCCTTGATCGTGTCGCCAAAATGCTTGCGGATTTCTTCCTTGCGATCCGGCGGCGTCAACACGCCGACCCGATCGCCAAATTCGAGCATCAGGTCGGGCGAAGGCACGAGGTCAGCATCATAGCGCCGAACGTGCAGCAGGTGCGCCGGAACGCCCGACGGCATCGGCAGGCTGGAAAGCGGAATGCCGACCACGTTTGCCTTGCCGACGAAGACCCTGATGTAATCGAGGTCGGCCCGGTCGCTGGCCAGCCGGCCCGGCTCGAGCTTTCCGAGCCTGGCTGCGGCGTTCGCAATTGCATCCTGGCTGTCGGCCACGACCAGCACCGCATCGCCGGCGGACAGAACCGTACCATCCCCGGGAACAACATTCTGTCCCGCCTTCCGAACCATCGTCACCTGGACGTCCCTGAGAAACTCCTTGTTCAATTCGCCGAGCGTGCGACCGGCAAAGCCCGCGCCGATGGAAATCTCACCCATGTGAAAGCGCTGCACCTTCGCCGGAAATTTCGGCTGCACCAATCGTGTCATAAAATAGATGCACAGAATGGGGCCGATGACGCCGAACGGATACGCAATCGAATATCCGATCGACGGATCCTTGGTCTTGGTGACGTCAAGGGCAGCCTGCAGCGTTGCCGTGCTCGTCATCGATCCGGCATAGATGCCGAGCGTGTGACCGATCTTGACGCCGAATATCTGTCCGAGCCCGAGTGCCATGCCGAGGCCTGCCAGGCACGCGACCAGCGCAAGCAGATTATATTTTTGCCCGGAGCCGACCATGCCTTCAAAGAACTGTTTGCCGTAGAGAATTCCGATGCCGTAAAGGAACATGATCAGGCCGGTAAGACCGATGGGGCCTGTAATCTGGGCTTTCGGCGCGAATGCACCGATGGCGAGGCCAACGAACAGCACGGCGCCCACACCGAGCGAGAAGCCACCGATATTGATCTGGCCTACGAGATAGCCGACACCGATCGCGAGAAATGCCGTCAGGATCGGCTGGCTTCCGATGATATCGCGGGCAAGGTCCAACATCTGTTTCTCCGGATCGGTACTGATCTGCTAGCGGGCGCGGCAGCCGGCATCGCGAAACTGGCCGAGAACCCGGTTGACCAGCTCGCGCGAAGGAGGCGGCGTATCGTGGTGCTTGTAGTCGAGGCCCATTGCCTTCCACTTGAACGAGCCCATCTGGTGGAACGGCTGCACCTCGACCCATTCGACGTTCTTCATGGGCGCGACGAACCTCGCGATGCCTTCGACATTTGCGGGATCGTCGGTGAGGCCGGGCACCAGCGTGAAGCGGACCCAGACCGGTTTGCCGATCGACGCGAGACGCTCCGCGAAGCGCAGCGTCGGCGCGAGGTCCCGTCCCGTGACCCTTCGGTAGGTGTCCGGATCCGAGCTCTTGATGTCGAGCAGCACCAGGTCGACGACCGACAAAAATGAGTCATCGGCGCGATCGCCAAGGAAGCCGGACGTCTCGATGGCCGTGTGCAGGCCCATTTCCTTGGCGCCGGCGAAGATGCGCTTGACGAAGGCGAGCTGCACCATCGCCTCGCCGCCCGATATCGTCAGCCCGCCATCGATGCTTCGCAGCGCCGGAGCAAATTCGCCGAGACGGCGCAGCACCTGCTCGGCCGATACATAGGTCCCGTCCTTGAGATGCCAGGTGTCGGGGTTATGGCAATAGGTGCATCGGAGCAGGCAGCCCGACACGAACAGCACGACCCGCAGGCCGGGACCGTCGTACCGGGATGAGGTTTCGTACGAATGGCAGTATCCGTACGCGCCTTGCTCGTCCTTGAACTTGTCCTCATCGGGCGCGTCGGGCGAGGCGCCCGTACGCAGGTCGTGACGGCTTCCCGATTCGAGTGCACCCGGAGTCGACATCGATGACTCCTTTGGGACTCAGATCTGGCCGTGGAAGGTGCGGCTGATCACGTCCCTTTGCTGTTCCGGCGTCAGGCGAACGAAATTGACGGCATAGCCCGACACGCGGATCGTGAGTTGCGGATACTTGTCCGGATTCTTGATCGCGTCTTCCAGCGTCTCCCTGTCGATCACGTTCAGGTTCATGTGGAAGCCACCGCGCCCGAAATAGAGATCGAAGGCCTTGGTGGCTTCGTCGACGAGCTGGGTTTCGGAGAGATGCGCCTTCTGCGGAGCGACGGAAACGGTGTAGCTGATGCCGTCGAGCGCATCCTTGTAGGGCAGCTTCGCGACCGAGAGGCATGAGGCAAGCCAGCCGTGGCTGTCCCGGCCATGCATCGGGTTCGCGCCGGGCCCGAACGGCTCGCCCTTGCGGCGGCCGTCGGGCGTGTTGCCCGTGGCCTTTCCGTAGACAACATTCGAGGTGATGGTGAGGACGCTTTGCGTGTGCGTCGCATTCCGGTAGGTCGGATGCTTGCGGATCTTCTCCATGAAGCTCGTGACGATTTTCGAAGCGATCTGATCGACACGGTCATCATTGTTGCCGAATTGCGGGGTCGATATGTTGCCTTCGTTCTGGTAGTCGACCACCAGGCCCGCCGCGTCACGGGCGACGCGGATCTTTCCGTACTTGATGGCGGCGAGGCTGTCGGCAACCACCGACAGGCCGGCGATCCCGAACGCCATGGTGCGCAGGATGTCACGGTCGTGCAGCGCCATCTCGAGCCGCTCGTAGAAGTACTTGTCATGCATGTAGTGAATGCAGTTCATGGCATGCACATAGGTCTTGGCGAGCCACTCCATGGTCGAATCGAATTTCGCCATGACGTCCTCATAGTTGAGGAAGTCGCCGGCAACCGGCATGCTCTGCGGCGCGACCTGTTCGCCGGTAACCTCGTCGCGGCCGCCATTGATGGCGTAGAGCAGGGCCTTTGCGAGGTTCACGCGGGCGCCGAAGAACTGCATCTGCTTGCCGAGCCGCATGGCCGAAACGCAGCAGGCGATCGCGTAGTCATCGCCCCAGTACGGCCGCATCAGGTCGTCGTTCTCATATTGCAGCGATGATGTGTCACGACTCACCTTGACGCAGTAGCGCTTGAAGGCCGCCGGCATGTGATTGGACCACAGCACCGTGATGTTCGGCTCCGGCGCGGCCCCGAGATTGTACAGCGTGTGGAGCATGCGGTAGCTGCTCTTGGTCACCAGCGCCCGGCCATCGAGGTCCATGCCGCCGACGCATTCGGTCGCCCAATAGGGGTCGCCGCTGAACAGCGCGTCGTAATCGGGCGTGCGCAGGAAGCGCACGATACGCAGCTTCTGCACCAGCTGGTCCCAAAGTTCCTGCGCGCCTGCTTCATCGAGGACGCCTTCCTTCAGATCGCGTTCGATGTAGATATCGAGGAAGCTCGAGATGCGCCCGATCGACATCGCAGCGCCGTTGGCTTCCTTGATCGCACCGAGATAGGCAAAGTAGGTCCACTGGAACGCTTCCCGCGCGTTCATCGCGGGCTGCGTGATGTCGCGACCATAGAGCTTCGCCATCGATGCGAGGTCTTGCAGCGCGCGCATTTGCTCGGCGAGTTCTTCGCGCATGCGGATGACCTCGTCGGTCGGCCACATGTCGTCAATCTGGGCGCGCTCCTGGCGCTTGACCTCCAGCAGGCGGTTGATCCCGTAAAGCGCGACCCTGCGATAGTCGCCGATGATGCGCCCGCGACCGTAGGCGTCGGGAAGACCGGTGATGATGCCGGATCGCCGGCAATTCATGATTTCGGGCGTATAGGCGTCGAACACGCCGTCATTGTGCGACTTGCGGTATTTGGTGAAGGCTTCGTGGACCTTGGCATCGGGCTCGAACCCCGCCGCCTTGAGGCCCGTTTCCACCATGCGCAGGCCGCCACACGGGAAAATCGCCCGCTTGAACGGCTGGTCCGTCTGAAGGCCGACGATCACCTCGTTGTCACGGTCGATGTAACCGGCCGGATGCGCCAGCAACGTCGATGGATTCTGCGCGTCCGCTGCAAGGACGCCCTTTTTTCGTTCTTCAGCAAAGTAGGGCTGCAGCTTGGCCCACACCGCCTTGGTACGTTGCGATGCTGGGGCGAGAAACGTTTCGTCCCCCGCGTAGGAAGTAACGTTGCGGACGATGAAGTCGCGTACGTTGATGGTAGATGACCAGTCACCCTGCTGGAAGCCTCCCCAGCTGTCGGTCTTGGCATCCTGTTTGCGCGCTGCGCTACCCTTCATGATGCGTCTCCCATCCCGAGGAAATTGGTGTCAAGCCCGGCCGGCGGTACCATGTTGTTTTCCGCATGCTAGAGACGGCGCAGCGGCGCTCCGCTTGATCTATGTCAAGCCGAACGAGACCTTGGGCGTGCGTCAGCAAAATTTTGCGCAGCGGTCCGCCTTTGGGCGCGGTCGGTTTCTGCGGGCCGCCTTCGTGCAGCTGACGCTTGACCTAGATCAACGTCCCCATCGCGGCGCGCTCCAAGCTCCAGTGAATAAGCGATAGTGGGTCGATGCTGCAGCTCTGCGGGATCCGCGGCGTCGCGGGTCCCGCTGCAACTTGTCGGAGCAACATGATGAGCACCAAGCCAGCCGCAGCGATGGGGACGCAACCGGGATCAAAATACGACAAGCTTATCGCCGCCGCGAAAGGCGTTCCGACGGTGTCGACCGTCGTGGTGCATCCCTGCGACGAAAGCTCGTTGCGCGGCGCCATCGAGTCGGCGGAGGCCGGAATTATCAAGGCGATCCTTGTCGGGCCGGCTGCCAGGATCAAGGACACGGCCGCCAAGCACAATCTGAACATCTCGGGCTGCGAAGTCGTCGATACGCCGAACACGGAGGCGGCTGCCGCAACCAAAGGCGTTGAACTGATCCACCAGGGCAAGGGCGAGGTCCTGATGAAGGGCAGCCTGCACACCGACGAGATCATGCGCGCCGTGACTGCAAAGGTCGGCGGACTGCGTACCGAGCGTCGCATCAGCCATGTCTTCGTCATGGACGTGCCGGCCTATACCGACACCGTGTTCGTCACCGATGCTGCGATCAACATCGCCCCGGACCTCGACGCCAAGCGCGACATCATTCAGAACGCCGTCGATCTGTTCAATCATGCCGGTTTCGGCACCATGCCACGGGTCGCGATTCTGTCCGCGGTGGAGACGGTCACCGCGAAGATTCCGTCCACCATCGAGGCCGCCGCGCTCTGCAAGATGGCCGACCGCAAGCAGATCACCGGAGCGTTGCTCGACGGACCGCTTGCCTTCGACAATGCCATCGACCTCGAGGCCGCCCGCATCAAGGGCATCAAGTCGGAGGTTGCGGGCCGCGCGCAGATCCTGGTCGTGCCCGATCTGGAATCCGGCAATATGCTGGCAAAGAACCTCACCTATTTCGCCAAGGCAGACGGCGCGGGCGTTGTACTTGGCGCGCGCGTGCCCGTCGTGCTGACATCACGCGCGGATTCGCCGCGGTCGCGGATGGCCTCCGCTGCCATCGCCGCCCTTCAGGCCAATGCGCGCCGCAAGACCACTCCAATCGCCGCAGCGTGATCGCCATGGATACGATCCTCGTCGTCAATGCAGGTTCCTCCAGCGTGAAGTTTCAGATCTTCGGGATCGATGGCGACGGCGGACTTCGGCGCCAGATCAAGGGACAGATGGACGGCATCGGCAGCCGGCCGCGGCTGCGCGCCAGCGGTCTCAATGGCGATCCGCTGGCCGATCGGGCCTATCCGATCGAAACCGTGGCCGATGTTCCGGCCGCGATGGCGGTGGCAGGTGCCTGGCTGCGCGATGAGCTCAATGTAAATCCCATTGCGGTTGGCCATCGCGTCGTGCATGGCGGGCCCGATCATACGCGCCCGGTGCTGATCGACCACGCTATCGTGGCGCGCCTGGAACGCTTTGTCTCGCTGGCGCCGCTGCATCAGCCGCATAACCTTGCGCCGATCAGGACGCTGCTCGGCAAATTCCCGACATTGCCCCAGGTTGCCTGCTTCGATACCGCGTTTCATCGCGATCATGACGCCCTGGCGGACCATTATGCGATTCCGTATCAGCTTCACACCGAAGGCGTCCGGCGGTATGGCTTCCACGGGCTGTCCTATGAATACATTGCCAAGAGCCTGCCGCAGGTCGCGCCTGACATCGCCGGCGGTCGGGTGATAGTCGCTCACCTCGGAAGCGGCGCCTCGATGTGCGCGATGCGTGGCGGAAAGAGCGTCGAGAGCACCATGGGCTTTACCGCGCTGGATGGGCTCGCGATGGGAACCCGGCCGGGCCAGCTCGATCCCGGCGTGGTCCTCTACCTCATCGCGGAAAAGGGCATGTCGGCCTCGAACGTGCAGAATTTCCTTTACCGCGACTGCGGTCTGAAGGGGCTGTCCGGCGTCAGCAACGACATGCGGGAACTGGAGACGAGCGCAGACCCGCGTGCGGCGTTCGCGGTCGACTATTTCGTCTACCGCGTTGGCCTCAACGCCGGCATGCTGGCGGCAGCGCTGCAGGGCCTCGACGCCTTCGTGTTCACGGCCGGGATCGGCGAGAATTCAGTCTCGATCCGCGCCCGCATTGCCGAAAAACTGGCCTGGCTCGGTGTCGCGCTCGACCAGGCGGAGAATGCAAGGCACGCTACGAAAATATCCCGCTCCGACAGCCGGATTCCCGTCTACGTCGTGCCCACCGACGAAGAGCTGATGATTGCGCAGCACACGCTGGCGCTGCTGATGAACAGTCAATCGCCCAACCAGAAACGCGTGAGAGTGTCATGAACATTCCGGTTTTTCCCGAAACCAAGGTCGCGCTGAAGGGCAAAAAGGGATTGATCGTCGGCATTGCCAACGATCAATCGATCGCGTGGGGCTGCGCCAAGGCGTTTCGCGCGCTGGGAGCCGATCTCGCGGTCACCTACCTGAACGAAAAGGCGAAGAAGCACGTCGAGCCGCTGGCAAAGGCGCTGGAATCGCCGATCTTCGTGCCGCTCGACGTCATGGTCGAGGGCGAAACCGAGAAGGTGTTCGAGAAGATCGAGAAGGAATGGGGACAGCTCGACTTCCTGCTCCATTCCATTGCCTTCTCACCGAAGGGCGCGCTGCACGGCCGTGTGGTGGATGTCGATCGCGAGGGTTTTCAGAAGACCATGGACGTGTCCTGCTGGTCCTTCCTGCGGATGGCGCATCTGGCCGAGCCGCTGATGAAGAACGGCGGCACCATCTTCACCATGACCTATTACGGCAGCCAGATGGTGGTGAAGAACTACAACGTCATGGGCGTAGCTAAGGCCGCGCTCGAAGCGGCCGTGCGCTATGTCGCGGCGGAACTCGGCCCGAAGGGTATTCGCGTCCATGCCATCTCGCCGGGACCGCTCGCGACCCGTGCCGCGTCGGGCATTCCCGAGTTCGATGAGTTGATGGACAAGGCGCAGTCGCAGGCGCCGGCGCGCAGCCTCGTCAGCATCGACGACGTCGGCAGAGCCACCGCATTCCTTGCGCTCGATGGCGCCAAGCTGATGACGGGCAGCGTGCTTTACATCGACGGCGGCTATCACATCATCGATTAGGCGGGCTAAAGCGGGATGAGTTTTCTTCGAATCCTCATCCCGCTTTATCTTTGTTTGAGCATGATCTTTTCGGAAAACCGCTACACGCTTTTCCGGATCATGCTCTAGCGGTAGTGCAGGCCGATCACTTCGGCGACGCAGGCCGGCCGCTGGCCGCCCTCGATCTCGATCGCCACGCGATAGTGCACCCGCAAGCCGTTGGGCGGCACGTCCTCCGCTTCGGCGATGCTCACGCGGCCGCGCAGTTTTGAGCCAGCGGGCACCGGCGCGAGATAGCGGATGCGGTCGGCGCCATAGTTCAGCGTGTTCTTCAGCCCCTTCAGGCCCATCACCTCGCGGATGAACATCGGTGTCAGGCTCAACGACAACAGGCCATGCGCGATAGTCTTGCCGCCCGGCATTTCTTCCTTTGCTCGCTCCTGATCGACATGGATCCATTGTTCATCGCAGGTCGCCTCCGCAAACTTGTTGATGCGGTCCTGCGTGATCTCGATCCAGTCGCTGACGCCGACCTCCTTGCCGACGGCGGCTCTGAGGTCGTCGAATCCGTTGAATACCTGCATGGCGTCGACCCGCGTTCGCGTTTTTAGAGCTTCATCTCCGGCACCTTGTCCGGAATGGCGAGCTCGGCTTCCGTCACCGCCAGCACCTCGGCGACTTTCAGGCCCGGCGCCGTCTCCATCAGCGTAGCCTTGCCGCCGGGGAAGGCGATGACAGCCATATCGGTCACGACGAGGTCGACCGGACGTGCCGAGGTCAGCGGCAGGTTGCACTCGGCGACGATCTTGGACTTGCCCTTGGCGGCATGCTGCATGGCGACGATCACGCGTTTGGCGCCGGTCACCAGGTCCATGGCGCCGCCCATGCCCGGCACCATCTTGCCGGGAATCATCCAGTTGGCGAGATGGCCGCCGGCGTCCACCTGCAGGCCGCCGAGCACTGTGATGTCGACATGGCCGCCGCGGATCAGACCGAACGACATCGCGCTGTCGAAGGTGGCTGCGCCCGGCAGCGCGCTGATCGGCCTGCCGCCGGCATCGGTCAAGAGCGGATGCGCCATGCCCTGCTCGGGAATCGGGCCGGTGCCGATCAGCCCGTTCTCGGATTGAAAGAAGACCGCCAACCCTTGAGGAACGTAGTTCGCAACCAGCGTCGGAATGCCGATGCCGAGATTGACGAGATTGCCGGACCGAAGCTCCTGGGCCACGCGGCGGGCAATGAGGGTTTGTGCATCCATGGGTCACCCGTTCGCGACGAGATAATCCACCAGTGGGCCTGGCGTGACGACATGATCGGGAGCGATGACGCCGACCGGCACAATGTTTTCGGCCGTGACGATCACGGTGTCGGCCGCCATCGCCATCACAGGATTGAAGTTGCGCGCGGTAAGGGCGTAGGCGAGGTTGCCGATATAGTCGGCGAGGAATGCGTGCACGAGCGCGAAATCGGCGCGCAGCGCCGTCTCGATCAGATACGACTTTCCATTCATGTCGATCTTCTGCTTGCCACCCTCGACGAGGGTGCCGACGCCGGTCGGCGTCAGCACGCCGCCGAGGCCGCAGCCGCCGGCGCGGATGCGCTCGACAAAGGTGCCTTGCGGGATCAGGTCGACGGTGATCTGCTTGCCCAGCATCTGCTGCTGCGCCTTCGGGTTGAGCCCGATATGGGTGCCGATCATGTTGGTGACCTGACCGCCGTCGAACAGCTTGCCGACACCCTTGCCGGGCACCGCCGCATCATTGCTGATCAGGAAAAGGCCCGATTTCTTCTGCCGCACCAGTTCGTCGAGCAGGCGATCCGGCGTGCCCACGCCCATGAAGCCGCCGACCATGATGCTCGCGCCGTTGGGGATCATCGCGATGGCTTCTTCGGCGGAGACGGGCTTCATGATCTAACTCCGGCAATCGATCGGAGGCGGAACGGTTGATCGAAGATGTTGCTGCTGGGCCAAGTGGTGATCTTGATCTGGGTCAAGGGTTCGCGCGCTCGCGCGTCCGCTTCGCGCCGGCGGGCTTGAGGCCTAGCCGGCGGCCAGACTGATGATGTCGCGAAAGCGACCTCTGCAAGGTGTTGGCATAAAGCCCTGCTGCGCGCGCCACACCCCGCCCAGGGTGGTCGCGCCGATACCTCCGAACTTACTCAAACACTACGAAAACAGTGCGAAAGCCAATGCTGCGGTGGAGGTCAATGCTGCGCAAATCGCGCCTGCCGCAAAGATCAGTTCTCGGTACTGTTTCATCCGGTGTGCCCCGCTACGCATCACACCAACTCCGCTGAGAGGGCAATCATCCTCCCCAGGAGTTAAATCGGCAAATCACAACTGCGCGTTGATCGCTTTGGCTAGTTGGGTTGACCAATAGGCGTCGTTTGGAGGCAGCGGCTATCCGTTACCGGAAGGCTGCATGCCCCTCGGGTTGATCTGAGTCAAACCGTACCCACGCAGAAGGCGGAATTCTCGCCGCCGGCAGACACGAGGGGCACGGCTTGCGAACCATCCGACAACTCCTCGCAGGCGAGGATGAAATCCAGCTGGCGGTCCGGCTCGCGCTCCTCGCGCTGCTGATCTACTGGTCGTTCGTCGTAATCCGGCCGTTCGTGCCGATCCTCGCCTGGAGCGTGGTTCTTGCCGTTGCGCTCTATCCTGTCTTCGATTGGCTCTCCGGCCTGCTCGGCAACCGCCCCAGGCTTGCGGCAACCTTGCTGACCCTCGTCAATTTCGGCATCGTCATCGGTCCTGCGACCTGGCTCGGGCTCGGGGCGGTGGAGGGGCTTCGCGGTTTTGCGGCGCAGCTCAGTGCCGGCACGCTCGCCGCGCCGTCGCCGCCCGCGGGCGTCAAGGAGTGGCCGATCATCGGCGCGCAGCTCTACGCCCTGTGGGAGCAGGCATCGACCAATCTGCGCACCGTGATGCGGGAATTGGCGCCGCACCTGAAGCCGCTGGCCGGAACGATGCTGGGTCTTGCCGGCGGCGCCGGTATCGGAACTCTCAAGTTCCTCCTCGCGGTGGCGCTGACCGGCTTCCTGTTGCCGGCCGGTCCCCGGCTGGTCGCGGCAAGCAACCGCTTCCTGGCGCGCGTCGTGGCCGATCGCAGCGAGAGTTTCCTGGTGCTGGCGGGCGCCACCATCCGCTCGGTGGCGCAGGGCGTGATCGGTATTGCGGTTGCGCAGGGGCTGGTGATCGGGATCATCCTGAAGCTGGCTGATGTACCGAAGGCAGGACTGCTGGCCTTTGGTGTGATGATACTCGGTATCCTGCAGATCGGCTCGGCGGTGATCGTGATTCCCGTCCTCATCTGGGTCTGGGCGACCAAGCCTCTTGCGGTGGCGCTGCTGATCACGCTTTGCCTTGTGCCGGCCTCGCTCGCCGACAACGTGCTGAAACCCATCGTGATGGGACGCGGACTGACGACGCCCGCGCTCGTCATCTTCCTCGGCGTCATCGGCGGCACGCTGGCACACGGCATCGTCGGCCTGTTCATCGGGCCAATCATCCTGGCGGTCGCATGGGAATTGCTCACAGCGTGGGTGCGCGAGGACGGTGCGATGGAGGTACCGGCTGACACCGAGGCGGCGGCTCAAAAAAGTGCCGTACAAGGAATTGGAAAAGCGCGATGATGATCCAGCTCCTGGTCGGCTCTTCCGTCAGCGTCATCAACATCATCATTCATGCGTTGGCGACAGTCGCCGCCATCAGCATCGCCCGCTGGACCGCGCTCAAGGACGCACGGCGTCCGCGCCTCTTTCTGATGGGTATCATGGTCGCGACCGTGCTGGTGCTCATGCTGGCGCACACGATCGAGGTCGTCGTCTGGTCGCTGTCCTACGCCGTGGTCGGCGCAGCACCTGAGGGCAGCGATCTCCTGTATTTTGCGTTCGTCAACTACACGACGCTCGGCTATGGCGACGTCATACCCGTCAAGGAATGGCGGCTGGTCGGCCCGATGGCTGCGATGAACGGTATCCTGATGTTCGGATGGTCCACCGCGGTGCTGTTCGAGGTTCTGCTCAAGACGATCGAGCATCTCGGCCCGAATGCGTTACATAGGTCCTTCAGTGCTGGAGATCGTAGCTAGCGAGCTTGTCCCGGTCGCGCAGAACGATTTGCCGCTGATTGTTGCCGATGAAATTGAGAATGCCGAGATCGTGCAGCCGCGACAGCGCGCGCGATACCGTTTCCAGCGTCAGCCCGAGATAATCGGCGATGTCGCGCCGGCACATCGGCAGCGCGAGAATGCCCGCTGCCGTCGACCGGCGGTCCATCTCGATCAGGAAGGCCGCGACGCGCTCTAGCGAGGTTTTGCGTCCCAGCAGCAGCATGTGATCTTCGGCGTGTCGGAGATTGCTGGTCGTCATGCTGAGCAGATTGTGGGCGACTTTCGCATCGCTCTCGGCCACCAGTTCGAGGCTGCGTCGCTTCAGCAGGCGAACGGTGGTGTCGACGATCGCTTCGGCGGTAAAGCGATGCTCCGTTCCGATCTCGAGCCCGAAAATATCGCCGACGAGATGGAAGGCGCCGATCTGGCGGCGACCGTCGGAAAGCAGCTTGTAGCTCCGCACAGCGCCGGCCGCGACCTGGTATACATAGTCGGCCGGCTCCTTCTCGCCGAAGATTTCGGCGCCTTTCTTGTAACTGAATTCGTTCAAATTGATTCTGATTGGCGCCCCGCCTTTGGGGTCATATTCTCCAAAGATGCCGGGGAACTCAGCGAAGCTGGTGCTGACGCGGGCAAACATGGACCATCTCCTAGCTAAAACGAACCAAGCGCTCGGGTGGTGGTCTCGATTTTTCGCGTTCCGGAATGCGACGCCGCTGTTGCATTCTGCGAAAACCGTTTCACACGGCGGCTATTTTCTCGATCGCCGGCCCGTGGTCCATTGTCCCTGAGGACAGGAGCGGACAGGAGCGGATGCGTCAATATAGCTGCCACGGATTGGGTACTCCGCGGATAGGGTGTTCGAGGTCGCAGCCGGGTGCTAGTTTTGGCCATCATGCGTTCAGGGGCCATGGTCAGGATCAGTGGGTGGATCGTAGGGTTGCTTGCTTTGCTGGTGCCGATTTGCGTCTCGGCACAGCAGGCGCGGTCGCACTCCGTCCTCGTGCTCGACCAGTCGGATCTGCGCGGGCCGTTCCATTTTCAGCTTTGGGCGGGGCTGCGCGAGGTGCTCGATGCCCGCGCTGGTGTGCGCGTGACGATCTACGGTGAGAACCTCGATCTGCCCCGCTTCGGCGGAGCCGCCTATACCGAAAGCCTGAAGCGGCATCTCAAGGAAAAATACCGGGAGAGGTCGATCGATGTCATCGTGGCAATGGGCAGGGGAATGCTCGAGCACACATTGCACTGGCGTGCAGAATTGTGGCCAGGCACTCCCGTTGTGTTCGCCACGTTGAATGAGAAAGATCTAGCGAAGCTCGAGCGGCAAGCGGAAGTCACGGGGCTCATCCTCGAGAATACTCTGGCCGGTGCCGTCAAGACCGCGCGGGCAGTGGTGCCCGACCTCGACACCGTTGCCCTGGTGGGGGACACCTGGGAGCGGCAGGCTCTTTTCAGTCACTGGTCTGAGGAAATTCCCGTTGCAACATCCGGTCTGAACGTGATTGAGATCATCGGGCAGAAGATGTCCGACATCCGCAAACGGGTTGCCGAACTGCCGGAGCGGAGTGCCATTATCTATACGGGCGTGTTCTCGGATGGCGAGGGTACATTCTATCCCGCGGCGACTGCACTCGGGATAATTGCCGAAAAAGCCAACCGCCCCATCGTCGTTGGAGCTGAACCACTGCTGGCCACCGGCGGGATCGGCGGATACGTCTCAATCGCGAATGAAATCGGCGTGGAGGCCGCGAAGCTCGCGCTGCGCATTATCAACGGCGAACGCGCTGGAGATATCCCTCCGGCGAGCGGCGGCGTGAAGCCGCTCTTCAACTGGCCGCAAATGCAGCGCTGGAATGTCAGCGAAGCCAGCCTGCCGGAAGGCAGCGAGGTCCGCTTTCGCGAGCAGACATTCTTCGAAAAGTATCGCTGGCAGAGCATGGCCATTGCGGCGGCGGTGTTGCTTCAGGCGGGGCTGATCATTTTCCTGCTGCATGAGCGCCATTTGCGGCGCGATGCCGAGGTGGAATCGCGCAATCGGATGTCCGAACTGGCTCACATCAATCGAAATGCGACGGCCGGCGAATTGTCTTCCTCGATCGCGCACGAGCTCAATCAGCCGCTGGGCTCGATCCTGACCAACGCCGAGACTGCGGAATTGATCCTGAAGTCGGATAATCCAGATCTGAAGGAGGTCAGGGAAATCCTGGCCGACATCAAGCGCGACGATCAGCGCGCCGGCGAGGTGATTCGCCGGCTACGCGCCTTCCTGAAGCGCACGCCATTCGAAACACGGGAGGTTGACCTCAATGAGATCATGAACGAGGCGTTCAAATTCCTTTCGGTACAGGCTTCGGGTCGCAACGTTGCGCTCTACCTGCAGACCGCGCCGGGCGAGCTGCGTATCAACGGCGATCCGATCCAGCTGCAGCAGGTCATCCTGAATCTGGTGGTGAACAGCATGGATGCCATGTCCGCGATTCCCTACGGCCGAACCGTGATAGGCCGCACGGAATTGAACGGCGGATCCGTGGTCGAGATTTCGATTTCCGATTCCGGTCCCGGCATCCCGTCCGACAAGCTTAGCCAGGTGTTCGACCCGTTCTTCACCACCAAGGATCAGGGCATGGGGATCGGCCTTTCCATTGCGCGCAGCATCATTCTGGCCCACAAGGGAAATATCTGGGCCGAGAATCAGAGTGGCGGTGGGGCGACATTTCACTTCACGCTTCCATTGGCGGCATAGGAGATGAGGTTGCAGGGTCACGTTCACGTCGTCGATGACGATGCTTCGTTCCGGACCGCGATCGAGCGCCGCCTGAAACTCGCCGGCTATCAGGTCGCGACCTATCCGTCGGCGCAGCAACTGCTCGATTGCCTGCCTGATGACAACGAGCCCGGCTGCATCCTGCTCGACGTGCACATCCCCGGCCTGAGCGGCCCTGACTTGCAGGGACGCCTGAACGAACTCGGCTTGACCTTGCCGATCGTATTCCTGACCGGGCATGCCGACACTCCGACGACCGTGCGGACCATCAAGGCTGGCGCGGAAGACTTTCTCACCAAGCCCGTGGAGTCGGAGCAACTGCTCGGCGCCATTGAGCGGGCGATGGCGCGCCATGCCACCGTGCGCGACGAACGGTCCAGGCTGGGGGAGGTGCGGGCGCTGGCGGCGGAACTGACGCCGCGCGAGCGGCAGGTGTTCGCCCTCGTCGTGCGCGGCAAGCTTAACAAGCAAATCGCCCATGAGCTCGGCACGACGGAGCGCACCATCAAGGCGCATCGCCATCAGGTGATGGAAAAGATGAAGGTGCGATCTCTGGCCGAGCTAGTGACGCTGGCCGAGCGGCTCGGCATGCTCGGCTGATACGCGGAACCGTCACCTGTCCGGAAGGACAGTGTGAGCATGCTTTGATCGATGGTATTCTAATCCCCGACAATGCCCGCGAACTGAAAAGGCGGGGGGTTTGATTGGAACCTTCGTCCATTCCCAAAGTTTGCCGGGCAGTCTTGAGGCTCTGCCAATGATCGTTCCTGAATGAACTGAAAGCCGAGCACCTTGTTGCACCGCAAAGCCGTTTATATCGTTGACGATGACCCTTCCATGCTGAAGTGCATGCGTCGGCTGCTCGGATTGCACGGTTTTGAAACGGTGCCATTCGAAACAGCAGATGCGCTGAAGGATCATGACAATTTCGACCAGGCGTTCTGCCTCGTGCTCGATGTCAATCTGAGTGACGGATCGGGTATCGAGTTGCGCCACCACCTAGCGGAATCGGGCGTCAACGTACCGGTCATCTACATTACCGGCAACGACAGCGATGCTACGCGCATGGCGGCCATGGCTTCCGGATGCATCGCTTATCTGACGAAGCCATTTACCGCGAAGTCGCTGATCGAGCCTATCGAGCGGGCGGCGGCCGCCGCTGCTTAGCTCATTCGTCGATCTTCTGCTCGAAGACTTTCGCCGGCGGGCCGTTGCGAATGGCGGCAAACTTGTCGAGCGGCAGCGATGTCGTGACCTCGAGCAAGTTCGTGTCGACGACCTCCACCGTCAGGCTCGTGCCTGTCTCCAACTCGCCGAGCAGCGCAGGGCTGGCGACGTCGCCGGCAATGCAGGTGTTGGTGAGGCACCAGGTGAAGGGAATCTTGTATTCCGGCCCCTTGTCCACACGGAGCTTGACGCCGGGCGGCACGTATAGC
Source organism: Bradyrhizobium jicamae (assembly GCF_001440395.1). GTDB lineage: Bacteria > Pseudomonadota > Alphaproteobacteria > Rhizobiales > Xanthobacteraceae > Bradyrhizobium > Bradyrhizobium jicamae. Next base: position 9,788 of record NZ_LLXZ01000048.1, on the reverse strand, counting down.
CCGACGGGCAGGAACAGTTGCAGCCGTGCCGTGCTGTCGTTCTCGCGCTCGGTCACATAGACACGCACTGCCGTTTGGCCGGTCTCGAAGGTGCCGCTGATGGCGGTGCGGCAGACCATCTGTGCGCCGCCCGGCTTGAAGCAGACCTTTTGCCACTCACCATACCTGATGCTGCGCGCCTCGCGCTGGCCGCGCAGGGCGAATTCGTCTGCCGCGGGCCTTGCGGATTGTTGCGCAAGCGTCGGTTCGTTCGCCGCCAGGACAATTGCAATGCCGAAACATGGAGACAGCCTTGCCGAATGTCGCATGGTTGCTCACCTGTGCTTGTCGAGGAAAGCGCCGACTATCGGCGACCAGATCGCGACGGCGTCCGGCGAGCCGACGAAGAAGTGCCCATCGCCGCCATGAGGCGGAAACAGATGGTACTCGGCGTTGCCGCCGGCGGCGGTGAAAGCCGCATGCATTCGCTTCGACAGCTCCGGTCCGAAGAAGGTGTCGTTCTCGATGTACAGCCACAGCATCGGCACCCGCGACGTACGGCCGAAGTCGCCCGCTGCTTCCACCAGCTTGTCGGGTGCGCAGTTGTTATGGGGCTTTCCGTCGACGCGGCCGCCCCGTCCCGCCGCGAAGGTGACGATCGCCTTGACCCGCGGAGGATTAGCGCTCGACAAGGCGATCGAGCCCCAGCCGCCTGCGGACTGCCCGATCACAATGACGTTGTCGGGGACAATCCGCTTCAGCTCGGCCATGTAGTCGATAATCCAGAGATTGAGCTGGGCGGCTGCGAGCCCCGCATCGTGGAAGTTGGGATTGCTGCACTTGCCGATCTTCGAGAAGAACACGGTGAAGATTCCGGCCTCCGGCACGTCGAGAGCCGCCGCGCCGTAACCGGGGCCGGACGGCGCCACCACCATGTAGCCGCGCCGCGCGAACCACATCGCCGCATCGCGGAATTCGACCAGCGGAAAGAAGCTGCGCTGCCTGGAATCGAGCGATACGCCATGGTTCATGACGGCGAGCGGGAAGGGGCCGTCGCCGACCGGGCGCACCACATAGGCGATGGTCGGAATGGGCAGGGGAAGCGCCCACACCTCTTCCTGCAGTTGCGGTTCATCGGCCGCGGTCGCCAGCGACGCTGTCATGACGGCTGCGGCGATGATCAGCAGGCGTAGCAAGTGCATGCCTTGCATCCAGGTTCGGCGCCCTTCGGAAGTCTTGTTGGCCCGCAGGGCGAAACGTTGATCTGGATCAACGGAGAGGCTGCTCGTGCTGCTGCGCTGCGCGGCAGCTCGCCCGGTTGAGGCGAAGGGCGCGCTGAGGGATACTCATGAAATTGAGGGCGACAAAGCTTTTTCCTCCTGCGCAGTGGTTGGCCGAATACCGCGCCGGCTGGTTGCGCCACGACATTATTGCCGGTGTGACGCTCGCCGCCTACGCGATACCGGTGTCGCTGGCCTATGCGGCGCTCGCCGGGTTGCCCCCGCAGGTCGGTGTCTACGGCTATATGCTCGGCGGCCTCGGCTATGCGCTGCTCGGCTCGTCGCGGCAGCTTGCGGTCGGTCCGACCTCGGCGATTTCGTTGATGATCGCCGCCACGGTCGGGGCGCTGGCGGGAGGCGATTACGTCCGCTATGCCCAGATCGCGAGCCTGGCGGCCTTTAGCGTTGCAGTGCTCTGTCTGATTGCCTGGATTTTTCGGCTCAGCATACTGGTGCGCCTGATCAGCGACAGCATTCTGGTGGGCTTCAAGGCCGGCGCGGGGCTCACCATCATCATGACGCAACTGCCGAGCCTGTTCGGCGTCGCCGGCGGTGGACGCCATTTCTTCGACCGTCTGATCATGTTCGTGGGGCAACTTCACGGCCTTCAGTGGATCGTTCTGGCGGTCGGTCTTGTTGCAATCCTGCTGCTCCTGTTCGGCGAACGCGTCCTGCCGGGCAGGCCGGTCGGGCTTGCCGTCGTCGTGCTCTCGATTCTCGTCGCGACGGTGCTCGGCCTGCCGGCGCTCGGGGTTCCCGTCACCGGCGAAATCCCGAAGGGGTTGCCGAGCCTCGCCATGCCGACCTTCGGGCTGCTGGATTTCGATGAATTGTTTCCGCTCGCCGCCGGCATCCTGCTGCTCGCTTATATCGAAGGCGTCTCGGCAGCGCGGAGCTTTGCCGCCAAGCATGGCTACGCCCTCGACGTACGGCAGGAATTTCTGGGGTTGGGCGCGGCCAATCTCGCGGTATCGCTCGGCCATGGTTATCCCGTCGCTGGTGGATTGTCGCAATCCGCCGTCAACGACCAGGCCGGCGCGAAAACGCCGCTCGCGCTCGTCATCTGCTCGCTGACGCTGGCGATCTGCCTGCTCTTCCTCACCGGTCTTCTGACAAATCTTCCGAAGGCCGTGCTGGCCGCGATCGTCTTCACGGCAGTCTACAAGCTCGTCGACGTTGCCGCGCTCAAGCGCATGTGGCGGATCAGCCGGATCGATTTTCTTGCCGCGGCGATTGCCCTGGTCGCCGTGCTGCTGCTCGGCATCCTGCAAGGCATTCTGCTGGCGGCGCTCGCTTCGATCTTCCTGCTGCTGGCGCGGGCCTCGCAGCCCAACATCGCCTTCCTTGGCCGGGTGCGGGGAACCGGTCGCTATGCCGACAGCGCGCGCAATCCGGACGTCGAGCCGCTTGCCGGGATCATCGCCTTCCGACCGGAAGCGTCGCTGCTTTACATCAATGCGGAAACGGTCCTTGACGCCGTGCTGGCAAGGCTCACGGCAGCGCCAGACACCAGGCTGGTCGTCTGCGGCCTTTCATCCTCGCCCTTCATCGATCTCGCCGGCGCCAGGATGCTGCACGATCTCCATGATGAGCTTGCGGCACGCGGCATCGCCTTCCAGATCGTCGGCGCCCGCGGGCAGGTCCGCGACGTCCTGCAGGCCGATGGCCTCGCCGACAAGACTGACAGCGCCAACTGGACCCGAAGGATGGACAGTTTGCTCGGCGATTTGAAGATCGGCTGACCGTGCTGCACCGCCGCGTGCGGTGACGCGTCGAACGCGAGGCGCTGCGCTCAAGGCCAGCCTGCGTTGACTTGAATCAAAGGATGCCGCGGAAAGCGGAACAGCATCGGCCAACCGTCGCCGCAAGCTTTCCGGAGCTCATGTCTGAGGACACCAACATCCTGCTTACCATGTTCGGCTACGTCGCAATGGTCCTCGCGCAGTAGGCCGGCCGCAGTCTGGAGCCCGGATCATGGTGGTCCGGCTCAAACCCTAGAAGGAAATGCCATGAAGAAGTATCGGACGCGAATGATGCTGGCTGCCGTGCTCGGATTGCTGGTCTCGGCCGGAGTTGCGACCCCGACGATGGCGGAAGTTGGCTCGGTTGCCGTCGTGTTTACCAAGGGCGGTTTCATCGTCGGCGTCGGCGGCGGCGAGGGCGTCCTGACCTTCCGCGGCAAGAAGTATCCGTTCACCGTATCAGGCATGAGTGTGGGCTTCACGGTCGGCGCCTCCACGACAAAATTCACCGGTAGGGCATTGAACCTGCGCAGCCCAGGCGATCTCGCCGGCAGCTACGCCGTGGTCGGCGCGGGAGGTGCGGTGGCGGCAGGGGCCGGCGGTGTCCAGTTGCAGAATGCCAAAGGCGTCATCCTGCAGCTCAGCGGACCCAGGATCGGCGCCGAAGTCTCGGCGGCCGTCGGCGGCGTGACGATCGCGATGCGATGAACGAAAGCGACGGGAGCCGCCCTGCGTGGCTTCCGTTCGCGAGCCTAGGCCGTGTACCCGTGAACCGAGCGGCGTGAGGCGACCATGTGCTGTGATCATGCTCCTGGCCGCTGGCGCGAGACCGCGCTACGACGGCCTGCAACACGAGTTCGGAGGGTGCCGAGGACGGCGCGTGGCCCCGTCCCCGGCGTGCGTTCCCGCAAGACGCGTGATAATGCCGGAGGGAACGCCCTTTATCCGGTCAGACGCGAGCGATCGTAACGCCGACGAACCTCGTCCCCTTGTCCGACTTCAATTGCATCAGCACCGCGCGTTTGCCATTCACATGGGCATCCTTGATGGCATTGCGCACGTCGACCGGGTTGGAGACCTTCTTCCCACCGACGTCGAGGATGATATCGCCGGCCTTGAAGCCGTGTGCGGAGGCGAGCCCGCGGGGGTCGAGGTCGACCACGACCACCCCTTCGGAGCCTTTGCCCGTGGCGTGTTCGGCGGCAGCCAGCATCAGGCCGAGTTTCGGCACGTCGGTGCCGGTCGCGGCGGGCTGCGGCATGGCAGCAGCGCGCTCCTTCGGTATCTCGCCGAGCGTCAGCGAGATGCTCTTCTCCGCACCTTCGCGCCAGATCGTGACATTCACCGCAGCGCCGGGCGCCATGCCGCCGATCTGCATGGCGAGGTCACGGGCATCCTTGACTGGATTGCCGTTCACGGCGGTGATGACATCGCGCGACTGGATGCCGACCTTGGCGGCGGGACTATCCGCCATTGGTTCGGCAACCAACGCGCCTTTGCTCTCCTTCATGCCGAGGCTTTCGGCGATGGCGGAGGTGACCGGCTGAATCTGGACGCCAATCCAGCCGCGGCTGCTTGCTGCGCTCTCTGCGGCATTTGCTGCAGAGACCGTCGGAAGTATCGAGTGACGGAAAGAATCCGGCCCGACCAGCAGCGCGGCGATCGCGAGATTGCCGGCCGTGGCAAGAAGGATGAGGCGTCGCGCCGAAAGCGCGCGTCCCAGTTCGTATCTTGGGGTCGTCATGATGCTTACATCTCCCTTTGAATGGCGCGGTCGGCGCCGGTTCGCGGTTAGATATCGGCGCCAGCATTGCTCGGAAATTGCCGCGGAATTAATATTTATTCATACATCGCGCTGCGTATTGGTTTCGCAGCCCAGGCACCCGCGGCTCCCAGACGGCGATGTCCGAGTTGGGTCATGTTCGACGGATTCAGAGGAGGTGGCCGGCGGATTCATGTCCGCTTCTGCCCATCAGCGCGAAACCGCGGCCGAGCGGTTCTCAACAGGACCAAACAATGTCGTCGTGTGGCGACACGCTGCGACAGGCTTGCCGCCAACTATCTTGCCTTCGTTCAACTCGCGTCAATCTGGCTATGGCTGCGCCTTGATGAGTCCGCGTCCTAGTATCGCTCTTCGACGAACTTCATGCCGCGCAGGCTGGCCTGATCGTCATAGCGGCCCTTGTTGGAGCGCTTCGGCAGCTTGACCTGGTCGCGCGCGATCTTCTTGTAGGGGATCGTGTTGAGGATGTGCGAGATGACGTTCAGCCGCGCCTTTCGCTTGTCGTCGGAGCGGATCAGGCGCCACGGTGCATGCTTGGTGTCGGTTGCCTCGAGCATCATGTCGCGCGCCCGCGAGTAATCGTACCAGCGCCCGAATGACTCGGTATCCATCGGGCTCAGCTTCCATTGCCGCAGGGGATCCTCGATGCGAGCGTTGAAGCGGATTTCCTGCTCCTCCATCCCGACCTCGAGCCACAGCTTGATCAGGATGATGCCGCCGTCGACGGCGATTTTCTCGATCTGCGGGCACAGCTCCAGGAAACGCTTGTGTTCCGCCGGCGAGCAGAATCCCATGACATACTCGACGCCGGCGCGATTGTACCAGCTGCGGTCGAAGATCACGATCTCGCCGCCGGCGGGAAACTGCTCGACATAGCGCTGCAGGAACAGCTGGGTTTTCTGCCGGTCGGAGGGCGCGGGCAGCGCGACCACGCGAAACACCCGCGGGCTGACCTTTTCGGTGAGGGCCTTGATGGTGCCGCCCTTGCCGGCGGCGTCGCGACCCTCGAACAGGATGATGACCCGGAGTTTTTCCTGCTTGACCCATTCCTGCAGATGGCAGAGCTGCACCTGGAGCTTGCGCAACTCCTTCTCATACTCCTTCCGCTTCATCTTCGTCTTCGACTGGCTGCCGTTCTTGGACATGCGCAATGATTTCCCGGTTCAGTGGCGATCGGTTCCGCTAGCCGTCCCAGCTAATGGTGATGCTGATGTCGCCGGGCACGCCACCGGGAAAGTCGACGATCTGGTAGCGGATGCGATAGCCGCGCGGCTGCAGATAGTCGCTCCAGAGCTGGAAGATCTCCTTGGGAATTCCGTTCAGGGTCTTTTCCCAGCCCTTTTCCATCTGGTTGATGGCTCGGCCACGGTCGCTGCACAGCGTGTTCGGGAAGCGGTAGACTTGCACCTCCGTCAATCCGTTGCGCACCGCACGCTGGATCACGGTCGAGGCGAGCTTGACCTTCTCATCCTCGGACAGGCCCGACGGCTGGCTCAGCTTCTCGATCAAGGCATGCTTCTCGGCCTCTGTCGCAGCCAGCCGCTTGGCCATCTCGTCGGCCTTTTGCGCCTCCTTTAGCGCCGTCTGCTTCTGGATTTCCTTCGCGCTGGGGATCAGGTCGTCGATCTTGGCCATGTACGTCACTCCCGAATGACCGTTCGCCGCATTGGATGTTCCGACGTTAGGGCTGTGGCCGCAGGGGACTTCTTGATTCAGATCAAGCATTGGGAGACCATAGCTCCCACTGTGCACGCGGGGCGGGGCCTTCGGGCTACCTGACAGGGGGAGTACGAGCTTTGAGCGACCAGATGCATCCGGCAGCGCCCCACCATCTGCCGTTCTTCGTCCCGGGTCCGGACGGATCGGACACCCTGATGGTGGTGATGGGCATTTTCCTTGTGGCTGTCATCTTGTGGGTCGGCACCCTGTACTGGAAATTGCACAGCCTGCCGGAGCGCATGGCGCACCGTACGCACAAGCTGCAGTTAGAGATCGTCGCCGTTCTCGGCTTGATCTCGCTCTTTACCCACATGCACATCTTCTGGATTGCGGGCCTGCTGCTCGCAATGATCGACCTGCCTGATTTCAGCACGCCCTTGCGCAGCATTGCCGGATCGGTCGAACGCATTGCCGACGCTGCGCCGGGTGCGGCCGATGCTGAGCCCATTTCCGACGCCGCGGCTCCGCCAGGCGGAAAATCCGGCGCCAGAGGCACCGCGAAGGAAGAGGTGCACAGCCATGCTTGAGCTGATGATCTGTTCGCTCGTGACGATCGTGCCGGATTACCTCTACCGCCGCTATGTGCAGGGCAAGCGGCTCGGCAAGGAGATCACGTTCTTTTCGGTCTGGTATGAACTGCGCTGGGGCATCACCGGCTGCCTGATGCTGACCGTCGGGCTGATCACGATGATCTTCTACTACCATCCCTCGACCACGTCGGCGGCGATCTACTTCCGCACGGTGCCGATTCTTCCCGAAGGCTCGGGCCGCGTCGCCGAGGTGAATGTCGGCTTCACCGCGCCGGTGAAAAAAGGCGATGTCCTGTTCCGGCTGGACAGCTCAAGGCAGCAGGCCGCGGTCGAAACCGCCAGGCGCAAGGTCGCCGAAGTCGATGCCTCGATGATCAGCGCGAGGGCGGACGTGGTCAAGGCAGACGCCCAGGTTGGCGAAGCGAAGGCCAACTTGCAGCAAGCCAGGGACGAGCTTGACGTCAAGAGCGAGTTGCAGCGCCGCAATCCCGGCATCGTGCCGCAACGCGATATCGAAAAACTGCAGGTGCTGGTCGATCAGCGGCAGTCCGGACTCGACGCCGCAAACGCCGTCAGGGAATCGGCCAGCTTGCGCGTCTCCACGCTCTTGCCCGCCGAGAAGGCGAGCGCCGAAGCAGCACTCGCGCAGGCTCAGGTCGATCTCGACAAGACCTATGTTCGGGCGGGCGTCGACGGCCGGGTCGAGCAGTTTCTGGTTCGGACCGGCGATATCGTCAATCAGTTGATGCGACCGGCCGGCGTATTGATTCCCGAAGGTGCCGGCCGAAATGTCCTGCAAGCCGGCTTCGGCCAGATCGAAGCCCAGGTCATGAAGCCGGGCATGGTCGCGGAAGCAACCTGCATCTCGAGGCCCTGGGTGATCATTCCACTCGTCGTCACGACCGTGCAGGATTACATCGCGGCCGGGCAGTTCCGGAGCGGCGAGCAGTTGATCGATCCGCAGAACCTGCAAAGGCCCGGCACGATCCTCGTCTTCCTGGAGCCGCTTTACAAAGGCGGCCTCGAGGGGGTCACGCCGGGCTCCAGCTGTATCGTCAACGCCTATACCAGCAATCACGATGTGATCGCCGACCCGAAGACCGGCGCGCTGAAAGGCTTCCTCCTCCATGCCGTCGATGCCACCGGCCTCGTGCACGCGCTCTTGCTGCGCATACAGGCGCTGCTGATGCCGGTGAAGACACTGGTGATGAGCGGTCACTAAAGGGAAAGACGAGATGAATCGCCACCATACCAACGCCGCATCTGCGGCGCTCTTGCTTGGCGTCCTGCTCGGACCTTGCAGTTCCGCCGCCGCTTTTGACCTCAACGGCGCGTGGGCAAGCGACGCCGACAATTGCAGCAAGGTTTTCACGCGCAAGGGCACACAGATTACCTTCACCGATATGTCCGATGTCTATGGCGGCGGCTTCATCGTGGAGGGTGACCAGATCACCGGAAAGTTCGCGCGCTGCCGCATCAAGGCAAAGAAGGATGAAGGAGCGAACATCAACCTCCTTGCGGCCTGCGCTTCCGATATCATGCTGCAAAGCGTGCAGTTCAATCTCAGGGAAGTGGACGCCAACACCGTCATGCGCCTGTTTCCGGGGATGTCGGGCATGGAAATAAAATACGCGCGCTGTCCGGCGCCGTAGCAGAGAAACGGTCGGGCGATGCCTTGATTCAGGTCAAGGCCGCACTCCATGGGGCGCGCTGAATGCCTCGCACCATGGAGGACCATATGATCACTGAAACACATCGCCAGACATTGCGCCGAATTTCGGCGACGGCTGTCTCGATCGGCCTGCTCTCCGTTGTCGCAACGCAAGGAGCACGCGCCGACGATCCCGCCAAGATTCTCAAGGGCATGACAGACTATCTCGCCGGCCAGAAATCGCTCTCGGCAAAATTCGACAGCGACATCGAGATCGTCACGCCTGAGCTGCAGAAGATCCAGTTCACGAGTTCCGGCGAAATGAAGATGAATCGACCCGACAAGCTGCGGGTTCGCCGCACCGGCGGCTATGCAGATGTCGAACTGGTCTATGATGGCAAGACGGTCTCGCTCTACGGCAACAACGCAAAATCCTATGTACAGTCCGATCTCGCGGGCACCGTGGACCAGGTGATCGACACGCTGCAGTCCCGATCGGGCGCGGGGTTGCCCGGCGCCGACCTGCTGCTTTCGAATTCCTACGACCAGTTGATGGCCGACGTCATAGAGGGCAAGCATATCGGGCTCGGCGTGGTGGACGGCGTCGAGTGCGAACATCTTGCGTTTCGCGGTGTCGACACTGACTGGCAGATCTGGGTCGAGCCCGGCGCAAAGCCCGTGCCGCGCAAATATGTGATCACCAGCAAGACCGTTACCGGCGCGCCGCAGTACACGTTGAAGATCAAGGACTGGAAGACGGATGCGAATGCCGACGGCGATTTCGCATTCAAACCGCCGACCGAGGCGACCAAGGTCGCGCTCGATTCTGGCGTCATGATCGAGTTCGACGAAATTCCGCCCGGGACACCCGCAGGAGCAAAGAAATGACCGCCTCGCGCAAATTGACTCTCACTTTTGCCGCCGCCGCGGCGCTTGCTGTCGGCCTGTTCTGGAACGGCGGGACCGCCGTCGACAACGGCCTGGTCACATCGGCGGAGGCACGGATCGGACGTCCGCTGACGCCGATGAGCTATGCCGGCGTCGCGCGGCGTACCACGCGGCGGGCCGTTGCGGTCGGCGCGGGCGCCGCTGCTGCGGGGGCCG
>NZ_LLXZ01000047.1 GCF_001440395.1 Bradyrhizobium jicamae | reverse complement strand
GACTGTAAATCAGCCGCCGTATGGCTTCGAAGGTTCGAGTCCTTCCTTCCCCACCAATAATTTCAATGGCTTAGGTAAGGAAATCAGATGCCGCCCCGCGCGGCAGATTTTCGAATGCTCCTAAGCCCCACTCCAAGCCCCACCGACCCCGCTGCTAGCTCAACCGACCAAAGGCGAGATTGCCGCTGGCTCCGATTGCCAGCTTGGCTACTGCCTGAGTGATTCAGCAGAATGCGCTGCTAACGTTCGAATCGGGAGGGAGAGATAATGTTCAAGGGAGCATCGCGGCACATGCAGCGCATGGCCGCGAAGGCCAACAAGAAAGTCGAACAGGCCCGAAAGCTCAGCAGGTTCGATGAATGGATATCGAACAACCAAGCTCGCGCGCACAAGTAACCCCTTCTTAAAAAGACATACTCGGCGGACGCCTTGACCGACATACTTGATCAGAAAACAGCCTCCACTGAACTGACCGGCGGTGCAGGCTTCACGTACGAAGACACAGTCGTCGCCTATTACCTCGCACATTTGCTACGGCACGAGCGCGCGGCAGGGCAGCCTGGAATCGTCACCAGCGTCGCCGTTCAACGGCAAGGTCACGGCCATCCGATGGATGACGTCATCGTCGGACTCGATAACGCAGGGTCAAAAAAGTCGCTCGATCTTCAAGTCAAACGCTCCGTTACGATCAGCGCCGCTGACAAGCAATTCAAGGAAATCGTCGCGGCTGCCGTGAAGACGCAAACGGCCGACGCCTTCGTCAAAGGTACGGACGCGAGTGGATTTGTCGTTGAGCATGTCACGGATGCGACATTCCGAAGCCTTTCGCGGCTGATCAGCAAGGCGAAGGCGAGCCCTGATGCCAAAGACTTCGAAGAATACTTCGCGCCGACAGGCACGGCGGGAGCCGACGACAAGAAATTGCGAGAAGGTTTGCTGGCCCTTACCGGCGCAGCAAATCTGGATGAGGAAGTCAGCTTCTATCGAAGTTTTGCCGCGCTCCATCTGGCCGGTCTGGAAGAAGGCGGGGCGCTTCGCGCCGAGATCATCAATCGCCTGCAAGAGCTTGTTGCGGATGATGTGGACGGTCAGGACATCCTCCTTTTTGACCGCCTCTGCCGCATCGTACGCGAAGGCGCGGCGAACGCAGCCAAATGGACGCGTTCATCCTTGCTCGCTCAACTGCAAGGCTCGGTGCGTCTCAAAGTGGCACCGTACTTCAGCGATGACATCAATCGGTTGAACGCCGCATCGCTCGATGCGCTCAACGATATTTCCGAAACCGTCGATGATTTTCATGTCGCGCGCGACGGTTTGCAGGTGGAAGTCGCACAGGCGCTACAGAACCACCGCGTTGTTTCCATCGGCGGCCTGCCGGGATGCGGCAAGTCGGCGGTGCTAAAGCACTTTGTTGCCAGCGCGGCGAAGTCTGGACCGATCCTCTTTATCAAGAACGATCGGCTGCAAGGAACTAGTTGGATAACGTTTGCGACAGCGCTCGGTCTGCGCCACAGCCATGCACCCGATCTTCTCGCTGAAATCGGTGCTTCAGGTACGCCCGTCCTATTCATAGATGGGATCGACCGTATCCGGCCAGATCAACAACACATCATCACCGATCTGATCCGCGCCATGGAGTCCGTCCCCAGTCTCCAGTACTGGAAAGTCATCGCCACCTCGCGCGACCAAGGTCTCGAAGCCTACCGGGCTTGGTTTCCCCAGACTTTTTATTCCGACAAGGGTATGGGTAGCGTTTCGATAAAGGGGTTCTCCGAAGATGAGGCAGAGCTCCTTGCCAAATCGAAGCCCGACCTCCGCAGTCTCCTTTTCAGTACGAGCTCAGCCGTGGAGCAGATCGCCCGCCGCCCATTTTTTGCGGCAGCTCTCGCCAAGGCTCTACCGCAAGACGCCCAGCCGCAAACCGAAGTCGACTTGATTAACGCGTGGTGGCTGCAAGCTGGGCACGACGCGATGCCAGAAACGGTGCCGCAACGTCAGCGCGCACTTGTCGATCTCGCCGAACAGGGCGTGCGTAATCTCGGCAAGGGAATCTCGGTCCGAGACCTCAAGCCAGAGACCATCGAACATCTGGTTGCGCTTCAGGCCGACCACATTCTGCGTACCGAGCGCGGCGGCGCGATAGTGTCCTTTAGTCACGACATATACTTTGAATGGGTCTTCTTCCGCCTGCTTATCGAGCTGGGTGACAAATGGCCTTCGGCGCTTGCTGCCGCAGGCGAGCCACCTTTGCTCGGTCGCGTGGTGGGTTTGCTTGCGCAAGACGCGCTTACCGAAAAAGGTCGATGGACAGCTGGTTACCTCAAGCTTGAGAGTTCTGCTCTTCGCGCCCAATGGCGACGCGAATGGCTCACAGCTCCGCCTTTTACGCATGCATTTGAGAATGCGATCGACGAGTTCACGCAGGGCGTCGAGGCAAACGACTTTGCGCTATGCGGAAAATTGCTGGTGTGGTTTCAGGCACAGCATACCGTACCAAGCCCCATCATCATGCAAAGGGCCATGAAGTTCGACAGTATAGACCCTGTTCGCATGGCCGATCTCCTCGGATGGCCTTCCGACGGAGTGGCATGGGGACGCCTGATTGACTGGATCATCGCGCGCCAGCAGACGCTGCCGGCACGTCTTGTTCCGCAGGCCCTCGAAGTCTTTAGCGTTTGGCAGAACGTTCTCGCGGATTTCAAGAACAAACGTTCGAAGAGTATTCTGGCTACATGCAGCGCGTGGCTGAACGATCTCGAAGTCGAAATTTACGCCGAGGGCTATCCGCGAGCACGAGGAAAATGGGACGTACTCGGCCACGAAGCGCAGAAGAGCCTTGCGACGGGATTGCGAAGCCTCATTCTCCGCTCGGCCCGTGGTTATCCCGAATTTGCGGTCGCCGTTTTTGAACGTGCTACTGGTAGCAAACAGATGCTGCGGTCAGCATTCGACGATCTCATGGGCTTCGCGCCGATCATGGCGGAGGTGGCACCGGAGGCCGTTGAAAACGTCGCCGAAGCAAAGCTTATACAAGAGTTGCCGCAGGATACGTACGACCGCCGCCGTCGCGAAGAAGCGGAACAAGATAAATGGCGAGAAAAGATCAGAGCGATCCCGGAGGAGAAACGCACGCCGGAGCAAAACATGGCGCTGTCGTCACTGCACTTTCCGACAAGCTATTCCGGTTTCAGATTGGACGATATTGGCCTCGAATCCCATAACTACTACTTCCACCCTCCGTCAGCACTGCACGAACCTTTCGCCAGCCTCCTTGCGAACAGCCCCAGCGTCGGACTTCGCCTCATCACCAAGCTTACAAACCATGCGATCACCGGTTGGCGTCAAATCCACAAATTTCGCCGCCGCGAACGCGGCACGCCGATCCCCGTCGTCCTGGAGTTTCCGTGGGGCCGGCAGGAGTTCTGGGGAGATTGGCACGTTTTTGGCTGGGGTATTGGAATGTTGGGTTCCGAACTGCTCCGGTGCGCCTATCTTTCGCTTGCTTATTGGGCGTTCAAGGAGGTCGAGAAAGGACGTTCCACGAGCGGCGTGATCAAGCAAATCCTCGAAGGCAGCGAATGCTACGCATCGCTGGGGCTTTGCTTGCGCCTCGCCATCGAGACGTTCGAGGTGTCGGAAACCACGCTGCCCATCGTCACATGCCAGCGCCTCTGGAACCATGATTTTGCGCGCCTCGTCCAAGAGCCGCAGAAGGACATCGACCTATTCGGGCTCGGTTTCCACACGCAATTGAAAGGCGAGAAGGCCAAGGCGAAGGCATTTCTCGAGAGCCGAGAATACCGCAAACACGATGTACGCGAGCTCGCGATGCATTTTGCCATCAGCGGTGACACGAGCTTGCGGGATCGTTTCAAGAAGGCGCTTGAGGCGTTTCCCGGAAACCTTCCGTATATCGTCGAAGAAGATCGCGAATACCCGGAACTAACGAAGGATTTGAAAGAGAAAGCGGAGCTCTGGTCCGGTCTCGGCAATATCGAGAATTATCGGCGGTATAAAACGAAAGGCGATCAAATCGCCATTGGCTATGAACCGCCGAAGCCGCCTCCCGAGGCGACGCAAGAACGAGCCGCTAAGGCCGCGGAATCTTTGAACCAGCAGCGCGTGCTCGCTTGGGCCCTCAGATCTTTGAATGAGGGTAAGCCTCAGGAGGGATGGACGTTGGTAAACGCCATCGACTTCGCCAAAAAGCACGACCTCGAGGACCTGTTCAATGAGCGCGCCGATGTCGGCCCCCATGCGATCCAAAGCGGCGTCTCCGCTATCGCCGCGTGCGTTATCCGATTTGGCGAAAGCGATTCGCCGGATCGGCTATGGGCGTGGAACGTAATGGAACGCGTTCTAAAAATGCGGGAGCCCAGCGATTTCTATGGATCGAAAATTCCGTGGCATCCTTCTTTCCACCTAGTTTCCGCGCTTTTCCATGACCGAAAGAGCGGTGCGCCTCGTTCGCACTCCTCTGCCAGCCTGATCCAGCTTGCGAGTCATCCGAACGAAGATGTGCGGATCATGGCTTTCCGGGCTCTCTTTATGGACCCGGACCCGCATGTGAAGTGGGTTGCCGCGCACTTTGCGTTCGACCTCGCGCACTACATCGATCCAATCCGGAATGAGGAGACTTTCGAGCGCGACGACACAGCAGATCGAGATGCTCGCGCAGCAGCTCTGACGAAGGCATTGCATGCCGTCGGTGTCGAAACCGAGGAAGGTTTTGAGCCTCTGCCGCCTGCGTGGGTGAAGGCAAACAAGCGGAACAGACGTGCGGAGGACTATTGGACCGTCCCCGAGCGCTCGTTCGACGGTCAATACGCAGCCAAGCTCTTCGCGCACTTTCCGCTTGAAGAGTGGTGCCGATCAGATGTTTACCGCCCGAAAATCCAGCCGCTTCTTGTCGATCTCGCGCGCTGGACCGCCGAGCGGTTGATGCCGCCGTGGGACGATAGAAAGACGCGCCGAGACAAAGAGACGAATCTTTTCGAATGGGACCGGACCTTGGGCACGATGCTTGCCCGTGCCTTGCCGTTTTTCGATCTGGCATGGATTCGCGACAATTTCTTCAAGCCGTTCTCCCCGGACGACGAGGAGGCATTGCGCGTACTTGCGCAATTCGCGGAGAGCATCGTCACCCGCCATGTCCTCGATGCCAAAGACATCCCCGACAATGCGCTGCCAGTTCTCGACGACTGTGTGCAACGGGTCATCGATGACAGTGCATTTGCGCCGAACGGTTATCGCGCGGGCGAAGTCCACGGCTTCGATATGCCGGAGCTCATCAAAGCGCTTCTGTTTGTGAACGTCGATGGTGAATGTCCGGGTGCTGCGCGGTTCGTCAATGGAGATTGGAGTAGTATCGCGATCATTATGCCTCTCGTGACGAAGCTCGTTAAAGCGACCGGATGGTCAACATACGTTATGGAAAACTTTTTGACCTTGTGCGACCGCGCGGCGGCCTTCTACCCGATCGATCCCTTTATCGAACAGGCTACCGCAGCATTGGACTCAATCGAATACGCAAAAGGAAGTTGGGTAGGCACGTCATTGCCGGCGCGGCTTGCAGCCATCATCCATCGATTAGCCGAAGCAAACTATCCCCTTGAAGTTAATCGCGCACGGGGACTGCTGAATCTCCTCGACGCATTGATCGACCTCGGAGACCGGCGCAGCGCGGCGCTCGAACAGGATGAAGCGTTTCGCCGTGTTCAGGGCTTAGTTGCTTGATCGGAGCTTCTCTCGGAGGGGTCATCAATATGCCATGGAGTCAGAAGCAAAGTTGGTCAATCAGCACCAAATGCGAGAACGCCCATGCCGACTGGGCCGGTTGATCCCAATGTCGCCGATATTGCGCCCCCTGGTAGCGCGTTGACCTCTTACGACAAGGAGCACCTCGTTACGTATCTGCGCCTGCTGGATGCACATGCGGAAGGTGCGGACTGGCGCGAAGTCGCACGGGTGGTGCTGCATCTCGATCCGGAACATGATTGTGATCAGGCCCGGAAGGCGTTCGACAGCCATTTGTCGCGCGCCAAATGGATGGCGGAGCACGGTTATCGTCACTTACTGCGTGGTAGCGCTTAGGCTCGAAGCGACGCTGCGATTCACCCCGCCGCCATAGGGAGCACTGCCTGGGCCTCGCTTGGCCCTCCAATGACATGCCGAGTGGGCCGGATGATGTCCGCCTTGGGGAGCAAAGCAGAAGTGCCTCTAATGCCAAATGGATATCGCCTTTTGATGCTGTGGACGGCGCCCACTCTGCGGCATCGAAGTGCCATAGGGT
>NZ_LLXZ01000046.1:64999-74961 GCF_001440395.1 Bradyrhizobium jicamae | reverse complement strand
AGCGGCAACCGGCTTGCTGGCCGGGGCTGCAGGCGCCGGCGCAGGCGTGGCCGCCGCCGTCTGCCGCGGAATGATCAGTTGCTGGCCGGGCGACAGCACGCGCGGGCCCTTGTAGCCATTGGCCTGCAGGATGGCGGCGGCGGAAACATTGTAGCGCTTCGCCAGAATGTCGAGCGTGTCGCTGGTGCCGACGATGATCGTCGTGCCACCCTGCGACGCAGCCGGTCGGGCGGCCGCGACCGAGCGCGGCGGCACCGTGGCGGTGGTCTCGATCGGCGGATTGGACGGCGGCGCATAGGACGAAACCCCACGCCCTCCTCCCGACACCCCGCTCGCCGGATAAGCGGGCGGTGCAGCGACGGCAGGCGGCGGCAAGGCCTGGGACTGGAATTGTGGAGCCGCCTGGGCTTGCGGCCGGGAATACTGCGGCAGCTCGCGGCGTTCAGCGGCGGGCGCGCGGACCGAACCGGTCGCTTCAGGCTGGGAGGCAAAGGGATTGGAGAACGAGCTATCGGAAAAGCGCGTCTGCATATCGGCGCTGCAGCCGGCAAAGCCGACCGACATCAGCGTCAGCACCGCTGCCTGCGGCACCCGACGCGAGCGAAGCAACTCGGCGAGACGGGACATGGTTACTCACTCGTACGCAACAAAATACTGTTTTGAGTAAACACTGACCGAGTAAATAACCGCTTAACCCTTGGAATAAGATGTTGGCGGGAACCGCCAATCCGGGATTCTATAGCTCGCGCGCAATTCCCGGCAGCGCCGGGACGAAGCGGACATCGACCAATTCCTTGCGCTCGAAACCACTGTCCTTCCGGGTCATCCGGACCAGCGTCTGGGTGCCGTGATGGGGCCCGACCGGGGCAATCAGGATGCCGCCCGGCACCAGCCGCTCCAGCAGCTTTTCAGGAATCTGCTCCATCGCCGCCGTCACGATGATGCGGTCGAAGTCGCCGGCGCCCGGCGGAATGTCGAAACCATCGCCCAGCATCACCTCGATATTGAAATAGCCGAGCGCTTCGAGCCGGTCGCGCGCCGTATCCGCCAGCGTCCGGTAGCGCTCAATCGTCAGGACATGCGTGCACAACCGCGACAGCACCGCGGCCTGATAGCCGGAGCCGGTACCGATCTCGAGCACCTTGTGGCTCTTCTGCAATTGTAACTGCTCGGTCATGTAGGCGACCACGAAGGGCTGGCTGATGGTCTGCCCGCAGGCAATGCCGAGTGCGCTGTCGCGATAGGCATGACCGCGGTCGCCCGCCGTCACGAAAGCCTCGCGGGGTACCGCCTCCATGGTCCGCAGCACCGCCTGGTCGCTAATCCCCCGCCGCCGCAGGGTGAGCTGAAACATCATCTTTTCGGGAGGTTCTTGCGACATGGCGGTCTCGTGGCGGGACTCAGCCGCCAATCCAATGCATCAGCCGCGCCGAGATGTAATAGGGTCCGCGCATTTAAGGAACGATTTCCTCAAGATTGTGGTTCCGGCGCTGGAACCGCGGCTCGCGGCCGGCGTTAGGGCACGGGAAAAACCCTCGCGAGAAGCGGCGCTTGCCGCTTATGTCGACATTGCAACATAGGACGTTTTTTGCGAACCTCGACACTCGTAAGGGCAAGGAATCCATCATGGTAGCGACACGGCCGGCGGGCTGTTCTGTTTTCCTCGTCGAGGACGAGGTCATGATCCGGATGATGGTCGCTGACATGCTGGAAGAGCTGGGCCACAGCGTAGCGGCCGAAGCCGGCGAAATCGGCGAGGCGGTCAAGCTGGTGCAAACAACTGAATTCGATCTCGCGATTCTCGACGTCAACGTCAATGGCAAGGTGATCACGCCGGTGGCGGAGTTGATCACGGCGCGCAACCGCCCCTTCATCTTTGCAACCGGCTATGGCTCCTCCGGCCTGCCCCAGGAATATCGCGACCGTCCCGCGTTGCAGAAGCCGTTCCAGCTAGAAACGCTGGCGCAGGTGATCAGTTCGACAATGAAGAGCGCGCCGGTTTAGCTCCGAACACGTAGCCCGGATGGAGCGCAGCGCAATCCGGGATCAGAGCTCATCCTGTCGCGAGACCTCCCCCGGATTTCGCTTCGCTCCATCCGGGCTACGGCATTCCGCGTCACTTCAACGTCGTTATCAGCTCTTCCGAAAACGCTTCATCGGTGCGGTCCAGCCGCAGCGGCGTGACCGAGACGTAGCGCGCCGCAAGCGCCGCGAGATCGGTGCCTTCGGCCGGCGTATCCATCATCGCGGCGCGCTCGAAACCGATCCAGAAATAGGGATTGCCGCGGCCGTCGTGCCGCTTGTCGACCTTGAGGAAGCCGAGATTGCGCTTGCCCTGCCGCGTCACCCGCACGCCCTTGACCTGATCGGGTGTGCAGGCGGGAAAGTTGACATTGATCACGGTGTTCTTCGGCACGCCCGCATCGATCACCTTGCGAATAATGTCAGGACCAAATTTCAGTGCGGTTTCCCACAGCGGCGCGTGACGGGTCTCGATGGAAAATTCCTGGCTCAGTGCAAACGACGGAAAGCCCAGAATCGTGCCCTCGAGCGCTCCCGCGATAGTACCGGAATAGACGACGTCTTCCGCGACGTTGCGGCCCCTGTTGACACCAGACAGCACGAGATCGGGCATCTTCTCGCCGAGGATATGGCGCGAGCCCATGATCACGCAGTCGGTCGGCGTGCCCCGCACCGCGAAATGGCGCGGACCGACTTCGCGCAGCCGCAACGGATCGTTCAGCGACAGCGAATGCGAGACGCCGGATTGGTCGAGCTCCGGCGCCACGACCCAGACGTCCTCGGACAGCGCGCGGGCGATCTCCTCGACGATCTTCAGGCCCGGCGCATGAATGCCGTCGTCGTTGGTGCAGAGAATTCGCATCCGTCAAAATGCCTTTTGGTTCAGATCGAGGCGGGCTCTTGCCTTTGGGCGTCGTCTTATCCGGCTATCGCGGCTGAGGCAAACCGGCCGATTTCCTCATGTTTTCTTCATCCATATCCGCCAGGGGCGCGCGAACCTCGCCCCGCCATCGATTTTCATCTGCATGTCCGGTGATGCCGGTTGCGCCGATTCGATCGGCTCAGTGGGCGGTATCGCAGCAGCTACCGGCTCCGATCCCGGCTCCGGCTGCTTGTGCCGTGTTCGCGCGACCGCCAGCGCCTTGTCGAAATCGGCGGCGTTGAGCCACTCCTTGGCCCGCATTCGATCGATCAGATCGTCGTCCCACAAGCTGGCCACTTCGATATCGAAGGCGCCCATCAGTCGCTGGTCGATCAATTGCATCCCGTGGCCGGTAACAGCCCATTGCCTCCCGATCCAAAGGATGTCGCGATGCAATGCCATTTTTGCCTTACGCTATTTGTCCCGCTCGATGGATTTGAGCCCGCCCATATAGGGCTGAAGTACCGCAGGCACCGCGATGGAGCCGTCTTCCTGCTGATAGGTTTCCATCACCGCGATCAGCGCGCGGCCGACCGCCGTGCCGGAGCCGTTCAGCGTGTGCACGAAACGCGGCTTGCCGTCGGGCCCGCGCGAACGCGCATCCATGCGCCGCGCCTGGAAATCGCCGCACACCGAGCAACTCGAGATTTCCCGGAAGGCGCCGCCCTCGCCCTGCCCGGGCATCCAGACCTCGATGTCGTAGGTCTTCTGCGCGGAGAAGCCCATGTCGCCGGAGCACAACGTCATCACGCGGTAATGCAGATCGAGCTTTTGCAATACCTGCTCGGCGCACGAAAGCATCCGCTCATGCTCGTCACGGCTGGTCTCGGGCGTCGTGACCGAAACCAGTTCGACCTTTGTAAATTGATGCTGCCGGATCATGCCACGGGTATCGCGCCCCGCCGCACCCGCTTCAGCGCGGAAGCATGGCGTCAGCGCGGTGAGCCGCATCGGCAGCTCTTTTTCGTCGACGATGGATTCGCGGACGAGATTGGTCAGCGAAACTTCGGCGGTCGGAATGAGGCCGAGACGGTCGGTCTTCAAACGTTCGTCAGGAGCCACGAGCAGTTCGCCCCTGATCGCCCAGAATTGGTCATCCTCGAATTTCGGCAATTGTCCCGTGCCGAACATGACCTCGTTGCGCACCAACAGCGGCGGATTGATCTCGGTGTAGCCGTGCTCGTTGGTGTGGAGATCGAGCATGAACTGGCCGATCGCACGCTCCAGCCGCGCCAGGCCCTTCTTCAGCACGACGAAGCGCGCGCCTGACAATTTCGCGGCGGCCTCGAAATCCATGTAGCCGAGCGCGCCGCCGAGATCGTCATGCGGCTTCGGCGTGAAGGCGTAGTTGCGGATCTTGCCGTAGAGGTGACGCTGCACGTTGCCGTGCTCGTCTGCGCCTTCGGGCACGTCATCGAGCGGCAGGTTCGGAAGCGCCGCGAGCTCTTTCGCCAGCTCCTCATCCGCCGTCTTCGCCGACAGCTCGAGCTCCGGCATCGTGGTCTTGAGCTCGGCAACCTCAGCCATCAATTTGCTGGCGCGCGCGTCGTCCTTGGATTTCTTCGCCTCGCCGATTTCCTTCGAAGCCGCATTGCGCCGCGCCTGCGCCTGCTCGGACGCCAGGATGGCGGCGCGGCGCCTCTCGTCGATCGCGAGCAGCGAAGCCGACAGCGGCGCCAGTCCACGGCGCTTCAGGCCGGCGTCGAAGGCTTGCGGGTTGTCGCGGATCGATTTGATGTCGTGCATGAGGCTATTCCTGAATCGTGCCGATAAAGGCGCGGTCCCAGTACCACATCGGTCATCACCCGCGAAAGCGGGTGATCCAGTATTCCAGAGCAGCAGCCATAGGATCTAGGCCTTAGCGTACTGGATTCCCCGCTTTCGCGGGGAATGACGGCCTATCAGGGGCGAGAAAGGCGCCTATTCCGCCGGATTGGCCTCGGGCGGCGGGCTGGTGGGCGGTGTGCCTGATGCGGCCTGCGCGGCGGCGGCCTTCTTTTCCACCATGCGGACCGCGACGATGGCGCCCTCATAGAGCGCCATCAGCGGGATCGCCAGCGAGGCCTGGCTGATGACGTCGGGCGGCGTCAGAACGGCCGCGATGACGAAGGCGATCACGATGAAATAGCGCCGCTTCTCGCGCAGCATCTGGGAGGTGACGATGCCGATCCGCCCCAGCAGTGTCAGGACGACCGGTAGCTGGAACGCGACGCCGAAGGCGAAGATCAGCGACATCATCAGCGACAGATATTCGCCGACCTTGGGCAGCAACTGGATCTGCGCGCTCTCCTCGCCGCCCATCTGCTGCATGCCGAGCGAGAACCGCACCAGCATCGGCAGCACCACGAAATAGACGAGCAGCGAGCCGAGCACGAAGAAGAACGGGGTTGCGATCAGGTACGGCAGGAACGCGCCGCGCTCGTGCTTGTAGAGGCCGGGCGCCACGAATTTATAGATCTGCGTCGCCACGATCGGGAACGAGATGAAGGCAGCGCCGAACAGCGCGAGCTTCAGCTGCGTGAGGAAATATTCCAAGAGCGCGGTGTAGATGAATTTCGAATTCTCGGCGCCCGCGACCCAGACGAACGGCCAGACCAGCACGTTGTAGATCTGCTTGGCGAAGAAGAAGCAGAAGATGAAGGCAATGCCGAAGCCAAGCAGCGCCTTGATCAGCCGCGAGCGCAGCTCGATCAGATGATCCATCAAGGGGGCCTTGCTGGCCTCGATGTCTTCGATAGTCATGACGCTTTGGCGTCCTTGAGAATGTCGGGCGCCGGCGGCGCTACGTCCTGCGGCGTGGGCTGAACTTCACGCGTGATTGCCAGCGGCTCGGATACGGCCGCATGCGCTTCCGCCTCGGCAAAGGTCTCAGGCGTCGGCGCGGCCGGCGTCGTCGGCGTGACGGGTTCGCCGATAGCGCCTGCCACCTGAGCGTCGTTGGCCGGGGCAACCGGCTTGTCGATGTCGCCGATCTGCAGGGCGTCGTTGACGTCCTTTTGCAGCGAGGTCATGACGTTGGCCGGGGACAGCGCGGTTGCGGTTTCCTTGACCTCGTCAAAGCTCTTCTTGAGGTCGGCCATTTCGGCCTCGCGCATCGCTTCCTGGAACTGGCCCTGGAATTCGGACGCCATCTTGCGCGCCTTGCCCATCCATTGCCCGACCATGCGCAGCACGCCCGGCAGCTCTTTCGGGCCGATGGCAATCAGCGCGACAACCGCGATGACGACCAGTTCACTCCACCCGATGTCGAACATGAATTCTTCCGCTCGCGCGAGACGTCCGCGCCCCAATCCTACTTAGCAAGATTTGGGACCGCCTGCGCCTTTTCTCAACCGGCGTCTATCAGCCAAAGCCCGGTTAGACAGCCTTGCTGCCGACATCCGTGCGTGCCGCCGTCGGCGCCGGCGTCGCATTGTGATCGATGGTCTTCACCGGTTCGGCGGGCTTTTCGGCTTCCTTGGTGTCGTCCTGCATGCCCTTCTTGAAGGCCTTGATGCCCTGCGCGACATCACCCATCAGGTCCGAAATCTTGCCGCGGCCGAACAGCAGCAGGACCACTGCGATCACGACGATCCAGTGCCAAATGCTAAGCGAACCCATCCTGCAACCCTCCAAAAAGAGACGGCCGGCTTCCGGCCAAGCTTTGGCGGAAGGTAGGCCCGAGAGGTGTCAAAAACAAGGACCCCCGCCGCGGCAAATCGCTGTCGCGGCTACGTATTATGGCTATTGTTAACCCCGTCTACGGGACTAACCGGCCGAGCCTTCGGAACCAGCCCCACCGCCCTCTTCCGGCTCGGCAGCCGGCGCCAGCAGCAGTTCCAGATTGTCGCCGGCCTCCAGCGGGTCCTCGTCTTCGCGCAGCGCCACGTCGTCCGACGGGGTCGGAACGCTGAAGCCGGAGGGCAGCCGCGAATCCAGCAATCCCGTGCCCTTCAGCTCTTCCAGTCCCGGCAGGTCGCCCAGCGCCTCCAGGCTGAACTGGGAGAGGAACGCTTCGGTGGTGCCGAAGGTCAGCGGCCGACCCGGCGTCTTGCGACGGCCGCGGGGGCGGATCCAGCCGGTTTCGAGCAGCACATCCAGCGTTCCCTTTGACGTGATCACGCCGCGGATCTCCTCGATCTCGGCGCGCGTCACGGGCTGGTGATAGGCAACGATCGCCAGCACCTCGATCGCCGCCCGCGACAGGCGCCGCGTCTCGGTGCTCTCGCGCGTCATCAGCCACGACAGATCGCCAGCGGTGCGGAACGTCCACTTGTTCGCCACGCGCACCAGATTGACGCCGCGCGGGGCATACTCGGCCTGCAGCTGCGCCAGTGCCGCCTTGACGTCGACGCCATCGGGCATGCGCTTGGCCAAGGCGGCCTGATCGATCGGCTCGGCAGAGGCAAACAGCAACGCTTCGAGCAGCCGCAATTCCTCCGGCCGCGCTTCAACCTCGGTATTCTGGTCGATGGGATGATCCTCGGCATCTTCCATGCGTTTTTCCGCCAGGCTTGCCATGGCTAGGTCTCCTTCCACTTACTCGACCGTCATATCCGGCGCGGGCATTGCTGCC
Organism: Bradyrhizobium jicamae; assembly: GCF_001440395.1. Lineage (GTDB taxonomy): Bacteria > Pseudomonadota > Alphaproteobacteria > Rhizobiales > Xanthobacteraceae > Bradyrhizobium > Bradyrhizobium jicamae. Next base: position 67,462 of record NZ_LLXZ01000046.1, on the reverse strand, counting down.
TGCGGCGGACGCTTACGAAAATACAGCGGCGCGAACGCCTCTTTCTGGTTCAGCTCCATTTCGCCCTCGCGCACCAGTTCGAGTGCCGCGGCGAAGCTCGAGGCGAACACCGTCGCCCGCTGCGAGGGATCGACCACGTAGCTGAGCAGGAAATCGTCGAGGCAGCTCCAGTCCTCGGATTCGGTCATGCCGACCAGCCGCTCCAGCGAGGCACGCGCTTCGGCCAGCGACCACACGGTGCGCTTGGCCAGATGCACGGTCGCCAGCACGCGCTGCTGGCGCTGCGCGGCATAGGCGGAGAGCAGGTCGAACAGCGTCGCGGTGAATTTGGGATGCTTGATCTCGGCGATCGATTCCGGATTGCCGCGCGGAAAGATATCGCGCTGGAACTGGGGCCGGTTCATCAGCCGGTTGGCGGCTTCCCTGATAGCCTCGAGCCGGCGCAGCCGGTTGGCCAGCGCGGTCGCCATTTCTTCCGCACTCGGACCGTCCGGCGTGGGCGGTTCAGGCAGCAGCAGGCGCGATTTCAGGTAGGCAAGCCAGGCAGCCATCACGAGGTAATCGGCCGCGAGTTCGAGACGGATCTTTCGGGCGGCCTCGATGAAGGTCAGATACTGATCGGCCAGCGCCAGGATCGAAATCTTGGCGAGATCGACCTTCTGCTGGCGCGCCAGCGTCAGGAGCAGGTCGAGCGGGCCTTCATAGCCCTCGACGTCGACGACCAGCGCGGCCTCGCCTTCGGTGATTTCGGCGGGCCGTCCGGTTTCAAACGATAGAATCTCAGCCGTCATGCCGTTGCTACCCGATCCATCAACGCTTCAAGTTCAGCCCGTCCCGCCTGCCGGTCGAAGGGCTCCGGCTGCTTTCGCGCGGCCAGTGCCCGCTTGGCGCGGCCCAGGGCCTCATCAGCCAATTCCGGCGTCTCACGCGCCACGTCGCGCATCTCGTCGAGCTTGCCGTTGCAATGCAGGACCATGTCGCAGCCGGCATTGACGATGGCGCGGGTCCGCTCGGCGATCGATCCCGCCAACGCATTCATCGACACGTCGTCACTCATCAACAAACCCTGGAACCCAATTTCGCCGCGAATCACCTGGTGGATGATTGTCGCAGAAGTCGTTGCGGGTTGGGCGGGGTCTAACGCGCTAAACACAACATGTGCGGTCATCGCCATCGGCAGGTCCGCCAGCGGCTTAAACGCCGCGAAATCGGTCCGTTCCAGCTCTTCTCGCGCCGTATCAACGGTCGGGAGCCGGAAATGGCTATCTGCGGTAGCCCGGCCATGACCTGGAATGTGTTTCAGCACGGGCAGCACGCCGCCCTGCTCCAGCCCTTCGGTAACCGCACGCGCAATCACCGCGACCTTGTCCGGCTCCGTTCCGTAGGCCCGGTTGCCGATCACGGCGTCAGCGCCAGCCACCGGAACGTCCGCCAGCGGCAGGCAATCGACGGTAATGCCGAGGTCGATCAGGTCGGCCGCAATCAGCCGCGAGCTCAAGCGCGCCGCCTTGAGGCCCAGCGCGGGGTCGAGATCATGGAGCACGCCGAACACGGCGCCGGGCGGATAGACCGGCCAGTGCGGCGGCCCGAGCCGCGCCACCCGCCCGCCTTCCTGATCGATCAGGACCGGCGCATCCGCCTCCCCCACAAGGTTCCGGAATTCATCAACGAGCGCAGATACTTGATTCGGCGCTTCGATATTGCGTTTGAACAGGATCAAGCCCCACGGCAGCTCGCCACGGATAAACTCCCGCTCCGAAGCGGTCAGTTCCAGTCCCGATACGCCCGTGATGAATGCGCGGCTTGTCATGGGGGCCGATTAGGCCCCTCACGGCACCGGGGTCAAGGAATCGGGCGTTAATTCCTTTGGACGAAGCACTGCCCGCCGGCAGATTTCAGGTTGCTGCAGACCTGCGCCGCCTCCTCGGACGAGCCGAACGGGCCAGCGAAGGCGCGGTAATAGACGCCCTTTTCGCCAAGATCGACCCGCTTCACCATCGACGAGTGCGGCCCCAGCACGCTCGGGAACTTGCCCTGCAGCGCCCGGTAGGAGGCCTGCGCATCGGCCTCGTTCTTCTGCGAGGAGACCTGCACCAGATAGCCACCGCTGGCAGCAGGGGCCGCTTGCGTCGAATTGACGGCAGCGACACGCGCAGGCGCTGCCGGAGCAGGATCGGCCGCACCGGGTGCCAGAGACATCGGCGGACTGGCACTGGCATTGGCGGATGCCGGATTACGCCCGTTTGGCGCTGCGGGCGGCACAGTCGGGCCTGGCCCCGGAGCGGCAGCGCTTCGCGTCGTCGGTGCGGGCCGCGGCGGCGGCGCGCTGGCCCCTGCCGGAAGCCCGCCATTGTCAGCCGGGTCGCCCTTGACGGCGAGCGTCCTGATCCTGCGCGGCTCGTTGTTCGGCATCGTGCCGTTGGCCCCGCTCTGCGGCGGCAGGCCGGGCTGGGAAACGCTCGC
>NZ_LLXZ01000046.1:18528-64935 GCF_001440395.1 Bradyrhizobium jicamae | reverse complement strand
GGACTGTTGTTCTGGTTCAGCGGCGGGAACACCACCCGCGGCGCGCCGGACCTCGTGACATCGACTGGAGTCTCTTCGCGCGACACCAGCTTCTCGCCGCCATCGCCGGACAGCATCCGGTCAGGGTTCTTGGCGGCGCCCCCGTCGGATGGCGCCGGGATTACCTTGGTCGGGCTGTTGTCGGCCCGGATGATCGGCGGCTCGCCTGAGCGCGGCGAACCGACATAGGTGCGATAGGCAAAGGCAGCGCCGGTCCCGACCACGGCGAGCGCCAGCACCGCGGCGACCGTGATCAGGCCGCTCGAACGCTTCTTGGGCTCGGGCTCTTCCTCGTATTCGCTCTGGTAGGCATAGGGATCGTCCGGATAGGCCGGATCGCGCTGATAATCGTGCTCGCCGTTTTCCAACCGGCCGTACAGCGCATCGTCGTAGCGCGACGGGTCCTGCTGCTGCGGATCGTCGGCATATTGCTGGTGTTGCGGAGCCTCGTAATAGTCATCCCGCACGGGCGCTTCGTGCGTAGGCACCTGCGGCGGCTGGGCCGAATAGCGATGCAACGGATGCACCGGCGGCGCCTGATAGTCCGGCTCGTCGTCGTAGTTCTGCGGCAACGGTGACGGAAGCGGCGGCGGCGGGGTGGTGGTTTCCTGACGCGCGCGCTGCATCCATGCCGGCAGTGCCGGCGGCGCACCGCGCTCCTCTTCCGGCGGATCATACGTCGGCGGATCATATTGCGGCGGACGCGCATTGGCCCGCGACTGCAGCGGGTACGGCGCCGGCTTGGGGGCGTTCGCGAACGAGTCGTTCTGCCCGATCAGCCTTGCGAGCTCAGCCAAAGGATCGCTCTCGCCGCGAGCCTGGTCGGCGGAGGGAAAAGGTCGGTCCTGATATCGATCAGCCATCGTGATGATGCATCCCTACGGGACAGCGCCAACCCGCCATGTCAAACAAACCATGACGAGCGGCCCCTGCCAGATACCCTCACGAACCCCCATTCGTGAAGGCCTTCGCCCCTGCCTACCGCATCTCGGTCGGAGCGTGGACGCCGAGAACGGCTAAGCCCGATGCCAGAACCGAGACGACGCCCTGGACCATAGCCAGTCGCGCCCTCGTGATCTCTGCATCATTAGTCATAATGAAGCGTAAATAGGGCAAATCCCGCCCCTTGGTCCACAACGCATGAAATTCACTGGCCAAATCATATAGATAAAAAGCGATTCGGTGTGGCTCATGTGCGACCGCCGCCGCCTCGATTATTCGCGGATAGAGCGCCAGCCGCTTCAAAAGGTCCGTTTCGGCCGGATCTGTCAGCCGCTCGACCGGGGCGGAACCCAGCCAGGCGGCCCGTGCGGCATCGTCCTCGGGCAACTCGGGAACCACTTCGCGGGCATTCTTGAAAATCGAATGTCCACGGGCGTGACCGTACTGCACGTAGAAGACGGGATTGTCCTTCGACTGTTCGAGCACCTTGGCGAGATCGAAATCGAGCACGGCGTCGTTCTTGCGGAACAGCATCATGAAGCGAACGGCGTCGGAGCCGACTTCGTCGACGACCTCACGCAGCGTGACGAAATCGCCTGAGCGCTTCGACATCCTGACTTGCTCACCGGCGCGCAACAGCCGGACGAGTTGCACGACCTTGACGTCGAGCGCGGCCTTGCCGTCGCTGACGCCCTTCACCGCCGCCTGCATGCGCTTGATGTAGCCGCCGTGATCGGCGCCGAACACGTCGATCATGTCGAGGAAGCCGCGATCGACCTTGTTCTTGTGATAGGCGATGTCGGACGCGAAATAGGTGTAGGCGCCGTTCGACTTGATCAACGGACGATCGACATCATCGCCATAGGCGGTGGCGCGAAACAGCGTCTGGATACGATCTTCGTAATCCTCGACCGGCTTGCCCTTCGGCGGCGGCAACCTGCCTTCGTAGATGTCGCCCTTGGCGCGCAGGAAATCGATGGTCTCGGCGACCTTGTTGTTGCCGGTCTCAATCAGCGACCGCTCCGAGAAGAACACGTCGTGCTTGATGTTCAGCGCGGCGAGATCGCCCTTGATCATGTCCATCATCATGGCGATCGCCTTGGCGCGCACGATCGGCAGCCGGGCGGCCTCCGGCATCGCCTGCAGCTTGTCGCCATGTTCGGTCGCAAGTGCCTGACCGACCGGCACGAGATAGTCGCCGGGATACAGCCCTTCCGGAATTTCGCCGATGTTCTCTCCCAGCGCTTCGCGATAGCGCAGGAACGCGGAGCGCGCGAGCACGTCGACCTGCGCGCCGGCGTCGTTGATGTAGTATTCGCGCGTGACGTCATAGCCGGCAAAGTCGAGCAGGCCGCACAGCGCGTCGCCGAACACTGCACCCCGGCAGTGGCCGACATGCATCGGCCCGGTCGGGTTGGCCGAGACGTATTCGACATTGACCTTGGCGCCGTGGCCGATCGCGCTTTGGCCGTAGGACGCGCCCTCACGCAGCATCGTGAGCAGTTCGGCTGTCCAGACCTGGGGCTTCAGGGTGAGATTGATGAATCCCGGACCGGCGACCTCGACCGCGGCGACCAGATCGTCAGCACGCAATTTTTCCGCGATTTTGTCGGCGAGTTCGCGCGGTTTTACCTTCGCGTCCTTGGCCAGCACCATCGCGGCGTTGGTCGCCATGTCGCCATGGCTGGCGTCGCGCGGCGGCTCGACCACGACGCGGGAGAAATCGATGCCGGCGGGCCATTGGCCCTCGGCTGCGAGCGCGGCGCAGATCGCCTGCACGCGCGCCAGCGCGTCGGCAAACAGGTGTTGTGAAGCTGGCTTGTCGGACATGGGCGCCGCCTAACGCAAATCCGGGGTCGAGTCAAAAAGCCTTTGATGCTCGATTAAGGCAAAACGATCGGTCATTCCGGCGATGAAATTGCCGATCCGGCGCGCCCTTTCGCCCTCCGTTTCGCGCTCGGTGCCTTCGACCCATTCGGCCGGCAGGTCACCCGGCGAGGATTGGTAGCGCGCGAACAGGTCAAACAGGATGCCTTCGGCCTCGCCCATCACCCGCATCACCCGGTGATGCCTGTACATATGCAGCTTGAGGAACGACTTGATGGCGGCCTCCTGCTCCGCGACCTCGGGCGGAAAGGCGACCAGCGGCTGATGGTAATGGCGGACGTCATGGGCCGATTGCGGTTTCGCCGCCGCAAGGCGCCTGCCCGCCTCCGACATGACGGCGCCGATCATGTAGGAAATCAGCTCGCGCACCAGTTCCGCGCCACGCCTGGCGTCGTCGAGATTGGGATAGTGACGGTCGATCTCGCCGATGATCGCCTGCGTCAGCGGCATCACCTTGAGGTCGTCGACGGCAAACAGGCCGGCGCGCAGGCCGTCATCGATGTCGTGGGCGTCGTAGGCGATGTCGTCGGCGAAGGCTGCGACCTGCGCCTCCAGCGAGGCATAGCTCCACAGCTCCAGATCGAATTTCCGGTTGAACTCGGCAATGCCGATGGGAATCCCGCTTTCGGCCGCCACGCCCCGCGCGGTGAGCGGGCCGTTGTGCTTGACGATACCCTCCAGCGACTCCCAGGTCAGGTTCAGCCCGTCGAACTCAGGGTAGCGGTGCTCCAGCGAGGTTACGACCCGCAGCGCCTGCGCGTTATGATCGAAGCCGCCATGGGCGGCGAGGCACTTGTCGAGCGCCCGCTCGCCAGCGTGACCAAACGGGGGATGGCCGAGGTCATGGGCCAACGCCAGCGTCTCGGTGAGGTCCTCATCGAGGCCAAGCTGGCGGGCCAGCGCGCGGGCGATCTGCGCCACTTCCAACGAATGGGTCAGGCGGGTGCGGTAATGATCGCCCTCGTGGAACACGAAAACTTGTGTCTTGTGCTTCAGCCGCCGGAACGCGGTGGAATGGATCACCCGGTCGCAATCGCGCCGGAACGGGCTGCGGGTCCGGCTCGGCGGCTCCGAAAACAGCCGGCCGCGGCTCAAATCGGGATCGCAGCCATAAGGCGCACGGGGGGCAGCCATTCCGACCGACACGATTTTTTAGTCCTTATCCATTTGATTCCGCGAGACTACGCACTTAACTATGTCTGAGGCGCCATACCAAATGAATTGGGTATGACGGCTCTGGAGACGATGCCATGACCACTGCCATCACCGTCAGCGAGCGGGCTGCCCGCCGCATCGGCGAAATCCTCAAGGGCGAAGGCGACGGCGCCATGCTGCGCATCTCCGTCGAGGGCGGTGGCTGCTCCGGCTTCCAGTACAAGTTCGACGTCGACCATGCCAAGGCCGAGGACGATCTGGTGATCGCGCGCGAGGGCGCGGTGGTGCTGGTCGACCCGGCCTCGGTGCCGTTCCTCGCGGGCTCGGAAGTCGATTTCGTCGACGATCTGATCGGCGCGTCCTTCCGCGTGGTCAATCCGAACGCCACCGCATCGTGCGGCTGCGGGACGAGCTTTTCGGTCTGAGGCCAAGGCGCGGCCTATTTCCATCTGGCTCCGTGAAGCTTGCAATGACGCTGAGATAGCGGTCGCGCACCGCCACGACCCCCGTCGCTGCCAGCGTGGCGCCTAGTCGTCTCGGGGCGGCACATTCCTCGGACCTGATACGTCAAGCCGCTCGGCAATCGTGACGAGTTCGGGCAACGTTCGAACCTTCATTTTTTTCATGATCTCCTGCCGATGAGCCTTGATCGTTCGCTCGGTGCATCCGAGTTCGCGCGCGGCATGCTTGTTCGTCTTACCCCGCACGACCAGCTCAAAGACCTGCCGTTGACGTGGCGTCAGCGTCGATAGCCGAGCCCGTAGCGCCTCCAGTTCGCTGTTTAGCGCGCGCTCTGAATCGTGCCGCGCTATCGCCGTTCCAATTGCTCTCAATAGCTCATCCGCGCTTACAGGCTTGATCAAGAAGTTATCTGCCCCCGCCTTCATTGCCTTCACCGTGGTAGTGATATCCTGGTAACCCGTCAGAAAGATGATCGGCAGGATTGAGCCGCGTTCAGTCAAACGGCGCTGCAGCTCAGGCCCGCTCACGCCGGGCAGTCGGACATCCAGAAGAATGCAACCTCTCGCATTTTCGTCTGGCCGCTGATTCAGTAATTGCTGAGCCGATGGATAAGTGATGACTCTGTATCCGGCCACTTCCAGTAGTCGCTGAATGGCTGTTCGGAACGACGCGTCGTCATCCACGACATGGACGATGCCGGGCAAAATATTCTCCAGGGACGAAAAGTAGCGCTGTGCTTGCTTTTCTTGTTTGTTGTTGCAGCGCCTTCTCGCCCGGCCATTGCCAGTCGTGTCGCTCTTGGAGGGCAACTATCGATTTGGGATTGGGAGGGCAAATTAAATTCAACACCGCTTGCCGCACCGAAAGCCGGGGTGTGTCCTTCTGATTGCAAATGCCTCGCAAGTGCGGGCCGATCTGCTGAACGGGATCAGGTGCGTTCTTGAGCCATTAAGTTTGCTTATGGAGATTACGTTACCGCCGCGCCCTCAGGAGCATGCGCGCTCGCCGCTCCTCCGTCTCTAACAAATGATGTGGTGCTGACAACCGCGTGAAAGCGAAGCGTGCCTACCATCAAGCAGCGCATTCGGTGATGGATGGTGCGCAGGTTGCCGGCGCTGCTTGCTCACCCTGCGCGACTTCAGATCGTCATTGCGAGCGCAGCGAAGCAATCCATAGTGCCGCAAGTGGAGACGTGGATTGCTTCGCTTCGCTCGCAATGACGTTGGACCAGATTGCACCGAGCCCCTACGCCTCTCGCGCGTAGCGCGGCAAATCGGCTTTCAGCATCTCCAATACGTCGTCCCTCACGGGATCGCGCGTGCCGCGGGTGAAGGCAGCCGCGAGCGGCAGCTTGTTCATGTCGGAGGTGGCAAGGCGGATGAAGCGAACGCCGCGGGTTGCCATGCGCGATGTCCAGCGCGGGACGATGGCAACGCCAAGACCCGTGGAGACCAGGTTGACGATGGTCTGCTTCTCGTCGGCGATTTGTGCGACGCGCGCCTCGCGCCCGGCTTCGGCGAACAGTTTCATGGTGAGGTCATGGCTGTGCGGGCGCGACCGGCGTTCCGGTACGATCAGCGGCTCATCTTCGAGATCGGCGATGGTCAGGCGTTTGCGCTGTGACAGCGGATGACGCTCGGCAACGGCGACGACGGCCGTCTCGTGCAGCAGGAAGAGAAACTCCAGCCGCTTGTCGGGTCTATCCGGCGGACGCACGAAGGCGAGATCGAGCCGGCCGGACAACAGCCGCGGCAGCAAGCGCACGGTCTTGTCCTCGACCAGTTGGACGGTGACGCCGGGGCACCGCTTTCGGAAATCGTGCAGGAGCGGTGGCAGCAAGCCCGCGGCGGCGCTGTCGATCGCGCCGACGCGGATGATCGCGGCCCGCTTGCGACCGCGTGTGCGGAATTTTCCGGCGAGCGCATCGGCCTGCGCGAGTAGCGCCCTCGCCTCCTTCAGCAGCACGGCGCCATCGTCCGTCAGCGCGACGCTGCGCGTCGTTCGCATCATCAGCCGCGTGCCGAGGTCGTCCTCGAGCAGCCGGATGAAGCGACCGAGCGCCGACGGCAGCATGTCGAGCCGCTGCGCGGCGCGGCCAAAGTGCAGTTCCTCGGCGGCAGCCACGAAACAGCGCAAGTGATGCAGGTCCATCGGTCCTCCCGGGACGCGATTATATCAATTTTTTGTATAAACGCGAAGCTGTTGTCGATCAACAAAAGCGGCCTCAGGATGCCCTGAGAGCAAGACCCGCAGCAGCCCCCGTCATTGCGAGCGCCGCGAAGCACCGCTGGTGGAGAGGTGGATTGCTTCGCTGCGCTCGCATGACGGCAAGATGGCCGTTCTCAAGGAGATTTCGATGCGTGAATACTCAATCGCGGCGATCCCCGCCGATGGTATCGGCCCGGAAGTGATCGCCGCCGGCGTTCAGGCGCTCGAGAGCCTGCAGAAGCGCCTCGGCGACGTGAAATTCAATGTCGAGACCTTCGACTGGGGTTCCGATTACTACCGCAAGCACGGCGTGATGATGCCGGCCGACGGCCTCGCGACCTTGAAAAAGTTCGATGCGATCTATTTTGGCGCGGTCGGCGCGCCGGACGTTCCCGATCACATCACGCTGTGGGGCCTGCGCCTGCCGATCTGCCAGGGCTTTGACCAATACGCCAATGTGCGGCCGACCCGAATCCTGCCCGGCATCACCTCGCCGTTGCGCCATGCCGGCCTCGGCGACCTCGACTGGGTGATCGTGCGCGAAAATTCCGAAGGCGAATATGCCGGCTGCGGCGGCCGGGTGCATCGCGGGCTGCCGGAGGAAGTCGGCACCGAGGTTGCGGTTTTTACCCGCGTCGGCGTCCAGCGCATCATGCGCTATGCGTTCCGTCTCGCGCAGTCGCGGCCGCGAAAACTGCTCACCGTCGTAACCAAATCGAACGCGCAGCGCCATGGCATGGTGATGTGGGATGAGATCGCCGACGAGGTGTCGAGAGAATTTCCTGACGTCACCTGGGACAAGATGCTGGTCGATGCGATGACGGTGCGCATGACGCTCAAGCCGCAGAGCCTCGACACCATCGTCGCCACCAACCTCCACGCCGACATCCTGTCCGACCTCGCCGGCGCGCTGGCCGGCAGCCTCGGCGTGGCGCCGACCGCGAACATCGATCCCGAGCGGCGGTTCCCTTCGATGTTCGAGCCGATCCATGGCTCGGCGTTCGACATCACCGGCAAGGGCATCGCCAATCCGGTGGCGAGCTTCTGGACGGCGTCGCAGATGCTCGATCATCTCGGCGAGTCCGAGGCGTCGGCGCGGCTGATGCGCGCCGTGGAAAAGGTCACGGGCGCCGGCATTACTACGCCCGATGTCGGCGGCACCGCGACGACAAAGGATGTCACCCAGGCCGTGGTGGACGCCATCCATAGCTCCAACGTGTGACGGCCCAACACCGGCGTGGCCAACCGTGCGCGAGGCAAAAATGCCCGCGCTACAAATCAGAACAAGAATATTGGGAGGTGCAGATGAAAATGAGAAAGACGGCCGCTATCGCGCTCGCGTTGGCCATGGTCAGTTCCGCAAGCCAGGCGCAGAACTACCCGAGCCGGCCGATCACGCTGCTGGTGCCCTTCGCCGCCGGCGGCGCCACCGACACGGTGGCACGGGTGACCGCGCAGTCGATGTCGAAACTGCTCGGACAGACGATTGTCGTCGAGAACGCCACAGGCGCCGGCGGCACCATCGCGGCGACGCGGGCCTCGCGCGCCGAACCGGACGGCTACACGATCCTGATCCACCACATCGGCATCTCCACGGCTGCGACGCTCTACCGCAAGCTCGCTTACGACACCAAGACGGCGTTCGCGCCGATCGGCCTCGTCACCAACGCGCCGATGACGATCATCGGCCGCCCCGATCTGCCGCCGAAGACGCTTGCCGAGCTCGTCACCTACATCAAGGCCAATGGCGACAAGATGACTTTTGGCAATGCCGGGCTCGGCGCGGCCTCGCATCTCTGCGGTATGCTGTTCATGACGGCGGTCGGCAAAGAAATCCTCACCGTGCCCTACAAGGGCAATGCGCCTGTGATGAACGATCTGATCGCCAAGCAGATCGACCTTTCCTGCGATCAGACCACCAACACCACGAGCCCGATCGCGTCCAAGCTGGTCAAGGCCTACGCCATCACCACGAAGACGCGACTCGCGTCGATGCCCGATCTTCCGGCTGCCGACGAGTCCGGCTTGAAAGGCTTTGAAGTCGCCGCCTGGCACGGCATCTATGCGCCGAAGGGCACGCCCGACGACATCATCCAGAAACTATCCAAGACACTGCAGGAGGCGCTGCGCGACCCCGATCTGGTGAAGCGGTTCAACGACATCAACACCGAGCCGGTGCCGCAGAACGAAGCGACGCCCGAAGCCCTGAAGGCGAAACTGATCAGCGAGGTCGACCGCTGGGCGCCGATCATCAAGGCGGCGGGACAGTTCGCGGATTGAGTAAACCGCTGATTGGAGTGCGCGCTGCCTTAAAACTTGTAGCGGTGATAATTGGGCAGCCGCACTGCCGAAAGCATTCGCCAAAAAAATTCTGGTAGGTCCATTTCCGAACAGACACGCGGTTTTGGTTGCCAATATAATCAAGCCTCATCATTTTCATTCCGCGCGAGGGCAGGCTGATGAAGAATTCGTCAGACGAGGCCATGACACCCCTCAAACAACATGCCGTCGACGCGCTGCGGCGCGCCCGAAAATTACCTGTGGGGCCGCATCGCAATGACCTGAGACAGCTGGCCATGGGGCTGCGCCGCCTCGACCGGGAAGGGATCGGGAGAAATTTCCATCATCGGGAAGCCGGTCTGCAAGGGGGCGCCGAAGCGCGATATCCGGGCTGACGTTGCGCTGCCTGAAAACCTCAACGTTCGCCGGTTGCGTAGCGTGAACTCATGCGCATGAGCGGAGCCGCGCCTCACGGCACTAGCGTGGCGGAGGCGCGGCTGCGCATAAGGCGTCTTATGTGCCAGGCGTTCTGACGACCAGTTTTATGTTGAAGAGGTTGACGCCCTTGAACGGGTTCGGCGCGCTTTCGATGGTGCCCGTACCCGTGGCGTTCGCATAGGCGCCCGTGCCCGAGAGGATGGTATATTCGCCGTTTGAGCGACCGTCTTTGACCGAGCCGGTGTAGCGCGCCGTGATCGAGCCCTCCTCGAACGTGTAGGTGCTGTAGCCGAAGAAGGAGCCGGTGCCTTTGAGCGTGTCTGAGGAATTGACGAACTCTTTCACCCCCATACGGCCATCCTTGAAGACGGCGACACCGAACAGTTTGCCGGACGCGACGGTCTGTCCCTCAATGTTTGCGACCTCTGTTATTTTGAAGTCGATTGGCTTGGTGACGAGTTTGAATTCGAGTACCTGCTCTCCGGCCAGAGCGGGCGACGCCGCCATGGCCAGAGCCACGCCGGAAAGGAAAACGGCGAGTGACTTGCGCATGTGCTCCTCCTGCGTTTGCTGATGTGGAATGCTTGCCGTGCCTCGCCAGCGGCTGACGTTCCCGGAATTGTCCAGCATGCAGGCTCGGACACAACTATAGGTCTTAGCGAGGGAGGAAAGGTTCAGCACTTGTTCTCGTGATCCGGAACATGATGCCGTCAATTGCCCAGGAAGCCTCCGAAACCGCCTGCGTCCTGCCATTTTCGACGATGAAACCCGGCTTCCAGCGCGGGAACCGTCGCGGCGCGCGTCGGTGTTCACCGAAAGACGCTGGCGTCACGTCATCTCGGAATTCCGCTTCGGCAACATCGTCGGACGCGAGCTATTTGGCTGCAGCACGCGGGTTTGCGGATTGAGGCGTCCGCTCACCGCGCCCCGCCGAACAGCGCCCGCGCATTGCCATGCGCGACCTGTGCTGCGATCTTCGGCGGCAACTGCGCGAGCCATGCGCGATAGCCGGCCATGATCTGGCCGTAGCTGTCCCAACGCTCGTTGATCCAGGTGTCGGAGCCGAGCAGGAAGCGGTCCGGAAACCGCTCGAACAGCGCGCGCCATTCGGCCGTCAGCTTGCCGCCGCCGTCGGTGATGCCGCCGCGATAGGACAGTTCGCCCCACAGTTTTGGATATTTTGTCAGCATCTCCGCGACGCGATCGGTCGAGAGACCAAGGCCGGTATGGGCCCAGATGATGCGCGCACGCGGGTTGTGGCGCATCAGGATTTCGACGGCGACGTCGTCGGCATGGGCATGCAGATAGAGGTCGTGCTCGACCGCGAAATCGACGGTCTTCTTCACCCACTCGGTATCGGCGGCCTTGCCCGAGATGTGGAATTCGCCGATGCCGCGGTAATAGCCGCGTTTGAATTCGTCCTGCACGAGGTCGAAGATGAAGGGATCGCCGAACCAGGTCTGGATGTCGGCGCGCACCCGGTACGGCCGGATGAAGGGGACGATCTGCAAGCCTTGCGGTTTCGCGTCCATCAGCGCATGCGTGCCGGTATTCGGACGGCTGGTGGCAAGGATGCCGGTAACGCGGTGCTTTCTGAACAGCGCCAGCACCTCGTCGATGCCAAAATGGGGCTTTGGCTCCCAATTGTAGTGCAGGTGGGCGTCGAAGATCTCGATCGGTTCGTCCGCCCTCGCCTGCCCGGCTGTCCCCGCCATCCATGCGAGCGCCACGACGGCGGCGCATCGCAATGCGGATCGAACCAGCTGCCCGATGGCGCTCATTCGGCGGCGACCACGTGTGGCCGCTCCTCGCCCGGCTCTTCCAGTTGCGGTTCGAGCTTGCGCCGCAGGCGGCGGTCGATGCGGTCGAGATAGATGTAGATCACGGGCGTGATGTACAGCGTCAGCAGCTGCGACAGGCAGAGGCCGCCGACGACCGCAATGCCCAGCGGCTGGCGCAGTTCGGCGCCGGCGCCCGCGCCGATGGCGATCGGCAGCGTGCCGAAGATCGCGGCAAACGTCGTCATCATGATCGGGCGGAAGCGCAGCAGCGCCGCCTCGCGGATCGCGTGTTCGGCGCTCAAGCCGACGCGGCGGCGCTCCAGCGCGAAGTCGACCATCATGATGGCGTTCTTCTTGACGATGCCGACCAGCATCACGATGCCGATCATGGCGATGACCGACATCTCCATGCCGAACAGCATCAGGGTCAGGATCGCGCCGATGCCGGCCGACGGCAGGCCCGAGATGATCGTGATCGGATGGATGAAGCTCTCGTAGAGAATGCCGAGGATGACGAAGGCGGCAAACACCGCGGCGAGGATCAGGACGCCCTGCCCGCGCAGCGAATCCTGGAACACCTGGGCGGTGCCGGAGAATCCGGTCGCAATCGTCGCCGGCAGGTTCGAGGCCTGTTCGAGCTCGGTGATCTTGTCGACCGCATAGCCCAGCGAAAAGCCGGGCGCGAGGTTGAAGGAAATCGTCACCGCCGGCTGCTGGCCCTGGTGGTTGATCTGCAGCGGCCCGACGGTCGGAACCAGTTTCGCCACCGCCGACAGCGGGATCGTCTGGTTGTTCTGCGTCTTCATATAGAGCTTGGAGAGGTCAGACGGATCGACGCGGAATTGCGGCTGCACTTCCAGAATGATCTGGTAGTCGTTCGACGGCATGTAGATGGTGCCGACCTGGCGCGAGCCGTAGGCGTTGTAGAGCTGGTTGCGGACCTGATCGACGGTGACGCCGTAGACAGCAGCCTTCTCGCGATCGATATCGACCGTCATCTGCGGGTTCTTGATGTAGAGATCGGTGGTAACGTCGAGCAGGCCCGGCAGCTTCTCGATCTTCTCACGCATCTCCGGCGCCAGGCGGTACAGCGACTCGGTATCGCCGCTCTGCATCACGTATTGGTACTGGCTCTTGGAGATCCGTCCGCCGATATTGAGGTTCTGGATCGGCTGGAAGAACGCCTGAAGGCCCGGGATCTCGCGGGCCTTGAGGCGAAGCCGGGCGATGATCACGTTGAGGCTGTCGCGCTCCTTCTTCGGCTTCAGCGCGAGGAACAGGCGCCCATAGTTGGCCGTGGCGTTGGGGCCGCCGGCACCGACGGTGGAGTTGATATATTCGATCGCGGGATCGGCTTTCAGCACGTCGACCAGTGCCTGCTGCCGCTCCTTCATCGCATCGAATGAGGTGTCGGTGGCGGCCTCGGTCACGCCGATCAAAAAGCCGGTGTCCTCCTGCGGGAAGAAGCCCTTCGGCACGATCATATAGAGGTAGATGGTGCCACCCAGCGTGCCCAGCGTCACCAGCAGCATCAGGAATTTGCGCGCCAGCACCCAGTCGAGCGTCCACTCATAGGCCCGCAGCCAGGAATCGAACATCGCCTCGAAGACCCGGAGCACGATGTTCGGCCGCTTGGTCGCATCATGCGCCCGCAGCACGCGCGCGCATAGCATCGGCGTCAGCGTCAAAGAGACGAAGCCGGACACCACGATCGCGACCGAAATCGTCACGGCGAATTCGCGGAACACGCGGCCGACGATACCGCCCATCAGCAGTACCGGAATGAACACGGCGATCAGCGAGAAGGTGATCGAGATGATGGTAAAGCCGATCTCGCGCGCGCCCTTCAGCGCGGCCTCGAACGGCCGCATGCCGTGCTCGATATGGCGGACGATATTTTCCAGCATGACGATGGCGTCGTCGACCACGAAGCCGACGGAAAGCGTCAGCGCCAGAAGCGTCATGTTGTTGATGGAATAATCGAGCGCGTACATCACCGCGCAGGTGCCGAACAACGAGATCGGGACCGCCAGCGCCGGTATGAAGGTCGCGGACGCCGAGCGCAGGAACAGGAAGATCACCAGGATGACCAGTCCGATCGCGATCAGCAGCGTTTCTTCGACGTCGGCCACCGCCTGACGGATGGAAATCGAGCGGTCCATCAGGACGTTGATGGACACCGATGGCGGAATCTGCGCCCGCAATGCCGGGAATTTGGCGAGAATGGAGTCGACCACCGCCACCGTGTTGGCGTCCGGCTGCTTCTGGATCCCGAGCACGATGGCACGCTCGTTGTTAAGCCAGCTCGCAACCCGCTCGTTCTCGACGCTGTCGTAGATCCGCGCCACCTCGTCGAGCTTGACCGGGGAACCGTTGCGCCAGGCCACCACGATCTGGCGATAATCCACCGCCTTGTCCATCTGGCCCGAGGCCTGCAGCGCGACGTCCTGTTTCGGCCCGTTCAACGTGCCGACCGGGGTCGAGGAATTGGCGCGGGACACCGCCGTGCGGATATCATCGAGTGACAGCCCGCGCGCCGCGGCGGCTTCGGGATCGGCCTGGACGCGAATGGCGAATTTCTGCGCGCCATAGACACTGACCTGGGCGACGCCCGGAATCTGCGAGAGCGTCTGGCCGATGGTGATGTCGCCATATTCGTGGACCGTCGACAACGGTAGCGTCGACGAGTTGAGCACGACGAACAGAACGGGGAAATCGGCCGGGTTCACTTTGCGGAAGCTCGGCGGGATGATCATCTCGACCGGCAACCGGCGCTGCGCGATCGTCAACGCCGTCTGCACGTCGAGCGCCGCGGCGTCGATGTTGCGGTTGAGATCGAACTGGATCGTGATGGTGCTGATGCCCTGCGACGAGTTCGACGACATCGAGGAGATGCCGGCGACCGTCGAGAGCTGACGCTCGATGACGCCGGCCACAGATGCCGCCATGGTGTCCGCGCTGGCGCCGGGCAGCGTCGCGGTCACCGCAATGGTCGGGAAATCGACCCGTGGCAGCGCCGAGACCGGCAGCAGGCGGAAACCGAAGATGCCGAACGCGATGATCGACGCCGTGATCAGCGTCGTCATGACCGGCCGGCGGATGCAGAGTTCGGAGAGGGTCATCTTCTATGCCCCGGCCTTCTTGACTCGTGCCTCGACCCGCGATCCATCTGACAGCAGCAGCTGGCCATCGACAACGACGCTTTCGCCGCCGCTAAGGCCTTCCGAGATCACCGACATGCCCTGCGCGGTACGATCGACCTTGACCGGCTGGACCTTGGCGACACCGTCCTTGACCATGAAAACGAAATTGCCGCTCTGGCTGCGCTGCACGGCGACCGTCGGCACCACGATCGAATCCTCAGATCGGATGATGAGCTTGGTGGCGACCAGGGTTCCCGGCCACAGCGCCTCCTTCTCGTTGGCCATGATGCCGCGCACGGTGACCATGCCGGTGGTCTGATCGACAGTGTTCTCGACCATCGCGACCTTGCCGCTCTCGGAATGCTGAGAGCCGGGGATGGTGGCGGTGACGCCGGAGGCGCCCTTGGCCATCGACCCGCGCAGATCCACCAGCACGCGCTGCGGCACCGTGAAGGTCACGTAGACCGGCGCCATCTGGTTGATGACCGCCAGCGGGGTGGTGTCCGCCGGGCGGACGAAATTGCCGACCTTCACATTGGCGACGCCGATGCGCCCGGAGAACGGCGCGCGGATCGTGGTGTAGCTCTTCTGGACTTTCAGATTGTCGAGCGCGGCCTGGTCGGCCTTGATGGTGCCGGTCAGGATGTCGGACTGGGTCCTGGCGTTGTCGACATTGACCTGCGTGGTGGCGCCCTTGCTGACGAGGTCGTTGAAGCGGCGGAGGTCGCGCTGCGCGCCCTCGAGCTGCGCCTGGTCCTTGGCGAGCACGCCCTCGGCCTGCTCGATCTGCGCGTCGATCTGGCGGCTATCCAGCGTGAACAAGAGATCGCCCTCGTTGACCTTGGCGCCGTCCTCGAAATGAACCGCGACGATGGTGGTTTCCAGCCGCGACTTCAGCGCCACGCTGGAGATCGGCGTTACCATCCCGATGGCGTCGACATCGACCGGCATCGATTTGCGCTCGGCCTTGGCGAGCTCGACGGAGACCATGCGCGGACGCTGCGGGCCCTGGGCGTTGCTGCTGCCGCCCATCCACGAGGAGCGAGTGATAAAGCCGGCTGCCGTGGCAATGGCGATAGCGCCGACGAGAAGGATTACGGAACGCTTTTTCATATTTTTTTCACGCCCGCCGGTCCTCAAAAAGAAAGGACGGGAAGGTCTTCTCCTAGCCCCTTGACGGCGATCTTCGCGCCTTATTTCTAAACGGTTATCACAGCCTCGCTGCACATGGTATGCCACTGGCGGAACAATGTGTAGTTACAATCCCGAGCCATTTTCATGCGCGTTGCAACCTGGAACGTTAATTCGATCCGCCAGCGGCTCGAGCACCTTCTGACCTGGCTCAGGGAATGCTCGCCCGACATCGTCTGCCTACAGGAAATCAAATGCGTGGACGATGCGTTTCCGCGACTTGAGATCGAGGCGCTCGGCTACAACGTCGTCACCCACGGCCAAAAGACCTTCAACGGTGTCGCGCTACTGTCGAAACTGCCGTTCGACGAGACCAAATCCGGCCTCGCTGGCGACGACGAGGATGCCCACGCCAGATTTCTCGAAGGTGTGGTGACGCTCAAGACCGGGGTCATGCGGATCGCCTGCCTTTATCTGCCCAACGGCAACCCGCCGGACACCGATAAATACCCCTATAAACTCAAATGGATGTCGCGGCTTCTTGAGTATTCGAAGGAGCGGCTTAAGGCGGAAGAACCGCTGGTGCTCGCAGGCGACTTTAACGTCATTCCCGCGGCAGCTGACGTTTATAACCCCGCCGCCTGGGGCAATGACGCGCTGTTCCGCCCGCAGACCCGCGAGGCCTTCCAGTCCCTGCTCGGCCTTGGCCTCACCGATGCGCTGCGTGCGGTGACCGACGAGCCGGGCCTCTACACCTTCTGGGACTATCAGGCAGGCGCCTGGCAGAAGAACTGGGGCCTGCGAATCGATCACCTGCTGCTGTCGCCGCAGGCAAGCGATCGGCTGACCGATGTCGGGATCGACAGCTATGTGCGCGCCTGGGAGAAGCCGTCCGACCATGTGCCGGTATGGGCGGATTTCGATCTGGAGACGGCGTGAGCGCGGCCTTTGCCGCAAAGGTGGAGATTCGCGACGCAACGCCCAGTGACGCTGTCGCCGCCTGCCACGTCCTCAGGAAATCGATCTCGCAATTATGCTTTGCCGATCACCGCAATGATCCGGTGATCTTGAACGCCTGGCTGGCCAACAAGACACCGGAAATCGTGGCGGGATGGGCAAGGCAGAACGGAAGCTCGCTCCTGCTCGCGGTCGAGGGCGATGCCGTTCTGGCTGTCGGGGCCGTAACCGACGCTGGAGAGATCAGACTGAACTATGTCGCACCCAATGCGCGGTTTCGCGGCGTCAGCCGTGCATTGCTGAGGGCGCTCGAAGCCAGGGCCGTGGAGCGAGGCAATAAGCGTTGCACGTTGACCAGCACCGAGACCGCGCATCGCTTCTATCGGTCGGCGGGGTACATCGACGACGGCGCGCCGACCGGAAAGTTCGGCACGGCCGGCGGCTATCCGATGTCGAAGGAGATTGTTGCGGAATCATAGGGTGGGCAAAGGCGCCCTAGCGCCGTGCCCACCATCTCTCGGAAATCGTTGATGTGAATGGTGGGCACGCTGCGCTTTGCCCACCCTACGGCAGTGTCCGTGCCGTTCAGTCCCGCTTGCCCTGCACCCAGTGCTCGAGCATCTGCAGCGCGGTGGCGCGGTCGTCGTCGGAGGCCTTGGCGAAGGCGCGGTTGTAGCTTTCGCGGATCCAGGTCTCGTCGGGAGCGGCATTGTCGCGCGCCAGTGTCAACCACATCAGGCCGCGGGCAGCCTGCCGCGGCAGCCGGTCGCCGTTGAACAGCATCTGGCCGAGCATGGCCTGCGCCTGATGCTGACCCTTCTGGGCAGCAAGGCCGAGCCAGCGTGCGCCGTAGCGGAAGTCGTCCCGCGAAGCGTCCGGGGTCTTCAGGTAGAGCCGCGCCAGATCGTATTGCGCGTCGGCATTGCCGAAATAGGACGCGGCATAGGAGAACATCTCCCGGGCGCGATCAGAGTCCGGCTTGATCTTCGAGTTCGGGATGCCGTTGAGGTAGTAGCGTCCCAGCGCCACGAAGGCGTTGGCGACGATCGTGGCCTGCGGCGCCGACGGGCTGTCCTCGGCATGCGCGTTGGCGATACGGCTGAAATATTCGAAGGCGCGCAGATCGTCCTGCACGACGCCATCGCCATCGGCATACATCCGGCCAAGCTTCCACTGCGCCACGGGATGGCCGCCCTCAGCGGCGTATTGCAGCGAGTTCAGGGAGGGAGCTGCGACCGCCGTCGCCGTCGGCGCTGTGGCCGGGGCCTTCTTCAGCGCCTGTGCGGTGACGGCCTGCGCGGCAGCCGGCTGGTTCATCATGGGCAGCGTGGCGTCCGGCTTCACCGGCGCGCCATCGAATGCGAATCCGGGAGCGGCCACCGGTGTGGCCCCCAGCATCAACGCAAGAATGATACGCCTAGATGTCCGCATAACACTGTTTCTCGTGCGCACCGCCAGGATGGGTCACAGCCCCGTCCACCGCCGGCCCAACCTGTTGGGCATATTTCCACAGCGCACCCGACGTATGGTTAGTCGGTCGAGGTGCCCATTTGGTTTTACGTTCTGCGAGTTCGGCGTCGGTCAATTTTACGTTAAGAGTCCCGACCTCGGCGTCGATCTCGATAATGTCACCATTCTGCAACAGGGCGATCGGACCGCCCACGGCGGCTTCCGGCCCGACATGGCCGATGCAGAAGCCGCGGGTGGCGCCGGAGAACCGGCCGTCGGTGATCAGGGCGACCTTGCCGCCCATCCCCTGCCCGGTCAGCGCCGCCGTGGTCGAGAGCATCTCCCGCATGCCGGGACCGCCGCGCGGCCCCTCGTAGCGGATCACGATGACCTCGCCTTCCTTGTAGGTTCGCTTCTGGACGGAATCGAAGGCGTCCTCTTCCCGATCGAAGCAGCGGGCAGGACCGGTAAATTTCAACTTCGACATTCCCGCGACCTTCACGATCGCACCCTCCGGAGCGAGATTACCCTTCAGCCCGACAACGCCTCCCGTGACGGTGATCGGGTTGTC
Source organism: Bradyrhizobium jicamae (assembly GCF_001440395.1). Lineage (GTDB taxonomy): Bacteria > Pseudomonadota > Alphaproteobacteria > Rhizobiales > Xanthobacteraceae > Bradyrhizobium > Bradyrhizobium jicamae. The sequence continues at coordinate 46,492 of NZ_LLXZ01000046.1, read as the reverse complement.
GGCGGACCGCACCACATCCTGGTGCGGATTCCATTTCACGCTCTTGAGGTTTTCGGCGATCGTACGGCCCGTTACGGTTAGGCAATCTCCGTGTAGGTGGCCATTGTCGAGCAGCGTCTTCATCAGAAGCGGTATGCCGCCAACCTCGAACATGTCTTTGGCAACATAACGGCCCCCCGGCTTCAAATCCGCGACATAAGGAGTCTTTTTGAAGATTTCGGCGACGTCAAATAAGTCAAACTTGATGCCGCACTCATGCGCGATGGCCGGTAGGTGCAGCGCAGCATTGGTCGAGCCGCCGGAGGCCGCGACCACGGCCGCCGCGTTTTCCAGCGAGCGGCGGGTGACGATGTCGCGCGGCCGGATGTTGGCTGCGATCAGCTCCAGAATCTTCTCGCCGGCGGCGGCGCAAAACGCGTCGCGAATCTCGTAAGGCGCTGGCGCTCCTGCCGAATACGGCAGCGCCAGACCGATCGCCTCGGACACCGTCGCCATGGTGTTGGCAGTGAATTGTGCGCCGCACGCGCCAGCCGACGGGCAGGCCACCCGCTCGATTTCGTCGAGATCGGCGTCTGACATTTCGCCGACCGAGTGCTTGCCGACCGCCTCGAACATGTCCTGGACCGTGACCTGCTGGCCGCGGAAATTGCCCGGCAGGATCGAGCCGCCATAGATGAAGATCGAGGGCACGTTGAGCCGGACCATTGCCATCATCATGCCCGGCAGCGACTTGTCACAGCCGGCCAGCCCGACCAGGGCGTCATAGGCGTGGCCGCGGACGGTCAGCTCGACCGAATCGGCAATGCATTCCCTCGACGGCAGCGACGAGCGCATGCCGTCATGGCCCATGGCGATGCCGTCGGTCACGGTGATGGTGCAGAATTCGCGCGGGGTGCCGCCAGCGGCAGCGACGCCCTTCTTGACCGCCTGGGCCTGGCGCATCAGCGAGATGTTGCAGGGTGCGGCCTCGTTCCAGCAGGAGGCGACGCCGACGAAAGGCTGGTGGATCTGCTGGGTGGTCAGCCCCATCGCGTAGAGATAGGACCGATGGGGAGCGCGCTCCGGCCCCTCCGTCACGTGACGGCTCGGCAATCTCTTCTTGATGTCGGTCTTGGCGTCCATCCGCGGAACCTGTTTCCAGCCATCTCCTTATCGGTCTCGGGAGCAATTTCCCGTCGCCTTCGGGCCAATCAGCTTTGAAAGAAATGGTTTCATCAAGGGGTGTGGCTAAATAGCGGCGCAAGCAAGAGGCCGCCGGGGTGGTTAACCAAATCTTCCCTTACTGTTGCGACCTCGCAACAATCGTGGCTTGGCGGCAACCATTATTCGGACTTATCAAAGCCACCGTGTTGCCCGCTTCCGGGTAGAACGCCCCTTGATTGCGAGCCTGGGACCCCTCGTCGCATACAACCTCGAAGCGATCGACGGGAATGTCTCTCCGCCGTTGCGTCGGCCTCGCCTCCTCCGTCCTCATCGAATTTCGACGTTCGACTTGCGTGCGCAAATGTCATTCGAGCGACAAACGCCGCAGCATCGAATCGTTTCGCGTCTCGCGCAATTGCAGCACGTCGAAAGTTCGCGTGCTTGCGTTCGAAGCGATCGCGTCAACATTGTGCGACCGGCACTTTTTGCGTCAGTTTTTCGTCACGCATGATCCTTATCGCGATAGGCGCGCATCAACGAATTGATCTGTTGATAGCCGAGATGAAACAACGTCGTACGTGATCTGCCGCAGCGGTTTTGATCGCCGACACAATTCAACGGATGCGCGGAAGATCGGTCGCAGTGATGCCTTTCGCGTCACCGTATTGCCCCTGCGAAACGCAAATCCGCCGCGCGCACGTCCAGCCACCGGCCCGTTTTCCTGTTCTTCCTTCGATGCGAGTGAAGGATCCTGCCTCACGTCCTTCCCGCGCGTCACGCGAGGCTTTCCCAAAGTCCGTGATCGTTTTCTAGTTCGTGAGGCCTCTGAGTAAGAGGTTTGAATAATGGCACGCTTCAATCTGAACAGATTCTTCGATGACGGCCGCTTCGAAGATATTTTCGCCAGGTTCGGCGGCGGCAGCTCCGACCATGATCATCTGAACGGCACGACGGGCAACAACACGTTGTTCGGGGGTGCCAAGGAAGACACCCTCGCCGGCATGGCCGGCAGCGACACGCTCAACGGCGGCTCCGGCGACGACAAGGTGTGGGGCGGCTCGGGCAACGACACCCTCTCGGGCGGCTCCGGCGGCGACCTTCTCGTCGGCGGCTTCGGCGCCGACCGGATGGACGGCGGCAATGGCAACGACGTGTTGCTCAGCCGGTCGGATTCCGGCGAGATGGTCGCGGCGCAAGATGGCACGACGCGGATCTTCGCGGCCGAATCGGCGGCGTTCAAGGCGGTCAACGACACCATCACCGGCGGCAGCGGGTCTGACACCTTCCGCTTCGAGATGAACGTAAATGCGAAGGAGGAGATCGTCGCCAAGCACGTCAATGCCGACGGCACCATCGACTGGGTCGGCGTGACCGGCGAGAACAACGCCACTCACGACCACTGGGTCGACGGCATCGGCAACGACGTGATCCGCGACTTCAACCGCGCCCAGGGCGACAAGATCGAAATCTCCGGGCACACCGCCGAGGTCAAGTCGATCCAGCACAAGGACAGCAACGGCGACGGCAAGAACGACTACAGCGTGATCACCGTCATCAGCCAGCAGGGCAATGCCGGCGCGCATGACGAGGATCTGCTTGGCACCATCACTGTCTACGGCAACCTCGTGAACAAGAACGATATCGCCGTTACCCAGACGGTATATGGCGCCTACGAGAAGGTCGATTCGCTCGCCGATGGCGTCCACTTCCAGCTGGAAGACGACGGCGTGCTGGCCAATGGCGGCACCGACGGCGGCCACCACAACGAAGCCACCGCGATGGCCAACATGTACATGTAAGCCGAAGACAACAAGACACGATCACGAACAAGGGCCGCCTCCCGGCCCTTGTTCTCCAGCGTCCGGTGTCGATTGCAGCGTCGCCGGGCGCTGGACTGCGTCGAAGCGTTCTCCTTAAGCCATCCGGCAAGTAGCCCCGCATGGATGAAGCTACATGCAGGGCTACCATCCCGGATGTCGCTTCCGTTGAATTACGGCGTACACGTCGCCCTAACGGGACGGCGCCCGCTGCTACATTGGAACTCGTCGCGTTCCATCTGCCTCATTTTGCGCGTGTTTGTTGTGTAGATGCGACAATTGCATCTTGTGGGTTGTGGCAATCTTTCGAACAGTTGGGGCCACACGCATCACGCGATCTCTTGGTTTTGACAGTGTTTGTGACGTGGCTTTCGCAGGGGGACCATGGAATGAACCGATGCTTGCGCTCGCTGTCCTGTTTTTTCACGCTGGCTGGACTCACCCTCTTCTCGACGGATGCGACCGCGCGGGCTAGCCATAAGCCACACGCCCAGAAGGCACACGAAGCGACCAAGAAGTCGCACGCGGTGAAGGAATCTCGGCCGCATCGCAAGGCTGCGCTCGGAAAAAATCGGCACGCCAAAAACGCTTCCGCCCAACGCAAGGCGAAGCGGCCGGAGGCTCCGCCTGCTCCCAAGGAGGCCATCGCGCCGCTAACGGGCGATCTGGCACTGGTGAAGGAATCCATCGAGCTCGCGCGCAAGGCAAAGACCGAAGAGGCTACCGACATCAGGAACAGGATCGCGGATCCGGCAGCGCAGAAGCTCGTCGAATGGTTCATCCTGCGCCATCCGGCGACGACCACGACTTTCAGCCGCTACGCGGCGTTCATCGCCGCCAATCCGCAATGGCCGAGTGCGGCGTTGCTGCGCCGACGCGCCGAGGCGCGGCTGTGGGAGCAGCGCATCGACGCGGCAACGGTCCGCAGCTTCACCGCCGATCGGCCCACCTATGCCAAGGGCAAGTTGGCGCTGGCACGCGTGCTGCTCGCCGAGGGCGATCAGGACGGCGCAGCCAGGCTGGTGCGCGACGCATGGCAATCGGACGAATTGTCGGAGCGCCTGGAGACCGATGTGCTCGAGACGTTCCGTGACCTTCTCAATCGCGACGACCACCGCGCGCGCATGGACAGGCGCATCGGCGCCAAGGATCTCGCCGGCGCGAAGCGCGCCGCGCGGCGCCTTGGCGACGACGAGCTTGCGATCGTGAAGGCTTGTGCCGCGGTCAGGGGAAAATCAGACAAGGCGAAGGATGCACTCGACGATGTCGCAGCCGAGGCACGGCAGGATCTCGGCTACACCCTTTGCCGCATCCAGTGGATGCTCGCCGAAAAGCGCATTGACGATGCGGCCCGCCTGATGCTGGCCGCGGCTCCTGAGACCATGGCGCTGCAGGACACCGATCAATGGTGGCGCGAACGGCGCTTCCTCGCCCGCAGGCTGCTCGATGACGGCAAGTTCCAGACGGCCTACGATGTGATCCGCCCCGCCGCGCTGCCGGCCAATGAATACTACCGGTCCGACTACCACTTCATGTGCGGCTGGATAGCCCTGCGCTACCTCCACGACCCCGCCACCGCGGCCCGGCATTTCGCCCGCATCGATGAGGGGCAGGTCAATCCGACCGTGCTGTCGCGTGCGAACTACTGGCGCGGACGCGCGGCCGAAGCCCTTGGCCAGGCGGATGCGATGCGCTTGAGCTATGAGGCGGCCGCCCGCTATCCGACCGCCTATTACGGGCAACTCGCGCGCGCCAGGCTCGGCCGTGACCAGATCGAGCTACGCGCGCCCTCACCCGTTCTCGCGTCCACCGATGCTTCCGCCACGGACGAGCGTGTGCGCGCCGCCGAGATGCTCTACGAGATCGGCGAGCGCGATGTCGTGCTGTATTTTGCTGCCGATCTCGGCGAACAAAGCTCTGATGTTGCCCTGCTCGAGGCGCTGGGCGAGCTCACCGGCCGCCGCAACGACGCCCGCGCGATGCTGCAGGTCGGAAAGCCCTCGCTCGGCCGCGGACTGCGGCTCGACCATTACGCGTTTCCTATCATCGGGATTCCGCCGCACCGCCAGCTCGCCCCCGAAATCGAGCACAGCATGATTTATTCGGTGGCGCGCACGGAGAGCGCGTTCGACCAGCGCGACAAGTCCACGGCAAATGCCGTCGGCCTGATGCAGGTGACGCCGGAAGCAGGACGCGATACCGCGAAGCGCTTCAAGGTCAGCTACGACTGGGACCGCATGGTTTCCGATCCGGTTTACAATACGCAGATGGGCGCGGCCGAACTGAGCGCGTTGCTGAGCGAATACAAAGGAAATCACATCATGACCTTTGCCGGCTACAACGCCGGCAGGGGCCGGGTGCGGGACTGGATCAAGGCCTATGGCGATCCGCGTGACCCCAAGGTCGATCCCGTCGACTGGGTCGAGCGCATTCCGTTTTCGGAGACGCGGAACTACGTCCAGCGCGTGATGGAGAATCTGGCGGTCTACCGCGTGCGGTTTGGCAGCGACGCCGCGGTGGCGTCGAAGGCCGACCAGCGCGTCAATACGCGGGAGGTGAATGCGGCAGCACCGACAGGCTCGCAGTAAGCGGACCCCGGCGAGCAAATGCGAGTTGTGCCTTCCGCCGTCGGGCCGCGCTACGTCCGCGGGCCAGAAACACCGATTTGCGGTGGTGACATCAATTCACATTCACCTAAGTGAGAAATCCCATGCGCCGAAGCGATCGCACGAACTCGTCGTCGAGCGTATCGAGCCACAGGACGCATGCCTCGGGAATTACAGCGATGCCATCGTTCGCCAGTTGGATAAAGTCCGGCGGTACCCAAGCGATCAGGTAGTTCGCCTCCATTTCCCCGCGGGCACCGTCCGCATACGCGAAGGTTCTGACATTTCGGACCATCCACACCCAGGTATCGTATGGAGGGATGTTGTTGACATCGAAAAAGCCCTGCGATTCCGCCTCTGCCGTTCCACAGGCGAGGTTGTCATCAGGGAAATACGCCAGAAGCCGGCCTCCGCAGAGATCGGCGACCGGCGAAAGATCGCGCTTTCCGGAAGATGAGAGGCGTCGTGAGCGCTCCAAACACACACTGAAGACCTGAGTGCCTTGGGACGTCAGGTCGTCCAGCACGGGCTTGCATGTTCGCAAGGACGTTCTTGGCTGTGCTGGCGAGCCCGCATCGCGGCACCAGGCAATCGTCTCAGTGAGGTACTTGATGAACGCCCGCTCGTCCTGAATATTGTTGAGGCCAGTGGCCATCTCACTGCACCCCGCCATTAGCCCAGATCTTTTCAAAATCGCTTTGCTCGAACTTGTTCGATCTGCCTTCACACTGGCCGGGGCGAAGAACCAGAATACCGACGCGATGCACGCAAACGCCGCGCTGGACGCGCGCCACGCCACTGCAAGATTTTTCATTGGCGTTTCGCTTGCGCGAGATCAATCCACCTTCACGTTGGCGGCCTTGATCATCGGCCACCATTTTGCGATCTCGGCCTTCTGCCAGGCGCCGAGCGCTTCGGGTGTCAGCTTGTCCTTGGGCGGCATCTGCAGGCCGAGGTTTTCGAGTTGCTTGCGTACGGCCGGGTCGCTCAGCGCATCGACGGTCGCGTCATTCAGCTTAGCGACGACATCCTTGGGCGTGCCCCTCGGGACCCAGAGGCCGGACCACAGCGTCATGTGAAATCCCGGCAGTCCCGCCTCGTCCACGGTCGGGATGTCGGAGGCGGATTCGACGCGCTTGGAATCCGTGATGGCGTAGGCACGGATGTTGCCGGCGCGCACTTGCCCGATCGAGTTCGAGGTCTGGTCGACAATCAGATCGATCTGGCCGGCGACGAGATCGTTCATCGCGGGACCCGTGCCGCGGTACGGCACATATTGCAGCTTGATGCCGGCGACGTTCTCGAAATAGAGCCCGGCGATGTGGCTGCCGGAGCCGGCGCCTGCCGTGCCCGCGGTCGCCGGCGTCGGCTGCGCCTTCAGCCACGCCAGGAACTCCTTCAGCGACGTGGCGGGCACCGCCTTCTTGCTGACGATGATCATCGGATTGCTCGGCAGCAGCGCGACCGGTTCGAGATCGGTGACGAGGTCGTAGCCGAGCTTGTAGATCGCACCGTTGGCGACGTGGGTGCCGAGATGACCAAAACTGACCGTGTAGCCGTCAGGCGGTGAACGCACCGCGCGGCCGACGCCGACCGAGCCGCCTGCCCCGGTCACGTTCTCGACCAGGACCTGCTCGCCGAGCGTGACCTTCATGCGCTCGGCGAGTATCCGCGCCATCGCATCCGAGGGACCGCCGGCGGAGAACGGCACGATGATGGTCAGGGGACGCGAGGGGAAGTTCTGGGCGGTGCCCGAACTGACGAGAACGAGCGTTGCAAATGCGGCCAGAACGAACCTTCGCATAACTACCTCCCTGAAACGCCCGCCACCGTCATTGCCTGCGACTAACGCGAAGCGTTTGTGCAAGGGAGCGAAGCGACGAAGCAATCCATACTTCCGTCGCAGCGAGATGGATTGCTTCGCTGCGCTCGCAATGACGGCTTAAAGGCTAGCGTAGTCGATCGGCTTGTGTCGGTCGAGCGTGCGCGTGACCGGCGGCAGCGGATATTTAAGCCCCGTCGCGCAATTGAACAGCATGACGCGATCGTTTTTCGTCACGCGGCCCTCGGCGAGGCTTTGCTGATAGGCAGCATACGTCGCCGCCCCTTCCGGACACAACAGCAGTCCCTCCTCGCGCGCGACTTCGTTGAGCGCAGCAGAAATCTTCTCGTCCGGGACCGCAATCGCAAATCCCTTGCTCTCACGGACCGCGCGCAGGATCAGAAAATCTCCGACCGCCTGCGGCACGCGAATGCCAGAGGCGATGGTGTGCGCGTCCTCCCAGCGCGGCGCGTGCTCGGTGCCTGCTTCAAAAGCACGCACCATCGGCGCGCAGCCGGACGCCTGCACCGCCACCATGCGCGGGCGCTTCGATCCAATGAAGCCGATGGCTTCCAGCTCGGCGAACGCCTTCCACATCCCGATCAGGCCGGTGCCGCCGCCGGTCGGGTAGAAGATCACGTCGGGCATCTCCCAGCCGAGCTGTTCGGCAAGCTCAAGCCCCATCGTCTTCTTGCCCTCGATGCGGTACGGCTCCTTCAGCGTAGAGGTATCGAACCAGCCGGCTTTGGCTTTTCCTTCCCCGACGATCTTGCCGCAATCGTCGATCAGGCCGTTGACGCGATAGACGGTGGCGCCCTGCAGCTCGATCTCGCTGACGTTCACTTCCGGCGTATCGGCCGGGCAGAAGATCGTGATCTTGATGCCACAAGAGGTGGCATAGGCCGCCAGCGCCGCGCCCGCATTGCCATTGGTCGGCATCGCCATGTGCCTGATGCCGAGCGCCTTGCCCATCGACACCGCCATGACGAGGCCGCGGGCCTTGAACGAACCGGTCGGCAGCCGTCCCTCGTCCTTGATGATGATCTCCCCGCCGCCAAGCTTCTTCGCCAGCTTCGGCAGGCGAATAAGCGGCGTCATGACTTCGCCGAGGCTGACGATGTCGCTGACCTTCCGCACCGGCAGCAATTCGCGATAGCGCCACATGTCCGCGGGGCGCTGCGCCAGCGCATCCTTGGTCAGTGCCTTCTTCACGCCGGCGAGGTCGTAGCGCACCAGCAGCGGCTTGCCGGCCTTGGAGAGGTTGTGGATCTGGTCGGCTTCGTACCGATCGCCCTCCATCGCGCATTCGAGGTGGGTCACGAAGGTCGGGCGTTCGATGGTGAGGTTGTCGTTGTCTTTCACGCTTGGTTTTCTTTCTTGTTCACGTGGTCTCTCAGCGTCATTGCGAGCGAAGCGAAGCAATCCATACCGCGGCATAACGGATAAAATGGATTGCTTCGTCGCTTCGCTCCTCGCAATGACGGCGGCGTCAGATATTCAGTACCCGCCCGTAGGCATCCAGCACGGCTTCCTTCATCATCTCCGACAGCGTCGGATGTGGGAAGACGGTATGCATCAGCTCTTCCTCGGTGGTTTCCAGATTCATCGCGACCACGTAGCCCTGGATCAGCTCGGTCACCTCGGCGCCGATCATGTGCGCGCCGAGTAACTGACCGGTCTTCTTGTCGAAGATCACCTTGACCAGACCCTGATCCTCGCCGAGCGCAATCGCCTTGCCGTTGCCGACGAAGGGGAAGCGGCCGACGCGGATCTCGCGGCCGCTCTCTTTCGCCTTCGCCTCGGTCAGACCCACAGAGGCGACCTGCGGGTTGCAATAGGTGCAGCCGGGGATGAGGTTCTTGTCCATGGCGTGCGGGTGCAGGCCCTTGATGGCCTCGATGCAGACCACGCCCTCATGCTCGGCCTTGTGCGCGAGCATCGGGGGACCCGCGACATCGCCGATGGCGTAGATACCGGGGACATTGGTCTTGCCATAGCCGTCGATCACGATGACGCCACGGTCGGTCTTGACGCCGAGCTTCTCCAGCCCGAGGCCCTCGACATTACCGACCACGCCAACTGCGGAAATCACCCGCTCGAACTCGACCGTCTGCGGCTTCTTGCCGTCGTCGATGGTGGCGACGACGCTGTCAGCCTTCTTCTCCAGTTTCGTCACCTTGGTGTTGGAGAGGATCTTGATGCCCATCTTCTCGAAGCGCTTGCGCGCAAGGCCCGCGATCTCGGCATCCTCGACCGGCAAGATCTGCGGCAGCACCTCGACCACGGTGACGTCGGCGCCCATGGTGTGGAAGAACGAGGCGAACTCGATGCCGATCGCGCCGGAGCCGACCACCAGCAGCGATTTCGGCATCCGGTCCGGCACCATCGCCTCGAAATAGGTCCACACCAGCTTCTTGTCGGGCTCCAGCCCCGGCAGCACGCGCGGGCGGGCGCCGGTGGCGATAATGATGTGCTTGGCCTGATAGGCGCCCTCGCCCAGCGCGCCCTTCGGCGCTTCCACGGCGGACTTCTTCACCGTGACCTTGCCGGGCGCGTCGATCGAGGCGTCGCCCCAGATCACCGTGACCTTGTTCTTCTTCATCAGGAAGCCGACGCCGTCATTCAGCCGCTTCGAGACGCCGCGCGAGCGCTGCACCACGGCCTTCGGATCGAACGAGACTTTCTCGGCGGAAAGCCCGTAATCCTTGGCGTGCTGCATGTAGTGATAGATTTCCGCCGAGCGCAGCAGTGCCTTGGTCGGGATGCAGCCCCAGTTCAGGCAGATGCCGCCGAGATAGGATTTCTCGATGATGGCAGTCTTGAAGCCGAGCTGCGCCGAGCGGATCGCGGTGACGTAGCCGCCGGGGCCGGAGCCGATGATGATGACGTCGAAGGATGTGTCGGCCATGGCGGCTCCCGTTCAACTCACGCAGTTGTTCCGCCGCGCGCGCGGCGATTGATAATAAGCACCCTTACCAGCCATTCGAGCGCGCCGATCAGAGCGAGGATCGCCATCGCGGTCAGGACGATCGGCTGGGCGATGTTCCGCGCCAGTTGTTCGCCGGCGAAGAAGGCGGAGCGAAGAAAGTCGATTCCGACGGGGTTGAGCGCCACGGCGACCGTAAGCAGCATCGATATCCATGGCCAGCGTGTCCGGACATTCAATGTTGCCCCCAAACCGGCACCCGGCTCACACCATCATCATGACGGGGTTTTCGATCAACTGCTTGAACGCGCCGATCAGTTCGGCGCCGAGCGCGCCGTCGATGGCGCGGTGATCGCAGGACAGCGTCACGCTCATCATCTGCGCGATCTCGATCTTGCCGGCGCGGACCACGGGGCGCTCCTCGCTGGTGCCGACGGCGAGGATCGTCGCATGCGGCGGATTGATCACGGCGGTGAAGTGGTTGATGCCGTACATGCCGAGGTTCGACACCGCGGTGGTGCCGCCCTGATACTCTTCAGGCTTCAGCTTGCGCGCCCGCGCGCGCGCCGCAAAATCCTTCATCTCGGACGAGATGGTCGACAGCGTCTTGGTTTCCGCTTTCCGGATGATCGGCGTGATCAGGCCGCCGGGCATCGCGACGGCGACGCCGATGTCGGAATGCTTGTGCTTGAGCATGCCGCCTTCGGTCCAGCTCACGTTGCAGTTGGGAATCTTCTGCAGCGCGACCGCCATCGCTTTGATGACGAAATCGTTGACCGAGAGCTTGTAGGCGGGTTTCTTCTCCTTGTCCTTCGGTGCGGCCGCGTTGATCTCCTCGCGCGCCACCAGCAGCTTGCCGATGTCGCAGTCCATCGTCAGATAAAACACCGGCACGGTCTGCACCGAGGCGGTGAGGCGCTGGGCAATCGTGCGGCGCATGCCGTCATGCGGCACGACCTCGTAGGAGCCCGGCTCGAACAGCGCCAGGATCTGCTTGTCCGACATGGACGGCGCGAGGCCCGGGCCCGCGGCAGGCGCGGCAGCCGGCGCCTTTAGGCCCTTGCCGGACTTCGCGTCCTCGACGTCACGCGCCACGACGCGGCCGTGCGGGCCGGAGCCGGTGATGCGCGAAAGATCGATGCCGGCGTCCTTGGCAAGACGACGGGCCAATGGCGACGAGAAGATGCGGGCGTGACCGTTGCCCTTGGAAGGGGCAGCCGCTGCTTGAGCTGCCGGTGCGGGCGCGGCAGCCGGTGCAGGCGTTGGCGCAGGTGCCGCGGCAGCGGGCTTCGGCGCTTCCTTCGGTGCCTCGGCGGGCTTTGCTGCGGGCGCAGTCCCTGCCCCTGCGCTGGCGGCCTTCACGTCCTCGCCGTCGCCGGCCATCACCGCGATCACATCGTTGACCGGGACGTCCTGCGTGCCCTCGGGCACCAGGATCTTGGCGATGGTACCCTCGTCGACCGCCTCGACTTCCATCGTCGCCTTGTCGGTCTCGATTTCCGCGATCACGTCGCCGGACTTGACCTTGTCGCCCTCCTTCTTGAGCCACTTGGCAAGGTTGCCCTTTTCCATCGTGGGCGACAGCGCGGGCATCAAAATGTTGATCGGCATTGTCAGTGACCCTGTTGCGACCGCGGCGTGGTGGAGCCCGTGTCGGTCGGCCGGTTGATTTCGGCTTCGAACATATCGACGATGCGCGCGAGCGCTTCGTCCTCGGTGTAGCCGCTCTCGCGCGCATAGGCGCGGGCGGCGTGGCGGGCGATATCGACCAGCATCAGGCCCCACATGTCAGGCTCCTCGAACGCGCGCTGGAACGCGATCGAGAGTCCGCCATCGACGCCGAACGCCCGCAGGACCTCCACGGCGTCATCGCGGCCGATCACGTCGGGCGGCAATGGCTGTTCGTTGGGACCGGCCATCTGGACCTACCGATACGAAACGGCCTTGGCGGCCGCGACCACCTCGGCCACCGACGGCAATGCCAGCTTTTCGAGGTTCGCCGCATAGGGCATCGGCACGTCCTTGCCGGACACCCGCGCCACCGGCGCGTCGAGATAGTCGAAGGCGTGCTCCATGATGCGGGCCGCGATCTCGGCGCCGACGCCGGACTGCTGCCAGCCTTCCTCCACCGTCACCGCGCGGCCGGTCTTCTGCACGGAGGCGATGATCGTTTCGGTATCCATCGGACGCAACGTGCGCAGGTCGATCACCTCGGCCTCGATGCCCTCCTTGGCGAGTTCTTCCGCGGCCTTCAGCGCATATGTCATGCCCATCGACCATGAGACGATGGTGACGTCCTTGCCCTTGCGCACCACGCGCGCCTTGCCGATCGGCACGACGTAGTCGTCGAGCTTCGGCACCTCGCCGGTGTGACCGTAGAGCACTTCGTTTTCGAGGAAGATGACCGGATTGGGATCGCGGATCGCGGCCTTCAGCAGGCCCTTGTAGTCGGCGGCCGAGAACGGCGCGATCACCTTCAGCCCCGGGATCTGCGAGTACCAGGCCGAATAGTCCTGGCTGTGCTGGGCGGCGACGCGGGCGGCGGCGCCGTTCGGTCCGCGGAACACGATCGAGCAGCCCATCTGGCCGCCGGACATGTACAACGTCTTGGCCGCGGAGTTGATGATCTGGTCTATCGCCTGCATGGCGAAGTTGAAGGTCATGAACTCGACGATCGGCTTCAGCCCCGTCATCGCCGCACCGACGCCGACGCCGGCAAAGCCGTGCTCGGTGATCGGGGTGTCGATCACGCGCCGTGCGCCGAACTCCTGCAGAAGTCCCTGGGTGACCTTGTAGGCGCCCTGATATTCCGCGACTTCCTCGCCCATGATGAAGACGTCGCCGTCGCGGCGCATCTCTTCGGCCATTGCGTCACGCAGCGCTTCGCGGATGGTCTGGGTGATAAATTCGGTGCCTTCAGGCACTTCCGGCTCCGGCTCGCTGACGGACGCCGGCGCTGTCGGATGATGTGCGGCCTTGGGCTGCGGCGCTTCCGCCTTGGCTTCTGCGGGAGGCGCAGACTCCGCGGCCTTGGCAGCGGGCGCCGGCGCCTTCGCAAGCTCGGCCGCGTTCTCGCCGTCAGCGAGGATCATCGCGATCGGCGTGTTCACCGCGACGTCGACGGTGCCTTCCGGAATCAGGATCTTGCCAAGCGTGCCCTCATCGGTCGCCTCGACCTCCATCGTCGCCTTGTCGGTCTCGATCTCGGCGATGACATCGCCCGACTTGATGGTCTCACCTTCCTTTTTCAGCCATTTGGCGAGGTTGCCCTTCTCCATCGTGGGCGACAGCGCAGGCATCAGAACTTGAATCGGCATGATGGCTCCGGATACTTTTGGGGCTTGCGCTTAGCGATAGATGTCGGTCCAGAGTTCGGACACATCAGGCTCAGGATCGCGCTGGGCGAAATCGGCTGACGCGTTGACGATCTCGCGGACCTCGGCGTCGATCTTCTTCAACTCCTCCTCGGTGACCTTGGCGGCCAGCAGGCGGCTACGCACCTGCTCGATGGGGTCGGAGTCGTGGCGGACCTTTTCCACCTCCTCGCGGGTGCGATACTTCGCAGGGTCCGACATCGAGTGGCCGCGGTAACGGTAGGTCTGCATCTCCAGGATAAAGGGGCCGTTACCGGCGCGACACCAGGCGACCGCCTCATCCGCGGCTGCCTTGACCGCGCGGACGTCCATGCCGTCGACCTGTTTGCCGGGGATGTTGAAGGAGGCGCCACGCTTGGAGAAGTCCGACTGCGCGGAAGCGCGCGACACCGAGGTGCCCATGGCGTAGCGGTTGTTCTCGATCACATAGATCACCGGGAGCTTCCACAGCTCCGCCATGTTGAAGCTTTCGTAGACCTGCCCCTGGTTGGCGGCGCCATCGCCGAAATAGGCGAGCGAAACATTGTCATTGCCGCGATAGCGGTTGGCGAAAGCAAGGCCGGTGCCGAGCGAAACCTGGGCGCCGACGATGCCGTGGCCACCGTAGAAATTCTTCTCCATGCTGAACATGTGCATGGAGCCGCCCTTGCCCTTGGAGTAGCCGCCGCGGCGGCCGGTGAGCTCGGCCATGACGCCGTTGGCGGACATCCCGCAGGCCAGCATGTGGCCGTGGTCCCGGTATCCGGTTATGACCTGATCGCCCTGCTTCAGGGCCATCTGCATCCCGACCACGACCGCTTCCTGGCCGATATAGAGATGGCAGAAACCGCCGATCGCACCCATGCCGTAGAGCTGGCCCGCCTTCTCCTCGAAGCGGCGGATCAGCAGCATGTCCCGCAGCGCAGCCAGCTCCTGCGCCTTGGTGAATTCCGGTGGGGATTCGTTTGCCTTCTCCTGTCCAGCTTCCTTCGCGACGACGCTTTTCTTGGGTGCGGCCATGGCAATTCCGGGGGTGAGAAAGAGAGACGGGATCAGCCCTCTCTATCCCAACTCAAACCGCCGTGAAAGGATTGCGTGCGCTGGAGAAAATATTGCTATGCCGCACTGCAACGTGGCGGGACATTTTCGAAATTGATTTTGCAGTTTTTTGAAATTTGCGGACGGTGACGGAAGTATCGTGCCGACAATTGCGCTGTTGATGACAGCGGCTTGAAAATCAGTTCGGCTTGATGGTCCGGATCAGGTCGCGCGGATTGGCGTAGTCGAGCTGGAAGCGCGCGCGCTCATCCAGCATGTCGGGGTCGACCCGGTCGGAGCGCAAGAGCGATACCCGCTGCTCGCCCTCTGCCCGCTCCCGCTTCAACCGCGCCAGCTCCGAGGTCAGCGCGATGATCTCCTGATCGAGCTCCTGGCGGGCGTTCAGGCCGTATTTGCCGGTATAGGCGTTGATCCCGAAATAGCTGACCATCAGCGCCGCCACCGTGTAGAGGGCGAGGCCGGTCAGGATGGATTTCAATCGAGCGCGAGAGACCATGCGCCCAAGATGCGATGGCTGGGTTAATGGATTCCTAAAGAAGTGGCCCGAATGCCGGCCCGTCATTGCGAGCGAAGCGAAGCAATCCATAGCACGGCATAACGGATGGATGGATTGCTTTGTCGCTTCAGCGCAAAATTGCTTTGCAATTTTTCGCGAGCTCCTCGCAATGACGAGGAGAGACCGCTTACCTGTTCTGCTTCTCAACGAACGCCGCAAACGCGTCGATATATTGCTGAAGGAGTTTCTGCACCGATTCCTTGGTGAGCTGGCCCTTGTCGTCGAAGGCATCGCCGATGGCATTCAAATAGATTTCAGGCTGGCCCAGGATCGGGCCGGCAATGCCGGGCAGGATGTTCTGAAGATGCTTGACCGCGCTGACGCCGCCGAGCGCGCCGGGGGCGTTGCCGACGATACCGATCGGCTTGCCGAGGAACGAGCTCTTGCCATAGGGGCGCGAGGCGACGTCAATGGCGTTCTTCAGGACGCCGGGGATCGAGCGGTTGTATTCCGGCGTCACGAACAGCACGCCGTTCGACTTCTGCAGCTTTTCGCGGAACGCCAGCCAGTCGGCCGGGGGATTGGCTTCGAGGTCCTGGTTGAAAAAGGAAACGCTTTCGAGCGTGGTCACGTCGAGCTTGAGGGACGCCGGCGCCAGCTTGGCGAGCGCGTTGGCGACCTTGAGCGAAAAGCTCTCCTTGCGGAGCGAGCCGACGATCGTGACGATGGTATGCGTAGCCATTGGATATCCCTGTTGGAGTGGAAGCGTCTGCCCCTTCCCTTACGTCAGATTGCCGGAAAGATGCAAGTGCATGAAATAGCCTTTAATAGGTTGACCGCGCTCGTTCGGCCAGCTTTCGGTCACTCCCCGGCGCGCCCGATCCGTTAGGGAGCCAGCGCTTTCCGGCTAACGGGACAAAAATCCGCGACAGTCAGCTCCAAGGCCAGGCGCAACCGATCCCGTTGCTGGACGATGTCACGGCGTCATCTTCGAGACATGGAACCAGCAGTTCTACGGTCTAGATCGTTCCAACGACAGTGTTTAGCGTGCGCCTCGCTACGAAGGGGTTGTCATGCGTAATCGAATGTCTGTGCGAACACCAAAGTATCGGTTTGACGTTGCGAAGGCCTATCTGGAACTGCAAATAATCAGGCGCGCCGTCGAACTCGAGGAAGCGGCAGCGCTTTCCACGCGAACGCTCCATCCGAAAAGAAAACCAGCGGACGCCGGATCGAAATCACAACGATAATCCCGCGATCTTCTGTCTCAGATCACGCAGAGCAGGCCGCCCCGTCGGGCGGCCTGCTCTGTTGATGGCTGGGCAGAAGCCCCGTGCCATCAACCCTTGTTCGGGTTGATCAGGAATTTCTCGCCGGTGGAGCGCTTGTTGTACACGGCGATATTGGAGAGCTGCAGCGTCTCCTGCAGCGACACCACCTGCGTGTAGTGGCTGGCAAACGTGGTCTTGAGTTCGGACGCCACGCGCTGGCGCAGGCGGCCGATTTCGGCGGGGCCGATCTTCTGCAGGAACGGCGTCAACAGCCAGCCGCCGACGCCCCAGGTCAGGCCGAAAGCGCGGCTGAGTTCAGTCGGGCGGTTGTCGAGGCTGCCGTAAATATAGACCTGCTTGTACACGTTCGAGCCGTAGCGGCTGTACTCCTTGGCAGTCTTGTTGGCCGCCATCTCCATGCTGGTAAGAATCTGGCTTGCGAGCTTGCCGCCGCCGATGGCGTCGAAGGCGATGGTGGCGCCGGTTTCCACCAGCGCATTGGTGAGATCTTCCATGAAGCTCGGCGCCGTGGAATCGACGACATACTTGGCGCCGATCTGGTGCAGGATATCGGCCTGCTCCTTGCTGCGCACGATGTTGACGAGGCCGATGCCGTCCTTGATGCAGATCTTGTTGAGCATCTGGCCGAGGTTGGAGGCGGCGGCGGTGTGCACCAGCGCCTTGTGATTTTCGCGCCGCATCGTCTCGGTCATGCCGAGTGCGGTCAGCGGATTGACGAACCATGACGCGCCGTCGGCTGCCGTGGTGCCATCAGGCAATTCCATCACGTCCCGCACCCTGATGGTGCGGTACTGCGTGTACATCGCGCCGCCGATCATCGAGACGGTCTTGCCCATCAGCGCCTTGGCGGCGTCTGAGGACCCGGTCCGGATCACGACGCCGGCGCCTTCATTGCCCGCAGGAAGTGACTGATCGAGCCGCGCCGCCATCATCCGCATCGCCGCATCCGGCATCTTCGCCGTGATGACAGGCGCATCCGAGCTGCCGGATTCCCTGGCGGTCGACATGTCGGCCGGCCCGATCAGAAGCCCGAGATCGGACGGATTGATCGGCGTCGCCTCGACCCGGACCACGACCTCGTCGTCGGCCGGTTCAGGCGTCGGAACGTTCGCCAGCGACAGTTCGAGTTCGCCGCTCTTCTTGAGCAGCGTACGCAGTTGAAGCCCGCTGTTGCCGTCACTCATCACAATCCCTCCCCTGTGGTGCTCGTTCTATCTGGATGCGCCGGCGCGTTATGCCAAGGCCTTCAGCGCCGATTTGCCGGCATATATCGCCTGCTTGCCGAGCTGCTGCTCGATGCGCAGGAGCTGGTTGTACTTGGCGGTACGGTCGGAGCGCGCCAGCGAGCCGGTTTTGATCTGGCCGCAATTGGTGGCGACCGCGAGGTCGGCGATCGTGGAATCCTCGGTCTCGCCGGACCGATGCGACATCACGGAGGTGTAGCCGTATTTGTGGGCCAATTCGACGGCGGCAAGCGTCTCCGTCAGCGTGCCGATCTGGTTGACCTTGATCAGGATCGAATTGGCGCGACCGTTCTTGATGCCGTCGGCCAGGCGGGTGACGTTGGTGACGAACAGGTCGTCGCCGACGAGCTGGCACTTCTTGCCGATCAGGTCGGTCAATTCCTTCCAGCCTTCCATGTCGTCTTCGGACATGCCGTCCTCGATGGTGACGATCGGATAGCGCGAGACGAGGTCGGCGAGGTATTTAGCCTGCTCCGAGCGCGAGCGGGTCTTGTTCTCGCCGCCATAGACGTAATTGCCGTCCTTGAAGAATTCGGTCGCGGCGCAGTCCAGCCCGAGCATCACATCGCCGCCGGCCTTGTAGCCGGCCTTGCCGATTGCGCTGACGACGAATTCAAGCGCTGCATCCGCCGACGGCAGGTTCGGCGCAAAGCCGCCCTCGTCGCCGACATTGGTGTTGTGTCCCGCCTTCTTCAATTCGCTGCGCAGCGTGTGGAAGATTTCCGAGCCGCAGCGCAATGCTTCGGCAAAGCTCGCCGCGCCTACCGGCAGGATCATGAATTCCTGGAAGTCGATCGGGTTGTCGGCATGCGCGCCGCCATTGATGATATTCATCATCGGCACCGGCAGCGTCCGCGCCGAGGTGCCGCCGACGTAGCGATAGAGCGGCATGTCGAAGGATTCGGCGGCCGCCTTGGCGCAGGCCAGCGAGACACCGAGGATGGCGTTGGCCCCTAACCGGCTCTTGTTCGGCGTGCCGTCGAGATCGATCATGATCTGGTCGATATGGACCTGGTCCTCGACGGCCTGATCGCTCAGCGCCTCGAAAATTTCACCGTTGACGGCCTCAACCGCCTTCTGCACGCCCTTGCCGAGATAGCGCTTCTTGTCGCCGTCCCTGAGTTCAACCGCCTCATGTGCGCCGGTGGAGGCGCCCGACGGCACCGCCGCGCGGCCGATCGAGCCGTCTTCCAGCACCACATCGACTTCAACGGTGGGGTTGCCACGGCTATCGAGAATTTCACGGCCAATGATATCGACGATGGCGGTCATGTCTGAACTTTCCTGGAATGTTGGTCCGGTTTCGGGGGCGTCTTACACGGCAAGCAAGCAAATGTGAACGCTTGACCGCTGGCCTTTTCCGGACGGCCAAAACCCGTCAGGATAGACTGCTCCAAGGTCGATATCGGCGTCCAAACCTTCACTTCACAAGCCGGGGTAACGCAATGAATCGCCGCCAGTTTCTTGGAACCGCCGCCATTGGCATCCTCGCTGCGCCCGCCCTGCTGAAAAGGGCCGCCGCCCAGGAAGGCCCGTTCCGCGTCAAATATTATCCGGTCGCCGCAGGCATGGGCTCACGCGACACCACCCCCGCCCCCGACGGCACGATCTGGTTCTGCGGCCAGCGCAACGGCACGCTGGGCCGTCTCGATCCACGCGACGGCTCCTACAAACTGGTCGACCTCGGCAAGGGTGCCGCGCCCCATGGCGTCATCATCGGCCCGGACGGCGCACCCTGGGTAACCGAAGGCGGACAGAACGCCGTCGCCCGCGTCGACCCCGGAGACCACAAGGTGACGCTGTTCCGCCTGCCCGAAAAGGAGGCACACGCCAATCTCAACACCGCCGTGTTCGACAAGAACGGCATCTACTGGTTCACCGGCCAAACCGGCATCTATGGTCGGCTCGACCCGAAATCAGGCGACATGACCGTGTTCAAATCGCCGCGCGGCCGCGGCACCTATGGAATGACCATCACGCCGAAAGGCGACATCTGGTACGCCTCGCTCGCCGGCAACCACATCGCCAAAATCGACCCGGCAACCGGCAACGCGACCGTGGTCGAACCGCCGACGCCGAACCAGGGCGCGCGGCGCGTCTGGTCGGATTCCAAGGGTCGGATCTGGGTCAGCGAGTGGAATAGCGGCAATGTGTCGATGCACGACCCCGCTGACGGCTCCTGGAAGGCATGGAAGCTGCCCGGCAGCAATCCCCGAACCTATGCGGTCTATGTCGACGACAAGGATAAGGTCTGGCTTACCGATTTCGGGGCGAACGCAATTGTACGCTTCGATCCCGTGACCGAAAAGTTCAACGCAATCCCGAGCGACAAAGCGGGCGCGAATGTGCGCCAGCTCGACGGCCGGCCCGGCGAAACCTGGGGCGGCGAATCCGGCAATGACCGTCTCGTCGTAATCCAGACGGTCGCACCTGCGTGAAGTCACTCGGCGTTCTGCTGCTGTCTCTCCTCCTGCCCGCTTCCGCCCATGCGGCGGAAGACGGCGCGCTGGCCTTCACCCCCTGCCGTGCCTGCCACAGCCTCGATCCGGCCGAGCGCAACCTCCCCGGCCCCAATCTCTCAGGCCTGATCGGTCGCGCAGTCGGCAGCGATGCCGGCTTCGACTACTCGCCGGTGCTGCGCAAGGCGCGTGACGAGGGCTTGCGCTGGGATGCGAAGCGGCTGGAGAGCTTCCTGGCCGATCCCGCGGCGATGTTTCCGGGATTATGGATGTCGATGCGCGGCATCGAGAACGCCGCCGAACGGCAGGCGCTGGTGAAGTTTCTCGCCGACCCCGCCTCGCGCTGACGGTTGACGGCCACGCCTTGTTGCGTCCATGTCAGCCCTCGCAACAGGACGATCATGATGGCCAAAAAATCATTGCCAAAATCACTGCAACTCGGCCGCGCCGTGGAATGGCCCGACAGCCCCGAGAAGGCCAAGCTAGACCGCGTACCCAATCCGCAGGCCGGCACCAATTATCTGGTCCGCTTCACCGCGCCGGAATTCACCTCGATCTGCCCGGTGACGGGCCAGCCGGACTTCGCGCATCTCGTGATCGACTATGCGCCCGGACAATGGCTGCTGGAGTCGAAATCGCTGAAGCTCTATGTGGCAAGTTTCCGCAACCACGGCGCCTTTCACGAGGATTGCACGGTCATGATCGGCAAGCGGATCGCGGCCGAGATCAAACCGAAATGGCTGCGCATCGGCGGCTACTGGTATCCGCGCGGCGGCATCCCGATCGACGTGTTCTGGCAGACCGGAAAATTGCCGAAGGACATGTGGGTGCCGGATCAGGGCGTCGCGCCCTATCGCGGGCGGGGATGAACGCTGATCGACAAGAAGGGGCTATCCTCGGACTTCCGGTAACCGTTTACGCTCAGAGAGAAAGGTCAGTTGCGCTGCCACGACCACATACTCATTCAAGCACAGCCACGAAAGTCGTATAGTACATCTATTCTTTTCTAGATTTGCCAAACGGAGGAAGTCCATGCGGAAGTCTCTCCTCGCGTCTACCGTCGCAACTCTTACCCTCTCGACGTCCCAGCCGCTGCTTGCGCAAGACGATGTGGATCGGCAGCTCGGTCAAGTGCATTTCAAGACCTCTTGCAACGAGGTGGCGCAGCGTCGTTTCGATCGCGCCATGCGCTATCAGCATTCCTTTTGGTACATTAACGGCAAGGAGATCTTTGAGGAGGTCCTAGAGGCAGACCCGACATGTGCCATGGCACATTATGGCATTGCTCTCACGCTGATGGACAATCCGCACAACGCGATTCCGCGGCCGAATCTGGCGCCCGGCCTTGCCGCCATCACCAAGGCCAAGGAGATCGGGGCAAAGACCGAGCGCGAACGCGACTACATCGATGCGCTTATGGTGATGTATACGGATTACGACAAAGTGCCCCACGCCCAGCGTATGCGTGCCTTGCGTGATGCCCAAGCGAAAGTCGCGGCGAAGTATCCAGATGACGACGAGGCTCAGATCGCCTACGCCATCACGCTCAACGCGTCGGCGGACCTGAACGACAAGACGTACACACAGCAGACCAAGGGCGCCTCAATCCTGGAGCCGCTTTCCATGCGGCTTCCGCAGCATCCGGGGGTGACGCATTACCTGATCCACCTCTACGACTATCCGACGACCGCGCATAAAGGTCTCGACGCCGCCAACCGCTACGCCAAGATCGCGCCGGCCGCGCCGCATGCCCAGCATATGCCGTCGCACATCTACACCCGCGTCGGCTATTGGAAGGAATCGATTGCTTCCAACATCGCTTCCGTAAAGGCAGCCAAGGCCGAGAAGTCGGTGGGCAATTATCTGCACGCGCAGGATTATATGGTTTACGCCTACCTTCAGCTTGCCCAGGACCAGCAGGCACGTGCCGTCATGGACGAGATGGCAAAGGAGACTAACTTCAAGGCCACAGTCGCGGCGGCCGACTACGCGCTGGCGGCGGCGCCGGCCCGTTATGCAATCGAGCGCGGCGAGTGGGACGCCGCCTCACAACTAACTGTCAGGCCGAGCGGCTCAAACTTCGCGATGGCGATCTCGCACTTCGCCCGCGCTCTCGGCGCCGCGCACACTGGCAAACCGGAGGCCGCCAGGGCCGACGTCCAAAAACTTGCCGAAATGCGCGACAAGTTGCGCGAAGCCAAGGATAATTATTGGCCAGATATCGTCGACATCCAGCGTCAGGTCGCCCTGGCGTGGGTGCTTCACGCGGAGGGCAAATACGACGAGGCCCTCAGGGCCATGAGCGCCGCAGCGGATGCCGAGGACAAGACCGAGAAACACGCCATCACGCCCGGCCCGCTGGCCCCGGCGCGCGAACTCTACGGCTTCATGCTGCTCGATCGCGGCATGACCAGGGAAGCCCTTGCGGCCTTCGAGGCCACCAAGACCAAGGAGCCGAACCGCCTTCAGGGCTACGCAGGCGCCGCCAAGGCCGCCGATACGCTCGGTGACAAGGCTGCGGCACGAGACAACTATCAGCAACTCGTGGCGCTGACGGCGAATGCCGACACTGAACGCCCAGAAGTCGCGGCGGCGAAGAAGTATCTCGCCAGCAACTAGTCCAACCACGGTGGTGAGATGAGGCCGGTCGGTCGTGTCGCCATTGTATCGGTGTCTCTGGGAAGCGTGCTGGCTGCGATGCTGGCATGGTCCGGTCTGTCACAGCGCGCGGCCGCAACCGCGACCGCGCCGGTATGGACCGAGATAGCCTGGCCCTTCCCCGCCGATCCGTGGGGCAAAGGAAAGGCGTTCCGGTGCAGGGCCGCGGACTGCGGTACCGAGGTGAATGTCTATCTGCGCGCCAAGATCGGCTTTTGCAATTGCACGACAGGCATAGCCGATGACGACGATGTGGACCGTATGGGAGATCTTGCTCTCATCGGCGACGTCTCGCCGCTCGGCGCCAGCCGTCCAATCAGAATCGCGCGGATGGATGGTCGCAGCCGCGCCTACACGCTCAACGCCCGCAATCCGCTTGGCAAGACGGCGATATCGGTCGTCTTTAGGGACCGCTGCGACATGATCACAGCGACCGCTGTGCTCGGCCACGACCGGCCGGCAGCCATCGAGCCCGGCGTGATCGAGTTTCTCAATGGCAACACCGTGATGCGCTGGGCCGAGATCACGCTTGGCCTCTAGTCTCACAGCGCTGGAGAAGCCAGAAATCGTCAGGCAAATCGGTTAAATCATCCGTGACGCTGGCTGCGCCCGTGAAATCCTCGTCTCGAAAATACAAGCTGCGGGTAATCAGGACCGGGGCACCGGCAGAGGCCGCTGCCACCAGACCGTTACGAGAGTCCTCGATGGCCAGGCAAGACGCGGCAGGCAGACCAAGAGTGTCGAGAGCCACGAGATAGGCGTCTGGTGCCGGTTTTTTGTTGGGCACGTCTTCCCCGGAAACGATCACGTCGAAATTCCGGTTCCAGTCCGGTCCCAGATTTTGGCTAAGTAGTGCGCCAATATTGTCCCGCGACGTGGTCGTAACGATCGCTAGCCGCAACCGCCCGTCGCGTGCTCGAACGATCAGGTCGACCACTCCCGGTCGCAGTCCGCAGGCGCCGCTGCCAACCAGTTCCGCATATCGGCGCGTCTTGAAGCGGTGCACTTCGTTGATGCGACCATCTGAAAGATCGAAGCGGTCCTCGGAGAGCGAATCCCAAAAATACCTGATACGCTCTCTTCCGCCTGCGATCCGCAGCAGCTTGCCGTAAGTTGCGACATCCCAGCGCCACGGCAGATCGAAATGGCTGAACGCGTCATTGAATGCGCGTCGATGAAATTCCTCCGTCTCCGCCATGGTTCCGTCGACGTCGAACATGATGGCCCTGAACCTGTTCAACCTGGCCTCACTCCCAGTTGCGGCGTGGCATTTGGCGAAGCGCCAACGCCGTTCGAGATCACGAGGCAAAATTGGCCCGCGCGTCTCGGAATTGCGACTTTGAAATTTTTATGGACCGCAAAATTTTTGCTGATGGCGCCGAGCCTCACCCCCACCGCTTGAACCGGAAGGCCGGTACGGCCGACCACCGCCCATGAACAATGCCCGCTCCGCCGTCCTCCGGCTTCTCGTCCCGCTCTGCCTCGCCGCAACGATCTCGAACGTATCAGCCGCGCCACCGGCAAAATCAGCTGAGGATCGCTACATCGCTGCACGCGATGCGGCGATCGACAAAATCTCGGCCATCTACGATGCCGGCAACGCAGACGAGGCCGCGCGAAAGGCCGAGGAGGCGGCAAGCGCCGATCTCGGGGCGCAGATGCGCGCCATGCTCAACGAGCCGGCCCGCGAGGGCTTTGGCCCGGCCAGGCTGCACATCGACACCTTCGCCAAAGGCGACGAAGGCTTTGGCATGCTCGATGGCCTGCGCTTCGACGCTCTGCTAGGCAAGAATGGCGAGAAGGCCGGCCAGGATGGCACCGACGGCAAATATGTCGCGCCGAAGGCGCACATCGTCGTCACGACGCAGACGCTGTTCGAACGCTGGCTGCGCGCCCACAAGGACTGGTGGGACAAAGGCGTCAGGAACGTGCCGCAGCAGATCGGCGCGGCGCTGAAGGACGAGAGTTTTTATACGCAGGCGGTGTCGAGCGGCGCTGCGGTCATCAGTTTCAATTCGTTGCCGATTGCAAAACCTGCCGGCGCCAGTTTTGCCAACGCCATGCTGGCTGGGCGAACCCAGTCCGATATCCCAGATGCGGCCGACCACGTGTTCGTGTCCGCGATCGCCGGCGGCAAGGTCTACGTCGCCTACGGATCGATCGCGCCCGAGGTGACAATCCCGGCCTGCATCGCGATCCGGACCGGCTTCAACCAGAAGGCCGAACAGGCCGATGACGATCTCCGCTCAGGAAAGATCGATAGGAAGGCCTATGACAGGCTGGGAAACCTGCGCCAGAAGGGCGAGGACGCGTATAAGCGCTGCTTCACTGAACGCGCGCCGAAGCAGCCAGCCTTTGCGGAAGCAACCCGGCAGGCCGAGCGGCTGTTGTCGGCGGCCTTGAACGCACGCTGAGGGGCTACGTCGACGGCGCATCCGCCGGTCGCGTCTGGCGCAGCAGTCTGGCGCAGACAAAGCCCAGTACGATCATGATGGCCCCCGCGGTCAGCAAGGTCGGAACCTTGCCGGCATGCTGGATTCCAAAACCGTAGGCGATCGGGCCGACGGTCTGGCCCATGAAGAAAAAGAACGCGTGCAACGACAGCGCCGTCGCGCGCGCTTCCGCTGACAATTCGCTGGCGAATACCTGGAGGCTGCCGTGGATCATGTAGAAACCCCAGCCCATGAAGACCAGATTGAGTAGCTGCAATCTCCATTCCAGCCCCAACGCAACCGCCATGAGCTGTACACCGACCAGCGCCGCGCCGCCGATGATCATCCCGTTGACGCCGATAACAGGCAGAAGCCGCGACACCGTCATGGTGTAGAAGAGGCCGCCGACCGCGAAGCCGGCGATGACGACACCCGCGATCGACAGCGAGGTTTGTCCGAGGTCGAACAGGAAAGAGGCAATGAACGGAAACAGGCCGAGCACGCAACAGCCTTCAATAAAGACGGCCGAGTAACAGATGTACGCGTTCGGGTTGGTGAAGATCGTGCGATAACCCTGCTTGAGGGCCGACAGGCTGGTGCGCGGCGGACGTGTCAGCGCCGCGCCGCGAAACCCGATCGCAACCACGATCGAGGCCAGCACGACGATTGCCCCGAGCACGGCGAGCACGCCGCGCCAGCCGAGGAAATCGCCGATCAGGCCGGACACGGTGGCGCCCAGCAGATTGCCGGTCATGGCGCCGGCCAGCGTGCGCCCGATCGCGACCTGGCGCTTTTCGGCGCCGACGAGATCGCTGGTCAGCCCCAGCGCAATCGGAAACACGCCGCCCGAACCGATGCCGGCCAGAATGCGGCTCGCGAACAACAGCGGAAACGACGTCGCCATCGCGCCGAGAATGTTGGCGAAGCCGAGCAGCGTAAGCGCCACGATCATCAGCCTCGCCTTGCCGAAAATGTCGGCGAAGGCGCCGAGCACCGGCTGGATGATGGCAAAGGTGAAGGCGAAGGCAGCGGCGAAACTGGCGGCGGTGGCGATGCTGACCGAAAAATCCTCGGCTACGTGCGGCAACACCGGATCGAGCGCGCGGGCGGACAGGGCCGCCGAAAAGGTTGCGAGCGCAATGATATTAAGCGCCGGCGGCATGCCGCTGGCAGCGGTCACGACGCAGCGTTCTTGGAAAGCGCGTCGAACGCCATCAGCCGCTTCACCAGCGCCTCGAACTCGCGCAGCGGCACCATGTTGGGTCCGTCAGACGGCGCGCGATCAGGGTCCGGATGGGTCTCGATGAACACGCCGGCGACGCCGACGGCGACCGCCGCCCGCGCCAGCACGGGGACGAATTCGCGCTGGCCCCCTGATGAAGTGCCCTTCCCGCCCGGTTGCTGCACCGAATGGGTGGCGTCGAAAATAACGGGCGCGCCTGTCGTCTGCGCCATGATCGGCAGCGCGCGCATGTCTGATACCAGCGTGTTGTAGCCGAACGAGGCGCCGCGTTCGGTCACCATCACGTTCGGATTGCCGCCGCCGGTGATCTTGGTGACGACGTTGGTCATCTCCCACGGCGCGAGGAACTGTCCCTTCTTGACGTTGACGACCTTCCCGGTCGCCGCAGCTGCCAATAGCAGATCCGTCTGCCGGCAGAGGAACGCCGGGATCTGCAGCACGTCGACCGCCTGCGCGGCTTCCGCGCATTGCGAGGCCTCGTGGACGTCGGTCAGGACAGGCAAACCGAGCGAGGAGCGAATCTCGGCGAAGATCGGCAGGGCCTGCGCGAGACCGACGCCGCGCGCGGCCGAGCCTGAAGTGCGGTTGGCCTTGTCGAAGGAGGTCTTGTAGACGAGGCCAATCCCGAGGCGGCTGGCGATTTCCTTCAGCGCGCTCGCCACTTCGAGCGCATGCGCCCGGCTTTCGAGCTGGCAGGGACCAGCAATGATCGAAATCGGCAGGCCGTTGCCGAATTTGACCGGGCCTACCGAGACGACCGGAGCTGCTTCGACTTTCGCGTTCAAGGGATTTTTCCTTTGTATTCGGCGCGGACCATGCCGGTCCGCGACCCCAGGATCAACCCCGTTTAACCCCTGAATATCAGGGTTGCACCCGCGGCTATTTTACCGCGGAGAACGCCGTCGGCACCAGCAGCTGGCTGACGATGTTGTCGATGATCTGGCCGTCCTCCTCGCTCTTGGCGCGGCCGGCGATCCAGTCCGGATCGGACTGGAATGCGGTCCACTTCTTTTCGCGGTCGGCCAGCGAGTCCCAGGCGACGAAGTAGGTCAGTTCCTGATTGGAGGTGCCGATCAGCGTGGTGTAGAAGCCGGCCTGCTTGATGCCGTGCTTGTCCCACAGTTTCAGCGTCAGCGTATCGAAGCGCTTCATCAACGCCGGCAGGCGGCCCGGCAGACAGCGATAGACGCGCATTTCCATGATCATCGGCTTTGCTCCCAAGGTTGTTGTTCTTGCGGGCGGGAGTTGTCGCAACAATCGACGCGCTCGTCAAAGGCGCCCTCACTTCACCCGCCCCTTGAGGGGGCGGGTCGGCTCGCATGGAGCGCAAGCGGAATGCGAGACGGGGCGGGGTGACGGTCCCTCCGCATCCAACAGCGCACGCGTGGAGAGACCGTCACCCCGCCCCGCCGCG
>NZ_LLXZ01000046.1:0-18490 GCF_001440395.1 Bradyrhizobium jicamae | reverse complement strand
CCCCCCCCCCCCGCCGCGCGCGATGCGCGCGTCGACCCGCCCCCTCAAGGGGCGGGTGAAGAGTACCTACACCAGTCGGCTCTGCTTCGCCGCCGCCTGAATGAACGACGCGAACAGCGGGTGCGGCTCGAACGGGCGCGACTTCAGCTCGGGATGGAATTGCACGCCAATGAACCAGGGATGGTCCTCGTATTCGACGATCTCCGGCAGCACGCCGTCGGGCGACAGCCCCGAGAAGCGCAGGCCGTGCTGTTCGAGGCGGTCCTTATAGGCAGTGTTGACCTCGTAGCGGTGGCGGTGGCGCTCCGAAATCTCGGTGGCGCCGCCATAGACTTCCGAGACGCGGCTGCCGCGCTTCAGCGCCGCCGGGTAGGCGCCGAGCCGCATGGTGCCGCCGAGGTCGCCCGACTGCGATCGCTTCTCCAGTTCATTGCCACGCAGCCATTCCGTCATCAGGCCCACCAGCGGCTCCTTGGTCGGGCCGAACTCGGTGGAGTTAGCGTCCTCGATGCCGACCAGATTGCGCGCGGCCTCGATCACGGCCATCTGCATGCCGAAGCAGATGCCGAAATACGGCACATCCCGCTCGCGCGCGAACTGCGCCGCGCGGATCTTGCCTTCCGCGCCGCGCTGGCCAAAGCCGCCGGGCACCAGAATGCCGTTGACGTGTTCGAGGAACGGCGCCGGGTCCTCGTTCTCGAACACCTCGCTTTCGATCCAGTCGAGATTGACCTTCACCTTGTTGGCGATGCCGCCGTGCGACAGCGCCTCGATCAGCGATTTGTAGGCATCCTTCATGCCGGTGTATTTGCCGACGATGGCAATGGTCACCGCGCCTTCCGGATTGCGTACGCGCTCGTTGATGACGTTCCAGCTCTGCAGCGCCGGCGGAATCTTCGAACTGATGCCGAACGCGGCCAGCACCTCGTCGTCGAGGCCGGCGACGTGATAGGCCTCAGGCACGGCATAGATGTTGTCGACGTCCCTCGCCTCGATCACGGCGCTTTCGCGCACGTTGCAGAACAGCCCGAGCTTGCGGCGCTCTTCCTTCGGGATTTCGCGGTCGGTGCGGCACAACAGGATATCCGGCTGTATGCCGATCGAGCGCAGTTCCTTCACCGAGTGCTGGGTCGGCTTCGTCTTAAGTTCGCCGGCGCTTGGAATGTAGGGCAGCAGCGTCAGGTGAATGTAGACGGCGTGATCGCGCGGCAGCTCGTTCTTGAGCTGGCGGATCGCTTCGAAGAACGGCAGGCCCTCGATATCGCCGACGGTGCCGCCGATCTCCACCAGCACGAAATCATATTCGTCGTTGCCGGAGACGACGAATTCCTTGATCGCGTTGGTGACGTGCGGAACGACCTGGATGGTGGCGCCGAGATAGTCGCCGCGGCGCTCCTTGGTGATGATGTCCTGGTAGATGCGCCCGGTGGTGATATTGTCGGCCTTGGTGGCCGGACGTCCGGTGAAGCGCTCGTAGTGGCCAAGATCGAGATCGGTCTCGGCGCCGTCATCGGTCACGAACACTTCGCCGTGTTGATACGGCGACATCGTTCCGGGATCGAGGTTGAGATAGGGGTCGAGTTTGCGGAGACGGACCTTGTACCCGCGGGCCTGCAGCAGGGCACCGAGTGCCGCCGAAGCCAGACCCTTTCCGAGCGAAGAAACCACGCCGCCGGTTATGAATATGTACCGCGCCATGGGATTCTACCTTTAAGGCCACTGCCCCGATTCTCCAAAACGAATCGCGTGCACGGGCAAACATTTTGCCGGGCTGTGGGTGACGTTAAATTTGAAGCGATTTCAGAGCATTGATGGGAAATTCTGATGCAGGACGGTAGAGCCCGTCCTGCATGGCCACCCTGCTTTATTGCGAACGCGGCGCCTGCGGGCCCGACGGAGCCTGCTGTTCATCCACCTTCTTGAGCGTATCGAGCACGCCACCGGAAGTCGGCGGAGCGACCGGCGTTGCGCCACCCGGCTGCGATTGAGTCGCCGGCGGGGCGCCGAGGATCGATGCCGGCTTGCGATCGACGCCCGCGAGCCAGGCCAGCGCCATGCTGGTCACAAAGAAAAGCCCCGCGAGAATCGCGGTCGTCCGCGTCAACAGATTGGCGGTGCCGCGGCTCGACATGAAGCCGGCGCCGCCGCCCATGCCGAGGCCGCCGCCTTCGGACTTCTGCAGCAGCACGGCGCCGATCAGCACGGCGACGATCATGAGGTGAACGACGATAAGGACGGTCTGCATCTTAAAACCTTCCGTCACAAGCCAAGAGCGCCGGGCTTCGGCTGCACCAAGAGCTTGCGGGTTTTCCTGAAGTTGCGCGGTGTTACACGATCGGACGGGGCATTGTCACCCCCAAGAGCCGCTGTGGAGATAATTGCCGCAGGCGCCGCGGCAAGGCTGTCCACACCTCTCGCAGGACACTCGCATCGGGACTTGTGGTCATCGCAATTTCTCATATAATAGACGAATGGACACTATAGTAGACGATCTGGGCGTCCGCCTCGCCCAGCGCCTGCGGCTTGAGCGCGACAGCCGCGGCTGGTCGCTGGCCGATCTCGCCGAACGCTCCGGGGTTTCCAAAGCCACGATCAGCAAGATCGAGCGCGCGGAGGTCAGCCCGACCGCGGTGGTGCTGGTGCGGCTCGCCAGCGCCTTCGACCTCACCCTCGCCGGCCTGATGCTGCGCGCCGAAAGCCAGGGCGGGCGTCTATCGCGCGCCGCCGAGCAGCCGGTGTGGCGCGATCCCGAGACCGGCTATTTGAGACGCCAGGTGTTCAACCGGCCCGATCATCCCATCGAGATCATCAAGGTCGAGATGCCGGCGAAGCAGCGCGTAACGCTGCCCGCTTCGTCCTACGCCCACATCCGCCAGGTGCTCTGGGTGTTGTCGGGCGCCCTTGTCCTCATCGATGGCGGCGTTCGCCACGAGCTAGGCGCCGGCGACTGCCTCGGATTCGGCCCGCCGGCGGAAGCGACGTTTGCCAACGAAAGTAACGCGCCCTGCACCTACGTCGTCGCGCTCGCACGGAGCTAGGCGTACCGATGACGGGGGTCGAACTCAGGAACTCTCCGGACGACCTCGCCGCCCCCGCCGGCCACAATGGTGGTCCGCCGCTTGAGGACGAGCACCGACCTGAATGGGGCCACGGCGGAATCGGCAATTATTTCTACTGGAAGGCGGCGCACCGCGCGGCCTGGAAAAATCCTTCGCCCGGCATCGTCGCGTTTCGGATCAGCAAAGCGGAGCGGCTCGGCCTCACCTACGAAGAATACACGCTCGAAATTCTCGAACGCGGTCGTCACCTGCAGCTCGAGGATGTCGAGCGTATTGCAGAGATCAAGCGGGCACGCGTCTTGCGCACCGCCAATCATCGAAGCTGAACCCCGCGGAAACTCATCCTCATGTCGAACATCCAGATCAAAGCCTTGAAGCCTTCGCCCGAAGTTCGCGCGGTGCTTGGTGAAATACTGATCGAGACGGTCGCCAATGGCGGCTCGGTC
This sequence comes from Bradyrhizobium jicamae, assembly GCF_001440395.1. GTDB lineage: Bacteria > Pseudomonadota > Alphaproteobacteria > Rhizobiales > Xanthobacteraceae > Bradyrhizobium > Bradyrhizobium jicamae. The sequence goes on along the minus strand of NZ_LLXZ01000046.1, from coordinate 14,985 downwards.
AGCTTCATGCATCCGCTGTCACGGGAAGCGGCGGAAGCATTCTGGTCCAACTCGCTCAGCGCCGCGGACCGCGGCGAGCGGATCATCCTCGGCGCCTTTGACGGCGATGAGCTGATCGGGACCGTCACGCTGCTGCTCGATCTGCCGCCGAACCAGCCGCACCGCGCCGAGATCGCGAAAATGATGACGCGCGTCAGTCACCGCCATCGCGGGATCGCGACGGCGCTGTTGCGTGAAGCCGAACGGCTGGCGATCGCGCATCAGCGTTGGCTACTGGTGCTTGACACCGCCGAGGATGAAGGCGCGGCGGGACTGTACGAGCGGATGGGATTCAAGCTGACCGGCGTGATTCCGGACTACGCGTTCAAGCCCCATGGTGGCCTCACCGGCACGCTGATTTACTGGAAGAAGTTGCAGGAAGCCCGCGTGGGCTAGCATGCTTCCGCGATCGCCAGAAAATCCGTCGCCTTCAAACTGGCGCCGCCGACGAGCGCGCCGTTGACGTCAGTGACCGCCATCAACTCCGCTGCATTGGAGGGCTTGACCGATCCACCGTAGAGGATCCGGATCTTGCCGCCTTCCGCCTTAAATCGGCTGGTGAGAACACCGCGGATAAAGCGATGAACCTGCTCGACATCCCCGGGCGTCGGCGTCAGCCCGGTGCCGATCGCCCAGACCGGCTCATAGGCCACCACCAGATTGGCCGCCGTTGCACCGTCAGGCAATGAGCCCGCAAGCTGCCCACCGCAGATATCCAGCGTCTGGCCGGCATCGCGCTGCTTCTGCGTCTCGCCGATGCAGACTATGGCCAGAAGGCCCGCCCGCCAGGCCGCTTCCGCCTTCTGCCGAACCACCGCGTCGATTTCGCCATGGTCGGCGCGGCGCTCCGAATGTCCGACAATGATGGCGCTGGCGCCGGCATCCGCCAGCATTTCCGCCGAGAGATCGCCGGTATGGGCGCCCGAGGCCTTGGCGTGGCAATCCTGGGCCCCGACGGCGAGTTTTGAGCCGAGTGCCTTGTCGGCGAAACCCCCGATCAGGGTCGCCGGGGGGCAGACCAGCAGGTCGGCCTTGCCGGCCAGGGCACCCGCGCCCGCGATCATTGCCTCGAATTCACCCAGGGCGGATTTCAGGCCGTTCATTTTCCAGTTGCCCGCGATCAGAGGCCGGATGGCTTCGGTCATGTCAAGTTCCCGCAAAAATGTCAGACTTTGTGGCTTGCAGATGCGCTAGCAGAGGCGCGCCGTCAGTTCCAGATACCCGTCAGGCGATCCCCCAACCGTTAACCGCTTCAATTGGCCCATATGGCCGAGGTTGCGAGGGGGCTGCGGCCACTTTATGATGCGTTATCAACTCGGTGACGCCCTGTTGCGGAATTCGGTCCCGGATCGAATTCCCCTGGGCACGACCCGGTTCCCTCTCCTTCAAAAAACAAGTTGGACCCATGCTTCGAGGAATTCGGAAAGCCTCATCAAACTGGCTCGGCAAGATTGTCATGGCCACCGTGATGGGCGTTTTGATTGTCAGTTTCGCAGTTTGGGGCATTGCCGACATCTTCAAGGGGTTTGGCCAGTCGTCGCTCGCCAAGGTTGGCGGGACCGAGATTTCGATCGACCAATTCCGCCAGATCTACACGGAAAAGCTGCAGCAGCTCGGCCGCACGTTCGGCCGCCCGCTGACCTCTGAACAGGCGCGCGCATTCGGCATCGACCGCCAGGTGCTGCAACAGACCATCGCCGAGGCCGCGCTCGACGAGGAGGCCCGGCGCATGGGACTCGCGCAGTCGCAGGAAGAGACCATGCGGCTGATCTACAACGACCCGAACTTCAAGGGATTGGGCGGCAAGTTCGACCCGGCCCGCTTCCAGGCCACGATTCGCCAGTTCGGCTACACCGAGCAACGCTATCTCAACGAGCAGCGGCGAGTCGGGCTGCGCCGCCAGATCGCCGGCACCGTCTCGGCTGGCCTCGAGCCGCCGAAGGTCCTGCTCGAGGCGCTCGCCCGCTTCCAGAACGAACAGCGCTCGATCGAATTCATCAAACTCGACGCCGCACAGGCCGGCACCATCGACCCGCCCTCGCCCGAAGCGCTGGCCGCCTATTTCGAGGACCGCAAGACCCAGTTCCGCGCGCCTGAATATCGCAAACTGTCGTTTGTCGTGATCAGCCCGGAAGAGATCGGCAAGTGGATCGAGGTTTCCGACGAGGACGCGAAGAAGGTCTTCGAGCAGCGTCGCGACCAGCTCGGCACGCCGGAAAAGCGCGAAGTGTCGCAAATGTTCTTTCCGAACGAAGGCGAGGCGCAGGCCGCGCGCAGCCGCATCACGTCGGGAACGTCGTTCGACGACGTTGCCAAGGAGCGCAATCTCAATCTGGCCGACGTCGACCTCGGCCTGATCGCAAAGACCGCGATCATCGATCCGGCGATTGCGGATGCGGCGTTTTCGCTTGGCACAGGCGAAGTCAGCCAGCCGGTGCAGGGCCGTTTCGGCGTGGCGCTGATCAAGGTCGGCAAGATCGAGCCGGGCACGGTGCCGACTTTTGAAAACGTGGCGGCCCAGGTGAAGAAGGAGATCGCGACCGAACGCGCGCGTGCCAAGGTCAGCGAGCTCCAGAACAAGATGGAAGACGAGCGCAGCGGCGGCGCCAACATCGTCGAGGCTGCGCAGAAGCTCGGCCTGAGCCCGGTCACGATCGAAGCCGTCGACCGCTCCGGCCGCACGCCCGACGGCCAGCCGGTGGCCAACATTCCGCGCGGGCTCGACGTGGTCTCGCAGGCCTTCAACAGCGATATCGGCGTCGACAGCGAACCGATCCAGTTTGCCGGCGGCTATGTCTGGTACGACGTGCTCGGCATCACGCCCTCGCGCGAGCGCCCGCTCGACGAGGTCCGCAGCCAGGTCGAGGCGAAATGGCGCGAGGACCAGATTTCCAACAAGCTGCGCGCGAAGGCGACCGAGATGGTGCAGAAAGTCGAACAGGGCAGCACGCTTGCCGAGGTCGCAGCTTCGGTCGGATCGAAGGTCGAGACCGCGGCCGGCTTCCGCCGCGATGCCTCGCTTTCCGGCGTGCCCTCCGCCGTCATCACGGCCGCGTTCCGGACGCCCAAGGACGGCGTCGGACAGACGCCGGGCGCCGGCGGCAGCGAGTGGATCGTCTTCCGCGTCACCGACGTGACCGTGCCTTCGGTCGACGTCGCCTCGGAGGAGCTGAAGAAGCTCAAGGAGACGCTGCAGCGCGGGATGAACGACGAACAGGTCGCGCAATACATCACGAAGATCGAATCGATCATCGGCACTTCCATCAACCAGGCCGCCTTCGCGCAGGTGACGGGCGCTAATAACTGAGCATGATCGGCCCGCGAAGGCCGGTCGTGCTTCACGACGACACCCAATCCTGAAAGCCAAGCGATGGACGACCTCAAATCTATCATCGGAAAAGTCGCCACCGGTGCGACGCTGTCACGTGACGAAGCGGCGTCCGCCTTCGACGCCATGATGTCCGGCGAGGCGACGCCTTCGCAGATGGGTGGCCTGTTGATGGCGCTCAGGGTCCGCGGCGAAACCGTCGACGAGATCACCGGCGCTGTGTCGGCGATGCGCGGCAAGATGCTGCGGGTCAAGGCGCCTGCGGACGCCGTCGACGTGGTCGGCACCGGCGGCGACGGCTCCGGTTCGGTCAACGTCTCGACCTGCGCTTCCTTCATCGTCGCCGGCGCCGGCGTGCCCGTCGCCAAGCATGGCAACCGCGCGCTGTCGTCGCGCTCGGGCGCGGCCGACGTCCTGGCTTCGCTTGGCGTCAAGATCGATCTCACGCCCGACCAGGTCGGCCGCTGCGTGGCAGAAGCGGGCATCGGCTTCATGTTCGCGCCCGCGCATCATCCGGCGATGAAGAATGTCGGCCCGACCCGGGTCGAACTCGCTACCCGCACGATCTTCAATCTGCTCGGCCCGCTCTCCAATCCCGCTGGCGTGAAGCGGCAGATGGTCGGCGTGTTCTCCCGGCAATGGGTGCAACCCCTGGCACAGGTTCTGAAAAACCTCGGCTCCGAATCCGTCTGGGTCGTGCACGGCTCCGACGGGCTCGATGAGATCACCCTCACCGGCCCGAGCTTTGTGGCGAGCCTCGACAACGGCAAGATCACTACCTTCGAGATCAAGCCGGAAGATGCCGGCCTCGTCTGCTGCAACAACGACGCGCTCAAGGGTGGTGACGCCGATGCCAATGCCGAGGCGCTGCAGGGCGTGCTCAACGGCAAGCCCAGCCCCTATCGCGACGTCGCGCTGCTCAACGCCGCGGCGGCGCTGATCGTGGCCGGGCGCGCCAGGGACCTGAAAGAGGGCGTGGCGCTCGGCGTCAAGTCGCTCGACAGTGGCGCGGCGGCGGCACGGCTGAAGCATCTCGTCGCGGTCTCGCGCGGCTGATCCGGGGGCGGTAAGAGATGTCCGATATCCTGACCAAGATCGAGACCTACAAGCGCGAAGAGATCGCCGCGGCCAAGCGCGCCCATTCGCTTGCCGAGGTCGAAGCCCGCGCCAGGACGGCGCCGCCGCCGCGTGGGTTTGTGCGCGCGATCCAGGAAAAGCTCGACCGCAGCGATTATGCGCTGATTGCCGAAGTCAAGAAGGCCTCGCCGTCCAAGGGGCTCATTCGCGCCGATTTCGATCCGCCGGTACTGGCAAAAGCCTACGAGGCCGGTGGCGCGGCGTGCCTCTCCGTGCTCACGGATGCGCCCTCGTTCCAGGGCCATCTTGACTTCATGGTGGCGGCGCGCGCGGCAACCAATTTGCCGGTGCTGCGCAAGGATTTCCTGTTCGATACCTACCAGGTGGTGGAAGCCCGCGCGCATGGCGCGGACTGCATCCTGATCATCATGGCGGCGCTCGACGACGCCGTGGCCAAGGATATCGAGGACGCGGCGATTGCGCTCGGCATGGACGTGCTGATCGAAATCCACGACCGGACGGAACTCGATCGCGCGTTAAAGCTTCGCTCGCCGATGATCGGCGTCAACAACCGCAATTTGCGCACCTTCGAGACCACGCTGGCAACCAGCGAGGCGCTGGCGCCGCTGATCCCGCGCGATCGCCTGATGGTTGGCGAGAGCGGCATCTTCACGCCTGACGATCTTGCCCGCCTCGAACGCGTCGGCATGTCGACCTTCCTGGTCGGCGAAAGCCTGATGCGGCAGACCGACGTGACGGCTGCGACCCGCACGCTGCTGACGCGCGTCGCCACACCGCGTGCGACCGGGACCGGTTAGCCAATGCCGCGGAAGGCTTCCAAAGGCGGCGCCCTCACCCATATCGATGCGTCGGGCGAAGCGCGGATGGTCGACGTCTCGGACAAGGCCGCCACCGGGCGCACGGCGGTAGCCGAAGGCCGTGTCGTCATGGGCAAGGCGACGCTTGACCTGATTATCTCCGGCAATGCCAAGAAGGGCGACGTGCTGGGCGCCGCGCGCATCGCCGGCATCATGGCGGCCAAGCGCACGTCGGAACTGATCCCGCTCTGCCATCCGCTGGCGCTGTCCAAGGTGACGCTCGACGTCACGCCCGACAAGAAACTGCCCGGCTGCATCGTCCGCGCTACCGTCAAGGTCACCGGCCCGACCGGGGTCGAGATGGAAGCGCTCACCGCGGTGTCGGTCGCGTGTCTGACGATCTACGACATGATCAAGGCGGTCGAGCGCGGCGTTCGCATCGAGGGCATCCATCTCGTCGAGAAGATCGGCGGCAAGTCCGGCCATTATCGCGCGGAGCGCTGAGCCGACAGCCGACGCTGCAGCGCTCACGCTTGCGTGACCGCTGCCGCGAGGAATGAGGCCGTAGTGGCGGGGTTGTTTCTTCCGGGACCCTTCACGGGGAGGAATCCGATGTCGAGATACAGGCTTGTGGGCGCTGCGGCTGCGTTGGCCGTGATGACAGCCCCCTCCACGGCACAACAGGTCATGAGCGAACCTGGCTATTGCGCGTTCTTCTATCCGAACGCCAATTGCCAGAACAAAGGTCCGGGCAATCCCTATACCGGTGACGCCTGGCTTCGCCTCAACCAGGGCTACTCTCATGGCTACTACCTGCCGAACAGCGGCCAGACGGTCGGCGTCGCGAGGAGCCGCGCCCGCAGATCAGTAACCCGCATGCAGTGAGAGCTGCGGCTCTGGCCTAGCACTCTCGCATCCTTCCGATCGGCGGACCGTGAGCATCCGGTACGCCGTTTTTTTCCGGTCGCTCCTTGCCGGCTCCATGGCCCCCTCTGGTTGCCGACGGAACCTTTTGCCACCAGCTAACCCTTCATTAACCAGGCTTGCTAACGTCAATTCCATCTCGGCGCGGTATCGACGTCATGGGTCGGGATTGGGAGAACGCCGCTTCCGGCTGTTCATCCCCGGCAGCGATCGTGGTCCATGGCTTCGACCGGCACGAAATCATTCAGATTCGCATCCGCCGTTCGCGGCGGCCCGATCCGCTGGCTGATCTTCGGCGGCTTGCTCCTGATCGCCGCCATCGCGATCGGCGCGACCGTCATGGCTGGCAATTTCCGCGAGCGCGCGCTGCGCAACAGCGAGCGCGAGTTGGAAAACACCGTGCTGCTGCTCGCCCGCCATTTCGACCAGCAGTTCGAGGATTTTCAGGTCGTCAAGGACCTGATCACCTTCATGCGTTCCAGCGGGATCGCGACCGCCGAAAACTACAAGCGCCGGATGTCCGGTCACGACATCCATCTGATGCTGAAATCCAAGATCGACGCGGTGTCCTATGTCGGCGGCCTCAACATTTTTGATGCCGACGGCAATTTGATCAACGCGTCCGTCGCCTGGCCGGCGCCATCTGTCAATTCGGCGGATCGCGCGTTCTTCAGAGCCTTCAAGTCCAGCCCGCAATCGCCTGATATGCTCATGGAGCCGGTCTACAGCCGCGTCACCGGCGTCTGGACCACGGTGATCGCCCGCAAGGTCACCGGGCCAAAGGGCGAATTCCTCGGTGTCATCGGTCGCGGCATCGAGCCCGTCAATTTCGAACGATTCTTCGCCACCGTGACGCTCGGACCGGGCGCCTCCATCACCATGTTCCACCGCGACGGCACGCTGCTCGCCCGCTACCCGCATGTCGCTGACATGATCGGCCAGAATTTGAAGACCGGTCCGGCCGCCCAGCGACAGATCTTCGAACTGCCTCGCAGCACCTCGCGCCTCACCAGCCCGATCGATGGCGAGGACCGGCTGATCTCGTCCCGCGCGCTCACGAATTTCCCGATCGTGATCGCCGCAACGACCACGATATCGGCCGCGCTCGCCGACTGGCGCGAGCAGATCGGCATCCTGATTGCAGTCACCGGATTGTCCGTGCTGGCGATCGCCGTTCTGCTGTTCCTCGTCGTGCGCAAGCTTTCCCATCAGCACCGCGCGTCCAGGCAGCGGCTGACGCTGGAAAAGCATCGTCTCGACACCGCCGTCAACAACATGACGCAGGGCCTGCTGCTGTTCGATGCGAAGCAGCATCTCGTGATCTGCAACAGGCGATATCTCGAAATGTACGGCCTGTCGGCCGACATCGTGAAGCCTGGCTGCAGCTTCCGCGAGGTGATCGCCCACCGCAAGGACACCGGATCGTTCGTCGGCGATGTCGATCATTACGTCGAGGTCGTGCTGCGCGACGTCGCGAACCGTAACGCCATGGTGATCTCGACGCCCGACGGGCGCTCGATCCAGGTCGTCAACGAGCCGGTCGCCGACGGCGGATGGCTGGCGACCCATGAAGATATCACCGAGCGCCGGCGCGCCGAGGAGCGCATCACCCATCTCGCCCACTACGATGCGCTGACCGATCTCCCGAACCGCACGCTGTTCCACGAACGGCTCAAGCACGAACTGTCCTTTGTCGCGCCGACCCGGCCCTTGGCGGTGCTCTATATCGACATCGACGAATTCAAGAGCGTCAACGATTCGCTCGGCCACATGATCGGCGACGAGCTGCTGAAATCGGTCGCTGCCAGCCTCGCGGCCTGCACACGGAAATCCGATTTCGTCGCCCGGCTCGGCGGCGACGAGTTCGCCATTGTGCAGTCCGGGATCGAGGATACCGACGACGTAATGAAGCTCGTCAGCCGCATCTTCGAGGCGATCCGCTCGCCCTATCAATGCCTCGGCCATCAGGTGACCACCGACGCCAGCATCGGCATCGCGCTGGCGCCGCAGGACGGCACCGATATCGACCAGATCCTGAAGAATGCGGATCTGGCGATGTACGCCGCCAAGGCCGCCGGCCGTCGCACCTACCGCTTCTTCGAACCGGATATGGAAGCCGAGGTCCTCGCCCGCCGCAGCCTGGAGATGGACCTGCGCCAGGCGCTGGTCGACGGCGGCTTCGAGGTCTATTACCAGCCCTGTCTGGGCCTGCAGACCAACGTGATCACCGGCTGCGAGGCACTGGTGCGCTGGCGCCATCCGCAGCGCGGCATGATTTCGCCGGCCGAGTTCGTGCCGCTCGCCGAGGATACCGGCCTGATCAACCAGCTCGGCGAATGGGTGCTCACCACCGCCTGCAAGGAGGCGGTGACCTGGCCCGACGATATCAGGCTCGCGGTCAACGTCTCGCCGATCCAGTTCAAGAGCGGCACGCTGGCGCTGAAGGTGATGGGAGCGCTCGCCGCGTCTGGCCTCCCCGCGAGCCGGCTGGAGCTCGAGATCACCGAGGCCGTGCTGATCAGGGACGATGAGACGGCGCTCGCCGTGCTTCACGATCTGCGCGCCATCGGGGTCCGTATCGCGCTTGACGATTTCGGCACCGGCTATTCGTCGCTGAGCTATCTGCAGCGTTTCCCGTTCGACAAGATCAAGATCGACCGCTGCTTCATCACCGATATCGCCGAGCCGGAAGGCTCGATCTCCATCGTTCAGGCGGTGGTGAACATCGCCGCCGATCGCCACATGACGACAACAGCCGAAGGTGTCGAAACCGAAGCGCAGCGCGAATTGCTGCGCGAACTCGGCTGCTCGGAAATGCAGGGCTACCTGTTCAGCGCGCCGAAGCCGGCGGCGGAGTTGAGGCCGCTGTTGCTGGAGCACCGGCAGGAGCCCGAGGCGGCGCCAAGCCCGCCTCGCAAGCGCAAGCCGGTCGCACGGATGGCGTAGCGCTGCAACGCTGCTTACCACCGTCATTGCGAGCGCAGCGAAGCAATCCATTTCATCACGCGACGAGCGCTCGATTTCTTCGCTGCGCTTGTAATGACGTGAAGATACGCGTCTGCATTCTCGCAGCATGATTTGCCCGAGTTGTAATGTATCGTTTCGCGCCGGAAGTGAGAGGGCGCAGGGAATGCCGGGTGCTTGCCGCACCCGCGGTCCCGTGTGCAAATGCACTTAAGGAAATGCGCACACGAGCATACAGGTACAGCCGGAGCAGCCCGGCATTCCCTGCGCAATGGTTTGACGGCTTATGCCGCGCTCTCCCCGGAGCCGAATTCCTCTGGCCTCCGTCGCCGACAGATTGGCGGTTCATTGAAAACCCGGTCGGGCTTCAAAAACCTCCGCCGGTTTGACACCAACCACGGGCGTCAGGACCACACGACTTGATGTCTAGCTGTATTTCCGAGCTATTGAGAACGGCCGAAACGCTTGAAAACTAAGGCGTTCTCTGATTTCTGCCGGACGAACCGAAGGCCCTCCGAAACCCGCTGGGCCCCCATAGGCCCTAGTTTCACATGATGCGCTGGCGCGGCCTACCCGGAGGGCCCCTCCCGCGAATACCGCCTCACGGGCCACAACAAAGTGCTAGGCTCCTCGTCCCAGCGACGTGTTTTGCCTTGGTCGTTCGGAGGGCGCTGTGGCGGAGCAGCGGGTTCAAAGGCGATTAGCGGCGATCTTGGCTGCCGACGTGGTCGGTTATTCTGCGTTGATGCAACGCGCCGAGGAAGCCACCTACGCCGCGTTCGAGCGGCTGAAGCGCGAGGTAATCGAGCCTAGCCTCTCCCGCCACGACGGGCGCCTGATCAAGACCACAGGTGACGGCGCGCTGGCCGAGTTCGCAAGTCCGTCGGCTGCGGTGCGATGCGCGGTGGAGATGCAGGAAAGCATCGCGTCAGGCCGAAGCTCCCTTAAGCTACGCATTGGGGTCAATCTCGGGGAGGTTATCGTCGGGGCTGACGGCGATCTTTTTGGCGACGGGATCAACATTGCAGTCCGGCTAGAAGGGGCCGCCGATCCGGGCGGCATCCTGATTTCCGAGAAGGTATACAGCGAAGTTGAAGGCAAGCTGGAAGTTGGCTTCGAGGATCGCGGCGAACAGCAGCTCAAGAACATCTCCAAGCCAGTCCGCGCTTATTCCTTATGCGCGGGAGCGTATGGCGCGCCGATCGAGAAGTTGGGCGCGCCCCTTCCACTCCCAGACAAACCGTCTATCGCCGTGCTGCCGTTCGAGAACATGAGCGGCGATCCCGAGCAGGAATATTTTGCAGACGGAATGGTTGAGGAGATCATCACCGCGCTCTCGCGGTTCAAATTGTTGTTCGTAATCGCCCGCAATTCGAGCTTCACGTTCAAGGGCAAAGCAGTCGATATCAAGGAAGTTGGACGCAGGCTTGGGGTGCGCTACGTCCTTGAGGGGTCAGTGCGCAAGGCAGCTGGGAAAGTTCGCATATCAGGGCAATTGATCGACGCGGTAACAGGCGCACATATATGGGCGGACAGGTTCGAGCGCGACCTGACAGACGTTTTCGCTCTTCAGGACGAAGTCACGGCCGCTGTCGTCTCAGCCATTCAGCCAAAGTTGCTTCAAGCAGAAATTGAGATGGCGACGCGACGGCGATCGGAGAACCTCACCGCCTATGATTTATATCTCCGAGCCATGCAACAGCATTACCAACCGACCCGTGAAGGGTTGGCCGAGATCATAAGGCTGGCTCATCGTGCCTTGGAGCTGGACCCTCGGTTCGGCTTTGTTGCGGCTCTGGCAGCCTCAAGTCACATGCACAGGGTCCTTTTTGGCTATACGGACGATCCTCAATTCGACCGGAAGGAAGCAATTCGGCTTTCTCGCTTGGCATTGAGTATCGACGATAGCGATCCTGCCACGTTGGCGTCTGCTGCCGTCATCTCGGCGTTCATGGTCGGCGAAAGTGAAAGTGAAATCGAAATGGCTGACCGGGCGGTCGCGCTCAACCCAAATTCATACCTCGTGTGGAACTGCCGAGGCTGGGTCTATGAAATAGCGGGGCTACCGGAGGAAGCGGTCCGGAGCTTTGAACGTGCCATTCGCATGAGCCCGCTAGATCCGCTGCTACACCGAACGTTCACCGGAATGGGGGTCGCCCTTATTGAGCTCGGCCGCTTTGACGAGGCCATCGTCGCAGGGAAGAAGGCCCTTCGTCAGAACCTCTCGTATGCGACAGCTTACCGCTGTCTCGCGGCCGCCTTTGCCCATCTCGGACGTAACGCGGAGGCGCGTGAGGCGGTGGCTCGTATGCTTGAGGTCGATCCCGCCTTCACAATATCCGCGAGGATGGGTCGGGTCAGACGATCACACGTGAAGCTGTTGATTGAGGGGCTTCAGAAGGCGGGGCTGCCCGAGTAGCTCTCCAACTGCGACGAGCTGATCGAACGACGGCTTATGGCCCATAGCGGCGGTCCCGGATCGGCCGCTCTCGCGCCGCTATCGGGTCCTTTGGGACGCGTAGAAAAAAGCGGGGACCGCGCGACGGCCCCGTATGAATATATTTGCAAATCATCACATCGATCCTAAATTATGTACCATCCCGTACACAATTACGCGATGTGGTTGATTACGGACGGGCAAGCCCCGCGTTTAGATGGTGATCTATTCCAAGCGGCCCCCACAGCCGAATATTCGGTCCAGCGGATCGCCAACTGTCTTCCAAGTCTCCGGTATGGGTGGCTACACTGTCGCGTTTTTAACCACTTTCAAGCAGGGGGAGTACTTCATGACTGTATCAAGCATCACCCGCCGCAGAATGATCGGTGGTCTCGCGGCCGGAGTAGGCGCAAGCTCGGTAATTTCATCGGATGCGTTCATTGGCAGCGCGCGTGCTCAATCCGCGCAAAAGACCTTCGTTCTGGTACCGGGTGCCTTTTACGGAGCTTGGAGTTGGCGTCGTGTTTCGGACAGGCTCGTAAAGCAGGGTCATAGAGTTTATCCGCTCACACTGACCGGATTGGCCGAGCGCTCACACCTCCTGAGCAAGGACATAAACCTCGACACGCACATAGCGGACATCGCCAATATCGTCGAATGGGAAGACCTCACAGACATTTGCCTTGTCGCTCATTCGTACGCGGGATACCCCGCATCGGGCGCACTCGAACGTATCGGAAACCGTGTCTCATCTATCGTCTGGGTTGATGCACTGAAGCCCGCCGATGGTCAGTCATTCCGCGATCAAGTGCCGTTTCAAATGGAAGAAGGCGCAATCAGCCGCCCCGCTCCAAAAGCCCTACCTCCGACCGCCTTTAACGATCCCAAAGACGTTGCTTGGGTCCTGTCGAAAGTAACCCCACAACCGATAGGCACGTGGCTGCAACCCGTGAAACTCTCGGGAGCACGCGAAAAGGTAGCGAAGAAGACCTACATCCGCTTACCGAAGTTTCAGTTAGCTGCATTGGACAAGGCGTTTGCAGACTGCAAAGCTGACAAGTCTTGGACGGCCATCGAAAATACAACATCCGGCCACTCAGTCATGATTGCCGAGCCGGACTGGCTGACCGACCTTTTGCTGCAGGCTGCTTGATTGGAGCACCGGCTTTCGCGCGTCGCAACATGGCGTCGTTTTACGTTGCGGCGCGCGCATCCGACTTCCGGCTTTGGCCCAAAGCGCCGATCCGTTTTCACGGGAGAAGTTGATGGATCAACCTGCCGATACGTCCCATCCCCTTGTGGGCACTTGGAAGCTTGTTTCGTTTCACGTCGAAACAGAAGGTAGCGACGCGCAACAACTGTTGGAGGGTTGGGACGAGCATCCTGTCGGATTTGTTATTTTCACTAAAGACGGACGACTGTTGGCTTTGCTGACGGCGGGTAACCGCACCGCTTCGGCCACACCCGAGCAACTAATCGGCAGCATGTGTGCATACTCTGGCCGATACCGTGTCGAAGGTAATCGTCTCAGCACGATAGTTGATAGCGCATGGCTTCCGGCTTGGGTAGGTACAGAACAGCCTCGCACCTTTAAGCGAGATGGCGATAATCTGTTGCTCATGAGGATTTCCAAGAGCATCCGAGGTTTCCCGGACGGCACACTCGGTTCGTATTGATGTGGCGGAAGGAATGATCCCGGATAGTCGTCGATGTGTAACCTTTACTCCATCTCGACAAACCAAGAAGCCATCCGCGCGCTCTTCCGCGTCGTCAACCGCTACGTCGGCAACCTTGCACCGATGCCGGGCGTCTTCCCGGACTACCCGCGCTGGTCGTCCGCAATGCGGGCACCGAACGCGAGTTAGTCATGATGCGCTGGGGCATGCCGTCCCGCACAGGTGGCCCGCCAGTGACCAACGTCCGCAACGCGTCGTCGCCGCATTGGCGCGTGTGGCTGAGGCCGGAGAACCTATGCTTGGTCTGGTGCCAATAGCTTTGTCAAATGCGCGCTGGAGCCGATGTCGCCAGCATCATGCCCTGATAATATGCACAGGCGGGGGCAGATTGCCTTTTCCTTGCGAGACTGGCGTTTGAGGGAAGCTTCGCGTTTCCAGCCGGCGCATGTGCGGCCTGCTACATTCAGCGGACCGCTTTCTGCAGCGGTCACATTCAGCGTCAACCAACCATGCGGCGCAGGAGCTGTTCTGGTCTAACTAAGGTCATGATGGTCTAGTGCAGCGTGCCTCGATGCGGTGGATCGAGGTGGGATTGTGCATAGAAGTATTGCAGCTCGGCTTCGAGACGCTCGTTGATCAACAGGAGCGCCCTTAGCGCCCCGTGAACGTCGCCACGGCATTCTTCGACCAATCGGTCTATCAAGTCGTTAATCGGCATCGTTGGCCCCTTCATGTAGGGTTCCAACAGCCGCGCCTAGCAGGCTAGACTGAAACGACTTGCCTCCAATTCACAGCTGTTGGTGCGTGTTCGTGACATGCGAGCAACATCCAAGCAGAAAACTATAGGTGGCTGGGTTAACACCGGGAGTATTCCCCACTATTCACAGGACACAAGTTGAAAGCCATCTGCTATTGTCGGAGCGCTGGGCGGGGGTGTGAAGCGAGAAAAAGCGGCGCGATGTTGCATTTTTGCATCCTGCGCTTGTGCTCCGAAGCGATAACGTTCGTTGGCTCGGGGGTGGCACATGTTCGACGTTTATCTAAACGGAAGACGCGATCTGCTCATTGTTAGGAAGGGACTTCCTATACCTACTGGCAAGTCGGGGCGATGGCGCAAGTCCAAGAAGAGGGTTCTCAAAGTCAGCGACGAGATTAAGTCGGCGGTTCAGACGCAAGGCTATTACGTGCGGAAGCTGAAGGAGTTACCGACTAAAACGGCTTCGCGGTCATCTGGACCGAATTCAAAGGCGGTCGTGGCACGAAATCGAAGCCGACCCCCGGCCCACACAACATCTATGGCTTTCTGACCACGTCGCCGAATGCTGTCGTCGAACCGATCCATCCAAAGGCCATGCCGGTAATCTTGATCACTGACGAGGAACGCGACATCTGGATGCGCGCGCCGTGGGATGAAGCCAAGGCGCTGCAGCGGCCGTTGGAATTGCACTAAAGTGGCACGTTCGTCAGGCTAACGCAGAGCGGCGCTGATCTATTTGCCTAGCGCGTTTACCCATCAATCTGCAATGTCCGCTTATCCCTCGACAGCGGCGGAGAAGCGGGCATTGCACGATGTCGGCTAAGGGCCATGTGTGGACGGCTCCGGGTTGGCAAGGAGAATCTTCACTTTGCGGCGTTGGTCGGAGCGGCCATGTGTTCGGCCTGTTTACGCGGTTCACATGACCGCTGGCCATAATGCCCTCCGCGGATCAGGTCCCGGTCAAA
>NZ_LLXZ01000045.1 GCF_001440395.1 Bradyrhizobium jicamae | reverse complement strand
GAGATATGGACGAACACGTCCTTGCCGCCAGTCTCGGGCTGAATAAATCCGTAGCCTTTTGTCGCGTTGAACCACTTCACAGTACCTATTGCCACGTTCACTCTCCCCATAGATGATTCGAACACACCAAAGATGGTGACGGAAATCCGGCGAAAGAAAGGGCCCTGTGGCACGAAAAAGCCGCTGCTGGGTTGAGACAGCAGCGGCTGTTACGCATTACTCCTCTCGGGTATCGCGATCCGCGATTGCCCGCGATCCTGCTTGGCGGTGAGCTACGAACGAGGATCAGCCCCTATAAACTTGATACAATCGAATAGTCGAGAGTTGTTTCGCCCTTGATCTAGAAGAGGACGGACGATGCGATTTGCTGTTGGACAGGCTTTCGAAAGCGCTGTCAGTGGTAGGCAGGCAGTCGTGACAGAAACCCGCCATGATGCCATGCTGGGCACCTGCGCTTCCTCGATAACGGCCAAACACAATGGATCCTGACATCCTGTTTGTGTATTTCATTGATCTAGACGGTGCATAAAACTGCCAACGTGCGCATTGATCTCCAACGAAAAAGTAACACGCAATGGACGGAAAAATACTCGACAGCGAAGGACAGTACGTCGCCGACATCCGTGCAAACCCAAATTTACGACTTGTCCGGCAAGAAATTGTACGACCTCCGAGGTCAAAAGATTTACAAGCCAACAGGTGAACTAGTAGGCCATCTTAGCTCGGTAGCTGGAGACAGACGGTTAGATAAATCGACCGACAGATTGTTCCCAAAAGTTTTAGCCCGCCGGCCTGTAGGAGCTGGGGCTGAAGGCGAAGGGGAAATAGAAGGATGATTCAGAAAGGCTGGTCCGACAAGGAAGATCGTCGCCTATCGGAGCTAGCCGGATCTGGAAAGACCCTTGAGCAGATTGCGAAGGCAATGGATCGGGCACCCGATTTCGTACGGAACAGCGATACGACTTGGCGTCTCGATTAAATCAAGAGTAGCTACAAGGAAGAACGGGGATTAAGGCCATTAGCGCCGCCCGATGAAATACGCCAGCAATCGCCCCTGCTCTGATCCGAAAAGGCCGCACGCCGTCTCATGGAGCACGCTCAGGCCTTCGAACCCATCCAGGATGGCAGGATCTACATCGAGAAGCTCAAGGGCCTTTTGTTCGGCGACAAAGGCACGCCGGGCGGAATACAGCGCCGGCCTAAAGCTGGCCATCGAGCGCGACTCGCTCAAGATGCACGAATCCGGGACCTTCATCACCTTCATCACCTTCACGCCGGCCGGCGCCGAGCTGTTCGCCCAGAGCCACCCATAGGTAGATTTTGTCCGCCCAACGCGGCGCGGTCGTCTGGCATCGATGGCTAGTTGGGCGGGAATAGCACATACAGGACGAGCGCGACCACCGCCGCCGCGGTGACGACTTCCAAGACGACCTCAGAATGAGATCGCTGCATAGACGGAAGCCCTCCATTAGGGACAGCCCCGGCTCGGGCCGACGTGCCGCCGGAGTTCCCGCACGAAGACGGACCTACCTTAAGAAACGGCTCTGGCGCGGGGCTGGGGGCTAAATGCGCCAGAGCCGTTCCGCAAGGTGCACTCTTTCGAGCACCGAATCATCATGTCGGGAAAAAGCGGCAAAACCGTGTGAATGTCCGTCTAGGTACGCTGCGCATCACATGAACAGCGCCAACAAGTTCCTATCCAGGAACAAAATAACCTTGTGGGCGGCGACGGGCCCGACAATGCTATCATCACCGCCCGATCCTGTAGGCAGCTATCGGTGATGAGAACGCCGGTTGCGCTCCCGCCCCAACCCAGAGCGGAGCAGCAAGATGCAGGGACGCGGGTTCAAAGACGTAACTGTCGCTTTCCTGATCGGCTCTCGCAAGAGGCCGAGCGCTGTCGCTCGGAAGCCGAGAAATTGCCAGCCGGCCGCATCGAGGGGGTCGCACTCGAAAAGAAAGCACGGCGGGCTGAGACCGCCGCGGACATCAACGACTGGCCAATTGCCCGGTCTGCAGCCGCCGAACCCCTGAGGGGTACCCGTTGCGCAGCGTTGCGGAATACCTTGAGTGGGCAGCCGAGTTCGACGAGCTGGCGGCGTCGGCCAATGTTGAGGTTTTGCGGAAGCGATATGCCGACATCGCGGCGTGTTATCGCCTACTCGCCAAGGCCCGAGAATGGCTGATCAGCACCGGCGCCATCGAGGGCGAGCAGCGCGCACTAGATCGTTGAAGTCATCTTTCCTGGAGCCGCTCGATCTCGAACGTGCACTTGACCTTCAGTAGCGGCCCGCGGTCATCCCGGACTTGAATGCTCATGCGGTGGTCCGCGCCACGTTTGACCATCGCATGCAAAGCCATTTCAGCCAGATTGAGGGTAGCCTCCTCCTGCATGGCCTCAAAAGAGGATAGTTCGCGACCTTCGTCGTCAGTTTGCAACGTGTCGTCGTCGCGAACGTCAAAATAGTAACGGCGCATCGAAGCCCCTCGTTCCGGATATCATGGGCCAAAGCCCCAGCTCCGGGGGTTCAGAGCTGAGGCTGTTGCGGCGGTTCAGCCCTCACCCAAGCTGACGCGGAATCGTCAGCATCGAGCGACGATCTCCGCTACAACAAAAGTTAGTTGCCTCTCACTTTTTCGATTCCGCAGCGCGAGTTCATCGCCAGGAACACAATGACTGGGTCAGCATTTTTTTAGGGCGCACGTTATGCGGTACTGTCCTCGGTGTGACAACACCCGGTGGGTTTGCGAGAACCACGTTGATCGGCCGTTCTTGGGCGGAAGGGCCTGCGGGTGCGAAGGCGCCGGGGCGCCATGCCCAGATTGTAACAAGACAGATCCGGCCAATCCCGGCGATGTCCCGGCGATGCCAACAGACTACGTACCGGATTTGAGTTGAAGCCGATGTATCGCTCAGCGCGGGGC
This sequence comes from Bradyrhizobium jicamae, assembly GCF_001440395.1. Taxonomy (GTDB): domain Bacteria; phylum Pseudomonadota; class Alphaproteobacteria; order Rhizobiales; family Xanthobacteraceae; genus Bradyrhizobium; species Bradyrhizobium jicamae. The sequence goes on along the minus strand of NZ_LLXZ01000045.1, from coordinate 60 downwards.
GCTGGGGGGCGGTAAACCGAACTGCTTTGCGCGCTCTTCGACTAACTTGCGATAAGCCCG
>NZ_LLXZ01000044.1 GCF_001440395.1 Bradyrhizobium jicamae | reverse complement strand
CGAAGCAGGCGGCGCCGCGCCCGCCGGGACCGCCGCCACAGCCGCAGTTCCAGCAGCAACCGCAGCAGGCCCCGCCGCCACCCCCGCCGCCGCAACAGCGGCCGGGTGGACTGTTCGGCGGATTGTTCGGGAATTAGGCGGGATTACCGAATCCGTAGCCGGGATAGAGCGAAGCGAAATCCGGGATCAGTGCCGCCACGAGAGAGCGGCCCCGGATTGCGCGGAGCCTGTCATCGGGCGCGCATTCGCGCGACCCGTTGGCTCCATCCGGGCTACGCGCGCTTCGCAATAATCGCCAGCGCGTCGGCGCCGCTGATGCTCGGCTGTAATCGCATAAACTCAGCCGGCTCGCCCACGATCGCCTTGTCGAGCATGGCGCGATAGCGCCGCCTTGAAATTTCGACCGCGCCGAAGCTGCGGAGATGCTCGGTGACGTATTGCGTATCGAGCAGTTCGAACCCGCCCGCAATCAGCCGCGCCACCAGATGCACCAGCGCCACCTTCGAGGCGTCGCGGGCGCGATGAAACATGCTCTCGCCGAAGAACGCGCGGCCGAGGCTGACGCCGTAGAGCCCGCCGACGAGGTCGCCGTCCTGCCAGACCTCGACGCTGTGGCAGTGTCCGAGCTCGTAGAGCCCGAGATAGAGATCGCGGATGCGCTTGTTGATCCAGGTGTCGTCGCGGCCCGGCTGCGGCGCCGCGCAGCCCGCGATGACAGCCTTGAAGGCGGTATCGACGGTGACGCTGAAAGCATCCGAGCGCACGGTACGGGCGAGCCGCGAGGCAATGCGGAAGCCCTCGAGTGGAATGACGCCGCGCAGTTCCGGTTCGACCCAGAACAATGTCGGATCCCCGGCGCTCTCAGCCATCGGGAAGATGCCGCAGGCATAGGCCCGCAGCAGAACTTCGGGGGTGATTTCGGAAGCGGCTGACTCGCGCGATGTCATGGGTGGGAGGATAGCAGGAGGCAGCGGCCCTATGCTACGCTTCAAGCGCAATTGGTGCGCAACCATGGCCGCATTGATGCGACAAGGATGACGGCGAGGGGCCTCCCGGCCGAACTCCGGCAGGTGAGTGCGGCATGAATGCAGTGTTGATCGTCGTCCCCGTGTTCGCCCTGATCGGGGCGGGCTATGCGGCGGTGGCACTGCGTTTTATTACCCCGACGGCGCACAAGGGCATTGCCGAGTTTGCCTTCAGCATCGCCATTCCGGCGCTGCTGTTCCGGATCGTGGTCGTCGCCGAATTTCCGGCCGTCAACGCCTTCTCGGTGTGGGGCGCCTATTACGGGGCGACGGCCGTGATCTGGATCGCCGCGCTGCTGGCGTCGTCGCTGCAGCGGCAATCCCGGGCGGATGGCGTGGTGCTCGCGATCGGCTCGATCTACGGCAACATCGTGATGCTCGGCCTTCCCTTGATCTTGTCGGTGCTGGGAAGCCAGGCCGCCGGCTCGATGGCCCTGATCCTCTCGGTCAACACGCCGCTGCTCTGGCTCTGCGGCACGCTGCAGATGGCGTGGGCGGAGCGGAAGTCTTCGGAGAGCGCGCCGCTCCTGGTGCTGCGCGCTGTCAGCGAGATCGCGCGCAATCCGATCATGCTCGCGCTCGGCTTCGGTTTCCTCTGGCGCCTCACCGGGTTGGGGCTGCATCCGGTGGGGGACAAGACGCTCGAACTGCTGGCGCAGGCGGGCTCGCCACAGCGCTGATCGCGCTCGGTATCAACCTGTTTGGATTCAGGATCAAGGGCCAGGCGCTCAGCATGGCCATCATGTGCGCGCTCAAGCTCGTGGCGATGCCGGCGGTCGCCGCGGTCCTTGCGTTCTATGTCCTGGCCTTGCCGCCGATTTCCGCGGCTGTGGTCGTTCTGTTTGCGGCGATGCCGACCGGCGCCAATGCCTATATTTTTTCGGCCCAGTACGGACGGCTCAACGAAGCCGTTTCGGGTGCGGTGGCGCTCGGCACGGTTCTGGCGGCGGTGACGTTGCCGGTCATCGTGGCGTTTGTGACGGTCGCGCTGCGCTAGGCGCGCCGCGGCTTAATCCTCGTAGCTGAACAGCTTCGCCGGATTGGTGACCAAAATTCTCTTCAGCTCCGTCTCGTCGACTACGTAGCGGTAAAACAGTTCGAGCAGGTCCGCATCGTTGGGCGGCTGCACCGCCGACACCGGGTGCGGCCAGTCACTCGCCCAGACGCAGCGCTCGGGCGCAGCCTCGATATAGGCGCGCGCGATCGGGATGACGTCGTCCCAGGGCGGGCCCTTCTTCGAGGTCTTTTCGCCTAGTGACAGCATCACCCAGAAATTGCCCTTCGACAGCAGTTCCAGCATTTTCTGCAGGTTCGGATCGTTCTTGCCGCCCGTCGGGTCAGGGCGCGCCATGTGATCGATCAGCACGGGAACGTCGAGGTTTTCGTATTTGGCGGCACTGGAGACGATGCCGTCCTTCTCGGGCTGGATTTTTGCGTACCAGCCGAGTTCGCGAATCCTGTCGATCGCGCGGGCAAAATCCTTGTCCGAGAGCACGGCGCCGAGTTCCTGGCGGAAACTGAAGCGTGCACCGCGCACGCCGGCGTCGTGCAGCTTGGCGAGATAGGCGTCGTCGGCCTCGGCGAACACCAGCGCGTTGGCGCAGCCGCGATAGTTCGGTCCCATCGCTGCAAGCGCATCGAGCACCACGGAATGATCCGCGCCATAAGTCGTGGTCTGCACGATGATGCCGCGCTCGATGCCGAGCGCCTTGTGGACGCGAAGCGCGGCTTCCCAGGTTGCGGTCGGCATCTGGTAGGCGGCACCAGGCCGCACCGGATATTTGTCCAGTGGACCCAGCACGTGAAACTGGCTGTCGATGGTTTTCGGCGGCGGCAGTTTCGAGGGACGGCGCGGGTTCGGATCGAACGGAAGATAGGTCGGCATGTCAGGTTCCTTGTTGGGTCAGCCGATCACGGCCGTGAAATCGCACTGCACGAGCGCGCCGTTTTCCATGTCCATCTGCAACGCATGGCGGGCAGGGCGCGAATGCTCGTCGGGAAACATCTTCAGCCATTCGACATTCACAGGCGCACGCTGCGTGCGATCCTGCAGCCACACCGTCATCTTGATGATGTCATCCGTTGTGCCGCCGCCGGCTTCCACGATGGCCTTCATGTGCGCAAACATATGGGCGCACTGGTCCTCGATCTTTTCCGGCATCTTGCCGCTGGCGGGGTCGCGCCCGAGAATGACGCCGGACATCAGGAGATTGCCGATGCGGGCAGCGTTCGGAATGGGATTGGCGTGTTTGAACTCGCCGATATGAATGCTCTTGCGCCTTGTCATTATTACTTCTCCCTGGGACGCTTTTTATTCAAACGAACTGGCAGGACACCGATCCGAACCGGCCGTAATCGGCATGGAACGTATCCCCTCTGGCAATATCGACCGGGCGGGTGAACGATCCCGCCAGCACCACTTCGCCGGTATCGAGATGCTCGCCTTGCGCCGCCAGCCGGTTGGCGAGCCAGGCCACCCCGGTGGCGGGATGATTGAGAACGCCGGCAGCGATGCCGGTTTCCTCGATCTGGCCGTTGCGGAACAACAGCGCGCCGATCCAGCGCAGGTCGGCGTCGAGCGGGCGGATGGGCCGGCCGCCGACGACGAGCGCCGCATTCGCGGCATTGTCGGAGATCGTGTCCATCACCTTGCGCGGCGCCTTGGTTTCGGGATCGACCCGGTGCATCCGGGTTTCCAGGATTTCGAGCGCCGGCGTGACGTAATCGGTGGCGTTGAGCACGTCGAACAGCGTGCAGTCGGGGCCTTTCAAGGGAGCCTTCAACACGAATGCCAGTTCGACCTCGATACGCGGCGCGTGGAAGCGGTCGAACGGGATCGGTGACGCGTCCGGATAGAACATGTCGGCGAACAGCACGCCGTAATCAGGTTCGGAAATGCCGACCGCGTTCTGCATCGCCTTCGACGTCAGGCCGATCTTGTGTCCCTTGACGACGCGGCCGCGGGAGAGCTGCAGCCTGGTCCATGCGCGCTGGATGGCGTAGGCGTCCTCGATCGTGAGGTCGGGATGTTCGCGCGTGAACGCCGGAATCAGCGACTTGCTGCGCTCGGCCTCGTCCAGGCGTTGCGCCAGCCGTTCGACGGTTTGTTGATCGAGCATCGGCTTACTGCTCCTCCGCCACGGTGTTGCGGAGGATGCCGATTCCAGCGGATTCCACCTCGACGACGTCGCCGACCTTGAGCCAGCGCGGCGGTGTGAAGCGCGCGCCGGCGCCCGTCGGGGTACCGGTCGCGATCATGTCGCCGGGCTTCAGGGTGGCGAAGGTGGAGAGATAGGCGATCAGGAAGTCGAACGGGAACATCAAGCGCTCGGTGGAATCGCTCTGGCGTACCTCGCCGTTGACGCGGGTGACGATGTCGAGCGGCCCGCGCGGGTCGCATTCGTCCGAAGTGACGATCCACGGACCGATGCTGCCCGAGCGGTCGAAATTCTTGCCCTGGGTGACGTTGAACTTGCCATGGTGCAGCCAGTCGCGAACGCTGCCCTCGTTGCACAGCGTCATGCCGAAGATGTGCTCCCATGCGCGCTCACGCGGAATGTGCCGGCCCTCCTTGCCGATCACGATCACGAGCTCGCCTTCATAATCGAGCTGCTCGGAAATCTTCGGCTTTTCGATCGGCTGAGCGGAGCCGACGACGGAGGAGGGGTTGCGTACGAACAGGCTCGGATATTTCGGCAGGTCCGAATTGTCCTTGTATTCGGCGTTGCGGTCCTTGTAGTTGACGCCGATGCACCAGAGTTTTTCGGGGTTCGGGATCGGCGGCAACAGCACGAGGTCATCGAGGGCGTGATCCGGCTTGAGGTCGGCGACCAGTTGGCGCGCCACGTCCAGGCCGTTCCTGGCGATCAGGGATCGAAGGTCAGGACATTTCGGCCCCAACCGTTTGGTGAGGTCAACCACGCCGCCCGCGACCGCCGCACCGAAGCGCGGCTCGCCGTTTGCGAGATAACTCAGAAGACGCATGCGATAGATCTCCGGATCAGCGCTGCAATAAACGCAGCGACAGCGCGTTTCGGCGCTTTCAGGATTCAGTTTTCGAGGTCTGGAATACTGGCTTCAAGGTAACGATCTCGCCGAGCCTGGCGTAACGGGGACCGGCGATGCGGGCGATCGGGTCGAGCGCCTCGGTCTCGATCTTGCCGTTGTTCACCAGGCCATCCTTGATATGGAAGACCAGCACTTCGCCGACGATGAGCCGGCTGCGGGTCTCGCCGAATTCGAGGCACTCCCGGAAGCGGCATTCCATCGCAATCGGCGCGGCCGCGAGGCGGGGCACCTTGATCCGCTCGCCCGGCAGCGTCGAAAGCCGCAACTCCTCGACCTCGCTGACATCAGGCGGATGCTCGGTGGAGCTCTCATGCACCGCATTCATCAGGCTGGAGTCCGCGATGTGAACGACATACTCCTCATTGTTGAGGATGTTCTGCGCGGTATCCTTGTAGAGCCCGCCCTTGCGGCCGACGCTGATGGCCAGCATCGGCGGCTTCGGCGAGACGAACGTGAAGGCGGAAAACGGGGCGAGGTTGAGCACCCCGCCGCCCGACAGGCTGGTCACCCAGGCGATCGGGCGGGGGACCACGATGCCGGTAAGCAGCCGGTAGGCCGTTTCGGGGTCGAGATATGCCGGATCGATCCGCATCGGAAAGACCTTCAGTCAGCCTTGATGTTCGCCTTGCGGACGACGGGAATCCACTTGGCGTCCTCCTTTTCGAGGTAGCTGGTGAATTCCGCGGGTGTCATCGACACGGCCTCGGCGCCGAGCGCGTTGAACTTCTCGACGATGGCGGGATCTTTCAGGATCTCCGCAAGCGTTTCGTGGAGCTTGGTCACGATCTCGGGTGGCGTGCGCGCGGGCGCGAACAGGCCGGTGAACGTCTGACCGTCGAATTCCTTGTAGCCGGCTTCGGTGAAGGTCGGGACATCAGGCAGCCAGGAGGCGCGGTGGTTGCCGGTGACGGCGAGTGCGCGCAGCATGCCGCTCTTGATGGAAGGCAGTCCGACTGAAATCTGGTCCAGGGCAAATTGCACCTGTCCGCCGATCAGGTCGTTGAGGGCAGGTGCGTTGCCGCGGTAGTGCACCGTCAGCCATTGCAGTTTCAGGGTCTCCTGCATCAGCTCGCTGAGCAGATGGTTGGTGGTACCCTGACCGGGCGAGGCCATTGTCAGCTTGCCCGGATCGCGGCGGGCAAGCTCGATGAACTCCTTCAGGTCCTTGGCTTGCACCGACGGATGCACTTCGAGCACCAGCGGCGTCATCGTGATCGCGCTGATGGGCACGAAATCCCGCTTCCAGTTGTAGGCGTCGCGCTTGGCGATCTCGGGCGCGAACAGCACCGGACCGTTGGCGCCAACGAACAGCGCGTAGCCGTCGGGCGGCATTTTCGCGAACGCCTCGCCGGCGATCAGGCCGCCGGCGCCGGCCTTGTTTTCCACGATGAAAGGCTGGCCGAGCTTGGCTTGGAGCCTGTCGGCGATGACGCGCGCGGCGCTGTCGACATTGCCGCCGGCCGGATAGGGGACGATCAGGCGCACCTGCCGCGCCGGCCATTGCTGGGCGCCGGCTGGTGTGTTGGACACCACAGCCATTAGTGCTGATACAGCGACGCCTGCGACCGCGAAAAACTTCATCGGATTCTCCCGAAAAGCGGCCCATTTGCCGCTACTTCTTGTTTGCGCGAGCCCCGTCCCAGCGGCATGCGCATCTATTGTTCCGCGCGGCGGATTTTGCGCTTGCCTCTTCCACTGTCGATGAAATTGTGGTGTTTCTGTCCACATTGTGGACAGTGGGCCATACCTATGACAAACGGTCGGTTAAGGGCACAGAGGCACGAGCCGCTGCAGGGCGGGCAGGCGATCCGCCGGGCGCTGACAGTGCTGCGTACGCTCGCAATCGGCGGCGAGCGGGGCGTGCCTCTCGCGGAAGTCGTGCAGGCCACGTCGCTGACGCGCCCCACCGTCCATCGCATCGTGCATGTGCTGATCGAAGAGGGCATCGTCGAGCGCAGCGAGCGGACCGGCAATTACGTGGTCGGCCGCCAGGTGCCTGAACTGGCGCTGGCCCGTCCATCGCGTTCGCCGCTGCTGATTGCGGCCGAGCCGCATCTGGCGGCGGCGTCGGCGCAGCTCGGCGATACCCTGTTTCTGACGGTGCGCACCGGTTTCGATACTTTGTGCGTGGCGCGCCGCATCGGCAGCTATCCGATCCAGATATTGTCGATCGAGGTCGGGGTGCGGCGTCCGCTCGGCGTCAGCAGCGCCGGCGTTGCGATACTGGCCGCGATGCCGGCTGCAGAGGCGCGGAGGATCGTGCTCGCCAACGAAGCGCGATTTGGCACCTACCGGACTGATACGCCGACGGTGCTTGGACAGGTCCAGCTCGCGCGCCGCCGGGGCTACAATCTGCGCGACGTCGGCCTGGTGCAGGGAACGAAGTCGCTTTCGGCCTGGATCCGCGCGCCGGACGGGCAGCCTGCCGCAGCGATTACGTTATCTGCCATTCGGAACAGAATGAGCCCACGCCGCGCCATCGAGGTGGCGGACGTCCTCGTCGCTGCCGCGCGGGCGATCGAAGCGGCGACGCCGCGGGATTCGTATGTTTAACCTGCCGCGGCGCTGGCTGGCTTCGGAGCCGGCGTTGCCGGAATTCGCCGGAAGCGCAGCACGATCCGGGTGCCGTGATGGTCGGGATCGCGCTCGGCACTGGCGTCCAGCTTGGCGGCCATCGCGCTGACGATGCGTTGTCCCATCCCGGTGGAGCGCGGGTCGGCCTTGGCGTTGAGGCCGACGCCGTCGTCCGCAATCGAGACCACGAGGTCTTCGCCGTCGGCCTTGAGCTCGACGTGAATGGGGCCGGCGCCGTCGGGATAGGCGTATTTGACGGCGTTCATCACCAGTTCGTTGACGATGATGCCGATCGCCACCGCGCGGTCCGGGTCGATCTCGATCGGTTCGGCCTTGAGCGTCAGCCGTGACATCCTGTTGCCCTCGGCCGAACGGCGGAGGTCTTCCAGCAGGGCTTCGAGATACTGGTTCAGGAGCACGCTCTTGAGATCATGCGAGGTGTAGAGCCGGCGGTGCACCTGGGCGACTGCGGCCACGCGGCCCATCGCGTTGGTCAACGCCGCCTTGACGTCGTCCTGGGTGGCTGAATTGGCCTGCAGGTGCAGCAGCGAGGCGATGATCTGCAGGGAGTTGCCGACGCGGTGGTTGACTTCGCGCAGCAGCACTTCGCGCTCGGCGGCGAGCGCCGCATAGCGGTCGCGCGAGGCGTGAACCTCGGCTTCGGCCTCGTCGCGGGCCCGCTGCAGCTCCGCCTGCCGCAGCGCGCCATTGATGGCGACCTGCAGCAGCGGAATGAAATCGCCCTGCGTATCCTTGACGAGATAGTCGGCGGCGCCGGCCTTCAGCGCCGTGACGGCGATTGCCGAATCCTGGGCTGCCGTGACGAACACCACGGGCGGGGCGTCCGTGATCGCCATGATCCGTTCCAGCGTTTCGAGGCCGTCGAGACCCGGCATGTACTGGTCAAGCGCGATCACATCGATGCCGCCCTGCGCCAGCCGGGCCAGTCCTTCTTCGCCGCCAGCCGCGTGGACGACCTTGAATCCGGCCCGCGTCAGGCCGCGGTCGACCAGCCGGGCGAGGCCGGCGTCGTCGTCGATATACAGCAGTGTCGGCGTCGTAGGTTTCATATGGCGGCCGGAGGGACCTGAATGACGGAGAAGAACAGACCGAGCTGTCGAATGGCGTTGGCAAAGCTTTCGTAGTTCACGGGCTTGGTAATGTAGACGTTGCAACCGAGTTCGTAGCAGCGCTTGATCTCATGGGAATCGTCGGTGGTGGTCAGCACCACGACCGGCGTGGTCTTGAGATACTTGTTTTCCTTGACCCGCTTCAGAATGTCGATGCCGCTCGCGTCGGGCAAGTTAAGATCGAGCAGGATCAGGAACGCGCAGCCCTTGTGGTCGAGGCCCGTCCCGTCCGAGCCGAACAGGTAGTTCAGCGCGGCTGTACCGCTGGTGAACGGAATGATCTCATTGTTGACACCGGATCGGCGAATATTCCGCTCGATCAGGCGGGCGTGGCCCTCATCGTCCTCGATCATGATGATAGTGACTGGATTACTCATGTCCGTGTCTTCCGGTTGCCTGCTGGCCAATTGATGGGCAGCGTAATCGTGAATGTGCTGCCCTGATGAAGTTCCGACGAGACCGACATGGTGCCTCCCAGCCGGCGCACCAGGGCACGGACATGGGCGAGCCCGATGCCTTGTCCCGGCTTGTCCTGGGTTCCCGCCCGGCGGAACAGATCGAAAATGCGCTGGTGGTCCTTGGGATCGATGCCGCGCCCATTGTCCGATATCTCGAAAATCGCAAAGCCGAGCTTGGTGCGACCACGCACCAAGATTTCGCCGGGGACCCCGGTCTTGAGGTATTTGAGCGCATTGTCGATCAGATTGGAGAAGATCTGCTCCAGCGCAAGGCGGTCGCTGACGATATTCGGCAGCGCGTCGATCCGGATCTCGGCCTGGGCTTCCGCGGCCTGATGCGCCACGGTCGTCACGATGGCCTCGAACAGCTCCTTGGTATCGATCCAGACCGGCTCGAATTCGCGCCGTCCTTCGCGGGTGAGGTTGAGGATCGCCGTTATCAGGCGGTCCATCTTGCCGATCGACGATTTGATGAAGCCGAGCGCCTCGGAGAAATCCTGTGAGAGCTGCTTGTCGGCACCCTCCAGCGCGGGCTCGGCGGTGTCGGTGGCATTCTCCGGGGCAGCTGGCGCTTCGGATTGCGCGCGGGAAAGTGCTGCGATCCGTTTGAAGATGTCGCCGCGCAGTTCCTCCAGCTCGCTGGTGAAGCCCATGATGTTTACCAGCGGCGAGCGCAGATCGTGGCTGACGATGTAGGCGAAACGCTGGATTTCGTCATTGGCTTCGCGCAGGTCCGCGGTGCGCTCGTCGACGGTGGCTTCGAGGTTGAGATGGCTGTCGCGCAGCCTGGCGTCGGCCTGGTCGCGCGCATGCGACGAACGCCGCACCAGGAAGATCGCGATACCGGCGAGCACGACCACGAAACCCGAACCGATACCGGTGAGCGAGGCGGCCAGCGTCTGGCTGCGATCGGCGTCGGTCGTGCGCTCGACGAATAGACGGTCTTCCTCAGCGCGCATCTGGCTGGCGATATCGGCGATATGTTTCATGGTGTCGCGCCCGATGCCTTCGCGCACGAGCTTGGTGGCGTCGTTCATGCGCTGCGACCGCGCCAGTTCAATGGTTGTACGGAATTCTTCGAGCCGCTGATCGTAGAGCGGCATCATTTCGTTGATGAGCCGCCGTTGAACCGGATTGTCGCTGATAAGCTGGGATAACTTCGTGAGGGCCGGCGTAAGCTGGGATATGGCTTGCTCAAAGTCAGCCTGAAAATCCGGCTGCAACGTTGCGAGGTAGCCGCGCTGTGCGCTCTCGGCGCGCCGCAACTGCAATTGGACGAGCGATAACTGGTTTTCAACCTCCAGGGTGTGCACCACCGCGCGCGCGTCCTTGCGCGCCTTGTTTACCAGAAACACCGAGCCGGCGCTGATGGCGGTCAACACGAAGAGTCCCGCCGCAAGCAGCAGGATGTGCCCAATGGCGCGCTTGCGCTGGGCATCAGGCGTCACGGTGATCTCGCGTCATGGACAAATGGAACAAGCGCCCCTGGCAACCCCCATGCAGCCCAACGTGCGATGGAACCATCGGTTCCATTGCGCCCGTCCAATATTTAAGAGGTTTCTCGGTCAGGAGGCCTTGCCGTCCACCGGCTTGCCGGCGAGGTACTGCTCAAGCCAGTGAATGTGGTAGTCGCCGTTGATAATGTCTGCTTCCCGGACCAGGGCCCGGAACAGTGGCAGGGTGGTCTCGATCCCGTCGACCACCATCTCGTCGAGCGCCCGGCGCAGCCGCATCAGGCATTCGGCGCGGGTCTTGCCGTGCACGATCAGCTTGCCGACAAGCGAATCGTAATAGGGCGGGATGACGTAGCCCTGATAAACGGCGGAATCGATCCGCACGCCGAGCCCACCGGGCGGGTGGAATTGCGTGATCTTGCCCGGCGAGGGACGGAAGGTCTGCGGGTTTTCCGCGTTGACGCGGCATTCGATGGCATGGCCGATGATCGCGATCTCTTCCTGCTTCGCCGGCAGGTCGCCGCCGGCGGCGATGCGGATCTGCTCCAGCACCAGGTCGATGTCGGTAATGCTCTCGGTGACGGGATGCTCAACCTGGATGCGGGTGTTCATCTCGATGAAATAGAACTCGCCGTCCTCGTACAGGAACTCGATGGTGCCGACGCCGAGATACTTCATGTCCCGCATCGCCTTGGCGCAGGTCTCGCCGATCCTGGCGCGGGCGGCGGCAGCGAGAACCGGCGAGGGGCCTTCTTCCCAGACCTTCTGGTGACGGCGCTGCAGCGAGCAGTCACGCTCGCCGAGATGGATCGCGCCGCCGCGGCCGTCGCCGAGAATCTGGATCTCGATGTGGCGCGGCTTCTGCAGGTATTTTTCCAGATAGACCGATGCGTCACCGAACGCCGACTTGGCTTCATTGCCGGCCGTCGTCAGCGCCATCATCAGATCGTCGGCGGTTTGCGCGACCTTCATGCCGCGGCCGCCACCGCCGGCAGCGGCCTTGACCAGCACGGGGAAGCCGATCGCCTTGGCAATCGCCATCGCGTCGTCATCCGACGTGACCGCGCCGTCGGAGCCGGGCACGACGGGGATGCCGAGCCGCTTGGCGGTCTTCTTGGCCTCGATCTTGTCGCCCATCAGGCGGATGTGCTCGGCCTTCGGGCCGATGAAATGCAGATTGTGCTCTGCGAGGATTTCGGCGAAGCGGGCGTTCTCGGACAAAAAGCCATAGCCGGGATGCACGGCGTCCGCGCCGGTGATCTCGCAGGCTGCGAGCAGGGCGGGGACGTTGAGGTAGGAGTCCTTGGACGGCGGCGGCCCGATGCAGACGCTCTCGTCGGCGAGGCGCACATGCATGGCGTCGGCGTCGGCGGTGGAGTGAACGGCAACGGTGGAGATGCCGAGCTCCTTGCACGCGCGCAGCACGCGCAGGGCAATCTCGCCGCGATTGGCTATCAGAATCTTATCGAACATCGCAGCGCCTGACGTTGACGAGTTTTATTCAATGATCACGAGCGGCTCGCCGAATTCGACCGGCTGGCCGTCTTCGACGAGAATTTGCGTCACCGTGCCCGCGCGCGGCGAGGGGATCTGGTTCATCGTCTTCATCGCTTCGATGATCAGCAGGGTCTGCCCCGCAGATACCTTGGTGCCGACGTCGATGAACGGCTTGGCGCCGGGCTCGGGCGCCCAATAGGCAGTGCCGACCATCGGCGAGGGGACCACGCCCGGATGCTTGGCAAGATCGGCTGCCGCCGCTGGCGCAGCGGAGGCGGCCATGGCAGCGGGCATCGGCTGGTAGCTCGCCGGCATGGTTGCAGCGACGGTGACGTTGCGCGCGACGCGCAGCCGCAGGCCGGCGCGCTCGATCTCGATCTCGGTCAGGCTGGTCTCATCCAGCAAGAGCGCGAGTTCGCGAATGAGCGCGCTGTCGTCGCTCTGCAGATTGGCGGCTGATTTGTCCGCTGACTTGTTGTCGGGCTGGCGGGCCATGCTCTTTGATCCGGAATCTCGATGTGGGTGACGGCTTAAGCGTCAGGCTTGGTGTCGTTCGATCTCAGTTGTGTGAGGTCAGTTTTTGAAAGTCAGGTCTTCGCCGTGGCGCCGATCTTGGCGGCCAGGCCGTTGATTGCGAGCCGGTAGCCATCGATGCCGAAGCCGCACAGCGAGGCGAAGGCGGCCATGGCCGTGAAGGAGTGGTGACGGAAGCTCTCGCGGGCGTGGATGTTGCTGATATGCACTTCGACCGTCGGGATCTTCACCGCGACCAGCGCATCGTGCAGCGCGATCGATGTATGCGAATAGCCGCCGGCATTGATGATGATGCCGGCTGCCTTCTTGGCATGCGCCTCGTGGATGAAGTCGATCAGCTCGCCCTCGCGGTTGGACTGGCGGCAATCAGCCGTCAGGCCGAACTGCGCTGCCGTTTCCACGCAGAGACGTTCGACATCGGCAAGCGACGAATGACCATATTTTTCCGGCTCCCGAATCCCCAGCATGTTGAGGTTCGGGCCGTTGAGCACATAGATCGTCGCGGCAGCGGTTCCTTGGGCCATCCGGATTCCAGCAAAAAGGGGCGGGCAGGTCGCGGCGTTATAGGTAACAACGCGGCGAAGGGGAAGCCTTTAGCCCACCGCCGTCCCTTTCAAGCGCCTCATCCTGTTCATAAAAAGGCGCATGGAACCTGCTGAATTCGTTCATTAACCAATGACACCAAATTGGCCCGCGGTGGCCCGTGCGCCGATTGTTCGTCCACTGTTGCTGCCGGGACGCCCGGTTCGGCCGAAAGCGACGGGTAACAATGCTGCCCATGGTAGAGCGACGCCGCGACGTGTCTGGTAAGTTGTATCGCGTCATCTCGACGGCTACGTCTGCTCATACCCTTGATCAATGGAAAAGGGCGGGCATTGCTGCCCGCCCTGATCGCTTGCGAAAATCTCGCCGTTAGGCTTCCAGAACCGCCACGATCTCGAAGGTGTTCGGATCAACGATCACGATCTGCTCCTTGACGAGGATGAACTTGTACCTGCGCCATTCCGGATAGATCGTCACCACTCGCTCCGGCAACGCATGGAAGTGCACGTCGCGCGGCACGCGGGTGCCGACCGAAATCGAGAAGTTCACGTTGGTCACCGGCTGAACGCGCTGCTCCCTGATCACGCTGGTGATCTGGGTGCGCTGCTCGGTCGAGATCTTCGCGCCCGCGCCCGCCTGACCCGTTGTGGTGGTCTGGCCCGCGGCTCCGCCCTGCGTCTGGGTCTGGGTCTGCGTGCGGTCCCGGTCCTGCTGACCCTGGGCCTTCTGGTCACGCTGCATGCTCTTGTCGCGATCCTGGGTCTGGTCGCGCTGGGTGCTCTGATCACGCTGCATCGTGCCTGAGCCGGTGCCCTGGCCGGTCGTCTGGCCCTTTTCGGCCTTGCCGCGATCCTCCTTGCCCTCAGCCTTCATATCCTTGCCGCCCTTCATCTGATCGTCGGCGCGCTGGTTCTTTTCAGCACCCTTCGACCGCGGCTCGGACTGCGCGCCCTTCATGTCGGATGCGCCGCCGGGCTCGCGCTGCATGCTGCCTGACGAGGCGCCGCCGCGCTCAGAAGAAGGCGCGGTCTGCTGCGCCGTGGAACCGGCCCCGCTGTCGCGGCCCATGCCGGTGCCTTGCGCATTCGCAAAACCGGTTCCGGCGATCAGGGCCGCTGTCGCGACCGAAATCAGAAAGCGATTACTCATCGAAAGTCTCCTCACGTGTTCTGCACATTGCCCGCACCGACAACGAAAGGATTTGAGTGATGTTCCTGATAGTTGGTGGTTCCGCAGATTTTGTTTTGTGAATGCGCGATGAACGCGGACCCCGACGGATACGGGCTTTGCCGACGCGATTGCCTTTCTCAAATGCGGGATCGTTTCTCAGCCGCAGGCCCGGTCGAATTCCATCGTCGCGAGATCGAGCTGACCGTTGCCGCCGCCGAAATTGAAGCCGCCGAAATGCTCTTCGATTTCGAGATAGGTCGCGCTGTATTTCGGCGTCGTCGGAGCAGGGCGCGATGCACGCGCCGAGTCCGTCTAGTGGCCCCTTGCATGGTCACGGTTCGATCGGCGGGCTTCGCCCGCAAAAAGAAAATCCGGCTGCGACGCAGCCGGATTTAATGGCTTCAACGATTTCGGCTGACCTCAGCAGGTCGCCTTTCCGCAACGGGCATTGTTGATCTTTTCGCGCAGGGCTTCGACGCCGACAGCGCCGATCACGACCTGCTTGCCGATTACGTAGCTCGGCGTGCCGTTCATGCCCATCGCCTCGGCGAGCTTGAAATTTTCCTCGAGCGTGTTGCGGACTTCGGCGCTCGAGAGGTCCTTCTCCAGCTTTGCCATGTCGAGGCCGACTTCCTTGGCAACGGCCATCGCGCGCGCCTTGTCGGCGGCGCCGCGGCCGGTCAGCAGCTTCTGATGGAAGTCGAGATATTTCTTGCCGGTCGGATCCTGCATGCGCACGGCGACGCCGACCTGCGCGGCCTCGACCGAGCCGGCACTCAAGACCGGAAACTCCTTGAGCACGACCTTCAGCTTCGGGTCAGCCTTCATCAGCTCCATCATGTCCATCATCGCGCGCTTGCAGTAGCCGCAATTGTAATCGAAGAACTCGACGAAGGTGACGTCGCCGTCCTTGTTGCCGACCGTGACGTTGCGCGGTGAATTGAAGATCGCCTCGGCGTTGTTGGCGACACCGGCCTCATGCTTGGCGGCTTCCGCCGCGGCCTGGCGCTTGCTCAGCTCGGCCATCGCCTCTTCGAGCACCTCGGGATGCTTGATCAGGTAATTCCGGATCATGGCCTCGATCTCGCCGCGCTGGCTGTCGGTGAAGCTCTGCGCGGAAGCGGGCAGCGGCGCGCCGCAGAGCGCCACAGCGAACAATGCGGGGATGAGAAAACGGAACGAGGGCATCGGTAAGTCCTTGTGCGGCGGGGTCCCGGGCAATTCTGCTGAAGGCCGGATCCTGGAGAATATCTCGGTTCGTGGCGACCAGATCCTTGGATAGACCGGGTCGGATTATAGCCGAATGCGGTTGAATTCTAGTTGCTCTTCTGGCCCGGCAGCGGTTTGGCGCTCACAATGTCGTCAGCCTTGACCCAGCCGGGCGTACCGATTGCGAAGCGCGTTTTGGCGCGTGACGCAAGGTCGCGGGCGGTCTTGCTGTCGCCGCGAAGGTAGGCGGCCTGGGCCGAGGCGAGGTCGGCCTGCGCGTAGTCGCCCTTTCTTCCATAGGCCATGGCGAGCTGGGTATAGCCGATCGGCGCTTCGGTCTCGCGCGCTAACGCCCCGCGCAGGATCGAGATGGCCTCGTCGGTGTAGGCGTTGTTGCCGGTTGCCACGAGGGCCTGTCCCAGCATCATCTCGATCAGCGGCGAGTTGTTGGAAAGCTGCACGGCCTTGCGCAGCGGCGCGATCGCCTCCTGCGGCTTGCCGCCCTCGAGCAGCGCTTGCCCGCGCACTTCATAAAAATAGGGATTGTTGGGCTGCTGCTGAAGCAAGGCGTCGATCTGGGCCAGTGCGCTGCGCAGATCGCCGTGCCGATAGGTCGCGATCGCGTGCGCATAGCGCGCGGGCAGGCTGTTGTTGGACATCGGATAGCGCCGGTACACGGTCTCCTGCCGCTCCATGAAGGCCGAGATCTTGGCGCGCACCATGTCGTGACGGAGCTGCAGGGCAGGGTCGTCCTTCTTGTCCCAATAAGGGCTCGACCGTGCCAGTTCTTCCAGCGCGGCGACACGCTGGGCCGGCATCGGATGCGACTGAACGTAGGGATCGGTGCCGCGCGCGGCGAACAGGCTTTCCTCGGTGAAGCGTTTGAAGGTCTCGTACATGCCCCTCGAGGACTGGCCGGTGGCGTTCAGAAATTTCACGCCGGCCTTGTCGGCGTTTTCCTCCTGCTGGCGCACGTAAGAGAGCAGGTTGCGGCGGATGATTTCGCCGGGCGCCGAGAACATCGCCGCACCGGCGTTGGCCAGGCCACTACTGCTGCCGCCGCCTTGCGCGCCAGCGACCATCGCGCCGGCGCCGAGCAGCATGGCAATGATCATCTGTGTCTGCGCCTGCGCCATCTGCTCGCGCATCTTGGCGAGATGACCGCCGGCGAGATGGCCGGTTTCATGCGCCATCACGCCGATGATCTGGTTCGGCGTCTCCGACTGCAAGATCGCCCCGTAGTTCACGAAGATGCGTCGGCCGTCCGCAACGAAGGCGTTGAAGACGCTCTGGTTGATGATCACCATCTGGATGTTCTGCTTTTCCAGACCGGCGGCGCGCAGAATCGGCCTCGTATATTCGCGCAGCAATTGTTCCGTCTCGGCGTCGCGAAGCACCGGCGGGCCCCTGTTCTCCTGCGCCGTCGCCGCCATCGGCGCAGCGACAAGCGCGACGGCTGTGGCCAGCGCCGTCAACTTCAGTGATTTCTTGCGTAGGGCGATGCGGAGCAGCATGAGCGGTCTTTGGCGTGGCTTTCGTTCCGGATTTGGCCGGAAGCCGGTTCGGTTTCCGATGAGATCAGAAACAGGTCCCGGCTGGTTGCTTCAACGTTTCTTTATCCGACCCGGTATCACTGCGCCTGAAAACGCTATAACAAGCCATCGAATACGGCCAGTCTGGGGCGGCAGCCGGTTCGGGAACCCTCGATTCGGGCAGCGCCCGCGCAAATAACAGAAATCGATGCTGGAATCGACACTTAGAGACCGCGCGACAGCGCTAGTGATGCCCTCCGCACGGAGCGACGTTCCACCTTTCATGGTGATGGACGTGATGGCCGCCGCCGCCCGCATCGAAGCGGCCGGCGGCCATGTCATTCACATGGAAGTGGGACAGCCGGCGGCGCCGGCGCCCAGGGTCGCGATCGCAGCCGCGCATGCCGCGCTCGACACGGCGCGGATCGACTACACCTCCGCGCTCGGCATGCCCACGCTGCGCGCGCGAATCGCCCGGCACTACCGCGATACGTATGGCTGCACGGTCGAGCCTGACCGGATCGTGGTCACGACCGGCTCGTCGGGCGGCTTCATTCTGGCGTTTCTGTCGATGTTCGAGCCGGGCGACCGCGTGGCGGTCACCGTGCCGGGGTATCCGCCATACCGGCATATTCTGACCGCACTCGGTTGCGAGCCGGTGCTGATCGAAACATCGGGCGCGACGCGCCATGCGCTGACCGGCGAGGCGCTGCTGGCCGCGCATCGCAAAACGCCGCTGAAGGGCGTGCTGGTCGGCAGCCCCGCCAATCCGACGGGAACGATGATGTCGCGCGAAGCGCTCACCGGCCTGATCAATGCGGCGGAAGGCGCGGGGATCCGCTTCATTTCCGACGAGATCTATCACGGGCTCGACTATGCGTTTCCGGCCGTGACGGCGGCCGAACTATCGCCGCATGCGCTCGTGATCAATTCGTTCTCGAAATATTTCTGCATGACCGGCTGGCGGGTCGGCTGGATGGTGGTGCCGGAGCCGTTGGTGCGCCCGATCGAGCGGCTGCAGCAGAACCTGTCGATCTCGGTGCCGACGCTGTCGCAGATCGCTGCCGAAGCGGCGTTCGAGGGCCGCGACGAGATGGAGGCGATCAAGCACGGCTATGAGGAAAACCGCCGCATCCTGATCGAGGGATTGCCGAAGGCCGGCCTCACCAAGTTCCTGCCGGCGGATGGCGCGTTCTATCTCTACGCCGATGTTTCGGATTTCACCTCCGACAGTTTCGAGTTTGCAAGCCGCATGCTGGAGAAGGCGCATGTGGCGGCAACGCCGGGCGTCGATTTCGATCCGATCCACGGCCGCAGCTTCATCCGCTTCTCCTATGCGCGCTCGGCCGACGAGATGCGCGAGGCCGTGACGCGCATCGCGCGCTGGCTGCGTTAGCGCAGCAATCTGTCACCCGCATCATTCTCATCTGCAATCCATCGGGGAGCCATCGATGTCCGCCAGAACCATGCCTGAAACCGTCGTCCCGTCGCATTTTCCGCTCGCCGCGCTGCTGTGGCCGCATCGTGCGGACGGCTCATCAGGTCTGCTGCGCAGCGCGATCCTGATTGCGCTGGGAACGGCGCTGCTGACCTTGTCCGCCAAGGTCAATCTGCCGTTGCCCTATGTACCGATGACGCTGCAAACGCTGGTCGTGCTGATGATCGGCGCGGCCTATGGCTGGCGGCTCGGCAGCGCTACAATCATCGCCTATCTCGCCGAAGGGGCGATTGGACTGCCGGTATTCGCGGGCCCCGTCGGCGGCCTCGCGCCGCTCGTCGGTCCGACGGCCGGATATCTCTTCGGTTTCGTGGCGGCGGCCTTTGTCACGGGATGGCTCGCCGAGCGCGGCTGGGATCGATCGGTGGTTTGGCTGTTCGCCGCGATGGCGCTCGGACACATCCTCATTCTCGCCACCGGATTTGGCTGGCTGGCATTCGGCGTGAAGCTCGGCGTGGAAAAGGCGTGGCTGGTCGGCGTTGCCCCGTTCATCGCGGGCTCGCTGGTCAAGAACGCGCTCGGTGCCGCGCTGGTGCCGGCGATCCGCCAGATTGTCGACCGCCGCGGTTGAGTGATCGCGCCCGGATCCACTCGCGCGTAGCCAATGCGATTGGCTACGCGTTATCGGGTTGAGCAGTCCAGGAGACGCAAGTCAGGTGCTGCAGCTAACGTTGCTGCGAGGCTTTGCTCCAAGCTGGAACGAACGCAGCCAAGATGAACGCTGTCGTGCTGGTTCAGACCAGACGGGCGTCGCCTGCATCGTGGTGTCGTGGTGGGAAGGTGAGCTGAACAAGGAGAAGCTGTACGCCAATCTGAGCAAGCCGGTTGATCCGTCCGATGTGGAGACCGCGCTCACGACGGGCTGAGCGATCAGCTCGGCGCAATAAAAAACCGCCCGGTTGTCGCCGGGCGGCTTTCTTTTTGGTTCGATTCCTACTCGCCGCTGCCGAAGCGCCGCGACCACCAGCCCGCCTTGCGTGGCGCGGCTTCGCTTGATGTCGCCGGCGCCGGTT
>NZ_LLXZ01000043.1 GCF_001440395.1 Bradyrhizobium jicamae | reverse complement strand
TCAGCGTGTACGAACATGAAGGCCGCAGGTACAACAGGATCAGTGTCCGCGTAACCGGAGACATAGCAAACGGTTACGACTTCGACAGTAGTGCCACATCGCCGCTGCGCTACCGAGTACATATCACTTCGGTGCGGAGACACATTGGCTGCTAAGACCTAAGCGCCCACGCTTCTACAGGGGCTTTGACGACTTTACCTCATCCCATTTCGCGGTGAGAGCGACAGACAATGGCGTCCAGATGGTTGATTGGCGGAAGCTTGCTTTCTCACACATATCGTCTGGTGGGCGACGCGTCAGCACCGAAGTCGGAGCTAGGCGATGGAAATCACGTTAGCAACTCGCTGTGCTCGTTTATTCCGCGATCGTGATCGCTTGCTTGTTGGCAATTCGGTGAAACGGGGCCACGATGGCAAAGTCTCTGTGCTTGTATGACTTGGAATAAGCTTTCGCGGAAGGAGCTTTCGCGGCACCCCAGCATGTGTTCTTGAAACAGTCCGTGGCGCACGGCTGGCAGGCTTGGGTGCTCGGCAGCAACAACCTATGGTACCGCCTTCCCTATACCCTGCAGCACGTTTGCAGATATAGCAGCGGCCGCGCTTCATTGGAGGCTACTCGCGCCGCGACCGAACGCGAGATGCAAAGTCCAGCAACCATCAACAAGTGGATTATTGCGCAATACGATTCCGAGCGCTTTAGTTCCGACGAGTGGTGAGAGCTGAAAAAAGGCGCGTGGCGGCGACGCGCACTCGTGAGCACGTAGCCAAACACTTATATGATCAGAGCTGACTGGTTGGTTGACTGCCAGCTCGTAATATCAGGTTACGATGTGCCGGCATCTCTTAAACAACCGCTCGATCAAATTGCGTCGCGATACTTACGGCTCGTTGGGTTAGGGCCCGACGAGGTGGGCGGGCTAGTCATTGTGCTTCCTGTCGAGTGTATGGCCTTCGGGCGGCTCCCTCATGTCGGCAAGGAAGACTTCAAAGCTGTGACGAGAGGCCGAGATCGAGACCGGCCGAGAAGAATCCACCACAGCCGGCTGTTGTGCGCCTCACCCGAGCGTGAGAGCGAGATCCGGCCTTGCGGCACAGATCTCCGCCACTGCAACCCGGTTATGACGCTGCAACCAGCCCCTCCGCTACATGCAAACCTGGTTGAGAGATCGGCTGGGGGCCGAGTGCCAGCAGCACGGCTGGACCGTGTCAGTGGCTGGCAGCAGCAGCGCGAGGACCCCGCCATTGATGCCAAAGGCTGGCGGGTCGCGTTGCTGTCTACAGTCGCGATCGGCGGACAAATAAAGCGCCTTGCCAGTCAACGCTGCCGCAATCTGTCGTCTTCACACTGTGAGTGACCCTCGTGAAACGCTATTGCGCCGCGCCCCCTCGGACACCCTCCTCAAAGCTCTCCACGAACCGGCAAGGTGTTTCTCGGATGGATCGTAAAGCATAGTGGCTAGGAATACTGCGCAGTTATCGATTGAAATAGCGGTTCCTCCGGGATCCTCCGGAGCTCCGGAGGCTCATCTTCATGCCTCGCGCGATATCCGCTCGTGATCTATTGCCTACCTTGGCCAGGTAATTCCCTGAACCAGGCAACCGGTCGCTTCGCATATTTCTGGTCAATTGGAGATCAAGTGCGATGCGCATTGAGCAGGCCGCCAAGTTGAGAAGCTTCAACTGTCTTCAGCAATAGTTTGCGCAAAAACTCTGGTTCAACCTGAATTTCATTCCCGTCACATACTCGAGCAATGGCAGCGAATACTTTGCGAACATCGTAAGTCGAGTTGAACACCTCCGGGACCCCGCGTTCGATGTTGAGAAGGGTGTAGGCGGCCTCCATCGCGGTGCGAACCGAATACTCGGTTGTGAATACACAATCTGGCTCACCCGACTCGGCAAA
>NZ_LLXZ01000042.1 GCF_001440395.1 Bradyrhizobium jicamae | reverse complement strand
GACCGAAGTCGCACCGCCCGCTCCGCCTCCGCCTGTCGCGGCCGCGCCCGCGCCGCAGCCGGCTCCCGTTGCCGCCGCGTCCGATCCGAACTCGCCGCTCGGCGTCTGGGCGACGGAAGAGAACAAGGGCAACGTTCGCATCGAGGAATGCGGCGCCAATCTGTGCGGCTATTCCGTCAACTCCGGCGAACGGATCCTGATCAACATGAAGCCGCAGGGCGGCAAGTGGAGCGGCCGGATTCACGATCCCAACAGCGGCCGCAACTACGACTCGACGATCGCGCTGAAGGGCACCAATACGCTCAAGGTCCAGGGCTGCGCCTTCGGCGGCATGTTCTGCGGCGGCCAGACCTGGAAGCGCGTGAGCTGACGATTTCCTCTCAAGACCTCTTCTCCCTGAGACTTCTTCTCCCTGAGACTTGGACCCCGTGAGATTTCACGGGGTCTCTTTTTTGCTCTGTCGCGGATGGTTGAGCGTTCGTTAAGATGCTGCGCGACGAAACAAATCTCCTCCGCGACGAAACACTTTTTCCCTTGCAACGAAAAAATCCCGAAACCGGGGCCGCGTAGTTCTCCGCTCCAACGAGGCGCCACTTCGGCGCACAACTCGGCAGCGCGATCCGCGCTGGCACCATCCACACAAAGGGGGACATTCGATGGCTTTCACCGGTTCGACCATGCGCAATTGCACGATGCTGATCGCGACAATTTTTGCGCTTGGCCTGCTGACCTCGGCGGCCAATGCCTATACGCAGGAGCAGGAGCAGATGTGCACCGGCGATGCGATGCGGCTGTGCTCGTCGGAAATCCCAGATGTCGAGCGCGTCACCGCCTGCATGGTGCAGAAGCGCGCGCAGCTCAGCGACGGCTGCAAGGCTGTCTTCCGTTACGTGCCGCCGGCCACCGCGACGCCCGTGAACTACACGCCGACGGCAAAGCCCTCCAGGCCGCTGAACCTGGCTCCGGTCAAGCGCGGCTGAGGTCATTCTCCTACGTACCGTCACAGCGCCGCGCCCGGGCATCCCGGGCGTGGCGCTGATCGTTTGTGGCCGACAACAAGCGGCCATGTTCATCCCGCATTCAGCCAGCCCGCGCTGAAATCGCGCTCCCGCCGCCTGCCTTCTCCCCGTTTACGGAAATATCCCGATGCCGCGCCATCTATCCTTCGCGCTTGTGCTGCTGGCCTGCGGCACGATGATCGGCGCGACGGATGTTTTCGCAGCTACGTCCGAGCCGATGCAGCTGGCGCAGGCGCAGACTGATCCTTCGCCGTCCGCGACACCCGCAACACCGGCGCCCGATGTGTCCGCGCCCGCAGCGGACGCGCAGGCGCCGGAGGAGCCGATCGGCAACGTCGCCACCGTGACCGGCAGCGCCAGCGTGATCCGCAACGACGCCACCACGCCGCTCAAGGTCAAGGACGACATCTACCTCAACGATATCGTCCAGACCGGCGCCAATGCGGCGCTCGGCATCACCTTCATCGACAACACCACTTTCAATCTCAGGGCCAATACAAAGATCACCATCGACAATTACGTCTATGAGGACGGCGGCAAGAACAACGCCGCGATCTTCGACGTCGCCAAGGGCACCGCGGCCTTCGTCGCCGCGTCGGTGGCGAAAACCGGCGACATGAAGATCACGACGCCGACGGCGACGCTTGGCATTCGCGGCACCACCGGCCTCGTCGAGGTGCCGGAAGGCGCCGCCGCCAACAGGCCGAACAATGTCGCGGTCAAGCTTTATCCCGACGCCGACGGCCGGGTCGGCCGGATCGAGGTCAACGACCGCGCCGGCGTGCGGCTCGGCTTTCTGACGCAGGGCGCCAGCGGCTTCACCATCCGCCCCGGCGCGGGCGGCGTGCGTTTTGCAGCGGTGCCGCTGGTGATTCCGCAAGCGGCTGTCCTGCGCGACCAAGGCTTTGTGCGGCAGCTTCACTCGACGCAGAATCTCGGCCGGCAGGTCGTATTCCAGCAGCGCGAATTCCGCCGCGCCAATCCCGGCTTCGTCAATCCGAACCGCCCGATCCGGCAATTGCAGCCCGGCCAGCAACGGCCGAATGGTCTGCCGGGACAGCTCAGGCCCGGACAACAGCAGCCCGGTCAGTTGAACCGTCCGGGTCAGCAACAACCTGGTCAGCCGCGGCAGAACGGCCTGCCCGGTCAACCCGGTCAGCCGCCACTGCCGGCCGTGCCGAACCGGCAAGGCCAGAACCCAACGCAGAACCAGGGACAGCAGCCGCCTGGCCAGCTCAATCGTCCTGGACAGCCGCAAGCTCCCAGCCAATTGAACCGGCCGGGTCAGCAGCAACAGCAGGGCGCGCCGAACCGTCAGGGCCAGCAGCAACCGCCTTCGCCGCGACAGCCCGGCCTGCCGCCACGCGCGGGCCAGCAACAGCCGGCTACGCCCAATCAACCCGGCGTGCCGCCACGCCTGGGACAACCGACATCGCCGGGTACTCCGCCGGCTGGCCTGCCGCCACGCGCCGGTCAACCGCAACAACCCAATGCGCCGACGCAGCCGACCGCGCCGCAGGGACGACCGCTGCCGAACCGGTTCGGCGCTCCGGGACTGCAGCGTCCG
>NZ_LLXZ01000041.1 GCF_001440395.1 Bradyrhizobium jicamae | reverse complement strand
AATTTACCCGACGCGCCGGATCAAACACGCGGTTGTGCCTTGGACATTCAAGCGATCGACGACTGATCTGCGATATTCGTATCGCGGCAGTCGTTCATCCCTCACCGAATATCTTGAGCGCAATCCGATCACAGGTCTGTTGATCGCGAAGGACGACCAAATACTATTCGAGCACTATCAGTATGGCCGAACCGATACCGCCCGGTTCCTATCGCAATCGATGGTCAAGTCCATCACCGGAATACTGGTCGGACTTGCCGTGTCCGAAGGCGCGATCAAATCAGTGGACGATACACCGGAAACCTATGTGCCGGGGTTCAAGGGTACCGAATACGGCCTAACGCCGATACGAGACCTTTTGCACATGTCGTCGGGTGTCGATTTCGGAGAAGACCGAGACGGCGGCCGCGATCTCAATCGCTTGTGGCGCGACATGGTGCTTGGACGGGGCACGTCCAAGAAAGGGACCGTCAACAGCATCGTACAATTTAATCAACGGATCGCGCCGCCTGGTACGAGATACCACTATGCTAGTATCGAGCCGGACGTGCTCGGCGTCGTGCTCCACAGCATCCTGAACAAGTCCGTCTCCGAGTATATGGAGGAAAAGGTCTGGAACCAGATCGGCACAGAGGCCGATGCTAGTTGGTTCCTGGACGCAGAACGGTTGGAGGTAGCGCACTTTGGTTTCAATGCGGTGCTGCGCGATTATGCGCGCCTTGGACGCTTGCTCGCTCACGACGGCGCGTGGGACGGCAAGCAGATCATTCCCACGCAATGGATGATCGATGCGACCACGGTTCGCCCGTCCGACAGCTATTTGTTGCCCGGCAACGCGATGCCCTACTTCGGTTATGGGTATTTTCTGTGGTTACTGCCCGGAAAGAGACGCCAGTTCGCGTTTTCTGGGGACCTCGGACAACGCGTCTGCGTCGACCCGGCTTCAAAACTTATTTTGGTCCAAACCGCTTTAAAAGATAGCCCGGAAGTCTGGCATCTTTGGGCTGAACTGGTTGCTCAACTCGGATCGCAATAGCGGGTGCTGCACAGCGCATGTCTGAGTTGGGTCACAATGCGAAGTTTTCGCCGGGTCCAACACTGTCTGCTGCTAGGAGCGGGCCGAACACCATCCAAAAATCATTGAGCACCTGATCTCGCTTGCGAGGACCTCTCGTCCGATGTGGGACCTCTATTCGATCACCACCAACCAAGCCGCCATCGCAGCGCTGTTTCGCGTCGTCAATCGGTACGTCGGCAAACTCGCGCCGATGCCCGGCGTCTTCCCGGACGGCCCGTGATCCGCAACACGGAAACCTTTTGATGGCGCAAGCCGGCACTATGCACGACTGGCGCAGCCGCTATGCCCTATGAGGTAGTCGAAAACATTGCGTTCTCGGCAGGCTCAAAACACAATATCGGGAAGAACTGGCAAGTCGGAGCGCAGAAACTTCGGGGGGGGGCAATGGGCCCTTGGCGACGAGGATTGCCTAGCCGACCACGCCCTGGTCGGAAGCCAGGCGAGCTGTACGGACCGATCAAGACCTACGTGGTTCTCAACCGACACAACAATGGGGTTGATCTACTGGACTCCAGAGGTGGGGTGCACTTCCGTTCGCTGCACCAATTTGAGAAGCTCAAGGAGCGCGGCGTGATCATGGACGAAGAGGGCTAGGGAAGAAGCCCGACTCGCCTAATGCCATCGTCGAGTCGATCCATCCGGTCGAGTCGATCCATCCGAAGGCCATGCCGGTCATCCTGATGACTGATGAGGAGCGCGATGCTTGGATGCGCGCTCCGTGGGATGAGGCGAAGGCGCTGCAGCGGCCGTTGCCGGATGATGCCTTGGAGATTGTGATGCGTGGGTGGACAAGGAAGACTTGGCCGCCGTTTGACCTTTTTTGTCAGACAACGAGCTTAATGCGCTGGAACCTCGCGGTCCCTTCCGCCGTTGCCAAATATGAAGATCCGATCTCATTCCGAAAGCCACTTTGTTGAACTCGACGACGGTTCAAAATGGCAGATCTTCCCCGGCGACCTTGACGTGACGCTGAGCTGGAAGCCCGATACGGACCTTACGCTGGTCCGCATTGACGACGACCCAGTGAATTCTCATGCATTGGTTAGCGCGGATGATCAAAGTCGTGTTCGAGTATTGTCGGCCGGGAAAAAGTGGCCGGTCGATAAGGTGCGAACAGTTCTGAAAGACGATGAGTGACGCGGAGCGCCGTTGTGACGAGGCAATCCGCGCCTCAGCCTTTGACAACCACTTCGCCGTCGATGATAGCTTCGCCCGGAATGGCGAGCGCCCCCGCAATCTCGGTAAACCGTTTAGTCCAGTCGAGCCCATTACGGGTGAAGACCTTCTTCCGTCCTCGATTCAGGTGA
The DNA here is from genome assembly GCF_001440395.1 of Bradyrhizobium jicamae. Lineage (GTDB taxonomy): Bacteria > Pseudomonadota > Alphaproteobacteria > Rhizobiales > Xanthobacteraceae > Bradyrhizobium > Bradyrhizobium jicamae. Next base: position 1,130 of record NZ_LLXZ01000041.1, on the reverse strand, counting down.
ACCTGAACGCGGTAGCCATCGTACTTGATTTTATGAAGCCACAGGTCCCCTTGGGTGCCTTGGTCTTCAATGTGGCAAGCTGGGGCTTAATGAACCCCCGGCATCTCGATACGCTTTGACACTCAGGAAGCTCACAAACGCCCGCCGCACCTTGGGGGCACTGCGAACATTTTACTTGCTTCCCAAGGAAACAATCAGGGGGCGCGATGGCGTCCGCCACTACCGATATCGCATGGCTCGATTTGGGCAGCTAAACGGGACATCCGCCAGACAGTGACCGAAGCCGTTGAAATGAAAGAGGCCGCCAACTGAGGCGGCCTTAGTTCTCCTGCAATGGGCTTGTCGCAATCGCGCGTTCAACCTCTGCGGCGAGCCTAGCCAAGTGATCCGCTAACCTAGTGAACAACTCTCGCTTATGGCTATCCGTGGCCAAGCCCCGTATCAGCGCGGCTTCCGCTGCATCGGCACGCAGCTTCTCTAGACTCGCCTGCATGTCCTTCATTGCGTTTTAAGCCGACTTGGGAGGTTGCAGACCGGCTGAGTTAAGCCACTCGCTTATGTGCGTGGCAGTCTCGTTCTGCCGGATTCTCAAGATGTGATCCCTAGCAAGGCCAGGTTTGAGTGTCTTCGCTTGCTGGCGCAACTGTTCCGTATCCTCAGCCAGTCGCTCTTCCAATGTCGATGTTTGTACGAGACGGCGGCGCTTTTGCATGCGCTATTCCCTTCCCATTCGAGGAGGCGGGAGCGCAATGAGGCGTTCTCATCACCGATAGATGCCATTGGTCGCGCGGTGGTATCAGTAAGCTACGCCGGAGAGATCCCGGTTCCGAATCCACATTTCAGGTTCTGCACCAGTTACGACAGTGGTGTTGTCGGAGTTTTGCAAGCTTTTAGGAACGTGCAGCGTTTGCCTAGAGTCGAATCCATCGCTCTCGGGAGATCGTGGAGACGAACCGGGAGAAAGTGGCGGCCCCAGCTATCTCCTCCCAGAGTACTGGGGCCGTTTTCAGGTGCGGCCGCCAGCGCTACCGGCGGTCCTATTTGGATGGCTACGACGATCAACCTACCCTGAGGTTTTCGGCGGATTCTTTCCCGCGGTTGGCCACGACTTCGTAGCTTACCCTCGCGCC
>NZ_LLXZ01000040.1 GCF_001440395.1 Bradyrhizobium jicamae | reverse complement strand
TGGCCGAATCCGGAGCCTGGTGCAACGACTTAGGTGGTCGTTGCCACACAGGAGAGCTCCGATGAAGCTTTACGTTGGGTTGGACGTCGGTCTTGAAGAAACCAGTCTTTGCATCGTCGATGGCGAGGGTCTCACCGTTCGAGAGGTCAAGGTTATGACCGAGCCAGCGGCGATCCGCTCCGCAGTAGAGGGCTACGCGGATCGCCTGGAGAGAGTGGGAGTCGAGGCGTCATCGCTTGGCATCTGGCTGTATCGCGAACTGCAGCCAGCGGGGCTCCCGATCATTGTCGTCGAAGCGCGTCACATGCGCGTGTCTCTGTCAACAATGCGCAACAAGACAGACCGGAATGACGCGCGCGGCATCGCGCAGATGATGCGGTTGGGTTGGTATCGCGCCGTTCATGTCAAGAACATTGACATGCAGAAGATGCGTACGCTGCTGACCAGCCGGAAGCTGCTCAAGCGCAAACTAATCGACCTCGAAAACCACATTCGTGGTGCGCTGCGGGCCTATGGGCTGCTCGTTGGAGCCGTCGCCCGTGGTGCCTTTGAGGCCCGCGTGCGCGAGCTGATCGAGCACAGCGATCCGATCTTCGTAATGACCATCGAGGCCATGTTGGATGTGCGCCGCGCCATCCTCGAGGGTTACGATCGGCTGCATCGTGTGCTGCTGCAGGTGGTCCAGCATGATGCTGTCTGCCGGCGCCTGATGACGGTTCCCGGCGTCGGTCCCGTTGCGGCCCTGTCGTTCAAAGTCGGCGTCGATGATCCCCTGCGCTTTGCCCGATCGCGAACGGTAGGCGCCCATTTTGGCCTGACGCCGAAACGACACCAGTCCGGCACGTCCATCGACTTCGAAGGTCGGATCAGCAAACAGGGTGATGTCGCCGTGCGCGAAGCGCTCTGCGAGGCGGCGGCAAGCCTGCTGCTGCGGGTCAGGAAGTGGTCGGCACTGCGGGCGTGGGGTCTGCGGATCGCCAAACGGTCGAGCATGCTGTGCGCGATCACCGCGGTCGCGCGGAAGCTTGCAAGCATTCTGCATCGGATGTGGGTCAGCGAGACCGACTTCCACGTCGGGTTCGGCGCCAAGGTCACGCAACGGCTTCGGTTGAAACCTGCACAATAGCTGCGGTGTAGATGACGACGGATTAGCGCTGGGTTTGCGCCCGGCATGTTGAGGAGGAGCAAAATTAGAGATCCGCGCGCGCGGTGAGCGTCCCCTGGCGGGGCCGCGAAACGGGGAATGTCCGCTCTATCTTGCCTGCTGCCGCCCTTCGGGGACGAGAGCGCCGGACTGCTTGGACAGCCCTGTTTACGAACCTGATGAAGAGCATGCGACGGCCGAAGTGCTGAACGCGAAGGAACGCATGGACCCCGCCTGGTGAATGCACGTCGCGGTCGCGGCTGTGGTGAAGTTTGCGCGTTGATGATGCAGGGAGTCGGAAATGGCGGAAGATCGAAGGGTCGAAGAAAAGCGTAGGAATGAGTTGACTTTGCCCACCCGATTAGGAAGGCAAGGGAAAAGCGCCGCCTTCGGCCAGGCGCATGTGGTTGGTGCGGTTGAGGTTTTAAGAGGCAACCGGAATGATCAAGCCGTCACCTCATTCCAAATCGCCAGGGAAATCAA
>NZ_LLXZ01000039.1 GCF_001440395.1 Bradyrhizobium jicamae | reverse complement strand
AGCCCGGCGGCGCGTCCGTGGCGTTGCGAAAGCTCGTGGAAGAAGCACGCCGCGCCAATGGCGATCTGGATCGCGCGCGCGCGGCCAGGGATGCCGCCTATCGCTTCATGTCCGTGATGGCCGGCAACCTCGCGGGCTTCGAGGAAGCCTCGCGCGCCTTGTTCGCCGATGACCGGCGGCGATTCGTCGGCCTCGTCGCCGGCTGGCCCGACGATATCCGCGACCACGTCGTCAAGCTCGCCTTCAGCGATCGCGCCGAGCCCTAGGCGCGATCGCGCTCTAGCCCATCTGCCAAGTCTCTCTCATCCGCCATCGCACCGGTGCGCGGCAACGATCTGTCACGTCTTCAGCAGGAAAACTGTCGTGTCGAAATCCCCCCCTCTCTGGAAGACGTTCCTCGTCTTCCTCGCACCCCTGATGCTGAGCAACGCGCTGCAATCGCTGTTCGGCACCGTGAGCAACGCGCTGCTCGGCCAGATGATCGGGGTCGACGCGCTGGCGGCGGTATCGGTGTTTTTTCCCGTGATGTTTTTTCTGTTCGCGTTCGTCATGGGCCTCTCTACCGGCGCCACCGTCCTGATCGGGCAGGCCTGGGGTGCGGGCGAACAGGACAGAGTGAAGGCGGTGGCGGGCGCGACGCTCGCGCTCGGCCTCCTTCTTGCCGCCACCATTGCCGTGCTTGGCGGGCTGTTCAGCCGGCAATTGATGAACGCGCTCGCGACGCCGCCCGATATTCTCGATCAGGCCAGCGCCTACGCACGTGTCGTGCTGCTGACCATGCCGCTCGGCTTCGTCTTCCTGCTGATGACGGCGATGCTGCGCGGGATCGGCGACACGCTGACGCCGCTGTTGGCGCTGGCCTTGTCGACTGCGATCGGGTTGACCCTGACGCCACTGCTCATGCGCGGCTGGCTCGGATTGCCCGCCACCGGCGTGACCGGCCCGGCGTGGGCGTCGGCTGCTTCCAACGCGCTGACGCTGCTGGTGCTCGGCTTATATCTGCGTCACAGCAAGAGTCCGCTGGCGCCGGATGCCGAATTCCTGCGCAGGCTGCGGCTGGATGGCGTTCTGCTCGGCAAGATTCTGGGCATCGGAATCCCGAGCGCGGTCGGGATGGTGGTGATGGCGGTTGCCGAACTGGTGCTGCTCGGCCTCGTCAACGGCTTCGGCTCTGATGCGACCGCCGCCTATGGCGCGGTCAACCAGATCATGGGCTATGCGCAGTTCACCGCGATATCGATTTCGATCACGGTGTCGATCCTCGGCGCGCAGGCGATCGGCGCCGGCCAGAGCGACCGGCTGGACGCCATCGTCCGGACTGGCTTGCTCCTCAATCTCGTCCTGACCGGCGGGCTGGTGGCGCTGATCAGTCTGTTTCCCCGTGTCGTGCTGGGCATCTTCATTACCGACGCCGCCGTGCTCGATCTCGCAAGAAACCTCCTGGCCATTGCCTTGTGGAGTTCGGTGCCGTTCGGGATGGCGACCGTCTTCTCGGGCGCGATGCGTGCGGGCGGCGTCGCCCTGGCTCCGATGCTGCTGTCGATCTTCGCCATCGTCGCGATCGAGATACCCGCTGCCGTGATCCTGAGCCGGACCGTCGGGCTGGAAGGGGTCTGGGCCGCCTACCCTATCGTGTTCTGCGCCATGTTCGTCCTGCAGTTCGGCTACTACGCGCTGGTATGGCGCCGCCGTCCGCTTCAACGGCTGGTTTAGCGACGGAACAGCTCGCGCGTTCCTACAATATTACGCTCGTCATAATACTGTGGACGCGATGGTTGCCATGCGCCAGAATGCGGCAAAACATCCAAGGAGACTGCCGTGACCTCAAATCCGCAATTCCTGTTCGACTTCGGCAGCCCCAACGCCTTCCTCAGCCACGAGGCGATCCCCGCGATCGAACAACGCACCGGCGTGAAGTTCGAGTATGTGCCGGTCCTGCTCGGCGGCATCTTCAAGGCCACCAACAACAGATCGCCCGCCGAAGCATTCGCCGGCATCAAGAACAAGCGCGAATTCCACGCGCTGGAGACCGAGCGCTTCCTGAAGCGGTTCGGGGTCAAGCCTTATGTCTGGAACCCGTTCTTCCCGGTCAACACGCTGCATTTGATGCGCGCGGCGATAGCAGCCCAGTTCGAGGGCGTATTCGAGAAATATGTCGAGGCTGCCTTCCATCACATGTGGGTCGAGCCGAAGAAAATGGATGATCCCGAAGTTGCGGCCAAAGCGTTGGCCTCGTCCGGCCTCGATGCCGCCAGGCTATTGGCGCGCTCGCAGGACACCGATGTAAAGGCCAAGCTGATCGAGAATACGCAAAACGCGGTCGAGCGTGGCGCGTTCGGCTCGCCGACCTTCTTCGTCGGCAAGGAAATGTTTTTCGGCAAGGAACAGCTTCGCGAAGTCGAGGAAATGATCTCGGGGAAATAGCCGCCCCGATTCGACTGTTTGGCGGGAAGTGGTAAAGAAGCGCATGGTGAGCGGCGAATAGTTGGGAGCAGGAAGAAGCCGATATTTTCTACTCGCCATTCGTCGCCTCCAAGACCAATACTCCAAGACCAATAACAAGAGGAAGTTGTTCCATGCGTATTCTCGTGGTCGGCGCCGGCGCCATCGGCGGCTATTTCGGCGGCAGGCTGCTGCAGGCCGGGAACGATGTCACCTTCCTGGTCCGGCCGAAGCGCGCTTCCGAGCTCGCGAGCGCAGGCCTTGTCATCAAGAGTCCCGCCGGCGATGTGACACTGAAGAACCCGCCGACGGTGCAGGCTGACAAGCTCGCCGAGCCGTTCGACGTGGTGCTGCTGAGCTGCAAGGCGTTCGACCTCGAAGACGCGATCAAGTCCTTTGCTCCTGCGGTCGGACCGAATACTGCGATCATCCCGCTGCTCAACGGCCTGCTGCACCTCAACGTGCTGGACAAGAAATTTGGAGCGGAACGCGTGCTGGGTGGCCTCTGCGCGATTGCGGTGACGCTCAACGAGGCCCGCGAGGTGGTGCAGCTCGCGCCGATGCAGTCGCTCAATTTCGGCGAGCGTGACGGTGCGATGTCGGAGCGGGTGCGCGCGATCGCGAAAGCGTTCGACAGCGGCAAGTTCGGCGCCGTCGCCAGCGAACACATCATGCAGGACATGTGGGAGAAGTGGGTTTTCCTGGCTTCGCTGGCGGCCTCCACCTGCCTGATGCGCACCTCGGTCGGCAACATCCTGGCCGTTGCCGGCGGCAAGGATTTTCTGCTCGGCATGCTCGATGAGTGCGCCGCGATTGCAAAGGCCTCGGGCTTTGAACCAGCCGGCCCGTTCTTCCAGCGCACCGCCGGCCTGTTGACGACCGAGGGTTCGCCAATGACCGCCTCGATGTTCCGCGACATCAAGGCGGGCCTGCCGGTCGAGGCCGATCACGTGATCGGCGATCTCGTTGCCCGGGCCGACGCCGCCAAGATTCCGGTACCGAAGCTGCGGATCGCTTACACCCATCTCAAGGCGTATGAGAAGCAGCGGGGATGATCCCTCACCCGCCCCTTGAGGGGGCGGGTCGACGCTCATGCAATGAGCGGCGGGGTGGGGTGACGGTCTCTCCACATCCGATAGTGCCCGAGTGGAGAGATCAACCCACCCCGTCCGCATCTAGAGATGCGCGAGATAATGTGCCAGCGCCTCGATCTCTTCCTCGCTCAGCGGAAAGGCGACATCGGCCATCGCCGCCATCGCGCCGCCGGCCCGCACGCCCGACTTGTAGTCGCGCAGCGCCTTGACGAGATATTCTTCGCGCTGGCCGGCAATGCGGGCGACGGCCTTGGTGCCGGCATAGGTATCCAAATGGCAGGAGGCGCAGCGCCGGCCGGCGGCCGCCTGCGCGCCCTTGGCTGACAGATCCGGATTGTCGTCGGGTTTCGGCGTCTTCGGCGGTGGCAGTGAAGCAAAGTAGGCGCCGAGGTTGCGGATATCCTCATTGTTGAGCTGTTCGACGATCGGCTGCATCTGCTCGTTCTTGCGGGTGCCGGCCCGAAAGAACACGAGCTGCCACTGAATGAACAGGTCCGGCTGAGCCGCCAGCGAGGGCATGTTCTCCATCTGCGAAATGCCGTTCTCGCCATGGCAGCCGACGCAGAGCTCGGCCTTTTCCTTGCCGGCGGCGATATCGGCGGCGTAGGCAAACGAGCCGCAAGACATCAGAACCACCAGCGCTCCGACCAATGCCCTTCGCATCTCAGCTACTCTCCGCCATACGCTGCAAACAACGGAGGCTGCGGCCACCCGTTCCCGAGTAACCGCAGCCTCCGATCGTTCACGTCCTACTTCTTGTAGCTGATGCGATAGACGGCGCCGGCCCAGTCGTCGGACACCAGTATCGATCCGTCCTTGGCAAGGATGACGTCGTTGGGCCGACCGAGATAGCCCGTATCACCCTCGAGCCAGCCGGAAGCAAAGATTTCCGACTTGGGGTTCTTGCCGTCGGCATCGACGATCACGCGCTTGATCCGGGCGCCCTGGTACTTGTAGCGGTTCCAGGAGCCGTGCTCGGCGATCAGGATGTTGTTCTTGTACTCGGCCGGGAATTGATCGCCGGTATAGAACTTCATGCCGAGCGGCGCCACGTGCGCACCAAGATTCACCACGGGCGGCGTGAACTCCGAGCACTTGTGACCCATCGCGAATTTCGGGTCCGGCATGTCTCCCTGATGGCAATAAGGATAGCCGAAATGCTCGCCGATCTTCGAGATCATGTTGAGCTTGTCGCTCGGCATGTCATCGCTGATCCAGTCGCGCGCGTTCTCGGTGAACCAGTAACGCCCGGAACGCGGATCGACGTCGCCGCCGACGCTGTTGCGGACGCCGAGCGCCCAGATCTCGGCATTGCCGGTCTTGGGATCGACGCGGCGAATCTGCGAGAGGCTGGTCGGCGGAATGCCGATGTTGAAGGGCGGTCCGAACGGCAGATAGAACCAGCCATCCTTGTCGACGGCGATGTATTTCCAGCCATGCGCGACGTAGGTCGGCATGTCGTCATACACCACCTTGCCCTCGCCGAGCTTGTCGAGATTGGCTTCGGCGTTTTCGTATTTGATCAGCTTGTTGATCGCGACGACGTAGAGCGAGCCGTCAAGGAACGCCAGACCGGTGGGCATGTTGAGACCCTTGAGGACGGTCTTGACCTCCCTCTTTCCGCCATTGTCCTTGATCGCATAGACGTTGCCGAGGCTGAAGGAGCCAACAAACAGCGTGCCCTTGTCACCCCAGGCCATCTGTCGAGCCTCCAGCACGTTGGAGGCGTAGACTTCGATACTGAAGCCATCAGGCAGCTTGATCTTCTTCATCATCGCCGCAAGCTCGGCCTCCGATGCGCCGGTCGGCGGACCGGAAGGCGGCGCCTGACCTTTCTGGGCCTCGGTCTCGTCGCCGAGGAACCAGTCCGGCGGCGGGTTGGTCCAGAAATCCTTGGTGCCGGACTCGTATTTTTTCAGAGGCTTCTGTTGCGCGCTGGCCTGGCTGGCCCCCGCGACAACGAGGATGGCTGCGAGCGCAAGAATGGATCGATTGAAAGCCGATTTCATCGCGTCACTCCCTATGCAGCCTGGCGGCTGCGCGTGTTATTTATTTGGGAACGTTCGAGAGACGAACTTGGTCTGGTGAAGTGAGAACAGACCGGGAAATGGTAGCACATCCCATCGGGGAGAGAAGCGCGGGCGCCGCGGCTCCGTCCGACGAAAGCAAATTGTGAGACGGATTGATAACTCATGGCGGCTCGAACAACGTTCGCCATTGTGCCCGCTGCACCGCAATATTCGCATCGAGCGAAACGCGACCGTCTCTCCACAAGGCACACGAGTGGGCGGCGTTCCATATCAAGCGGATCGCACGCGTTGTCGTTTCCTGTGGGCAAACGAACAACGCAATTGTGGCCCATTTCATACGGCAGAGAATGAATCCCTGAGAAACTTTCGCATACCCTGACAAATGTCGGTCCCCGTCGACCGAGTTGAGCGAGCGTCCGTATGGCCAACAAGCGGATCATCCTGCTCTCGGACGGCACGGGCAATTCCGCCGGCAAGGTCTGGCGGACGAATGTCTGGCGGGTCTTTGAATCGCTGGATCTGACCAGCTCGCAACAGATCGCGTTTTACGACGACGGAGTCGGCACCTCCTCCTTCAAGCCGTTTGCAATCCTGGGCGGCGCGTTCGGTTTCGGGCTGAAGCGAAACGCGCTCGATATCTACAAATTCGTCTGCCGCAACTATTGCTCGCATCTCGACTATCTGGCGCTCGAAGCCGTGGCGGCGAGGACCGAAAATCGGGCGGAGCGATACGGCCCCTGGCAAAGCGACGACATCTTTGCGTTCGGCTTCAGCCGGGGCGCCTTCACCATCCGCGTCGTGAACGGACTGATCTGCGCCCAGGGACTGGTGAATTACCGGACCGAGGAGGAGCTCGATCGAAAGGTCGCCGCGGCCTACCGGGCGCACCGGGCCGAAACGTTCAAGTCACGGTTTCAGGTCGAATGGGTGTTTCGAAAGCTGCGCAACCTGTTCGTTTCCGCCAAGCACGACAAGAATGAACGCCCGGTAGACCACGTGGCTTTCCTGGGCCTTTGGGATACGGTTGCCGCCTACGGCCTGCCCATCGACGAGATGACGCGTGGGGTCAGCCGTTATCTTTGGCCGCTCGAACTCCCTGACCGGCAACTTCATCCGCTGGTCCGCAAGGCGTGCCACGCCCTGTCGCTGGACGATGAGCGCACCACATTCCATCCGCTGCTGTGGGACGAGAGTCCGGAAACCGATCCGAACCGGATCACCCAGGTCTGGTTCGCTGGCGTGCACTCCAATGTGGGTGGCGGATATCCGGACGACTCGCTCGCCCACGTCTCGCTCACCTGGATATTGTCCGAGGCGCGCCGCCGCGGGCTGACCCTGAAGGCGGCACCAAACGCCGATCCCGACGCTTTCATCCGGGTACGGTCGATCCAGGACAAGGACGGCCGCATCTATGATTCACGAAATGGGCTGGGCGGTTACTACCGGTACGGCCCGCGAAGCGTAGCCGCGCTTTCGGACACGAGATTTTCCGATGACAAGCGCGACTGCGTGAAGATCGCAGTACCGAAAATCCACGAGAGCGTGTTCGACCGGATCGCCATCGATGCGCATCTCTATGCACCGGTGGGATTGCCACCGGCATATGAAATTCTGACCTATGACGAGAGGATCGTCACCCCGGACAGGCTGACCGTCCCGCCGGGCAGACCGAAATATGAGAGCCTGGCCAACGCCCACCAGCGTGAGTTCGTCCAAGAGCATGTCGTCGGAAGTTCGATCTGGCGCCGTCGCATCATCTATTTCCTGACCGTCATAGCGTCGATCTATCTGCTGACCTACCCGTTGACGTCGACGGTGCCGGCTCAAGCCGAGTTCGCCTCGCCGCTGCGTCCGCTTTCCGATGTCATTCGTATGGTAGGCCTAGCCCTTCCGGGGGCGGCCTCACGCTGGATCAATGCCTATGCAAGAGAGCCGCTCTGGTTTGTGCTTTGTGCAAGCCTTGTCGCGCTGCTGTTATGGTTGAGCGCCCGCCTTCGAGGCCGGATCACCGATCAGATGCGTCATGCATGGCGGGTGAGCCTTGCAAAGGTCGACTTGCATCACGGCAAATCCAAAGCGCCAAGCGGCGCGATCGCGCTGCCGATTGCGATTCTCTCCGTTTTGCTGCTGATCGCGCTCTATCCAGTACCAGGATGGTTTGGCTACGAATTGCCGCAGGCGTCCACCTCGCTGCAGACCTTCATCAAACGCATCACGCATCCCTATTTCCAGTTTTTCGCCGTCGTCATCCTGATCACGATGTTGCTCAGCGATAGCTTCATCGCGGGCTTCAGGCTGAAGGACGTCTACCGACAATTCATCACCGACATCAAGCTGAAGGTTGCCCCTGCATTTTTTGCAGTCATCTTCCTGGTCGGCGGCTTTTCGCTTGCCAGCCACTATCTCTTCAATATCCGCGACAGCCTCGGCAACTTTTGCAAACCGGCGCAGAAGCCGGTCGCGCTCGACGTCTGCGATCCGGATGACATGAAGCTGTGCAAGCGGGCCTCCGACGGCAGCTTCCCCAGCACCTGCGCTTCGACAGCGTGTCGTGGCGTCGATCTTGCCGAATTCGACACCGCCAACCTTTGCACGCCGGTCGGCGTCACGCTTGAGAGGCGCGGACAATATCAGTTCGTCCTGGAGAAGGACGACGACTGGCGATTCCTCGGCGCGCCGTCGGGGCCGGGTGGTATGCCGCTTCGCGCCTTCCTGCCCGATTGGAAGAATGACGGCGTGCTCGATTCAGCCGTTGCGCTCGGACGGTTCGGTTTGCTTGCAGCAGCCTATCCGCTCAAGCGGACACTCGACCGGCCCATGGGACGCGTTATCCTTCGCTACGGCGAGACCGGCAATGAGGAGAACTTCATTGACGGCGAGCCGACGAACGGGCGGCTCGACGAGAAATTCAGAGCCACCCGCGACGGGCAATTGTTCATCTATCTGAACAAGCCGGTCAGCGGTGTCTTCCCCGGCCTGGTTCGCAACGTGAACTCAGGAAAGGCCCGGATCTGGGTCTATCGCATTCCGAGGTAAGCGCGCCGCAACGGCGCAAACGAAAGGCCGCCAAAGGGCGGCCTGTCGTTGGATCATGGCGTTGCCGATCAAAGAAATCTGGAGCGGGCGAAGGGGCTCGAACCCTCGACCCCGACCTTGGCAAGGTCGTGCTCTACCACTGAGCTACACCCGCATCCGAGATGGCGGCGATCGCTCGCCGTCAGCGGCAGACCTATGCCAAATGCGGACCGGGAATGCAACAGTCCGAACGCAATCTGATGACGCCTGTTTAATCGATTTCATTAACAAACGTGCTCGAATCAGCTCGAAACCACGCCCGATCGGCCCAACCGGGTCAAAGGGTGCGATTCGGAACCAGGATCGGGTCACTATCGGCCTGCGGGCGATTCTGCCCCAAACGCCAACAGGAGGGCTCCGAACGGCGCGGCCCGCGTCCCGAACGCCAATCGACACCGGCGCAAGCCTCAAGTACCGCCCCCATCACCGCATGACGGGGGCGGGCGGAGGTTTTTTGCCCCCGATCTCCGCTCGGGCCGGGTGGCGGAACGCCCCCCTGCGACCAATTGAATTTTGTGGCCAAGCCGCCATCTAGCGGATGAGAACTTGGTTCCGGGACGTGCTAGAACCCCACCCTGTTTCCGACCAGCACCCGCAAAGCACATCAGGCGAGGATACCGTGACGATAGTTGAGCAGGGCGGCGGCCCGGCACCGCAGGCAGTACCCGATCTGATCAAGGAGACGACCACCCAGGCCTTCGTGAAGGATGTCATCGAGGAATCGAAGCGGCAGCCGGTGCTGATCGACTTCTGGGCGGAATGGTGCGGCCCCTGCCGACAGCTCACGCCCGTGCTCGAAAAGGCGGTCCGCGCCGCCAAGGGCAAGGTCAAGCTGGTCAAGATGAATATCGACCACCATCCGGCCATTCCGGGCCAGATGGGCATCCAGTCGATCCCGGCCGTGATCGCGTTCGTCAACGGCCAACCCGCTGATGGCTTCATGGGCGCGGTGCCGGAGAGCCAGGTCAACGCCTTCATCGACAAGCTGACCAAGGGCATGACAGCGCCGGGCGAGCCGAACATTGCGGAAATCCTGCAGGAAGCCGAGGCCGTGCTGGCGGAGGGCGATCCGGCCGCAGCAGCCCAGATCTATGCCGAGGTGCTGGGCTTTGATGCTACCAATATCGCGGCGCTGGCGGGATTGGCGAAGTGCTACGTGACGACGGGCGCGATCGAACAGGCCAAGCAGACCCTGGCGATGGTTCCGGAATCGAAGCGCAACGACGCTGCGGTCAAGGCGGTGCAGGCCTCGATCGACCTCGCCGAGCAGGCGCAGTCGGTCGGCCCGGTGACCGAGCTGGAGCAGAAGGTCGCCGCAAACCCGCTCGACCATCAGGCGCGATTTGACCTGGCGACCGCGCTCAACGCGCTCGGCAAGCGCAGCGAGGCGACCAACCAGTTGCTGGAGATCGTCAAGCGCGATCGAAAATGGAACGATGACGGCGCGCGCAAGCAGCTCGTGCAGTTCTTCGAGGCCTGGGGCGGCGCCGACGAAGCGACCGTCGAGGGACGAAAGCGGCTGTCGACGATTCTTTTCTCGTAGACCGATCCAAATCCGTGGAAACTGGTTTGTGAAGAGCATACGCACCAAACCAAGAAACTGACCGGAACCGCCGATGCCGATCAATGCCGAATACCGCGGACCCGGCGAGCTTCCCGAAATCGTTCCGGTGTTTCCGTTGCCGGGCGCGCTGTTGCTGCCGCGCGGCCAGATGCCGCTCAATATCTTCGAGCCGCGCTATCTGGCGATGGTGGACGACGCACTGCGCGACGGTCACCGGCTGATCGGGATGATCCAGCCGGATATTTCCCACTCTAGAGACGAGGCAAGGCCAGAGCTCTTCCGGGTCGGCTGCGTCGGCCGCATCACCCAGCTCGCCGAATCCGGCGACGGGCGCTACATCCTCGAATTGACCGGCGTCGCCCGATTCAAGGTCGTGGAGGAAATCAGGGTCCTGACCGCGTACCGGCAATGCAAGGTGGACTTCTTCCCTTATGTCGACGATTTCGTCGCGCGCAAGGGCGAGGAAGCGGTCGACCGCACGGCCTTGCTCGACGTGCTGACCGACTTTCTCAACGCCAACAATCTGAAAGTGGATTGGGAAGGTATCGAGAGCGCGCCGAACGAGGCGCTGGTCAACGCTCTCGCAATGATGTCGCCCTACGGCCCGGCGGAGAAGCAGGCGATGCTGGAAGCGCCCGACCTGAAAACCCGCGCCGAGATCCTGATCGCGGTGACCGAAATGGACCTCGCCAAGAAGCGCACCAGCGGCGACACCGGGTTGCAGTAGACTCAATCCCGCCGTCAGTACGCGGCTGCCCTGACTTCGCTAGGCCGCCTCAGGGATTTGACGTGTCGGTGCATCATTTTCAGAACTTCGGCGGCGCATATTGGCCGATTGAAGTAATAGCCTTGCATTTCATCGCATGCCTCTGCGCGGAGAATCGCCAGCTGTTCCCCGGTTTCGACTCCTTCGGCTGTCGTCGTCTTGCCGAGACTGGTTGCAAACCGAACCACCGCGCGTGCGATCAGCCGTGACTCTTCGTTTGTACCCGACAACGCGTTGACGAAGCTACGATCGATCTTGATCTTGTCGAATGGAAACTTCTGAAGCAGGCTCAGCGATGAATAGCCGGTGCCGAAATCATCGAGGGCAATTCGCACGCCCAGTCCGTGCAGCTGATCCAGCGCAGCGAACACCGCCTCGCTGTCATGCATGGTGATCGTTTCGGTGACCTCGAGCTCCAGCCTCTGGGCAGCTATGCCCGAGTTCGCGAGCGCGCCGACGATGGTCGAAACCAGCTCCTTGCTCCTGAATTGAGCAGGTGACAGATTTACCGCGATCTTGAGGTCATCGGGCCATTTGGCCGCCTCGCTGCAAGCGGCCCTCATTACCCAATCTCCGATGGGCAGGATCAAGCCTGTCTCTTCCGCCAGCGGGATGAATTCGGCCGGCATGATCAAACCGCGTTGCGGATGATGCCAGCGCAAGAGTGCCTCAAAGCCGGAGGGTTCGCCACTTCCGGCATTGATGATCGCCTGGTAATGAAGCTCGAATTCACCCCTGGCAAGCGTATCACGCATGTCGCGCTCCATATTGCGCCGGGCATGCATGAGCTGGTCCAGCTCGGGCTCGAAGAAGCGGAATGAACCGCGCCCGCCGCTCTTGGCCGAATAGAGCGCGAGATCCGCACTCTTGAGGATCTCGTCAGGGTTGGCGCCGTCGCGTGGCGCGATGGCAATGCCGATGCTGGTGCCGATGGTCACCTGATGATCGCCAAGATCGAACGGTTTGCAAAGCGCGTGGCTGATTTTCTCGGCGAGACCCGTGGCTTCGACGACGGGGTTGGTCACGTAGTCGATAACGGCGAACTCGTCGCCGCCCAGCCGTGCAATCAGGGCGGTATCGCGGATGCATTCGAGCAACCGCGCGGCGACGGCTTGCAGGAGCCGGTCGCCTGCCGGATGGCCGAGCGTATCGTTGACTTCCTTGAAGCGATCGAGATCGAGCATGAACACGGCAAGGCCGGATCCTCCCTCTCGGGTGATTGCGAGGGCGTGCTCCATGCGCACCCGCAGCCGTACGCGATTGGGCAGGTCCGTCAGCGCGTCATGCTGGGCCATATGAATGATTCTGGCTTCGGACTGTCGCTGCTCGGTGACGTCGAGGTGAGTTGCCACCCATCCTCCGTCTGCCATTGGTTGCCGGGTAACGCAGATCAATCGACCGTCGGCGAGTTCGTCGACCCTGCTTGCGACGGCGTCGGGCGGCAACGCATTCAGCGCGGAGAGCAACCGGTTCGCGGCGCTATCGCTGGTCTCGCCTTTGAGAATGCCGTTCGCAATCCGATGCGCGATGACTTCGTGGTGCGGCGTTCCCGGCTCCAGCAGTTCCGGCGGCAGCCGATACATTTTGGCATAGCGATCATTGCATACGACAAGCCGCTTCTCGGCATCGAACATGCAAAGGCCCTCGCCCATGTGATTGATGGCCGTGTCCAACCTGAGCTTCTGTTCCTGCAATTCTCTTTGCGATGCTTCGACCTCTTGCCGGGCGAGCGACAACTGGCTGATGATTTCCTCGAATTTGCGGGTACGGTTGGCAAGACGGCGATCCGCCAGCACCCCGATAAGGCTCATCCCGAGCACCGACAAGGCCACGCCGGCAATCAGCAGCGCGAGGAAGGTCGGAGAAAGCGACAAGGTGTCGGTCGTCCGCGTCGGATCGGGAACGATCAACGCCGCGCCCATCGCGATAAAATGATGCGAGACGATGGCCAGCGTCAGCAGGAGCGCGGCAGCAAGCGTTCTCCGCCGGTCGATATGGCGCGTAGCGATGGCCAGAGCGGCACAGCCGAAGAACATGCCGAAAGCGATCGATGCCAGCACGAGATCCGGCGCCCAGCTCACGTGGCCGGGCACCTCGAGCGCCCACATGCCGAGATAGTGCATGCTCGCAATGCCGGCGCCGATAACCGCGCCACCGACGGGGGCACGCCACCGGTCTGGATCGCTGGCAGCAAAACCAAGTCCGCAGGAAGTCAGTATCATCGCCGCGGCGAGCGACAATGCGGTCAAGGCGATGCCGTACCCGGTTGAAACGCCCGGCTCATAGGCGAGCATGGCGATGAAATGGGTCGCCCATATCCCGTATCCGATCGCGGCGCCGGCAATCGCAATCCAGATCAGCCGCGTCCTGGCTTGCGACGCGACGGCGCGATGAAAAATCGTGACGGCAACGATACAGGCAACGAAGCAAACCAGGCCGGCGAGCAAAACAAGTCGCCAATCGTGCTCGGCAGTAAGACAGCTAAGAACGCGAAACATGCTGTTGATCCCATCGGTAACACCGTCGATGAGATATTTGACCAGCTTCCTTCACGTTAATTTGCGGCAATGACCGACTGCATGCTTATTGCAGCGTAAAACTAATTTGCGAAATGACGCGCGTGCACCGTGAAATCACGGCAAAATTTGCGGCCCGTATCCCGCCGCGCTCTCCGGCTACCAGCGCACGATGGTCGAGACCTCGTGAGCTAGTAGCCCGCGACCGCCAGCACAACGACGGCGCCGAGCGCTTTCCAGCCGAAACCGCGGCCGCGCGACCACCAGGCATTGGCGGCGGCCGCAAAGGCGTAGACCGCGACGATCGTCACCACGATCCAGTGCCGTGCGCTCTCAGATCCCATCGACGGCGCGGCAATCAGCAGCACGCCGCCGCCGATCCACGCCACCGTGCCCGCCTGCCAGACCAGTCGGATAAGGGTCCGCAAGCTCTCCGGCTGGATGGTAGCTTTGGCGAACACCTTGGTTTCTCCCAAAACCCCGTGAATCAGGGCCACTATTATGCCGGCGACACCGGCACACTGCAGAATGAGATCGCGCATCGGAACGCCTCCATACAGCACTGTATGGTTATGCGCCGCGTTCTGGCGCCTGTCAATACAGTAGTGTATGGTAGCGGGAATATGAGCGATCAACTCTCTGCAAAGGACTGGGTCGACCAGGGCCTGAAAGCGCTGGCGAGCCGCGGCTTCACCGCGCTCAAGGCGGATACGCTGGCGAAGACGCTGCGGGTGTCGCGCGGCAGCTTCTACTGGCATTTTGCCGATATCGCCGCGTTCCACGCCGCGGTCCTCGCGCGCTGGCACGAGGTCGCTGCCGAGCAGATCATCGCTAATGTCGAGGCAGCGTCGAATGACGAGAACCCGCTGGCGCGGCTGCTGCGCCGCGTGTTCGGCGAACGGCTGATGCTGGAGAGAGCCGTACGCAGCTGGGCCAGCGTCGAGCCCGCCGCGCGTGCTGCCGTGCAGGCGATCGACCGCCGGCGGCTGAACTATGTGGAGGGCCTTCTGACGCAGTCGGGCCTGTCGGCGGAAGCCGCCCGCACCCGCGCGCAAATCCTTTATTGGGCGTTTCTCGGATTTGCGCTATCGGATCAGCCGTTGCCGAAGGCGCGGCAGCAGGCCGTCATCGACGAGCTGGTGCGGATGGCAACGTCATGACATCAAGCGGTCTTGTATGCTAAGGACCACGCCAATCCGGAGACGATAGATGAACGCCCTGCCCGAACGCCTCGACAGCACCGTCGATCCGAAATTGCTGGAGATCCTGGTCTGTCCGGTGACCAAGGGTCCGCTCGAATTCGATTCAGCCCGACAGGAACTGATCTCGCGTTCGGCGAAACTCGCCTATCCCATTCGCGACGGCATTCCGATCATGCTGCCGGAAGAGGCGCGGAAGATCGATTGATCGGCCACACCGGCCCCTCCGCGTCATTGCGAGCGAAGCGAAGCAATCCACTTCGCCGCTTGTGGCGAAATGGATTGCTTCGTCGCTTCGCTCCTCGCAATGACGGTGCGGAAACTACAACGCCTCGCCCTTCAACAACCGGGGCACCTCGCCGGATAATCCTGCCGCCTGCTTGATGAAAATGCTTTTCAGCGGCGGCGCGCGATCCACCAGGCCGAGACCGATGTCGCGCACGGTGCGCAGCAGCGTCGATTCGTTGGAGAACAGGAAGTTCAGCGAGTTGGTGGCGAGGCCCATCGCCATGGTGTCGAAGCGACGCCAGCGCTGGTAGCGGTCGAGTACGTCGGCCTGCCCGGGATCGATGCCGAGCCGGGCTGCATCGACCACGACCTCGGCCAGCGCAGCGACATCCTTCAGGCCCATGTTGAGGCCCTGCCCTGCGATCGGATGAATCACATGCGCGGCGTCGCCGACCAGCGCCAGCCGCTCGGCGATGAACGAACGCGCGACGAAATAGCCGAGCGGAAACGCGCGCGGCTGGTCGAGCGCCTTGATCTCGCCGAGATGCAGCCCGAAGCGCTTCTCGAGTTCGTCATGGAATTCGGCTTCGCTGAGCGCGATGATGCGCGCGGCCTCGGTGCGGGTCTCCGTCCACACCAGCGACGAGCGCTTTCCGGTCAGCGGCAGGATCGCAAACGGCCCTGCGGGAAGAAAATGCTCTTCAGCGCGGCCGTGATGATCGCGCTCGTGGCCGACGGTGACGACGATGCCGGATTGATCGTAGTCCCAGCCATGGGTGGCGATGCCGGCGCGCTCACGCAGCCGCGAGCGCGCGCCATCGGCAGCGACCAGCAGGCTTGCCTCGACGACATTGCCATCGGCGAGCGTCACGGCGACGCCGTCGGAGCGCGAATCGTAAGCCGAAACGGCGGTGGCTCGAAGATCGACGCCTTCCGCCTCGGCGCGCGCGACCAGCGCATCGATCAGGCGGCGGTTTTCGACCATGTGGGCAAACGGCTCGCCGGGCTCGACATTGCCGGCAAAGGTAAGGAACACCGGCCGGGTGGCGTCTTCCAGCTTGGAATCTGTGACGACCATATCGAGAATCGGCTGCGAGTCGGCCGCGATCTGGCCCCAGACGCCAAGCGCCTCGAACAGCCGCCGGCACGCGGCGACAATGGCGGTTGCCCGTGGATCGCGGCTCGGCCGCGTGGCCAGAGCGGGATCGGCCACGATGACGGGAACGTCCCGACCGAGGCCCTGGCGGAACGCCAGCGCCAGCGCCAGCCCGGCAAAGGCGCCGCCGCAAATGACAATGCTTCGCTGTGCCGCCATATGATCCTTACCCGGTTACGTCGTCACGTTAGACGAGGCTTGCTACCTGATATTAGCTGGGCGAAACAGGCTCACAAAACAAGGCTGAGCCGTCATTCCGGGACGATACGTAGTATCGGACTACGGGGCGCCCCTTGCGCCCCTGAGAATCTCGAGATTCCGGGTCTGGTCCTTCGGACCATCCCGGAATGACACATGACCAACCGAAAGCGCTCCCATGTCCAAAGGCCTGATTGATCTAATTTCCATTCTCGATCTGGAGCCTCTGGAGGTGAATCTGTTCCGCGGCAACAGCCCGAAGACGAGCTGGCAGCGGGTGTTCGGCGGGCAGGTGATCGGGCAGGCCATGGTGGCGGCGTGCCGCACCGTCGAAGGCCGGCTGCCGCACTCGATCCATTGCTATTTCATCCTGCCGGGCGATCCCCAGATCCCGATCATCTATCAGGTCGAGCGCTTACGCGACGGCAAGAGCTATTCGACGAGGCGCGTCACCGCGATCCAGCACGGCAACGCCATCTTCTCCATCATGGTGTCGTTTCACGCGGAGGAAGAAGGCGCCTTCAACCATCAGGACAAGATGCCCGATGTGCCGCCGCCGGAAAAACTCACCGCGGAGGAAGTGGCGAAGCAGCCGATGTTCCGCGAGATGCCGGAATTCATCCGCCGCTATTACGAATCCGACCGGCCGATCGAGCTGCGCCCGGTCGAACTCGGCCGCTATTTCGGCCAGAAGATCGACGACGGTCGCATCCATGTCTGGATTCGCACCGCGGCCAAATTGCCCGACGATCCAGCGCTGCATTTGTGCGCGCTGGCCTATGCGTCGGATTTCTCGCTGCTGGATGCCGTGATGGCGCGCTATGGCCGCACGCTGTTCGACAAGCGGATGATGCCGGCGAGCCTAGACCACGCAATGTGGTTTCACCGGCCATTCCGCGCCGACGAATGGCTGCTCTACGCGCAGGACTCGCCGAGCGCGCAAGACGGCCGCGGATTGACCCGCGGCCTGATCTTCAAGCCCGATGGGACGCTGGTGGCATCGGTCGCCCAGGAAGGCTCGGTGCGCCAGCGCAAATAAAGACCACGCAACTCGCAGGGTGGGCAAAGCGACTTGTCCGCCGTAGCTCGAAGTGCGAAGGCGGAAGCGTGCCCCCCAATTCTTTCGACGACTGGCGTGGTGGGCATGGCGCAAGCGCGCCATTGCCCACCCTACAAACTCCGCGCCAACGGCAACGCTTCCTTACGCGTTCGCCATCGTACCGCGTTCGGCGAGCGCGAATTGCGACGCATACCAGCGTGCGTACCAGCCCAGCACCCACGGAATCGGAATGATGAAGAAACTGGCGATCACGAACACGAGGGTTCGCCACAGCACTTCCAGTCCGGATGCGGTGAAGATGACTTCGCGACGCGTGCCGTCGATGTTGCGGCAGATCCAGCGCATCCAGGCCGTGACCACCCAGGCCCAGCCGACGATGGTAATGAACGACACATACAACAGCACCTGCCAGCCGATATAGCCCAGTGCGCTGCCGTTGAAGGCGATCGGAAGCTGCTGGCCGTTGGAGCTCAGGTTCGCAGCGATCCAGCGGATGACCATCCACGCCAGCACGGCCTGAATCGGGATCGAGAGGTATTGCAGGTAGTAGAGGTCGGCCGAACCGACATAAGTCAGAACGCCGATCGCAATGAAGACATACCAGATGTCGAGGGGTTGGCCGGTGAAGGCGAGGTTCGGCCGGCCCGGCACGTAAAGCCGGGAAAAGACCCAACGATAGTACCAGGTCGCAACCCAGGGCGACGGAATCACCAGCACCATGCCGATGACGAACACTATGCTGCGCCAGAGGAGCTCCCAAATGCTGACGTCGATCGAGAGCGCGCCGCCAGCGTAGCTTCCGGCTCCGACCGGGGGCGGGCCGCCGGGCTGCGCATAAGCGGGTGGCCCCGAGCCGCCGGGTACCAAGCCTGGGATTTCTCCTGCCCGCTGCCAGCCCGACATCCCCTCGGTCCATACCAGCGTATCCGCGCCAACAGCCCCCCGGGTAATGAGGTCGCGAAGCTGGGCCTCCGGATACGGCCCCTGTTGCTGGCCATTGGCGGCATAAAACCACGATCGGTTCGACATTTTATTTCCTTGAGCCGTGGAAAATGGAGAAAGCCGGCGGGCGGCTGGGAGTGAAACCTTATTTTGGCGGACGTTGCGGCCGCCTGTACAGTGATTGACGTCACCAGCTCGAAATGTTTTCCCCTTCTACCTGCAACTTTTTTGTGCCATTTGCCCAGAAAGATGCCAGATTTGTGTAGGCAGCGAGCCGCCGGACGGTCGGCCTGCCACGTGCTTAAAAAGTATCCATGGAAATGAAGGCCTGACCATGAAACTTGTCGTCGCGATCATCAAACCTTTCAAGCTTGACGAGGTGCGCCAGGCGCTGACGGCCATCGGCGTCCACGGCATGACGGTGACCGAGGTCAAGGGTTACGGCCGCCAGAAGGGCCACACTGAAATCTATCGCGGCGCCGAATATGTCGTGAACTTCCTGCCCAAGCTTCGAATCGAAATCGCGGTCGCCTCCGACGTTGCCGACAAGGCAGTCGAGGTCATCACCGCCAACGCGCGCACCGGGCAGATCGGCGACGGCAAGATCTTCGTTACGCCAATCGACCACGCGCTCCGAATCCGCACCGGCGAGACCGATAGCGACGCGCTCTGAGGCATCACTGAATTCAAGGCGCGGCGGCGACAACGCCGAACGCGCGAAGCCAAGAAACGACAACGACACGACAACACGGCGGGGGATTCCATGGGGGCACCATCTCATCGTGCAGCAGGCCTTGCTGCGCTCATCGCGCTTGCAGCGAGTTTTGCGCTCGCCACGCCGGCCTTCGCCGAGACCTCCACCATCAACGCCGCCGACACGGCGTGGATGATCGCCGCCACCGCGCTCGTACTGATGATGACGATACCGGGTCTGGCGCTGTTCTATTCCGGCATGGTGCGCAAGAAGAACGTGCTGGCGACCATGGCGCAGAGCCTCGCTGCCGTTGCGCTGATCTCCATACTCTGGGTGGCGTTCGGCTATTCGCTGGCCTTTGTCGGCGATGGCGCCTGGATCGGCACGCTCGACCGCTGGTTCCTGATCGGCATGACGATGGAGAGCGTCAACCCGGCGGCCAAGACGATTCCGGAAGCGCTTTTCATGCTCTACCAGATGACGTTTGCGATCATCACGGTGGCGCTGGTGGCGGGCGCTGTGGCGGACCGGATGCGGTTTTCGGCCTATCTCCTGTTTTCCGTCGGCTGGTTCATGTTCGTCTATGTGCCGCTCGCGCACTGGGTCTGGGGCGGCGGATTCCTGGCCACCATGGGCGTGCTGGATTTCGCCGGCGGCCTCGTCGTGCATCTTTCCGCCGGCATCGGCGGACTGGTAGCCGCGACCGTGCTGGGCCGGCGTCATGGCTATGGCAGCGAGAACCTCGCGCCGTTCGACCTGTCGCTTGCCGTGATCGGCACCGGATTGCTGTGGGTCGGCTGGTTCGGCTTCAATGGCGGATCGGCGCTGGCGGCAAATTCGCGCGCGGTCATGGCGATCACCGCGACGCATCTGGCCGCCTGCGCCGGCGCGCTGACCTGGGCCGCGATCGAATGGGCGACGCGGCGCAAGCCGTCGGTGCTCGGCATGATCTCGGGGGCGGTGGCGGGCCTTGGCACCATCACGCCGGCCTCCGGCTTCGTGGCGCCATGGCACGGCGTCGTGATCGGCGTCGTCGCGGGAACGCTCTGCTTCTGGGCCTGTACCTGGCTCAAGCAGCGCCTCAAATATGACGACTCGCTCGACGTGTTCGGCGTCCACGGCGTCGGCGGAATGACCGGCACGCTGCTTGCCGGCGTCTTTGCGGTGAATGCGATCGGCGGCACCGCCGGCCTGATCGAGGGCAATCCGCAACAGGTCCTGACCCAGTTCTACGGGATCCTGGCCACCCTGGTCTGGTCCGGCGGCATCACCTTCGTGCTGCTGAAACTGGTGGGCGTGTTTGCACCGCTGCGGGTCTCGCTGCAGCAGGAGCTGGAGGGGCTCGACATCTCGCAGCATGGCGAAGCGCTGCAATAGGCTGCCCATCCCGTTACCGTTTTCTTGCCCTGCCGCTAAGCAGGATTGTGTCGCCAGTCAGCGCGTGCCCACGTTTTGGGCATGCGTGATTACGCTTTGGGCGCGACGGAATGGCGCAGGAAGGGGCAATCCCCCCAGAATACGAAAAGAGCCGGATTCATAATCCGTTAGGCAGCGGTCTCGATCTGGCACGGCATTTGATTCTAAGGGTCCCGGCTGTGCCCGCGTAGTGAACATCTCCGCGAGGTGATCTCAGTCGAGAACGCCCGGTCCCTCCGAGCCGGGCCCAAGCGGGGACCAAGACCCATGAAAATTGTTATGGCGATCATCAAGCCATTCAAACTGGAAGAAGTCCGCGACGCCCTGACCGCCATCGGCGTTCACGGCCTCACGGTGACGGAAGTCAAAGGTTATGGCCGTCAGAAGGGCCACACGGAAATCTATCGCGGCGCCGAATATGCCGTGAGCTTCCTGCCAAAGATCAAGATCGAGGTCGCCGTCGCCTCTGACCAGGTCGACAAGACCATCGACGCCATCACGTCAGCCGCCAAAACCGGACAGATCGGCGACGGCAAGATCTTCGTCATCAACCTCGACCATGCGGTTCGCATCCGCACCGGCGAGGCGGATGCCGCGGCCCTCTGATTTCGCGCTCAAACCTTACAATTCAGGAGTAAAATCGATGACGTTTAAACGTCCCTATAGCGCGGGACTGGCGGCCCTCGCAGTCGGCATGCTCGCCGCGACCGCGGCCTACGCCGAACCGACCGTCAACAAGGGCGACAATGCCTGGATGCTGACGTCGACAGTGCTGGTGCTGTTGATGACCATCCCGGGCCTGGCGCTGTTCTATGGCGGTCTTGTCCGTTCCAAGAACATGCTCTCGGTGCTGATGCAGGTTTTCTACACCGTCTGCATCGTCGTCGTGCTCTGGGCTCTCTATGGCTACAGCCTCGCCTTCACCGGCGGTTCCGACTTCATCGGCGGCTTCTCGAAAGCCTTCCTGATGGGCGTCACGACGGATTCAAAGGCGGCGACCTTCAGCGTCGACGCCAACATCTCCGAACTGATCTATGTCTGCTTCCAGATGACGTTTGCGGCGATCACCCCCGCCCTCATCGTCGGCGCCTTCGCCGAACGCATGAAGTTTGCGGCGGTTGCCTTGTTCGTGCCGCTCTGGGTCACGCTGATCTATCTGCCGATCGCGCACATGGTCTGGTACTGGCCCGGTCCGGACGCGATCACGGATGCAGCCAAAGCGATCGCGGCAGCGGGCTCTGACGCAGCGGCAAAGACCGCCGCCGAGGCCAAGCTTGCCGAAATCAAAGCCGACGCCGGCTGGATCTTCAAGAAGGACGCGATCGACTTCGCCGGCGGCACCGTGGTGCACATCAATGCCGGTATCGCCGGTCTCGTCGGTGCGCTGCTGATCGGCAAGCGTGTCGGCTACGGCAAGGAGCTGATGGCCCCGCACTCGCTGACCATGTCCATGATCGGCGCTTCGCTGCTCTGGGTCGGCTGGTTCGGCTTCAATGCCGGATCGAACCTCGAAGCCTCCGGCGGCGCCGCGCTCGCCATGACCAACTCCTTCGTTGCGACCGCAGCGGCGGCGATGGCTTGGATGTTTGCGGAATGGATCGTCAAGGGTCATCCTTCCGTGCTCGGCGCGTTGTCGGGTGCGGTGGCGGGCCTCGTGGCGGTGACACCCGCAGCCGGCTTCGCCGGTCCGATGGGAGCGATCGTCCTCGGTCTCGTGGTCGGCATCGTCTGCCTGTTCTTCTGCACCGTGGTGAAGAACTCGCTCGGCTATGACGACTCGCTCGACGTGTTCGGCGTCCACTGCGTCGGCGGCATCGTCGGCGCGCTAGGCACCGGCATCCTGGTCAATCCGGCCCTCGGCGGCACCGGCGTGATGGATTACGTCGCCGGCAAGGTCGGCGAGTACGACTTCGTCGCCCAGATGACCGCGCAGCTCTGGGGCGTCTGCACCACGCTGGTGTGGTCGGGCATCGGTTCGGCGATCATCTACAAGGTGGTCGACGTGATCGTCGGCCTGCGCGTCAACGTCGAGACCGAGCGTGAAGGCCTCGACGTCACCGAGCACACCGAGCGCGCCTACAACATGTAAGTTCTCCGGGGTGCGATCCCCAGGGACAACGTAGTCGTTGTCCCGAGGGTCGCATCCACAACTCCGGTTCGGGCACATACCCGGCAATGCCCTGACCGTTGAGGGGCTCCAGCGCAAGCTGGGGCCCCTTTCTTTTTGCCAGGAGACAAACGCCATCACGCGGTCTTACCCGTGAGCCAGCCGTATTTCGCGCTGAGCTTTGGAAACAGGACGTCCAGTTCGTCCTCGTCCTGCCACTCGGCCCCCTCGGGTTGATCCGGCATTCTCCGTTGCGGCCGATCGCCGGCAGCCGTCACGACGCCGTCGGTTACGGCGTATTGATACCCTTCGTAGAACCAATCCTCGTCGTCGTCAGGTTCGTCGGCGAGCGAATCCGGGTTCGACAAGGCACGCTCGAATGCCTGACGCCCCCGGGAAATCAACGAGGAGCAAAAGTCGTCGAAAGTATCGTCGCTGCATCCGCCGTTGATGACGTAAGCCGCGCCCCACAGCGTGTGGCTGTAGGCCTTGCCCATCATGGTGTCGAACAGTTGCGCGAATTCAATCGCGTCCGCCGCAGGCAGGGCCGAGATTTTTTGCCGCAGCACGCCGCATTTTCGCTCCATGTTGCCGCCCGAAGTGTCGTTCGCGTCCTGAACGATTTTCCAGAAACCGGTTTCGTCCATCACATGCTCCTGCTCAGCGGCACGCTGCGCCCTTTGATTGGATCTTTCTGCGTCTCACCCTTCGGTAGAGCCCGCAGCCTAACCCCGGAAACGTCGGATCGATGTCAAAACGGGCGACCGGGGCAAAAAAAGATTTGCCAAGGCGGGGTCGCGGCGGCGGAATAGGGACAACAGAACCGGGAGGACGTCATGAAACTCGAAGGCGGATGCTATTGCGGCAAGGTGCGCTACGAGGCCGAGGGCGAGCCGATGATGGCGGCGCAGTGTCACTGCCGTGAATGCCAGTACATTACCGGCGGCGGGCCGAACATGTTCGTGGCGATGCCGGTCAACGGCTTCAAATACACCGCAAGTCAGCCGAAGCAGTTCACCCGCAGCGACCTCGAGCGCGCCGTGACGCGCGAATTCTGTCCGGACTGCGGGACCCATATGGTGACCAAGGTCCCCGGCCTGCCCGCCGTAGTCCTGAAGGTCGGAACTTTCGACGACCCCAAGCTCTTCAATCCGCAGGTGGCAATCTACACCTGCGACAAGCAGGCCTTCCATCACGTGCCTGAGGGCATGCCTGCATTCGAGAAGCTGCCGGCGCGGTAACGGCGGAGCGTAACCTGGCTATCTCCGACGACCTCAAGCGGAACGCCGTCCAAAAGCGGGAAGGCTGTAAAATCGGCGCCGGCACCGATGGTTAATCGCGTCTTAACCTCGCCGTATCTATGGTGGTTTGATGGGTTTCCGGGGCTCGCTCAGGTCCTTTGACCGCTTTTGAAAGTACTGGCGTTTCAGACATGGCAATGACCGCCTCTTCCGGCGTGGCGCAGGGCGCTGGCAGTGCAATTCCTGCCGGTCAGGCCGAACGCTCGCCGTTCTTGCGCACGACCGAGCTATTGGCGCCCTATCAGCCAGCCAAGCCATTGATTACGCTGTCCTTGGGCGAGCCGCAGCACCCGGTACCCGATTTCGTCGGGCCGGTGCTGGCCAAACACATCGCCGATTTCGGCCGCTATCCGCTTGCCAAGGGCATCGAGCCGTTTCGACATGCCGCCGCCAACTGGCTTTCGACCCGGTTCCAGCTCCCCCGCCCGATCGACCCCGAGAGCGAAATCCTGGTGCTGAACGGCAGCCGCGAGGGGCTGTTTTTCGCTGCAATCACCGCCGCCCGCTATGTCGGCCCGCGCAAGGGCCGGCCGGCGATCCTGATGCCCAACCCGTTTTATCCGGCCTATGGCGCGGGCGCCCGCGCCGCGGGTTGCGAACTGATCTACCTGCCGACCACGCTCGCCAACGGATTTTTGCCAGATCTCGATTCGCTCGATGAGGCGACGCTGGCCCGGACTGTTGCGATGTTCATCGCCTCGCCCGCCAATCCGCAAGGCTCGGTCGCCTCGCGCGACTACTTCACGCGGCTGAAGGGCCTCGCCGACCGCTACGGTTTCATGATCCTGAGCGACGAGTGCTATTCGGAAATCTACACCAGGCAGGCGCCGGGCAGCGCGCTGGAATGCGCCGGGCCCGATTTCACCAATGTCGTTGCGTTCCAGTCGCTGTCGAAGCGCTCGAACCTGCCGGGCATGCGCGTCGGCTTTGCCGCCGGCGACCGAAAATTCCTTGCGGCCTTTCACGAATTGCGCAATGTCGCCGCCCCTCAGGTGCCGGTGCCGCTGCAGCACGTCGCAGTCGCCGCCTATAGCGATGAAACCCATGTCGAAGAGAACCGCAGGCTCTACCGCATCAAGTTCGATCTCGCCGACCAGATTCTCGGCAGCCGCTACGGTTATGTCCGGCCCGCCGGCGGCTTCTGCGTCTGGCTCGACGTCTCCGATCGCGGCGGCGATGAGGCAACGGCGGTGAAACTTTATCGGGACGCGGGCGTCCGTGTGATCCCCGGAAGTTATCTGTCGCGGCTGCAGAACGACGGCTTCAATCCCGGCGCGGGCTACATCCGCCTTGCGCTGGTCTCCGATAGTG
This sequence comes from Bradyrhizobium jicamae, assembly GCF_001440395.1. Classification (GTDB taxonomy): domain Bacteria; phylum Pseudomonadota; class Alphaproteobacteria; order Rhizobiales; family Xanthobacteraceae; genus Bradyrhizobium; species Bradyrhizobium jicamae. The sequence continues at coordinate 46,699 of NZ_LLXZ01000039.1, read as the reverse complement.
AATCAACGGCCGAGGCATTGCATCGGCTGGTCGAAATTCTGGATTAGTCGCAGGGCCCCATGAGCATGCCAGCGATCGAACGTGTTATTCCCCTGGTCGGCCATCTGCCGGTCTCGATCCGCGAGGCGCTGGCGCGGCGCCTGCGTGAGCTCTCCGGCCTCTGCCTGATCGCGCTGTCCGGCGTCGCGGCGGCGGCGTTGATGACCTGGTCGGTGCAGGACCCGAGCCTGAGCCATGCGACGTCGCGCCCGATCCGCAACGTTCTCGGCTATCCCGGCGCGATCGGCGCCGATCTCTTGATGCAGATTCTCGGTCTCGGCGCGATCATGCTGATCCTCACGGTCGCGGTGTGGGGTTGGCGCATGCTGACCCATCGCACCTTCGACCGCGAAGCGCTGCGTCTCGGGTGCTGGATTCTCTGCACCGTGATCGCGGCTGGCTTTGCAAGCTGCTGGCCGCACGGCGGAGGCTGGGCGCTGCCGACCGGTCTTGGCGGCGTCGTTGGCGATGCGCTGGTGCGCGCACCTGCCGTCGTATTCGGTCCGGCCGGCTTCACCTATCGTCTCGTGCTCGGCATCATCCTGTTTGCGGCGATGTGCACAGCCTTTCTGTTTGCCAGCGGCTGGGGCTCGCGCCCGCGCGATGAAGAGCTGACGCCGATCGAAGACGATGACACCCCGTTCGAAGAAGAGCGCGATCGCAGTTCGGTCTCGCTCGGATGGGTGTATCACGCGCTGATGAGCTTGAAGGCGCGGCTCGGCTGGCTGATGAGCGCGGCCTACCGATCGCTGGTGTCGAGCTCGCCACCGCCTCGCAGGGCCTCGTTCGAACGTCAGGAACCAAGCCTCAGCGGCCGCGCGTCGCCGGCACTGGCTCCGCGGGACGAGGAAGAAGAGGACGAGGAAGAAGAGGAAGACGAGGAGGAGGAGGAAGAAGAAGCTCCCGCCGCTCGCTCGCCGCGCAAGAAGCCCGCACCGCGCGCGGCAGCGCGCAAATCCGACAAATTCGAACTGCCTTCGGTCTCGATGCTGACGGCGCCCAAAGCCTCGGACCGGCAGCCGCTCAGCAAGGCCGAGCTGGAAGCCAATTCGCGCGCGCTCGAAGGCGTGCTCGGCGATTTCGGCGTCCGCGGCGAGATCGTCAAGGCCAACCCCGGCCCGGTCGTGACGCTTTACGAACTCGAGCCGGCGCCCGGCATCAAATCCTCGCGCGTCATCGGCCTTGCCGACGATATCGCCCGCTCGATGAGTGCGCTCTCGGCCCGCGTCGCGGTGGTCGCCGGCCGCAACGCCATCGGCATCGAACTGCCGAACGTGCATCGCGAAAAGGTTTATCTTCGCGAATTGCTCACCACGAAGGACGAGTCGCACGCGAAACTTCCGCTCTGCCTTGGCAAGAATATCGGCGGCGAATCCATCATCATCGATCTCGCCCGCACGCCGCATATGCTGATCGCCGGTACCACCGGCTCCGGCAAATCGGTCGCTATCAACACCATGATCCTCAGCCTGGTCTACCGCCTGCGGCCGGATCAGTGCCGGCTGATCATGGTCGATCCCAAGATGCTCGAACTCTCCGTCTATGACGGCATCCCGCATCTGCTGACGCCGGTCGTGACCGATCCGAAGAAGGCGGTGGTCGCGCTGAAATGGGCCGTGCGCGAGATGGAAGAGCGCTACAAGAAGATGGCCAAGCTCGGTGTGCGCAACATCGACGGTTACAACCAGCGCCTCGTCGAAGCCAAGGGCAAGGGCGAGGAGCTGACGCGCACGGTGCACACCGGCTTCGACAAGGAAACCGGCAAGGCGATCTACGAGGAAGAAAAACTCGAGCTCGAACCGCTGCCCTATATCGTCATCATCGTCGACGAAATGGCCGACCTGATGATGGTGGCCGGCAAGGACATCGAAGGCGCGGTGCAGCGTCTGGCACAGATGGCGCGCGCCGCGGGTCTCCACGTCATCCTCGCCACGCAGCGTCCGTCGGTGGACGTCATCACCGGTACCATCAAGGCGAACTTCCCGACCCGCATCGCCTTCCAGGTCACGTCGAAGATCGACAGCCGCACCATTCTCGGCGAGATGGGCGCCGAGCAACTGCTCGGTCAGGGCGACATGCTCTATATGGCTGGCGGCGGCCGCATCAGCCGTGTGCACGGTCCCTTTGCCTCCGACGAGGAAGTCGAGAAGGTCGTGCGTCACCTCAAGACGCAAGGCGCGCCCGAATATCTGGAAGCGGTTACCGCGGAGGAACCGACCGAGGAAGACGGCGCCGTATTCGATTCCACCGGCATGGGCGCCGATGGCGGCGGCGACCTGTTCGCGCAGGCGGTGGCGATCGTCAAGCGCGACCGCAAGGCCTCGACTTCCTACATTCAGCGCCGGCTGCAAATCGGCTACAATCGTGCCGCCTCGCTGATGGAACGGATGGAACAGGAAGGTATCGTCGGACAGGCGAATCACGCCGGCAAGCGCGAAATTCTGGTCGAGGAGGAAGAGGGCGGATTCTAGGGAATCGGCGCGGAACGGGGCTTCGGCGCAACGATTTTCACGGAAAAACGATATCTCCTTTGGTCGAAAGCACGATAAACTGGCCCCCAGCGGGACGCCTCGTCGAATAGAGATCCGAATACCTGATGACAGAACAATCTACCCATCGCGGGCTGCGCTCCGGACTGGCCCTTCTGATCGCCACTTCCCTCGCGGGCTTCGCGACGCCGGCGCTCTCACAGAATGTGCCGGTTCCGAAGCCCGCGCCCAAGGCCCGCGAGGGCGGCGTGCAGATGAGCGCGCAGGACAAGGTTCCGATGACCACCGGTGCCACCCAGCAGGCGCCGCCAAACCCGGTGATTCCGAACCCGAACCGCAATGTCCCGGCCAACGTTTTTGCCACCTTCGATGCCAACCAGAAGGCGCAGGCTGCCCGGGTGAGTTCCTATCTATCCTCGCTGCAGACGCTGGTCGGAAATTTTGTCCAGGTCGGACCCGACGGCAGCAAGACCAAGGGCGATTTCTACATCCAGAAGCCGGGCAAGGTGCGCTTCGAATATGACGACCCGAGCCCGATCGCGATTGTCGCCGACGGCTCGTCGCTGGCGGTGCGTGACCGCAAGCTTGCGACCCAGGACATCTATCCGCTGTCGCAGACGCCGCTGCGTTTCCTGCTGTCTGACAGGATCGACCTGTTGAAGGACACCAATGTCGTCAGCGTCACGGCCGATGACGTCTTCATCAGCGTCACCATCGAGGAGAAGCAGGCCTTGATCGGCACCAGCCGGCTGATGCTGATGGTCGGCACCAAGGACGGCCAGCTCAAGCAATGGACGGTGACCGACCCGCAGGGCTACGACACCACGGTTGCGGTCTATAATCTCGACTCGTCCAAGAAGGTCGATCCCGGCCTGTTCAAGATCGACTTCACCAACTACATCACGCCGGCGAACTGAGTGCTCGGATTGCTCTTCATCCTCCCCTTGAGGGGAGGATCGGTTCGCATGTCATGCGAACCGAGGTGGGGTGACGGTCTTTCCCCATCCGACAGTGCCCGAGTGGAGAGATCACCCCACCCCGTCTCGCATTCCGCTGTGCTCCATGCGAGCCGACCCGCCCCCTCAAGGGGCGGGTGAAGCGATGCAATCCACTGTGGACAAATGGCGTGCCGTCATCGCCAGCCGTGCTAAGACACGGCCCTCATGCGTTTCTCCCTGACAACGTGGAATATCAATTCGGTGCGGCTGCGCATCGACATCGTCGCCAAATTCCTCAAGACGGCGCGGCCGGACGTGCTGTGCCTGCAGGAAACCAAATGCATCGACGACGCGTTTCCGCTGAAACGGTTCAAGCGTCTCGGCTATGAGCACGTCGCGCTGAACGGGCAGAAAGGCTATCACGGCGTCGCCATCGTCTCGAAGCTGCCGTTCGACAACACTGATATTCGAACCTTCTGCGACAAGATCGATTCACGCCACATCTCGGTATCGTTCGGCGAAAAGGCGCAGCTTGCGAAGCCGGTGGTGCTGCACAATTTCTACGTTCCGGCCGGCGGCGACATTCCCGATCCCGCGCTCAATCCGAAGTTCGATCACAAGCTGAAATTTCTCGACGAGATGAAGGCGTGCGAGCCGCTGCATCCACGCGGCGACGACCGGCATATCCTGGTCGGCGACCTCAACGTGGCGCCGCACGAGAACGACGTGTGGTCGCACAAGCAGCTTCTGAAGGTGGTCTCGCACACGCCGATCGAATGCGAAAAGCTGCTGGCTGCCCAGGCCCATGGCGAATGGTTCGACGTCGCGCGCGAGCGGATTCCACTGTCGGAAAAGGTCTACACGTGGTGGAGCTACCGCGCGGCCGACTGGACGGTCGGCGACCGCGGCCGTCGGCTCGACCACATCTGGGTCTCGCGCGCACTGAAGGACGGTGTCAGCGATTTCAGGATCACCCGCGACGCCCGCGGCTGGGAGCGCCCGTCCGACCACGTGCCGGTGACGGTGACGCTGGATGTGTAGCGATCAAATACTCAGCTTGGCGCCGGCCATCAAAATATCGCTGGCGAGCTGGCTCGTGCGAGTGGCGAGTTCGTCGCGCAGGCGGCGCGCGGCGGCAGGATCGCTTTCGAGCACGCGCTGAAACAGGCTGCGCGCCACGCGGATGACCGAGGAATGATCGAGCGCGACCGCGCTCGACGGTCGTTTCATCGCGACGATCAGCGCCAGTTCGCCGATCAGGGAGCCGGGTCCGGCTACGACTTCCGCGCCGCCATCCTCGACGCGAAACGAGCCGCGCTGAACGATATAGCCGGCATCCGCATCGTCACCGGCATTGAACAGATAATCGCCGGGCGAGAAATCGCGCTGCTCCGAGCCGATCGCCAGCATGCGCAGCGCCGCCGTCCCCAACAGGCGCAATGTCGGGACCCGCTCAAGCAGGGCTACATCATCTTCGATCGACATGGACCGGTGACCGGGATCCGCGGAAAATTACGTATCGTGGCTGCGAAATCGTATCACGGCACCAGCTTGTAGCCACCGGCTTCCGTCACCAGGATTTCCGGGTTGGCTGCATCCTTCTCGATCTTCTGCCGCAGCCGATAGATATGGGTTTCCAGCGTGTGCGTGGTGACGCCCGAATTGTAGCCCCAGACTTCCTGCAGCAGCGTCTCGCGCGAAACCGGCAACTGGCCGGCACGATACAGGAAGCGCAGGATCGCGGTTTCCTTCTCCGTCAGCCGCACCTTTCTGGCATTGGCGGCGGTCAGCATCTTGGAGCCGGGGCGGAAGCTGTAGGGGCCGACGGAGAACACCGCGTCTTCGCTGGCCTCGTGCTGGCGGAGCTGCGCCCTGATCCGGGCGAGCAGGACGGCGAACCGGAACGGCTTCGCGACGTAGTCATTGGCGCCGGATTCGAGGCCCAGAATGGTGTCGGAATCAGTGTCGTGGCCGGTGAGCATGATGATCGGCGCCTTGAAACCGCCCTTGCGGAGGCTGCGTACGACCTCACGTCCGTCGGTATCCGGCAGGCCGACATCCATCAGCACCAGATCGGGGGAGTTGGCCTTGGCGGCGCTGGCGCCCTTGGCGCCGGTATCGACGGCGGAGGCTTCGAACTCCTCGTGCAACGATAGTTGCTCGACCAGCGTGTCGCGCAGATCAGTGTCGTCATCCACGATCAGGATCTTGCGGGCATTGGGCATAGGATACGATCCTCTTGAGGCAGGCGGCGGACACAAGCGGGAGCGTCTCAAGCCGGGTCTTGGTCGATGACAAACCTGATTCGCGGGCAAATTTCGCTAGCAAGCCGGGCCATCAGGGCACTGATTTGTAGTGAGGTAAGAGATTGTTACAGATTCTCAAGCCGATCACAGTCTATCCCAAATTTGAGGCGCGTCTGGATGAATGTCCTGTAATGGCGTCAATTAGAATAGTAACGGCCGGGCAGGCAATCCCCGGCATTGGGCATTGGTATGGAAACCGCTCCGATTTCAATCACTTATAAGACAGCCACGCGTGATCGGCCGCTGGCGGCGATCCGGGTGCGGCAGGCCGCCGGCGACCCCCGCCGGGGCTGGCTGACCGCGGACGGCTGGACGGTGCCGGTGGCACTTGGCCGCGGCGGCATCCTCGCCAACAAGCGGGAGGGCGATGGCGGCACCCCGCGGGGCACGTATTACCCGCTGCAATTGTGGTGGCGCGCCGACCGCCATATCCGACCCCGGACCCATCTGCCGGCCCGGCCCATCCGGCCCGAAGACGCCTGGTGCGAGGACCCGCGCGACCGCCATTACAACCAGCCGATCCGCCTGGTCCGGGATCAGCCCGGCGACCGGCTGACGCGCGAGGACCATCTCTACGACTTCATCGTCGAGATCGATCACAACAGCGCGCCGCGCATTGCCGGTCGCGGCAGCGCCGTGTTCCTGCATCTGGCGCGGACCAATTTCTCGCCGACAGCTGGATGCGTCTCGATGACGAAATCCGCCATGCTGCGGCTGTTGCGGCGCCTGGGCCCGCAGACGAAAATCATGATCGGCTGATGGGGAGTCAAAGGCGATGCTCGACAGACACGCGATAGAAGCCGCGTCAAAGACGTTGCACGACCGCTGGCGCGCCGGCACCAAATTATCCGGCCTCGACGCCTCGCTGCAGCCGCGCGACCGGATTGAGGGCTACGCGATTCAGGCGGCGATCGAAAGATACTCGTCCGAAAGTCTGTTCGGCTGGAAGATCGCGGCCACCAGCGAAGCCGGACAAAAACATATCAACGTCGACGGGCCGATGGCTGGGCGCATCCTGGCCGAGACCGTCATTCCCGATGGCGGAACGGCTTCGATGGCAGGCAACGAAATGCGTGTCGCCGAACCCGAATTCGCCTTTCGCATGCGCGTCGATCTGCCGGCGCGACCGACACCCTATACGGTCCAGCAGGTGCTCGATGCGGTCGACACGCTGCATCCTGCGATCGAGATTCCCGACTCGCGCTTTGCCGATTTCGTCGCTGCCGGCGAAGCGCAGCTCATCGCCGACAACGCCTGCGCGCATCTGTTCGTGCTAGGGCCTGCCGCAACGGCCGATTGGCGCTCGATGGACCTCGTCGAGGAACGGCCGGTCATGACCATGCGCGGCGAAAAATTCGTCGGCCACGGCAAGAACGTACTGGGCGATCCCCGGATAGCTTTGACTTGGCTCGCCAACGAACTGCGCCAGCTTGGAGTGACGCTGAAGGCCGGCCGTGTTGTCACGACAGGCACCTGCCATCCACCGCTGCCGATTCAATCGGGCGATTTTTTCGCGGTTGATTTTGGTGCGCTTGGGAAAGTGTCGGTGGGATTCGCGTAAATTCTCTCGCCGTCATTGCGAGGAGCGACTGCGACGAAGCAATCCATTCTTCCTTTGCGTGGAGAGATGGATTGCTTCGCTTCGCTCGCAATGACGGAAATCTACCGCGCCCCGAAAATCGCCGAGCCCACCCGCACATGCGTCGCGCCCATCTGGATCGCGACCGCGAAATCGGCGCTCATGCCCATCGACAGATTCTTCAGCCCGTTGCGCGCCGCGATCTTGGCCGTCAGCGCGAAATGCGGCGCCGGCGCGTCGTTGACCGGCGGGATGCACATCAGGCCGGAAATGACCAGGCCATACTTGTCGCGGCAAGTCGCGATAAAGGCATCGGCCTCGCCGGGCGCGATGCCGGCCTTTTGCGGTTCCTCGCCAGTGTTGATCTGAACGAACAATTCCGGCCGTTTGTTCTGCGAATTGATTTCCTTGGCCAAAGCTTCGCAGATGGTGGGGCGGTCGACCGAATGGATGGCGTCGAACAGCGCCACGGCCTCCTTCGCCTTGTTGGACTGCAGCGGCCCGATCAGATGCAACGCAATCCCGGGATGGGACGACACCAGCGCCGGCCATTTCCCCTTGGCCTCCTGCACGCGGTTTTCGCCGAACACGCGCTGTCCAGCATCGATAACCGGCGAAATCGCCGCGGCATCAAATGTCTTCGACACCGCGATCAGCGTCACCGATGCACGCTCGCGGCGCGCTTCCTTGCACGCGCGCGCAATGTCCTGCTCCACCTGGGCCAGACCGATTGGTAAAGACTTGGTTAGTGGCGTCGTCATCTCTCTCATCTTGTCGTGTTCCGGCGAGGAGATTTTACGGCATTTCCTCGAATTTTACCAAGTTCGGGAAAGGCTTTTTGAACCCTTCGCTTTACCCTGTGGCGTCGGGGGGCAGGATGTCTGGCGTTACTTTCAACCGCAAGCGGGTCAAGCTCAAGAAGCTGTTCGGAATCCGGGCGCGGCTTGCGATGCTGGCCGTGCTGCTGGTGGCGCCCTTGATGCTGGAGCGCGTCCGCTCGCTTGAAGACACCCGCGCCAGGCAGATCGCCACGGCTTCGGAAGAATACGCCAACATCACCCATCACAGCGCCGAGACCCAGCGCGAGGTAATCTCCTCCGTCGAGACCATGCTGAAATCGGCGGCCTATATCCGCGCCTCCAGCGGCATCGGGCGCAGTTGCGAAATCTTGCGCGCCAGCCTGCCCGCCAACCTGCCCTGGATCCGCAGTATCATGCTGGTGAGCAAGCAGGGCACGGTGCAGTGCTCGACCCTGAACATTCAGGTCGGCCTCAACATCGCTGATCGTGAATATTTCAAGAAGGCGCAGGAGACCCGCGATTTCGTTTTCAGCGATTATCTGTTCGGCAAGACCAACAACCGGCCGATCATGATGGCGGCCTATCCGGTCGCCGCGATCAATCCGGAGGAAGATTCGGTTGCGGTCGCAGGCATCAATATAGACTGGCTGTCGAAGATCATGGCCAACCTCGGCGGAAAGCCGGGCATTTCGGCGCTGCTGATCGATAGTACCGGCGTCGTGCTGGCGGCACCGCCGGATCAGGCCAGCGCGATCGGCCAACCACTCGACAACGTGCCGCTGTTGTCGGCCATCACCTACAAGGCGCTCAGCTCCAACTCCGATACGGGGTCGCTTTCCTTCACCACGATGGACGGCTCCAAGCGCGCCATCAGTTTCGCGCGCATTCCCGGGACGCAGGCGCGCCTGATCGTCAGCGTCGACGAGGCCAAAGTGACGGCGGTGATCAATCGCGAGATCCGCACCGCCTACCTGCAACTTGGGTTCGTCTGCCTGTTCGTGCTGCTCGGCGCGCTGATCGGCGCCGAAAAACTCATCATCAATCCGATTGAAGTCATGACCGGCATGGCCAAGCGGTTCGGCGAAGGCGACTCGACGGCCCGCGTCTCGCGCAGCCGCCTGCCCTCGGAATTCATGCCGCTGGCGCGCGCCTTCAACGCGATGGCGGCCCAGCTCAGCCAGCGCGAGCGCGAGCTGGTCGCAACCAACGACCGGCTCACCGTGATGGCCTCGATGGACATGCTGTCGGGCCTCGCCAACCGCCGCGGATTCCAGAGCCGGCTCGATTTCGAATGGATGAAGGCGCAGCAATATCATAGCGAGCTGTCGCTCCTGATGATCGATGTCGATCATTTCAAGCTCTACAACGACACCTATGGCCACCCGGAAGGCGACGCCTGCCTGACCCGGATCGGCGAAACGCTGGCGGGCATCGCCGCCGACACCATGGGCTTTGCCGGCCGCTATGGCGGCGAGGAATTCTGCCTGCTGCTGCCGAACACCAGCCCGCAAAAGGCGCTCGAGGTCGGCGAAACCGTGCGCGCCACGGTTCAGGGCCTCGGCCTGCCGCACATCACCTCCAACTTCGGGATGGTCACCGTCAGCGTCGGCGTCGCCGCCACGTTGCCGAGCGACACGCAAAGCCCCGGCGACCTGATCGAAGCCGCGGACGCCGCCCTCTACGCCGCCAAGCACCGCGGGCGAAATACCGTGGTCGAGCACGGCTTTGCCCGGTTGGTGGATGAGGCCGGTATGGCGATGGCGGGGTGAGCGGACGCTCGACCTCATCGGTCAAATGGCCGTTCCCGCCCTCCCAACCCGTTGACCCCGCAGCTGCTTTTGTGGCCTAGTCCGCCGTCCTCTGGACGGGACCCGAATCCACAAAAAGCGCTAGCGATTCCATGACCTCCGAACGTTACAACGCCCGTGATTCCGAGCCTCGCTGGCAGCGCCAGTGGGACGAAAAGGCGATCTTCGCCTCGAAAAACGACGATCCGCGGCCGAAATACTACGTGCTTGAGATGTTCCCCTACCCGTCCGGGCGCATCCATATCGGGCATGTCCGGAACTACACGCTGGGCGACGTGCTGGCGCGGTTCATGCGCGCCAAGGGCTTTAACGTGCTGCACCCGATGGGCTGGGACGCGTTCGGCCTGCCGGCGGAGAATGCCGCCATCGAGCGCAAGGTCGCGCCGAAGGCGTGGACCTACGACAACATCGCCGCGATGAAGAAGCAGTTGCGGTCGATCGGGCTGTCGCTCGACTGGTCACGCGAGTTCGCAACCTGCGACCCCAGCTATTACAAGCATCAGCAGAAGATGTTTTTGGACATGCTGCGCGCCGGCCTGGCCGAACGCGAGAAGCGCAAGCTCAACTGGGATCCGGTCGACATGACCGTGCTCGCCAACGAGCAGGTGATCGACGGCCGCGGCTGGCGCTCAGGCGCGATCGTCGAACAGCGCGAGATGAGCCAGTGGGTCTTCAAGATCACGAAGTACTCGCAAGAACTGCTGGACGCACTCGACGGGCTGGACCGCTGGCCCGACAAGGTGCGGCTGATGCAACGCAACTGGATCGGCCGCTCCGAAGGCCTGCTGATCCGCTTCGCGCTGGACCCTGCCACGACACCTGCGGACGAAACCGAACTCAAGATCTTCACGACGCGGCCGGACACGCTGTTCGGCGCAAAGTTCATGGCGATCTCGGCCGACCATCCGCTGGCGATAGCCGCGGCGGCGAAGAATCCGAAGCTTGCCGATTTCATCGCCGACATCAAGAAGATCGGCACCGCGCAGGAAATCATCGACACCGCCGAGAAGCAGGGCTTTGATACCGGCATCAAGGCCGTTCACCCGTTCGATCCGAACTGGAAGCTGCCGGTCTATGTCGCGAACTTCGTGCTGATGGAGTACGGCACCGGCGCCATCTTCGGCTGTCCGGGCCACGACCAGCGCGACCTCGACTTCGTCAACAAGTACAATCTCGGCGTCACGCCGGTGGTCTGTCCCGAGGGGCAGGACCCGAAGAGCTTCGTCATCACGGACACCGCCTATGACGGCGACGGCCGCATGATCAATTCCCGCTTCCTCGATGGAATGACCATCGACGCGGCCAAGGAAGAGATCGCAAAACGGCTGGAATCGGAGATGCGCGGCAACGCGCCGGTCGGCGAGCGCCAGGTGAATTTCCGCCTGCGCGATTGGGGCATTTCACGCCAGCGCTATTGGGGCTGCCCGATCCCGGTCATCCATTGCCCGAAGTGCGACGTGGTGTCGGTGCCGGACGACCAGTTGCCGGTGACGCTGCCGGAGGATGCAACCTTCGACAAGCCCGGCAACGCGCTCGATCATCACCCGACCTGGAAGCATGTCGCCTGCCCGAAATGCGGCGGCAAAGCTCAACGCGAAACCGACACCATGGACACCTTCGTGGATTCGTCCTGGTATTTTGCGCGCTTCACGGATCCCTGGAACGAGAAGGCGCCGACCACACCCGCGGTCGCCAACCGGATGATGCCGGTCGACCAGTATATCGGCGGCGTCGAGCACGCGATCCTGCATCTGCTCTACAGCCGCTTCTTCACCCGTGCGATGAAGGCGACCGGCCATATCAACATGGACGAGCCGTTCGCCGGCATGTTCACGCAGGGCATGGTGGTGCACGAGACCTATCAGAAGGCGGACGGCACCTATGTCACGCCGGCCGAGGTGAAGGTCGAAATCGTCGGCGGCGAACGGCTCGCCACCATGATCTATGGCGACGAACCGGTGACAATCGGCCCGATCGAAAAGATGTCGAAGTCGAAGAAGAACACGGTCGACCCCGACGACATCATCGCGACCTATGGCGCCGACGTTGCGCGCTGGTTCATGCTGTCAGACTCGCCACCCGACCGCGACGTGATCTGGAGCGACGAGCGCGTGCAGGGCGCCTCGCGTTTCGTGCAGCGGCTGTGGCGACTGGTGAACGAATCCGCCGAAATCGCCAAATCGGCCCCCGGCAGCCGACCGGCTGCGTTCGGTCCCGAGGCGCTGGCGCTGCGCAAGGCGGCCCATGGCGCACTGGACAAGGTGTCATCAGGTATTGAACGTCTGCATTTCAATGTCTGCCTCGCCCACATCCGCGAATTCACCAATGCGCTCGCCGAGGTGCTGGGCCGTGAGGGCAAGCTTGGCCCCGACACCGCCTGGGCGGTGCGCGAAGCCGCGACCATCCTGGTTCAGCTCATCGCGCCCATGATGCCCCATCTGGCCGAGGAGTGCTGGCAGGTTCTGGGCCAGCAGGGGCTGATTTCGGAGGCCAACTGGCCCCAAATCGAACGCGATTTGTTGGTTGAAGACACCGTGACGCTGGTGGTCCAGGTCAACGGCAAGAAGCGGGGTGATGTTACCGTGCCACGGGTCGCCCAAAATCCGGAAATTGAGGCTGCCGTTTTGGCGCTCGATGCGGTAAAACTCGCTCTCGGCGGCAAGGCCGTCCGCAAGATAATCGTAGTTCCCATGAGGATCGTGAATGTCGTTGGCTAAGACCCGGATCGCCGTTCGGCTCATCGCCGTCGCCGCTCTGGCGGCGCTCACGGCCGGCTGCTTCCAGCCGATGTATGCCGAACGTACCGACGGCACGCCCGGCTTGCGCGAAAAGCTGATGGGCGTGGAAGTTCCGCCGGTCGATAAGCCGAACGCCTCGCGTGAAGCGCGAATCCAGGTGGAGATCCGCAACGCGCTGGCGTTCAAACTCTACGGCAACGCCACCGGCATGCCGCCGACCCATCGGCTGGTGCTGCGTTTCACCACCACCCGCAACTCGCTAATGATCGATCCCAACACGGCCCTGCCCTCGAGCGAAAACTACGGCATCGACGCGCAGTACAATTTGATCGATCTCACCACCAACAAGTCGGTCATGACCGGGACGACCTTCTCCCGCGTGTCCTATGACATTCCGGGCAATCTGCAGCGATTCGCTCGTGCCCGCGCCTTCCGCGACGCCGAGGATCGCGCCGCCAACGAGATCGCGGAAAACATCCAGACCCGGCTGGCGTCGTTCTTCGTCGCCGGCACCTGACCGCCATTGGTCGCGCTCCGCGGAAAAGACATCGACGCTTTTCTCGCCCGGCCTGATGCCGGCCGTCCGATCATCCTGCTTTACGGTCCCGACGCCGGTCTGGTGCGCGAGCGCGCCGATGCGTTGATTGCGTCGGCCGTCGATGACCCCAACGATCCCTTTTCGCTGGTGCGGCTCGACGGCGACGAGCTCGCGGCCGAGCCATCGCGGCTGGTTGATGAAGCCATGACGATCCCGATGTTCGGCGGCCGGCGCGCGATCCGCGTACGCGCCGGCTCCCGCAGCTTTGCCAGCGGCGTCGACACGCTGGCCGATTCGGCGGTGAAGGATTGCCGCATCGTGATCGAGGCCGGCGAGCTGCGGCCGGAATCGCCACTGCGCAAGGCCTGCGAGCGCGCCAAGACTGCGGTTGCCATCGCCTGCTATCCCGACACCGAGCGCGACCTCGCGAGATTGATCGACGAGGAATTGCGGACATCCAATTTGCGCATCGCCACTGACGCCCGCGCCGTGCTGATGTCGCTGCTCGGCGGTGACCGCCAGGCCTCGCGCAATGAACTGCGCAAGCTCGCGCTCTATTCCCACGGCAAGGGCGAGATCGCGCTCGACGATGTCATGACCGTCGTCTCCGACGCCTCCGAGCTGAAACTCGACCCGATCGTGGACGGCGCCTTTGCCGGCAAGCCGGACCTGGTCGAGAGCGAATTTGCCAAGGCCATGGTCGCCGGCACCTATCCCGGCGTGATCATTTCCGCCGCGCAGCGCCAGGCGGCCTGGCTGCACAAATCGGCGCTTGCGGTCGCGGAGGGCACGCCGGTCTCGACCCTGCTGGAAAGCGGCTATCCGCGCCTGCACTTTTCGCGCAAGGGCGCCGTCGAAATCGCGCTGCGTAATTTCAGCCCGGCGCGACTGGCCGGCATCATCGATCAGCTCGGGACTGCCGCCCTCGACATGCGCAAGCAGGCCTCGCTGGCGTCAGCCATCGGGCTGAGGACGCTGCTCTCGATCGCGGCGAACGCGAAGCGGCGGGGGTAGGATGTCGGATGGGACCAAGGACGTCGTAACGCTTTGGCGTCCGGTAGGACCGACCGATTCCTGGAAAATTACAGCGTTCAGCAAGCCGGCGGCTCCGCGCATTTGGAGTACTGGATTCCTGCAGAAGAAATGGCTGCCTTCAACGATGCCATCGTCGGCGAGATCGAGGTCGTCGCTGAATTCCGCTAACGAGGCGGGCGCTCTTCGTTCCCGGGGCTGCCGCCATTGCGAGCGCGCCGAAGCAATCTATCTCCCGGCGTACGGAGCCGCCGGAAGCAAAATCGCGAAAACAACCCCATGCAAAGTAAGGTGGGCCCGGCTTAGCTCTTCTCCAGCCGCCGCATCACCTCGTCGAGCTGTTCGAGGTTGCGGTAGCTGATCTGGACGGAGCCGCCGGGGTCGCGGTGGTTGACGGTCACGGTGAGGCCGAGCGCATCGCTGACGCGCTTCTCCAGCGCGACCGTATCCGGATCTTTGGTCTTGCCGCCGCCGCCCCTCGCCTTCTGCGGCTTGCGTTCCGGCACGCCCTCTTCATGCGCCAGCGCCTCGGTCTGCCGGACGTTGAGGCCTTCGGCGACGATGCGCTTGGCGGCGGCCAGCGGATCGGGCACGCCGATCAGCGCACGGGCGTGACCGGCCGACAATTCGCCGCTTGAGATAAGGGCCTGCACTTCCGTCGGCAATTTCGTCAGCCGCATCATGTTGGCGACATGGCTGCGGCTCTTGCCGACTTCCTTGGCGATGTCTTCCTGGCTGCGTTTGAATTCGTCGGCCAGCGCGTGATAGCCTTGCGCCTCTTCCATCGCATTGAGGTCTTCACGCTGCACGTTCTCGATGATCATGATCTCGAGCGCGTCAGAGTCGCTGACTTCAATGGGGACGATCGGCACCTCGTGCAGGCTGGCGAGTTGCGCGGCGCGCCAGCGCCGTTCGCCGGCGATGATCTCGTAGCGGTCCTGCGCGCCCTTCACCGGGCGCACGACGATCGGCTGGATCACGCCGTGTTGCTTGACCGAGCTGGCCAGCTCGCCAAGTTCGGTATCGGAAAAGGTCCGGCGCGGGTTGCGCGGATTCGGTTTCAAAAACTCGATCGGCACCTTGCGCTGGTTGCGTGGCCGTTCGGCGTGCGCGGCCTCGCCACCGACATCCCCGATCAGACTTGCGAGGCCACGGCCCAGTCGCGAACCTGTTTTGTCGGCCATCGCCGCCAACTCCCTAGGATTCACTTAAGCTACTCCGGAACTGAATTCGATTGCTTGTAGGGTGGGCAAAGCGAAGCGTGCCCACCGATTTTCGCGACAGATATGGTGGGCACGGCGAAGACGCCTTTGCCCACCCTACGGTTTCTACGTTTCCCTCTAATGCCTCAGCTCGCGCTCGCGCTGGATCACTTCCGTTGCCAGCTTCAGATAGGCTTCGCTGCCGACACATTTGAGATCGTAGACCAGCACCGGCTTGCCGTAGGACGGCGCCTCGGAGATGCGCACGTTGCGCGGGATCATGGTGTCATAGACCTTGCCGCCCATGAACTGCCTGACGTCGGCGACCACCTGGTTCGACAGGTTGTTGCGCGAGTCGAACATGGTCAGCACGATGCCGTGGATCGACAGGTTCGGATTGAGCGTCGAGCGCACCTGCTCCACCGTCTGCAGCAATTGCGACAGACCTTCGAGGGCGAAGAACTCGCACTGCAGCGGCACCAGGATCGCATCCGACGCCGCCATCGCGTTGACCGTGAGAAGGTTCAGCGACGGCGGGCAATCGATCAGCACATAGGTGTAATCGGTATCAGGTGCGGCGTTCTTGTTCAGCGCGGCGATCGCATCGCGCAGGCGGAAGGCGCGGCCGGGCGTGGTGCCGAGTTCGAGCTCGAGGCCCGACAGATCCATGGTCGAGGAGGCGATGTGCAGCCGCGGCACCGCGGTGGCAACCACCGCATCACGCAGCGGCGCTTCGCCGATCAGCACGTCATAGGTCGAGCAGCTGCGGTTGCGGCGATCGATGCCGAGACCGGTAGAGGCGTTCCCCTGCGGATCGAGGTCGACAATCAGGACGCGCTCGCCGATTGCCGCGAGCGCGGTGCCGAGATTGATCGCCGTGGTCGTTTTGCCCACGCCGCCCTTCTGATTCGCGAGCGACAGGATGCGGGGATGGGGCGGTGGGGTTTGGTCTCTATCTTCTTGATATAACTGGTCTAATTCGCTCATGCCCGATCGCCATGTGTGATCGCGGAGGGGTTGCGCCGCTCGATCCGATCGAGTTCGACGATCCAGCCGTGCCCGCCCGTGCGGCTGGAATGGAGTCGCGGTTGAATATTCCAATATTTAGTGGCTTCGGTCAATTCAGCCTCTACATCTTGGCCTTTGAGAAACAACGCTTTCGCGCCGCTGCTCACAAACGGCTCCGCGAAACCGACAAGCTGATGTAATGGAGCCAGCGCCCGCGCAGTGACGCAATCAACGCGGCTTCCAATTCTATCCACAATATCCCCGATTCCCGCCAAATGCACGATCGCAGACGCTGAAGTTATGCGCACTGCCTCGCGCAGGAAGGCCGCTTTTTTGGCGTTCCGCTCGACCAGGTGAACATTCGCGCCCGGCGTTTCCGCCAATGCGCAGGCCAGCACCACGCCAGGAAAACCGCCGCCGCTGCCGAGATCGACCCAGGTCTTGGCCGATGGAGCCAGACTCAAAAGCTGCAGCGAATCGGAGATGTGCCGTGTCCAGAGATTCGGAAGCGTGGAGGGCGCCACGAGATTCGTTTTGGCCTGCCACTCCAGAAGCAGGGCGACATAGCGATCGAGCCGCGCCTCCGTTTCGGATGAAACGGGGGTGAGAGCTAGGCCAGTGGCCTTGTCGGACGGCAAGACTGGGGAGAGGGGGTGAGTGGCGGCTTTCGCCATGGCGGTCCCGACGGGCGGCTTGATCGTAGGATGGGTGGAGCGCAGCGATATCCATCAATCGCTGGCGTGCGGAAGATGATGGGTATCGCTTCGCTCCACCCATCCTACATCAGTGTTTCACGTGAAACAGATTCTTAAGCTGTCGTCTTCGCGCTCTTCCGTCGCGCCTCACGACGGAGATAGGCCGCCAGGATTCCAAGCGCCGCCGGCGTCAAACCGTCGAGTCGACCCGCCTGCCCCACGGTGCGTGGCTGTGCCGCCTGAAGCTTTGACCGCGCCTCGTTCGAAAGGCCCGGCACATCGGCATAGTCGATGCCGGTCAGGACCAAGCCCTCGTCGCGTCGGAATGCATCAACGTCGGCGGTCTGGCGCTTGAGATAGACGTCGTATTTAGCGTCGATCTCGAGATGCACGGCGATCGACGGATCGATGGCGGAGAGCTCCGGCCAGATACCGCGCAGGGTCGTCCACTCGACGTCCGGATAGGCCAGCAGCTCGAATGCCGATCGGCGATGGCCGTCGCGGTTGAGGGCGAGGCCGTGCTTGGCCGCCTCGTTGGGGGTGATGGCCAATGACTTGGCCAACGCCTTGGCGGCTTCCAGCGCAGCCATCTTCTCGCGATGGCGCTCAGAACGCGCCTGCCCGACGCAGCCCAGAGCAATGCCCTTGTCCGTCAGGCGCTGGTCGGCATTGTCGGCGCGAAGGGTCAGACGATACTCCGCCCGCGAGGTAAACATCCGGTACGGCTCGGTGATCCCTCGGGTCACGAGGTCATCGATCATCACCCCGAGATAGCCGTCGGCGCGATCGAACACGATCGGATCAGCACCACCCGCCATCAGCGCAGCGTTCAGGCCGGCAACGATCCCCTGCGCCGCTGCCTCTTCATATCCGGTGGTGCCGTTGATCTGCCCGGCCAGGAAGAGACCCGGCAAACGCCTGGTCTGCAGCGTCGGCTCCAGCTCCCGCGGATCGACGTGGTCGTATTCGATGGCATAGCCCGGCCGGACCATCTTGACCCGCCCAAGTCCGGGAATGGTCGCGAGGATCGCGAGCTGGACCTCTTCCGGCAGCGAGGTCGAGATGCCGTTGGGATAGACGGTGGCGTCGTCGAGCCCTTCGGGCTCCAGGAAGATCTGGTGGCCGTCACGATCGCCGAAGCGGACGATCTTGTCCTCGATCGAGGGACAGTAGCGCGGACCGCTGCTCTTGATCTGGCCGGAATACATCGGGGAGCGATGGACATTGGCCCGGATCACCTCATGGGTGGCCGGCGTCGTCCGGGTGATGCCGCACTGGATCTGCGGCGTCGTGATCCGGTCGGTCATGACGGAGAACGGCTCCGGCGGATCATCTCCGGGCTGCATCTCCACGGCGGACCAGTCGATAGACGTGCCATCGAGCCGGGGCGGCGTGCCGGTCTTCAACCGTCCCAGTGTAAACCCGGCACGCTCGAAGGACGCCGAAAGCCCCATCGCTGGTGCCTCTCCGACGCGGCCGGCGGGCCAGTTCTTTTCACCGAGATGGATGAGACCCCGCAGGAAAGTGCCCGTCGTAATAACGACTGCACCGGCCGCAAGCTCGCGCCCGTCCCCGAGTCGAACGCCCCTCACCCGGCCGTTCGAAACGATCAGCTCGTCCGCCTCGCCTTCGATCACGCTGAGATTGGCCGTCTCCCGGATCACGGTCTGCATGGCGGCGGCGTAAAGCTTGCGGTCCGCCTGGGCGCGCGGACCGCGGACTGCCGGACCTTTCCGGCGGTTCAGCATCCGAAACTGGATGCCCCCGGCATCGGCTACGCGACCCATCAGACCGTCCAAGGCATCGACCTCGCGGACCAGATGGCCCTTGCCGAGACCACCTATGGCGGGATTGCAGGACATCGCGCCGATAGTCGCAAAACGGTGAGTCACCAGCGCCGTCTTCGCACCCATCCGCGCAGCCGCGCTCGCGGCCTCGCAACCGGCATGGCCGCCACCGATGACGATGACGTCGAAGGAGTCTGCCTGGGAGATCATGTCGGGACTTCTATCGCGGAGTTGACAGACCCGAAAGCAGAAGTTTGAGGAAAGTGTTTCACGTGAAACACCGCGCGGACGGCTCGTCCTGTTTCACGTGAAACATGGTTAGCGAAAGGTAAGCAAACGTCACTTACCTACGCAGAATTCCCGGAAGATAACGTCCAGGATGTCCTCGACATCCACGCGGCCCAATAGCCGGCCCAACGAATGGCCGGCTGAGCGCAGTTCTTCTGCCGCCAGTTCTTCGCCCTGCCCGACCACCGCGAGACAACGGCGCAATGCGGCGACCACATCTTCCAATAGCTTCCGTTGCCGGGTCCGGCCGATCAGCCCGCTCTCGCTGCCG
Source organism: Bradyrhizobium jicamae (assembly GCF_001440395.1). Lineage (GTDB taxonomy): Bacteria > Pseudomonadota > Alphaproteobacteria > Rhizobiales > Xanthobacteraceae > Bradyrhizobium > Bradyrhizobium jicamae. The sequence continues at coordinate 27,181 of NZ_LLXZ01000039.1, read as the reverse complement.
CCAAAGTAATTCTGGGCGAACCCGACGAGAGCATTGATCAGCTCCGGCACGCCATCTCCCCGGCTCGCCGAAATCTGGAAACTGGCCTGCCCCGGCTCGGCCAATGGCCGACCCGCCTCCCCGAGATCGATCTTGTTTCGCACCTTCCAGATTGGTGCGCTCCCGTCGTGATGAATCGCCGCCTGCGGAGAGTCCGAGAGCCACAGCACGAGATCCGCATCCGCCGCGCGGGCGCGGGCGCGGCGAACACCCTCCTGCTCCACCGGGTCGTCGGTCTCGCGAATGCCGGCGGTGTCGATCACCGTCACCGGATAGCCGTCGAGATCGAGCTGCACCTCGATGACGTCGCGCGTGGTGCCGGCATGCGGCGACACGATCGCGACCTCGCGGCGTGCGAGCTGATTCATCAGCGTCGACTTGCCGACATTCGGCGGGCCGGCGATCGCGACGACGAGGCCATCGCGAAGCCGCTCGCTCCGCCCCTGCCCCGCCAGCACGTCCTCGATCTCGGACAGCAGCGCTTTGACCTTTGCCAGCGCCGGCGCGATCAACTCCGCCGGCACATCGCCCTCATCAGAGAAATCGATGCCGGCCTCGATCAAGGCAGATGCCTCGATGATCCGCACACGCCAGTCGCGCGCCCGGTCGCCAAGCAGTCCCTTCAACTGGCGCAGCGCCTGGTGCCGCTGCCGATCGGTGTCGGCGTGGATCAGATCGTCGAGGCCTTCGGCTTCGGTGAGGTCGAGCTTGCCGTTCTCGAAAGCGCGCCGCGTAAATTCGCCGGGCTCGGCGGTGCGAACATCAGCGAAGGCGGACAGCGCCGCGAACAAAGCGGACAGCACCGCTCGCCCGCCATGAATGTGAAACTCGGCGACGTCCTCACCGGTCGCGCTGGCTGGACCTGGAAACCAAAACACCACGGCATCGTCGATCGGCCGCTGGCCGACATCCCGAAGCAGGGCGCGGGTCGCCATTCGCGGCGGCGGCAATCTGCCGGCCAGGACCGTCACGACCTCTCCGGCTTGCGGACCCGAGACGCGGACCAAGGCAATCGCACTCGGTGGCCGGCCCGACGACAATGCAAAGATGGTCTGATCCCGCGGATGCATGGCCTATTTGTGCGGGCGGTTTTGAAAAGGCAACGCGATTCAATTCCAGGCCGGAACGTGCTGGCCGTATCGCCGGCCAGTCGTGAAAAGACGCGGTCGAAAATGCTGCAAAATCTGAAGAGACCCCTGCCCCGACCGCCAAGGCGAAATAAGTTATAAAAAATTCAATACGTTATATGGTTAACCAATCACTAAGAGCGGTTTTCCCGCGCTGCAGCGCCGATCAGAGCATGAAAAAGGGCGCCCCGCGGTGCGAGGCGCCCTCCCCTTAGCCCGGTTTGCCGGCTCAGGTATTCATGGAATCGAAGAACTCCGAGTTGTTCTTGGTGTTGCGGAGCTTGTCGAGCAGGAAGTCGATCGCGTCCATCGTGCCCATCGGATTGAGGATCCGGCGCAGCACGTACATCTTCTTCAGGAGTTGCGGATCGGTGATCAGCTCTTCCTTGCGGGTGCCCGAGCGCGAAATGTCGATCGCCGGGAAGGTCCGCTTGTCCGAGACCTTGCGGTCGAGGATCAGTTCGGAGTTACCGGTGCCCTTGAACTCTTCGAAGATGACTTCGTCCATGCGGCTGCCGGTATCGACCAGCGCGGTCGCGATGATCGTCAGCGAACCGCCCTCCTCGATGTTGCGTGCCGCACCGAAGAAACGTTTCGGCCGCTGCAGCGCGTTGGCGTCGACACCGCCGGTCAGCACCTTGCCGGACGACGGCACCACGGTGTTGTAGGCGCGACCCAGACGCGTGATCGAGTCGAGCAGGATCACGACGTCGCGGCCGTGTTCGACCAGGCGTTTGGCTTTCTCGATCACCATCTCGGCGACCTGGACGTGACGCACGGCGGGTTCGTCGAAGGTCGACGACACCACCTCGCCCTTCACCGAGCGCTGCATATCCGTGACTTCTTCCGGACGCTCGTCGATCAGGAGCACGATCAAATAGCATTCAGGATGATTGGCGGTGATCGAGTGCGCGATGTTCTGCATCAGCACCGTCTTGCCGGTGCGCGGCGGCGCCACGATCAGCGCGCGCTGGCCTTTGCCGATCGGCGCAACGATGTCGATCACCCTTGCAGAAAGGTCTTTCCGCGTGGGGTCTTCGAGTTCGAGGCGGAAACGCTGGTCCGGAAACAGCGGCGTCAAATTGTCGAAATTGACCTTGTGCTTGGACTTTTCCGGATCTTCAAAATTGAGCGTGTTGACCTTGAGCAGCGCGAAATAGCGTTCGCCTTCCTTCGGGCTGCGGATGTGGCCTTCGATGGTGTCGCCGGTGCGAAGACCGAAGCGGCGGATCTGCGATGGCGAGACATAGATGTCGTCGGGGCCGGGCAGGTAGTTGGCGTCGGGCGAGCGCAGGAAGCCGAAGCCGTCGGAGAGAACCTCGACGACGCCTTCGCCGATAATATCGATTTCCTGAATCGCGAGCTGCTTGAGAATGGCGAACATCAGCTCCTGCTTGCGCATGGTGCTGGCATTTTCGACCCCGCTCTCTTCGGCGAACGTGACGAGCTCGGCCGGCGTTTTCGATTTGAGGTCTTGGAGTTTCATTTCCCGCATTGGGGTGGTCCTGTGGAGTATCTTTTGAGAAGGGGTGCGAGGTGGCTTTAGGAAAAAGCGGACACGAAAAAGGGAAGGTCCGCAGGTCTAAGCAAGGAAAGCGCCGGTGAGGCTTCAAACCTGATGCGGCGGCCGGTCCAATGAAGGAGCCGGAACGCAGCCACATCCGCCTGCGTGGGGTGGGATTTCGATAATATAGAAAATCGGCTGCCGCTTCGCAAGCAGGTGAGAAACGGCCGAACCTTCGAAATCGCCTCCTAGAACGGCTTCACGACCACCAGGATGACTATGAAAATCATGAGGACGGTCGGCACCTCATTGATAATACGATAGAATTTCTGACTTCTGGTATTTCGGTCGGCGGCGAAATCCTTGACCCATCGGGTAAAAAATCCGTGGACGCCGGACAGGATGAGCACCAACGTCAGTTTGGCGTGAAACCAGCCGTACCTGTACCAATCCCCACTCCAGACCAGATAAAGCCCGGCCAGCCAGGTGACGATCATCGCGGGATTGATGATCAGCTTCAGCAGTCGCCGTTCCATCACCTTGAAGGTCTCGGACTGCTTCGATCCGACCTCGGCCTCGCAGTGATAGACGAACAGCCGCGGCAGATAGAGCATGCCGGCCATCCACGAGATCACGGCGATCACATGCAGCGCCTTGATCCAGGGATACGCCGTGAGGATGGTGAACTCGTACATTGCAGTCGCCCCGACCTTGCTCACGCTGGAACGTTCGGATCATCCCGGCGTTGCGAAGAAGCTCTGCAAGCCGGGGACGGAAGACATATCCGCAAAGCTCCGCTTCCCTAAACTAATAATTTTAGAATCTTAGGTTTGAGTCTAAGTGACGGTGATTTGGACTCACACAAAACCGTCCCGCATTTTTGCGCGGCTTGTTCACATCCGTCACCAATTTTGGCCAGGCACGCGGTCGTCCGGATAACGCCACTGGCATCAATCGCTTGCGATGTTTTGTGGCCAGCTTATGAAGAGACAAATCCACATCTTCTCACTATCATTGCCGCGAGGCGGTGGACTTGTCCTCGCGTGAGGCCCTGTGAAGAAACCGAGGGTTATCCCTGAGGCGATCACGCAGGGTCCGACATCTCGGTTAAGCTCCACAGGATTCACAGGAATACACAGGGGTTCTGGTGCCCACGACCGGCAACTATTTTCATCTTCATCTGGTGTCGGATTCCACCGGCGAGACGCTGATCACGGTGGCGCGCGCGGTCGCTGCGCAATACGCCAACGTAACGGCGGTCGAACATGTCTATCCGCTAGTGCGCAGCCAGAAGCAGCTCGATCGCGTGCTCGACGAGATCGAGGAGGCGCCGGGCATCGTACTCTTTACGCTTCTTGAAAAAGATCTGGTCGGCCGGCTGGAAGCCAAGTGCAGGGACATCAATATCCCGAGCCTCTCCATCATCGGCCCGGTGATGCAACTGTTCGAAGCGTATCTCGGCGCGGCAACGACGGGCAGGGTAGGCGCCCAGCACGTTCTGAACGCGGAATATTTCAAGCGCATCGATGCCTTGAACTACACCATGATGCATGACGACGGGCAGCACGTCGAAGGCCTGGAGGAGGCCGACGTGGTTCTGGTCGGCGTGTCCCGCACCTCGAAGACGCCGACCTCGATCTATCTCGCCAACCGCGGCGTCCGTACCGCGAACGTGCCGCTGGTGCCGGGCATTCCGCTGCCGCACCAGTTGGAGACGTTGAAAAAGCCGCTGGTCGTCAGCCTCCATGCCACGCCGGAGCGGCTGATCCAGGTCCGGCAAAATCGACTATTGAGCATGGGGGCGGATACGCCCAACGATGATTACATCGATCGTCAGTCCGTGGCCGACGAAGTTGCCTATGCGCGGAAGCTGAGCGCCAAATTCAGTTGGGCCCAGCTCGACGTGACACGGCGCTCGATCGAGGAAACCGCCGCCGCGGTGCTAAAACTGTTCACCGATCGACAGCGACAGCGGCTGCCGGAATGAAGCTGATACGATGACCATCTGGCGCGAAAAAGATCTGCTGATTCTGGCTTCGCAAAGCCGTGCACGGCAAACGCTGCTCGCCAACGCCGGCATTCCCTTCAAGGCCGTTCCCGCCGATATCGACGAGCGCGCGCTGCAGACCAATTCCGGCCTTTCGTCGCCTGGCGAGATTGCGGGCCTGCTGGCGCGCGAAAAGGCGCAGTTCGTGTCATCAAAAAATCCCGGCCGCCACGTCGTCGGCGCCGATCAGACGCTGGCTTTGGGAAGCCGGTTGTTCAGCAAGCCGGCCGGCCGCGCACAGGCGGCCGATCAATTGCGCGTGCTTGCCGGCCAGACCCATGAGTTGCACTCCGCCGTTGCGGTTGCCCGCGACGGCAAGATAGGGTTTTGCGATGTCAGCGTTGCCAGCATGACGATGCGGCGTTTGAGCGACAGTGAGATCGAAAACTATCTTGATCAGGCGGGCGACGCGGTCACGACCAGTGTCGGCGCCTATCAGCTCGAAGGTCTGGGCGTGCATCTGTTCGAACGCATCGAGGGCGATCATTTCACCATCCTCGGCCTGCCGCTGCTGCCGTTGCTGGCGTTCCTGCGCGGCGAGGGCCTGCTCAATGTCTAGAACGGAAACGGCGATCTGAATGCGTATTCTCGGACTGACCGGCTCGATCGGGATGGGAAAATCCACCACCGCAAAGCTGTTCGTCGAGGCTGGCGTGCCGGTTTACGACGCCGATGCCGCGGTTCACAAAATCTACGAAGGCGAGGCGGCGCCGGCGATCGAGGCGGCATTTCCCGGCACGACGGTCGACGGCAAGGTCGATCGCGCCAAATTGTCCGCCAAGGTGGTGCACGACCCTGCCGCCATCAAGCAGCTCGAGGGAATCGTTCATCCGATGCTCGGTGCGTCCCGCAAGAAATTCCTCGACGAGGCCGAACGCGCCGGCGCGCCGGTGGTGGTGATGGATATTCCGCTCTTGTTCGAAACCGGCGGCGAGAAACGCGTCGATGCCGTCGTCGTTGTCTCTACCGATGCAGCGACCCAGCGCGAACGAATTTTGGCGCGCGGCACCATGACCAATGAGGCGCTCGATGCCATTCTGGCGCGGCAATTGCCCGACGCCGAAAAACGCAAACGGGCGGATTTCGTGGTGGATACCTCGCATGGACTGGACCCGGTGCGGACCGCCATCCGCGACATTCTGATCGAGGTCGTTAAGATGCCGCAGCGGCGAGTTTGATTCGCCTCTAAGCTACGGTTCCCGAAATCCATGCGTGAAATCGTTCTTGATACCGAAACCACAGGCCTCGACCCGCTGCGCGGTGACCGGCTCGTCGAGATCGGCTGCATCGAAATCTTCAACCGCATGCCGACGGGGCAGACGTTTCACCGCTATATCAATCCCGAGCGCGACATGCCGGCGGAAGCATTTAACGTGCACGGCCTGTCCACCGAGTTCCTCGCCAGCAAGCCGCTATTCACCGAAGTGGTCGAGGAGTTCCTGGAATTCATCGGCGACGCGCCGCTTGTCATCCACAACGCCTCGTTCGACGTCAGCTTCATCAACGCCGAGCTCGACCGCATCAAGCGGCAGCCGATCTTGCGCGAGCGGCTGGTCGATACGCTGCTGCTGGCGCGCCGCAAGCATCCGGGCGTGTCGAACCGGCTGGACGATCTCTGCTCGCGCTATTCGATCGACAATTCCCGCCGCACCAAGCACGGCGCGCTGCTGGACGCCGAACTCCTGGCCGAGGTCTATATCGACCTGATCGGCGCGCGGCAGTCGCAGCTGATTCTGGCGTCGGAAACCCGCGTCACGATTACCAGCGGACCGGGCGACACGCCACGCCGGCAGCGCGACGTACCGCTTTCGCCGCGAATCACCGACGCGGACCGCGAGGCCCATCGCGCCTTTGTCGCCACCTTGGGCGACAAGCCGATCTGGAACGATTTTCTGCCGGCAGCGGTCTAAGCCGCCGTTGCCTTAGCTCGGCTTCGCGCCGGAAGCGACCTGCGCCGCAGCCTGCCGCTCCATGTTCTGGCGGTACAGGCCGACGAAATCGACGGGATCGAGCATCAGGGGCGGGAAGCCACCGTCGCGCACGGCGGTTGCGATGATCTCGCGCGCAAACGGGAACAACAGCCGCGGGCATTCGATCATGACCAGCGGATGAAGCTGTTCCTGCGGCACGTTGACGATGCGGAACACGCCCGCATAGGCGAGTTCGAAGCTGAACATCACCTTGCCGCCATTTTCAGCCTTGCCCTCGATCGAGAGGGTCACCTCGAACTCGTTCTGCGCGAGATTGTTCGCCCCGACGTTGATCTGGATGTTGATCGCCGGCTGCTGCTGCTGCGGAGCAAGCGAGGAGGGCGCGTTCGGATTCTCGAACGACAGGTCCTTGGTGTACTGGGCCAGCACATTGAGCTGGGGAGGGGCCTGCTCGGAAGGCGCGCCGTTGCCGTTGGTCATGAAAATCTCTCCTGAAGCGCTTGCGAGCGCGGCCCGGGTTCGTCTGGAATGCGTTTTCCGGGCGAGTGGCTATCATAGCCCCGGCTCGTTCCACAAGGACGACGGTCCGGCAGTTGCGTTGCCCGACCGCCAATTGTGGCGGATATGCCTAATACCTCTCCACCGAAGGGCCAATACGCAACCTAAATTATTGAATATGCGTGATTTCCGGATGCGATCGGGTTTCCCCTCGCGACCAAAACGCGCTACAATTGACCCGCGCCAAAACGCGCCATTGGCCGGGCTTAGTTTCATGCCTACATGCAGCAGTCTCAATCGATGATGTAATCTCCCGTTCCCAGGGAAAACTCGCAAGAGAACCTCTCATCAGGGAACGCTCGACCGCCGGGCCCGTTGCCGGCGCTAGAACCAGAAAGCGAAGACGACGTGGATATCTACACCATCATTTTCCTGGCGCTGGCGGTCTTCATCTTCCTGCGCCTGCGCAGCGTCCTCGGCCAGCGCACCGGGAGCGAGCGGCCCTATGATCGGGCTGCGCCCAATGTCGCGCAGCGCACGCAGGACAATAATAACGTCGTTCCGATGCCGGGCACAGTCATTGACCAGGCGCCCATGCCGCCGAACGCCGATGTCGCGCCGGCCGATCGCTGGAAGGACATTGCCGAGCCGGGCACGCCGCTCGCCGCAGGTCTCGACGGTATCGCCGCCCAGGACTCCTCGTTCGACCCCAAGCACTTCCTCTCCGGCGCCCGCAGCGCCTACGAGATGATCGTGCTGGCCTTCGCCAATGGCGACCGCCGCGCGCTGAAGGATCTCCTGTCCAGCGAGGTCTATGAGAGCTTCGAGGCCGTGATCAAGGATCGCGAGAAGCACGAGCAGAAAACCGAAACGCGGTTTGTTTCTATCGACAAGGCCGAGCTGGTGAGCGCGGAAGCCCGCGATCGCGCGGCGCAGCTGACGGTTCGCTTCGTGTCGCAGATGATTTCGGTCACCCGAGACAAGACCGGCGCCATTGTCGATGGCAACCCCGATAAGGTCGCCGATATCACCGATGTCTGGACATTCGCCCGCGACACGAGCTCTCGCGATCCGAACTGGAAGCTGGTTGGCACCGGAAGCGCGGGCTAATTCGCCGGGCCTTGCAAGGCTCGCGTTTGGCGTGATCGCTTTGGCGTGGTTGCTCGCTTCGGTGGATGCCGCAGCCGCGCGCCATGCGCGCTCGCAAAGGCCTTCGCCGCCGCCGCCGTCGCCGCCCATCCGACACCTGCCATATCCGGAACTTGAACTGCCGTTCCAGATCAGCGGCGGCCAGTATGCGCCCGTCGCCTGGTCCGAGATCGCGGGCTGGAGGGAGGATGATCATCTTGCCGCCTACAACGCATTTCGCGTCAGCTGCAGGCCGATAGCGGCGCAGCAAAAGCCGCCGGCGGATCCGAAGGCGCTCGGTACCTCGCTGCGCGATCCCTGCCGTATCGCCAAGGGTCTCGAACTATCGGACAGTGGGAAGGCGAAGGCGTTTTTCGAAGAGCACTTTCTTCCCGTGCGCATTTCCCGGCTTGGCGAAGGCGAGGGCTTTGTCACCGGTTATTACGAACCCATCGTCGACGGCTCGCGGACGGAGAACGAGGTCTACAAGGTGCCGGTCTATCGCCGGCCGTCCAACCTGTTCGTCCGCGGCACCACGCAGAGCTCGGTCGGCTTGCCCAACAAGGGCCAGGTGTTCCGCAAGATCGGCCGCCGCAAGCTCGTGCCCTATTACGACCGCGCCGAGATCGAGGATGGTGCCATTGCCGACCGCGGCCTCGAAATTTGTTTCCTGAGGGAACAGACCGACCTGCTGTTCTCGCAGATCCAGGGTTCGGCGCGGGTCAGCCTCGACGACGGCTCCACGCTTCGTATCAATTATGACGCCCATAATGGCTTTCCCTATACGGCAGTCGGCCGCATCCTGATCGAGCGCAACATCATCCCCAAGGATCAGATGTCGATGCAGAAGATCCGGGAGTGGATGGAGCAAAACCCCAACGAGGCCGACGAGCTGCGGCGGCAAAACAAGTCCTACGTCTTTTTCCGCGAGGTGCAGCTTTCCGACAAGGATGAGGCGGTCGGCGCCCAGGGCGTGCCGTTGACGCCGGGCCGGTCGATCGCGGTCGACAAGGCGCTGCATGTCTATGGCACGCCGTTCTTCATCGAAGGCGAGCTGCCGATCGAAACGGAGCTGTCAAAGACGCCGTTCCGCCGGCTGATGATCGCGCAGGACACCGGCTCCGCCATCGTCGGTCCCGCGCGCGCCGACCTTTATTTCGGTGCCGGTCTCGATGCGGGCAAGGTTGCCGGCCGCCTTCGTCACAGTGCGCGCTTCGTGATGCTGGTGCCGAAGAGCCTCGATCCCGGTGCGCGCGGCCGCAAGATGCCGGTGCCCGACGCGCGGCCGTCGGAGCAGATCGCGAGGCTGTTCCCGCAAACCGATCGGTCGAAGAATCCTGCCAAGTCGCCGCCAGACATTACCGCCGGGACTAACGCCAGGCCTACGGCCCCGGTGGGAGCACCGCCCGCAACTGCGCCTTCGCCAGCGGTCCAGGCTGCGGCGGCAACGCCGGTACCGCTTCCCGAGCCGCGGCCGAAAGTTGAAGCCGTTTCACCGCAGCCGCGTCACCTGCGCCGATATCGCCACCGTCGATGAAGCGCCGTTCTTCCAGCCTGATACCCGAACTGCCGGAGCCACCACGACGCAAGCGCGGCCTGAGCGAGGAAGAGCGCGCGCTGTGGGAGAGCGTCGCCAAGCAGGTCAAGCCGCTGCGCAAGCGCCACCGCGTCGCGAAGTCGTCGATCGCCTCAGCCGAAGCCAATAGCAAGATCACGCCCAAACCCGCCGCTACGCCAAAGCATGTCGTGCGAATTGTTCTGCCTTCAAAGCCGGAGCCGCCGCCGCTGGCCCCGATCGGCCGTCGCGAGCGATCGCATCTGTCGCGCGGCCGCAAGGAGATCGATGCAAGGCTCGATTTGCATGGCATGACGCAGACGCGGGCGCATCGCGCGCTGTTCGGTTTCCTGCAACGCGCCCATCATGACGGGCTGACGTTCGTGCTGATCATTACCGGCAAGGGCAAGATGGGCGCAGAATCCGAACGCGGCGTATTGCGCCGCCAGGTGCCGCAATGGCTCGGCCTGCCGGAATTCCGCTCGCTGGTGGTCGGCTTCGAGGAAGCCCATATCGGCCATGGCGGCGAGGGCGCCTTGTACGTCCGGGTGCGTCGGTCCAGGCTTTAGAAGGGCCGCACGATTCCAACGCGCGGGATCAGCGTCACGATCCAGCCCATCGCCGACGTCTTGCGATCATGTGCCGATATCGGCGGGGCGGTCTTTGAAGCTGGCAGCATTTTCACCGCGTGCAGGATCAGGAACAGGCACACCGCCCAGTTCGAAATCCACCGTGAATAATCGAACACGATCGCGAACATGATCAGATAGCCGAGGCTGACGAGAATGATTGCGGCGGGAACAATGCGGCGGTGTGCATCATTCGACAACACATCGATCAGATTGCGAAAATATTGCCAGAGCGGCGCGTGCAGCCAGATCAGGAACGCGAATACGGGAATGCCGAGAAGATTGTGGGGCAGGCGCTGCCATGTATCCAGAATTTCCTTCGTGAGCGGCTGATACCAGATATAGCCAAAGCTCAGCAGATCCGCTCGCGACGGATCCGCCATCCGACCTTGCAGGTGCGCGACGAACTCTGTCTCGGGCACGGCCATCGCACCGTAGAACTGTGCCGCAATGAAAAGCACGCCGACGGCGGCCAGTGATGCGATCCCAACGGCGGCATTCTGCCGGTTCACACCCTGCATCAGGTAATAGCGCAGCACCACAATAACCGCGATAGTCGGCACATACATCAGCAGATGAATGTGGTGGATCAGGATGAGTACGGCGGAGAGCAGTCCGGCGAGCAGCACATAGCCAAGCGAGCGGGCCGGAAGCAGCAGCAGGCAGATCGCGAACAGGCATCCGTAGATGTCGAAATGCCCTAGCGTGTGCATGAAGTTTTTCAGGAAGAACGGCGAGCCGGCCATGAAGACGAACAGCGGCAAATTCTTTTCGTCGAAGCCGAACGTCCGACGGAATAGCTGGGCGAACAGGCCGGCCGTCATCAGCCACACCGCGCCGCCAACGGCAAACACCAGCCACACCGGCACTTTGGCCGTAAACACCGACACGATCGCGCCAAGCAGCGCGCGCTTGGTGAAGCCGAAATGATAGTCGACCAAGAGGTGGATATAGGGAACGTAAGGCGGCAGCGAGATCTTGTGCAGCAATACCCCGGCGAGAACGGCGGCATTGACGGCAAGCATCAAGCGCCGGGGGTTTTCCCACAGCCGCAATGTCATTCCGCCCCATCGTCCCTGCGAACGCAGGGACCCCCAATAACCACCGGCCTGGACCGCAAACGGGATAGCGGCCCGAGCCGAAGCGCACAACAAAGATTTGTGGTTATGAGGGCCGTAGTAGCCCGGATGTAGCCCTCGGGCGCGCGTTCACGCGACCCGTTGGCTCCTAGGGGCCTCGGCCGCCAGAGGCTACAGAATAAACCGGCTCAGATCGGAGTTCTTGGCGAGGTCGCCGATGTGCTTCTGAACATAGTCGGCATCGACCTTGATGGTCTCGCCATGGCGGTCCGGCGCAGCGAAGGAAATCTCGTCGAGTACGCGCTCCATCACCGTCTGCAGCCGCCGCGCGCCGATGTTCTCGACCGTCGAATTGACGGCGACGGCGATGTCGGCCAGCGCGTCGATCGCGCCGTCGGTGATGTCGAGCGTGACGCCCTCGGTCTGCATCAGCGCGACATACTGCTTGATCAGCGACGCTTCCGGCTCGGTCAGGATTCGGCGCATGTCATCGCGGGTCAGCGCTTCCAGCTCGACGCGGATCGGCAGGCGGCCCTGCAACTCCGGCAGCAGGTCCGAGGGCTTTGCGATGTGGAACGCGCCCGAGGCGATGAACAGGATGTGGTCGGTCTTGACCGCGCCGTGCTTGGTCGTGACCGTCGTGCCTTCAATCAGCGGCAGCAGGTCGCGCTGCACGCCCTCGCGCGATACGTCGCCGCCGAGCCGGTTCTCACGCACGCAGATCTTGTCGATCTCGTCGAGGAACACGATGCCGTTGTTCTCCACCGCGGCAATCGCTTCCAGCACGAGCTGGTCATTGTCGAGCAGCTTGTCGGATTCCTCGTTGACGAGAATTTCGTGCGAGCTTTCCACCGTCAGCCGGCGGGTCTTGGTTCGCCCGCCCAGTTTGCCGAAGATGTCGCCGATCGAAATCGCGCCCATCTGCGCGCCGGGCATGCCCGGAATTTCGAACATCGGCATGCCGCCGGAGGATTGCGTCTCGATCTCGATTTCCTTGTCGTTGAGCTCGCCGGCGCGCAGCTTCTTGCGGAAGGAATCGCGGGTGGCGGGGCTCGAGGCGGGTCCGACCAGCGCATCCAGCACGCGCTCTTCAGCGGCGAGCTGCGCGCGGGCCTGCACGTCCTTGCGCTTGCGCTCGCGCACCTGGATGATCGCGACCTCAACGAGATCGCGGATGATCTGTTCGACGTCACGGCCGACATAGCCGACCTCGGTGAACTTCGTCGCCTCGACCTTGAGAAACGGCGCCCCGGCGAGTTTCGCCAGCCGCCGCGCAATCTCGGTCTTGCCGACACCGGTCGGCCCGATCATCAGGATGTTCTTCGGCAGCACTTCCTCGCGCAAATTGCCGGTGAGCTGCAGCCGGCGCCAGCGGTTTCGCAGCGCGATCGATACCGCGCGCTTGGCGTCGGCCTGGCCGACAATGAAGCGGTCGAGTTCGGAGACGATTTCACGGGGAGAAAAGTCGGTCATGGGTCCTAGGTAGGGGTCCAATGTCGCGAGAACAAGCCGTAGATGAGGGCGCTCAGATGATCGGCGGCCCACTTTGCCACAGCTTGATCGCCTCGAAGGGGTGAATCAGCATGATGATGTTGAGCGTCAGATTGTCGCGAATGTGAAGCGCCAATACGAGCTCGAACAGCAGTGCCAGCGCCACGGTGACGGCCACGGGAAGCTTTTTCGCCAGCAGGAAGCCGCCGATCATCGCAAGCATATCGGAGATCGAGTTGACGATGGTGTCGCCGAAATAATCCAACGAGATCGTGGCGGCGCGGTAGCGGTTGATGATCCAGTCGGAATTCTCGACCAGTTCCCAGCCGCCTTCCACCAGCATGGCGAGGATCAGGCGTCCCTGCCAGGCGAGCCGAGGGAACGCGAGGAAGGCCGCGCCGTAGAACAGAAAGCCGTGCAGGATGTGCGACAGCGTGTACCAGTCGGCGATGTGCTGGGAATTTTCCGAACTCTGCACCACGCCGTGCCAGAGCTTGACATAACCGCAGGCGCAGATCGGCAGGCGTCCCATCCCGTACAGGATGGCGGCCTGGGCTGCGAGGATGGCGATGGCGATCGACAGCCATTGCCAGCCTGAAAGGGTGCGGAGGAAGGGCGCCTTGTCGATGCTGCTGGTCGAGGTCATGTGTTGCGGACCATCAATAGAGCGGGGCCATCAGGTGTATCGACCATCCCGACTTTTTCAAAGCCCGCTTTCTCGTAGGCCCGCAAGGCCCTTGTATTGGCCGGATCGGGATCGGTGACAATGCGTGGGGCGCCCTTGCTCAGGCGCTCGTCAACGAAGGCGCGAATGAACGCCGAACCGTGTCCGCGTCCGACCATATCGGGCTCGCCGATGAACTGGTCGATGCCACGGGTGCCTTTCGGGTGCTTCCCAAAACCTGAATTCCATGCGGTCAGGTCGTAGCACTGCAGATAGGCGAAATCGCTGCCTCCGGCGGAGACGATGAACTGATCCATCGCCGGTTCGTTCAGATCGCTGCTGACCAGGTCATATTGTTCGGAAGGATCGCCCCACCATTGCACGACATGCGGTTCGGCAAGCCAGCGTCGAATGAGTGGCAGGTCGGCTGTCGTCATCGGGCGGAAAGCATAATCCGGCGCCATGGACCGGCGGCTCCCTCAGAGCGATTCGATCGTGACGTTCCGGTTGGTATAGACGCAGATGTCAGCCGCGATATCGAGCGCCCGGCGCACGATCGTCTCGGCATCCTTGTCGGTTTCGACCAGGGCGCGGGCAGCGGCCAGCGCGTAATTGCCGCCGGAGCCGATCGCCATCACGCCCGCTTCCGGCTCCAGCACGTCGCCGGTGCCGGTCAGGACCAGCGAGACGTCCTTGTCGGCGACGATCATCATCGCCTCCAGCCGGCGCAGGTAGCGGTCGGTCCGCCAGTCCTTGGCGAGCTCGACGGCCGCCCGGGTCAATTGCCCCGGATATTGCTCGAGCTTGCTTTCCAGCCGCTCGAACAGGGTGAAGGCGTCGGCGGTCGCCCCGGCGAAGCCGCCGATCACGTCGCCCTTGCCGATTTTGCGGACCTTTTTGGCGTTGGCCTTGATGACGGTCTGGCCGATCGAGACCTGGCCGTCGCCGCCGATTACCACCTTGCCGCCCTTGCGGACCGTCAAAATCGTCGTGCCGTGCCAGATCGGCAGGTTGCTTTCAGATGCTTGCATGGATTGTCCTCGTTCCCGTCAGATTTAGGGGCTGGCGGGGAGGGTTACAATCGCGGCATTTGTAGCGTTTTCGAGCGAAGTGGGGACCGGTTCGCGTAAAGAAAACGCGTCAGAACAAAACGGGCCGTGATTTCGGTCACCATAGGCCGAAGTTCAGCCCCGTAAGCTTCATCCCGCAGTAGCGAAGGCGACATCGGCCTGTTAAAAGGGCCGCGTTTTCGGCCCCAAACGGCCCAAGGGAAGCAGTTTTCATGCGCACAGCGTCCATCAAGCGCAAGACCAAGGAAACCGATATCGAGGTCGCGGTAAACCTCGACGGGTCAGGCGTGTCCAAGGTTTCGACCGGGATCGGCTTTTTCGACCACATGCTCGACCTGTTGGCCCGGCATTCCCGCATCGACATCACCGTCAAGGCGGACGGCGACCTGCACGTGGACCACCACCACACCACCGAGGACGTCGGCATTGCGCTCGGGCAGGCGGTGAAGCAGGCGCTCGGCACCATGGCCGGCATCACCCGCTATGCCTCGGTCCACATGCCGATGGACGAGACGCTGTCGCGCGTCGTGATCGACATTTCGGGCCGGCCGGTGCTGGTGTTCAAGGTCGATTTTCCGCGCGACAAGGTCGGCGAGTTCGACACCGAGCTGGTGCGCGAATGGTTCAACGCCTTCACCATCAACGCCGGCGTGACTTTGCACGTCGAGACCCTATATGGCGAGAACAGCCATCATATCGCCGAATCCTGTTTCAAGGGTCTGGCAAGGGCGCTTCGTGCCGCAGTCGCGATCGATCCGCGCAATGCGGGCGAAGTACCTTCCACCAAGGGTCAGCTCGGCGGCTGATTCCTTGTTCGCGTTTTCGTTCGCGGCGGAGAGGTTCGATGCCGGTCTACACAGTGCATGCTCCCGTAGCCAACGGCGCCGATCTTTCGGCGACCGACAAGTTCGTCTTTGTCCG
Organism: Bradyrhizobium jicamae; assembly: GCF_001440395.1. GTDB lineage: Bacteria > Pseudomonadota > Alphaproteobacteria > Rhizobiales > Xanthobacteraceae > Bradyrhizobium > Bradyrhizobium jicamae. The sequence goes on along the minus strand of NZ_LLXZ01000039.1, from coordinate 11,498 downwards.
TGACGGCTTCCATTTCTGGGCCGCGGTCGCGGGCGTGCTCTGGCTGCTCTGGCATCGGCTGTGGCTGGCGTTGATCGGCTGGATTGTTCTCCTGGTCGCCGTGCACGTCGGGATGTCGGCGCTCGGCGCGAGCCGCGGCACGATCTTCGTCGTCGACATCCTGCTTTCCATCCTGATGGGCCTCGAGGCGGCCAGCCTGCGGCGCTGGACGCTGTCGCGGCGCAAATGGCGACAGCTCGACATCGTGGTCGCCGACGATGAGGAGACGGCCGAACACCGTTTCTTCGAACGCTGGACCGGCCGGCAGCGCGGCCCGATCAACGACCAATGGTCGGTCGATCGCGGCGGACCGCCGCCGACCCGCAACATTCCGAGCCAGCCGTTCTCCAAACCGCCGCCGCCACTGCCGCAAGGCGGGATCATCGGCCTGTTTCCTGAGCCGGGAGGGCCGCGATGACGGTTGCGATCGTCGATTACGGTTCCGGCAATCTTCACTCGGCGGCAAAGGCGTTCGAGCGTGCCGCGCGGAGCATGGAAGAGCCGCAGAAGGTCATGGTGACGCGCGATCCCGACGCGGTGTTTCGCGCCGATCGCATCGTGCTGCCCGGTGTCGGCGCCTTTGCCGATTGCCGCCGCGGCCTCGATGCCGTGGACGGCATGCTGGAAGCGATGACCGAAGCGGTGCGCGTCAAGGCGCGACCGTTCTTCGGCATCTGCGTCGGCATGCAGTTGATGGCGACGCGCGGCAAGGAGCATGTCACGACCGACGGATTCAACTGGATCGGGGGCGACGTCGAGAAGATTTCGCCGCGCGAGGAGAATCTGAAAATCCCGCACATGGGCTGGAACACGCTCGACATGGTCCGCGAGCATCCGGTGCTGGAGCGCCTGCCGCTCGGGCCGAAGGGCCGCCATGCCTATTTCGTGCACTCCTATCACCTCAACGCTTCCAGCGAGGCGGATGTGCTGGCGCGCGCCGACTATGGCGGCCCGGTAACGGCGATGGTCGGCAAGGACACTGCCATCGGTACGCAGTTTCACCCCGAGAAGAGCCAGCGGTTTGGCCTGGCCCTGATCTCGAATTTCCTGAAGTGGAAGCCGTGATTCTCTTTCCCGCCGTCGACCTGAAAAACGGCCAGTGCGTGCGCCTCGAGCAGGGCGACATGGCGCGCGCCACCGTGTTCAACCTCGATCCCGCGGCGCAGGCGCGTTCCTTCGCCGAACAGGGGTTCGAATATCTCCATGTCGTCGATCTCGACGGCGCCTTTGCCGGCAAGCCGATGAATGCGCTGGCCGTCGAGGCGATGCTGAAGGCCGTCACCATGCCGGTGCAGCTTGGCGGCGGCATCCGCGATCTCAAGACCGTGGAGGCCTGGCTCGACAAGGGCATCGCGCGCGTCATCATCGGCACCGCGGCGGTGCGCGATCCCGAGCTGGTGAAGAGCGCCGCGAAAAAATTCCCGGGCCGGGTCGCCGTCGGCCTCGACGCGCGTGACGGCAAGGTCGCGGTCGAAGGCTGGGCCGAGACCTCGCAGGTGACCGCGCTCGAAATCGCGGAACGGTTCGAGGACGCCGGCGTCGCCGCGATTATCTTCACCGACATCGCGCGCGACGGCCTGCTGAAGGGCCTCAACCTCGATGCGACCATTGCGCTGGCCGAGCGCATCTCCATTCCCGTGATCGCCTCGGGCGGGTTTGCCTCGATCGAGGACGTCAAGGCGCTGTTGGAGCCGCGCGCCAAAAAGCTCGCCGGCGCCATTGCCGGCCGCGCGCTCTATGACGGCCGGCTCGATCCCGCCGCAGCCTTGACGCTGATCCGCAACGCGCGCGCGGCGGCCTAGGAGTTTCGTCATGTTCAAGGTCCGCGTCATTCCCTGTCTCGACGTCAAGGACGGTCGCGTGGTCAAGGGCGTAAACTTTGTCGACCTGCGCGATGCCGGCGATCCCGTCGAGGCGGCGATCGCATATGACGCCGCCGGCGCCGACGAACTGTGCTTCCTCGATATCACCGCCACCCACGAAAACCGCGGCACCATGCTTGATGTGGTGCGGCGCACGGCGGAGGCCTGCTTCATGCCGGTGACGGTCGGCGGCGGGGTGCGTACCATCGACGACATCAAGACGCTCTTGCGCTCGGGCGCCGACAAGGTCTCGATCAACTCGGCCGCCGTCTCCAACCGCGAATTCGTCAAGCAGGCGGCCCAGAAATTCGGCGAGCAGTGCATCGTGGTCGCGATCGACGCCAAGCGGGTCAAGCGCGGCGGCGGCTCCGACCGCTGGGAGATCTTCACCCATGGCGGCCGCAACTCGACCGGGATCGACGCCATCGAATACGCCCAGGAAGTGGTATCGCTCGGTGCCGGCGAAATCCTTCTGACCTCGATGGACCGCGACGGCACACGGCAGGGGTTCGACCTGCCGCTGACGCGGGCCATCGCCGACAGTGTCCCCGTACCGGTCATTGCATCCGGCGGCGTCGGCCATCTCGACCACCTCGTCGATGGCATCCGCGAGGGCCACGCCACCGCGGTGCTGGCGGCCTCGATATTCCATTTCGGCGAATTTACCATACGCCAAGCCAAGGAGCACATGGTCCGCGCCGGCCTGCCGATGCGGCTCGATCCCTGACGACTCCCCGTCACAAAAGTGCTAAGTCCCTGTTCGGGACGGCGCCGCAGGCCTCAGGCCGGGCGCGAGTGTTGAGTTCGGTTGATGTCGCGTTTCACGATCCACGATCTGGCCGCCACCATCGATGCACGGGCTGCATCGGGAGGAGAGGCGTCCTACACCCGCAAACTGCTCGACAAAGGTGCGGAGCACTGCGCCAAGAAGCTGGGCGAGGAAGCGGTCGAGACCGTGATCGCGGCGATCGAGAACGATCGCGATCATCTGATCGCCGAAAGCGCCGATCTCGTATTTCACCTGTTGGTACTTTTGAAGGCGCGTGGCGTGACGCTTGAGGAGGTCGAGGCCGCGCTGGCGCAGCGGACGTCGATGTCCGGGCTTGAGGAGAAGGCGTCGCGCAAGCGCGACTGACCGAGAGGACAGCTGATGGATATTCGGGCTCCCGACCAGCAGTACAACCCTTACCGCATTTTCACGCGCGAACAGTGGGCGCGGTTGCGCGACGACACGCCGATGACGCTGGAGCCCGGCGAGTTCGAGCGGCTGCGTTCGATGCACGATCGCCTCGACATGCAGGAGGTCGAGGACATCTACCTGCCGCTGTCGCGCCTGTTATCGATCTATGTCGACGCCACCGATCGGCTTTACCGGGCGCAGCGCCAGTTCCTCGACATCCGCGACCGCAAGGTGCCCTACATCATCGGCGTCGCCGGCTCGGTGGCGGTCGGCAAATCGACCACCGCGCGCGTGCTGCAGGCGCTGCTGGCGCGCTGGTCGCCGCGGCCCAAGGTCCAGATGGTGACGACCGACGGTTTCCTGTTTCCCAATGCCGTGCTCGAGCGGCAGGGCCTGATGCAGAAAAAGGGCTTTCCCGAGAGCTACGATCTGCCGACGCTGCTGGCGTTCCTCTCCGACATCAAGGCCGGGCGCCGGCCGGTGCGCGCGCCGGTCTATTCGCATCTGGTCTACGACATCGTGCCGAACCAGTGGATCGAGGTCGATACGCCGGACATCCTGATCGTCGAGGGCGTCAACGTGCTGCAGACCGGCCGCCTGCCGCGCGACGGCAAGGCGGTGCCCGTCGTCTCCGACTTCTTCGACTTCTCCGTCTATATCGATGCCGAGGAGTCGGTGCTGCGCGAATGGTACGTGCGGCGCTTCCTCGCGCTCAGGGATACCGCGTTCACCGATCCCAAATCATACTTCCATCGCTATGCCGTGCTCTCGGACGAGGAGGCGACGGCGACCGCGATCGCGATCTGGGAGCGCACCAACCTCGCCAATCTCGAGGACAATATTTTGCCGACCCGTCCGCGCGCGACGCTGATCCTGAAAAAACGCGCCGATCATCTGGTCGAGACGGTAGCGCTGCGGCGGCTGTAGTTTTTCGTAGGGTGGGCAAAGGCGCAACGCGCCGTGCCCACTATCTATCCGATCGGTGAATGGAATGGTGGGCACGCTTGCGCTTTGCCCACCCTACGAATCTTATGCCGCGATATGCCGTGACGTGATCAGGCCGAGGAGCGCCTCGGCGAGCTTTTCGCGGTCGAGCGGCTTGATCAAAAATCCGTCCATGCCGGCTTCGAAGCAGGCATAGCGGTCCTCTACCAGCGTGTTGGCCGTGAGCGCGAGGATCGGCGTCCGGCTTGTCGGCTCGCCGGCCTCGAGGCTGCGAATCCGCTTGGTGGTCTCGATGCCGTCGAGCTGCGGCATCTGGATGTCCATCAGCACGAGATCATAGGGGGTGCCCGCCGATTTCGCCGCCAGCCAGGACTCTAACGCCTCGGCGCCATTGGTGGTGATCATGGCGTGATGACCGAGCCGGCCGAGCAACGAGCGGATCAACAGCGCGTTGATCTGATTGTCCTCGGCAACCAGGATCGACAGGCCCTTGGCCGGGGCCGTGGTCGGCTGATCGATCGGATCGCTCGCGGGATCCAGGCTCGGCGAGGTCACCTCGGGTGCTGCCATCAGGCGGGCCGCGAGCGAGGCGGCGCGCAGTGGCTTGACCAGATAGCCGGTGAAGGCTGAGATCGTGGACGGTTGCAATTCGTGCCGCGTCGCCGGCGTGAACATCACGATGCGCTGCGTGGCGTGAAGGCGCGCGGCTTCACCGAGCCGCTGGATATCGGAGAGTCCCAGCGCGTGGTCGATCAGCACGGCGTGCCAGGCGCGCTCGGGCAACAGCGCCTCCGCGACATCGGTGTCCGACACCATGCAGGTCTGACCGCCCCAGCGCTGCAGCCGCCGCGCGGCCAGCGAGGCCTCGATGTTCTGCGGCGACACCAGCATGATCGACTGGCCGTTGAGATCCGGCGCGGCGAACGAGATTTGTTCGGCGGCCGAGGCGGCAAGCGGAATCGAAACTTCGAATGTCGAGCCGATGCCCGGCTGACTCTCCAGCGTGATGCGGCCGCCCATGCGCTTGACGATACGGTCGGAGATGCTGAGGCCAAGGCCGGTGCCGCCATAGCTGCGGGCGATCTTGTCGTGGGCCTGCTCGAACTCGCGGAAGATCCGCTCGCGCGCCTCGGGCTCGATGCCGATGCCGGTGTCGCGCACCAGGAAGCTGATTTCATTGGGCCAGATGCCGGGCTCGACGATCAGGGCGACGCCGCCGGTCGAGGTGAACTTGATGGCATTGCCGGCGAGATTGAGCAGCACCTGGCGCAGCCGCGCCGCGTCGCCGACCACCTCGCTCGGCAGCCGCTCGTCGACATAGGCGGCCATCTCGATTTTCTTGGCCTCCGCGCGCGGCGCCAGCAATTCGGTGATGTCCTCGATCAGGCGGGATAGCGCGAACGGACGATGGTCGAGATCGATCTTGCCGGCCTCGATCTTGGAATAGTCCAGCAGTTCCTCGATCAGCGACAGCAGCGCGTCGCCGGAGGTCTTCACCGCCTTGACATAGGTCGTCTGTTCCGGCGTCAGCGGCGTATCCATCAGCAGGCCACTCATGCCGATGATGCCGTTGAGCGGCGTGCGGATCTCGTGGCTCGCCATGGCGAGGAAGCGCGACTTGGCGCGGCTCGCGGCATCGGCCTGGTCGCGGGCCTCCGTCAGCGCGCGCTCGCTCTCGGTGCGGTCAGTGACGTCGCGGCCGACGCTCTGCATTTCAGCGCGCTCTCCGGCATCGTTGCGGACCAAGCCCTCGCGCCATGCGATCCAGCGCGGGCCGAGCGGCCCCTCGATTTGCTGGTCGTGGACGCGGGTGCCGTTCGGCTCCAGCGCGGTGTCGCCCTGTTCGAGGACGCGAAGTGCGAAGCGGCTGCCGACCAGCGCGTGGCGCGGCGTTTGCGCGAGCTCGCAATAGGCGTCGTTGGCATAGCTGATGCGGCCCTCCGCATCGCGCAGCACGATCAGGTCACCCTGTGCTTCGAACAGGCGGCGGGCGCGTTGCTCGGCTTCCTGCAATTCCCAGTTCCGGTCGGCGAGCGCTTCATTATGAAGCGCGATCTTGCGCATCCTCTTGCGCAGCAGCCGCAGCCGGAAGCTCAAGGTCGCCAGCGCGACGCAGGCGAGTGCGAACAGGAAGGCCACGCCGATCGCAAAAGAGTGCGGGTCATAGCCGGAATTTTCCGTCCTGGCCCCGGCGATGAATCCATAGGCTGCGCCGAACACGATCGAGAAGATCATGAAAGAGCGCAACGCGAAGGTGAGCCAGGGATGGCGGCGGCCGAAGCGGCGAAAGCGAAGTTTGATCCGGAATGTCCGCCCCATCGCCAATGACCCTGAGCTTGCTGCTTGAACTGAACCGGCCCGCTGCACCGTATGCCTTAGACAGACGATGCGTCGCCGACGTTGCAAAGTGCTTGAGGTACTCAGCGCGGAACCGCCGCGATGAGAACAGGGTGAATGAAACGTTAACCGAGCATGGTCCGTGAGAGCGGAAACCGATTTACCATGCGCCAGACTTAAAGCGACGCCGCCTGGATGCGGTGGCGCTCGCCGCGGGCGCCGACGAGCAGGGCGGCGGCGTCGAGCAGCGAAAAGGTCTTTGAGGATACGAAGATGCTGTAGTCGGCCGGCCCGTCCCGGGAAAGATAGATCACCGGATCGGAGCCGGATGGTTTTCGGGAGATCGCGACCAGTCGCGGCGGCGTATTGCTCTCGCAGGCGCCGGCCTCGGCCGTATCGATGTCGTCGATCACGGCGAAGTCGGCCGCTTCGGCGCTGTCGGCGATCTGGACCCGAACCGTCGCGCGGGACGGATCGCTGGTGAAGCTGACGTGGTGGTGCGCCTCCCAGGAGAGGGCGGCGATCTGGACGGAAGTGCCCGCGATTTCGATGCAGGGCCGCGGACCGCCCAAAAACTCGCTCCGCGCGAACAGGGCGACAATCGCCAGCGGAACCACGGAGACCAGGACTTTCAAACGCAACATGACACGCTACCCACTCGCCATAAGCCCGCGACATGGGGCTTATGGTTGGCAGAGGGTAAAGGAAACTAGTTACCGCGAAGTTGACGCCGGTTGTTTTCTGCAGCAGCGGCATCCTGATCGCGAGTGAAGGGGAGACGCGGCACGATCGCTCATGGATGACCGTCGTTTCCGCAGCGGCAAGGCATCCGGTACGCTGCGGCCTTTCAGCGTCATTGCGAGCGCAGCGAAGCAATCCATCTCTGCGCGCGTGAGGCGACAATGGATTGCTTCGCTTCGCTCGCAATGACGTAGATAAAGTTTCGCGATCCCGCGAAAATCAGAGGCGATTTGCCCGTCGTGCCGATTTGCCGCAGTTGCTGCATAAAATTGCCCTCGTAGGCGAGGCAAATCAGCTTGCGGTTCAAGAACACGACGCAAGCAAGTTTGCCAACGGCGCGTGTCGACAGATGGATTGACCAGGGAAGAGGTTGCGTCATGCGAACATTTTTGGGGCTCGCCGTCACGATTGTCTGCGCCGCGATCTCGACCGCGGATTCCGCGTCGGCCAAGAAGATGAAGCAAGTGCTCGAGGCGAAGATGGCCTGCACCAAGGCCCCATCCGATCTGACCATCGGGCCAAAATTTCTGTCGCATGTAAAGCGCATGTGCGAGGGCAAGACGGAGTGCAGCGTCGGGCCAGGTGAGTTGTTCGCGGCCGAAGACATGGAGCGCTGGGGATGTAACAAGGGATTCTTCGTTCTCGTCAGCTGCGGCGGCAGTGACAAGCAACAATATCCTTCCGACAACGTGAAACAGAAGATCGACGTGTTTTGCGACGCGCCGTAGTACGAGGCGGCCCGCTCTCGCCGAACTCCGATGCCGAATTCCGTCGAAAGTCGTTTCGCGCTAGGGTCGTTCGGCGGCAGTCGTCGCGGCGAGATAACGCGCCAGTTCGCCGCGTGGATCCTCACGAAAACTCTGGCGATCCCGCTGTTCGGGCGGCGCGCGCCAGCCCGGCTCGACGCCGGTCATGTCGGGCAGTTCATGGGCGATACCCTTGTGGCAATCGATGCAGGTCTTCTCGCCGGAGACGAGAAACTTGCCATGGATTTCCGCTGCGCGCCGTGTCTGCTTGGTGAAGTCCATCGCCGCCGAGGAATGGCAGTTGCGGCATTCCAGCGAATCATTGGCCTTCAGCCGCGCCCATTCGTGCTTGGCGAGCTCGAGCCGGTGATCCAGAAACTTCTGCCGGGTGTCGATCGTCCCGAAGATCTTGCCCCAGACCTCCTTTGACGCCTGCATCTTGCGGGCGATCTTGTCGGTCCACTCATGCGGCACGTGGCAGTCGGGACAGGTTGCCCGAACGCCCGAACGGTTCGAGAAGTGGGGCGTGTGCTGCAATTCCTGGAAGACGTTGTTGTGCATCTCATGGCAGGAGGTGCAGAACTTCTCGGTGTTGGTGACTTCGAGGGCGGTATTGAAGGCGCCCCAGAACAGCACGCCGCAGATGAAGCCGCCGAGCGCGAGAAAGCCCAGGCTGAGATGCGTGCTGGGGCGGCTGGCGATGCGCCAGAACCAGATCAGCAGTTCCTTGAGCCGCTTCATCGCCCACTCACTTCTTCTCGGGTTCGACGAGCAGCATGTCCTTGAACGTGCTCGGGACCAGCGGCTGTGCGTCGGTTTGCTGGACATGGCAGGCGGTGCAGAAGTAGCGCCGCGGGGTGACGTCGGCGAGCACCTGCCCGTTGCGGTCCATGAAGTGGGTGACGCTGATCATCGGCGCACCCGAGCCTTCGGTGAATTGCCGCCGGTGACAGTCGAGGCAGCGGTTGGTCTTGAGCGTGAGCTGATAATTGTCGATCGAATGCGGAATGATCGGCGGCTGCTCCGGATAGTTGCGCATCAGCCGCTTGTCATCGATGACGGGCCGCGGCAGGGCAGGCGCCGGCACGTCGCCCATCGGCGAAGCGGCGCCGGTGACGCGCGGCACGATCTGCGGCGCGTTCTGCGCATAGATCGCGCCGCAGGCGAACACCAGCATGCCGCCAAGCAGCGCGCCGGCAAGCGGCGTTCGAAGTCTCTTCAGGCCGGAATGATCTTGACCGCGCATTTCTTGAAGTCCGTCTGCTTGGAAATGGGATCGGTTGCGTCCAGCGTCACCTTGTTGATGAGCTGGCTGGCGTCGAACCAGGGTACGAAGACCACGCCGCGCGGCATCCGGTTGCGGCCCTTGGTGTCGACCCGGCTCCTGATCTCGCCACGCCGGGAGACCACCCGGACCTCCGCGCCTTCGTTGATGCCCCGCGCGCGGGCGTCCTCGGCATGCATGTAGACCCTGGCGCCGGGATACGCCTTGTAGAGTTCGGGCACCCGCATGGTCATGGAGCCGGAGTGCCAATGTTCGAGCACGCGGCCGGTGACGAGCCAGACGTCGTATTCCTTGTCGGGCGACTCGGCAGGCGGCTCATAAGGCACTGCGATGATCCGCGCCTTGCCGTCCTTGTTGCCGTAGAACTCGACGCCCTTGCCCGCCTTCACATAGGGATCAAGGCCTTCGCGGTAGCGCCATTTGGTCTCCTTGCCGTTGACGACGGGCCAACGCAGTCCCCGCACCTCGTGGAGGGTGTCGAAATCAGCGACATCGTGGCCGTGCCCGCGGCCGAACTGGGCGTATTCCTCGAACAGTCCCTTCTGCACGTAGAAGCCGAAGACCTTTGCTTCGCGGTTCTCGTACTCGGCGGGAATTTCGCTGACCGGGAACTTGTCGACATTGCCGTTGCGGTAGAGAACGTCGAACAGCGTCTTGCCGCGATAGTTGGGATTGGCGTCGAGGATCTGCGCCGGCCACACCTCGTCGGTGGTGAAGCGTTTTGAGAATTCCATTATCTGCCAGAGATCGGATCGCGCTTCGCCCGGTGCGTTGACGAGCTGCCGCCAGACATGGGTGCGGCGCTCGGCATTGCCGTAGGCGCCTTCCTTCTCCACCCACATCGCCGCCGGCAGCACCAGATCGGCGCACATCGCGGTGACGGTCGGATAGGCATCCGAGACCACGATGAAATTGTCCGGATTGCGGTAGCCTGGATAGGTCTCGCGCGAATTGTTCGGCGCGGCCTGCATGTTGTTGTTCACCTGAACCCAGTAGAAGTTCAGCTTGCCGTCATGCAGCATGCGGTCCTGCTCGACGGCGTGATAGCCGGGCTTTTCCGGAATAATGCCGTGCGGGATGCGCCAGATTTCTTCCGCGTGCTTGCGGTGCTCCGGATTGGTGACGACCATGTCGGCAGGCAAACGGTGCGCGAAAGTGCCGACCTCGCGCGCCGTCCCGCAGGCGGAGGGTTGCCCGGTCAGCGAGAACGGCGAGTTGCCGGGCTCGGAGATCTTTCCGGTGAGCAGGTGCAGATTGTAGAGGAGCTGGTTGGCCCAGACGCCGCGGACATGCTGGTTGAAGCCCATCGTCCACAGCGACATCACCTTCCGCTTGGGATCGGCGTAGAGCTCGGCGAGCTCCTGCAGGAAGCCGCGCTCGACGCCGCTAAGCTCGGACACTTTCTCGAGCGTGTAGTCCTTCACGAAGGCGGCATAGGCATCGAAATCGATCGGCTGGGTGGCGCCGGCGTTTGCTGCGCCCTTGGCCTTGACCTCGAGCGGATGATCCGGGCGCAGGCCGTATCCGATATCGACCGTGCCTTTCACGAAGGTGGTATGGTTCTTCACAAAATCCTGGTTGACCCGCCCCGTCGTGATGATGTGGTTGGCGATGTAGTTCAGGATCGCCAGATCCGTGCCGGGCTTGAACACGATCGGGATGTCGGCGAGGTCGGAGCTGCGGTTGGTGAAGGTCTGGAGCACCGCCACCTTCACATGCGGCTGGCTCAATCGCCGATCAGTGAGACGCGTCCAGAGGATCGGATGCATCTCGGCCATGTTCGAGCCCCACAGCACGAAGGCATCGGCGGCTTCGAAATCGTCGTAGCAGCCCATCGGCTCGTCCATGCCGAAAGTGCGCATGAAGGCAACGGCTGCGGAGGCCATGCAATGGCGCGCATTCGGATCGAGGTTGTTGGAGCGGAATCCGGCCCGCATCAGCTTGGTGGCGGCGTAGCCTTCATAGACCGTCCATTGCCCCGACCCGAACATGCCGAGCGCCGTCGGACCCTTGTCCTTCAGCACCGCCTTGGCCTTGGCTGCCATGACGTCGAAGGCTTCGTCCCACGTCACCGGCGTCAGTTCGCCGTCCTTCGCGAAGGCGCCGCCCTTCTTGCGCAGCAGCGGCGTGGTCAGGCGGTCGCCGCCATACATGATCTTGGAAAGGAAATATCCCTTGATGCAGTTCAGGCCGCGATTGACCTCGGCGAGCGTATCGCCGTGGGTGGCGACGACCTTGCCGCTCTTGACGCCGACCATCACCCCGCAGCCGGTGCCGCAGAAACGGCAGGGCGCCTTCGACCATTTGATTTCCAGCGAGCCGCCGCCGCCCTGCACCGGCTGCGCGGCCGCAGGCGCGGCGAT
>NZ_LLXZ01000038.1 GCF_001440395.1 Bradyrhizobium jicamae | reverse complement strand
CCAATGCTGCAAGCCGTCAGAAAGTTCTTGCCAGGGCGCCGTCCACACGTGACCCATAGCGGGCCATGATGCGTGCTTCTTGAAGGCAGACCGCGAACTTGTCGGCGTTTAGCGCGCACGAAGATCCACGGAACGGTTGGCCTTGGTAGGCTTCATGATAGGCAAGACGGTGCGCATGTAGCGGGCCAAATGTTCGCAAAAAGTGAGGGCGTAAGGAGGAAGTGGACGACGCCTGTCCCACTGAATTGCAACGAGCTCTCGAATAGGTTTGCGACCATGCGCTACGCGAGCAACGCGTACGTCGTAGCGATCGGTTCGCTGAAGGGATGGGACGATCGCCACGCCTTGCCCAGCCTCTGCCAAGGCCAACAGCGTGTGCGATGCACGGCTCTCGAGCACAATTTTGGGATGGGCTCTTGCCAAGCGGCAAGCCGCGTCGAATAGGCGGCGGACGGAATAACCGGACGGCAACAGGAGAGGGTAGGAGACAAGCTGCCCGATCGTTATGACACCGGCTTTGCCGAGTTCGACGGATGCGGCACCGACAGCCAACACATACGCGGATTGTAGGACGCGAGTCTCGAATCGTGGATCAACACCTGGGTCAATTCTGATGCCGACATGAGCTTCACCGCGCTCGAGCAGGGTGGGCTGCTCAGGGCCAAGCGCCTCAGTCAACTCGACATGCACGTTCGGAAAGCTCTCGGCATATCGAGGTAGAAACCCGGATAGCACGCTCTCAATCGTGTGCGGCGGAGCCAAAACTTTCAGGACACCGCTGTCTCCGCGCCGAAGCACGTCTGCCCGCTCGCGCACGCCGTTGACGTCGGTTAGGACGCGGCGACAATCTACGAGGAGCTGCTCGCCTTGCGCGGTCAAAACCAAGCGCCGTCCTACACGATCAAAGAGACGGAGGTCGAGTTCTTGCTGAAGATCGCTGATTTGCCGCGACAGCGCAGGCTGCCCAATGCGCAGCTGCACCGCTGCTTTTGACACAGTGCCAAGCTCGGCAACGGCGACAAAGGTTTTCAGACGCCTGATGTCCATGGGTGCGATTCCTATTCCGTGGCGGCATGAGATGTTAGCACAATTATGCATTGGACGAACTATTTGCTCCGGCGGCAGAATTCACACACAGGCTTGGAATGACAGCTCGCGCGGGACATTGACTCTTTCTCGCTGAGCGATGCACTCCAGGCTTGAACCAACAGCGCAGGAGATGATCCTGACGAACGTCGCGCACCATCTCAGTTTGTGTTCTACAGCGACGGTTAAGCAATCAGCCGCCGTCTGGCCCTCGCTGCGCGGGGATGCCTCGATCTTTTCAACGTGCCGCCGAAGTTTAAATCCCAAGCGAAGGAGAGGGCCGATGCGCATAAAACTTCTTTTGCTGGTTAGCCTCACATGCGCCGCCGCTTTGGCGACGTCCGCGCAAGCGCGGTATCCCGAGCGGGCCATAAAGATCGTAGTCCCGCAAGCTCCCGGCAGCGCCACCGACAATGGCGCACGCATTCTGGCGCAGGAGCTGTCAAAGGAGCTTGGCCAATCCGTCATCATCGAGAACCGGCCCGGCGGTGCTTTCGTCATCGGCAATGATGCGGTCGCGAAGGCGCAGCCCGACGGCTACACGCTGCTGTTTGCCAGTATCGGTGCGTTCGCGATCGCGCCGCACATGGTCGCCAAGCTACCCTACGATATCGAGCGCGATTTCCAGCCCATCGCACTGGTCACGACAGGGCATCTCCTGCTTGCGGTCGCTCCCTCGCTGCCGATCCACAGTGTCACCGAACTAATCGAGTACGCCAAGAAAGCCCCCGGCAAACTTTCGAACGCGTCATCCGGCAGCGGCTCGCCCGGCCATGTTAGCGGCGAGCTGTTCAAGTTCATGAGCGGCAGCGAGATCGTGCACGTGCCCTATAAGGGCGGCACCGCCGCCATCACCGATCTCATTGCCGGACGCGTCGATCTCATGTTCGAGAGTCTCACGTCCATCGCGCCGCATGCCAGGCAGAAAGCCATCCGGGCATTGGGCGTCAGCGGCGCGAGGCGGTCGGTCGGCTTTCCTGACCTGCCGACAATCTCTGAGGCCGGCGTTCCAGGTTATGACGCGCTGATATGGTTTGGCGTCGCGGCGCCAGCCGGCACGCCTCGCCCGATCGTCGATAAGCTCAACGCCGCCATCAACCGCGCAATCCAATCTGACTTCTTCAAGGCGCGCTATGAGCAAATCGGCGATGAGCCGGCCGGCGGGACACCAGAGGAGTTCGCGGCCCTCATCAAGAAGGAATCGGCGAAATGGGCCGATGTCGTGAAGCGCTCCGGCGCGAAACTGGAGTAGGCCCTCATCGCCAAAGCGGCCCCCATTGAAGAAGTTGGACGATGCGGACTGCCAACTGGGCAGTCCGCTGAACTACGAAAGCGGTGAGCAATGCCCTCGAACTTTGAGACCCGCGGTGCAGCGGCTTACGACTCTTACATGGGACGGTGGAGCAAACGACTTGCTTCAGGCTTTCTTGAGTTCACGGGGCTCGTCGAGGGGGCGGCGGTTCTGGACGTGGGCTGTGGAACCGGAAGCCTGACCTTCGAAATTGCCGACCGGCGCATGGCCGCATCAATCGATGCTTTGGACTACGAACCCGAATTCGTGGAGGCGGTAAACTCCCGAAAGGGGACCGCATCGATTAATGTACGACGGGGCGATGCGATGGCTTTGCCATACGCGTCGGCTCAATTCGACATGGCCTTGTCCCTTCTGGTCCTTCACTTCGTGCCAGACGCGGCCAGGGCCATTTCTGAGATGGTTCGCGTAGTGAAGCCGGGCGGCGTCGTCGCCGCAGCGGTTTGGGATACTTTCGGAGGAATGCCAAGCCGGCGAATGTTCTGGGACACGGTTGCAGCGATCCATCCGCCGGCGGAGCAGCGGAGGTCCGCTCTATTGATCCGTCCGATGACACAGCCCAATGAGCTGCAGACCGCTTTCCAACATGCCGGCCTCTCGAATGTGACTTCGACACTTTTGACTATCCGGACGGATTTCGAGAGCTTTGAAGATTTTTGGCTCCCTGCTGTTTTCGGCCAGGGGACCCAAAGTGAGTTCCTGGCTGGTCTGCCTGAGCCGACACAGCAGCAGATCGAGTCAAGCGTCAGGACCGCCTATCTGGCTGGCCTTCCGGATGGCCCGCGCAGTTTTGCAAGTAGTGCCTGGGCGGTTCGAGGAATGGTGAAGCTATGACAAACCTGGTGAACGACCGACCAGCCACCTTTTTAGGCTGTCCCACGCGAGGTGTGACCCGCTGGCCGCGGCCTGTCCATTGTCAGATACGCCGGGCCCGTTGGTCCAGTGCACGCGCGGGTTCGAGCGATGACGCACTCGCCGAAAAATATGCCAAGGTCGAAAATCACATTCAAACCTCGCAAATTGTCCTCCCACGGCTTCAAACAGCGGAAGAAGATTTGCATCGTTTCGAAGTGGCTCATAGACTGGATGACAGCAATGGGGTGGTTGGCAGTGCGGCTCTCAAGCCGCCGCCTTCGCCTTCGCATCCTGAATCGCGCGCCACACCCGTTCCGGCGTCAGCGGCATGTCGATGTGCGTGATGCCGTATTCCGACAGCGCATCTACCACCGCATTGACGATGCAGACGAGGCTGCCGGCGCAGCCGGCTTCGCCGCAGCCTTTGGTGCCGAGCGGATTTGATTTCGCCGGCGAGGGGTGGTCGCCGATCTCCATCGGCGGGATGTCTTCCGCCCGCGGCAGGGCATAGTCCATGAACGAGCCGGTGATCGGCTGACCGCTGGCGTCGTAGCTGACCTGCTCCATCAGCGACTGGCCGATGCCCTGCGCCACGCCGCCATGCAACTGGCCGGCGACGATCATCGGATTGACCACGGTGCCGAAATCATTGACCGCGAAATAGCGCACGATGGCCACGACGCCGGTTTCAGGGTCGATCTCGACTTCCGCGACATGGCAGCCATTGGGGAAGGTGGACGGCGTGTCCTTGGTGGCGTGGTCGACGTCGAGCGACAGCGGCACGCCTTCGGGCATCTTGCCCTCGCGCACGCGCTGCGCCAGCTCCATGATGCCGATCGAGCGATCGGTGCCGGCGATGGTGAAGCGGCCATTGCCGAATTCGATATCGCCTTCGGACGCTTCCATCAGATGCGCGGCGGCCTGCTTGCCCTTTTCGACCACGAGCGCGGAGGCTTCCACGATCGCCTGGCCGGTCGCCGTGATCGAGCGCGAGCCGCCGGTGCCGTTGCCGAAGCGGACGAGATCGCTGTCGTTCTGCTCGATCGTGATCTTCTCGAAGGGCACCCCGAGCTGCGCCGACAGCACCTGCGCGAACGGCGTGGCGTGGCCCTGGCCGTAATCGAGCGTGCCGGTCGTGAGCTTCACCGAACCATCCGGCTCGAAGGTGATCTTGCCGAGTTCGCCGCTCGGCGGCGCGGTCACTTCGAGATAGGAGCCGACGGCGATGCCGCGCAGCTTGCCGCTCTTCTTGCTCTCCTTCTTGCGCTTGGCAAAATTGGCGTGGTCGGAAATCTCGAGCGCCTTGTTGAAGACGCCGGCGAAATCGCCGCTGTCATAGGTGACGCCGCTTGCCGCCGCGAACGGCAGTTGCGCCGGCTTGATGAAGTTGCGCTTGCGCAGCGTCAGGCGGTTGATGCCCATCTCGTCGGCGGCGCGGTCGATCAGCCGCTCCATGTAATAGTTGGCCTCGGGCCGGCCCGCGCCGCGATAGGCGCCCATCAGCGTGGTGTTGGTCAAGACCGTCTTGATGTCGACGCCGAGCAGCGGCGTGCGATAGACGCTCGCCAGGTTCTTGCCGGTGTTGAGCGACAGCGGCCCCGGCGCGACGCCGGTGATGTAAGCGCCGAGATTGCCGTAACCTTCGAGGCGCACCGCGAGGAACTTGCCCTCGGCGTCCAGCGCCAGTTCGGCATGAATCAGCTGCGCGCGACCATGGCTGTCGGAGAGGAAGCTGGTCGAGCGTTCGTCGGTCCACTTCACCGGACGACCCAGCGCCTTCGCCGCATGCAGGATGCAGGTGTATTCGGGATAGCTGACGTTCTTCATGCCAAAGGAGCCGCCGACATTGGCGGTGAGGATGCGAACCTTGTCGTTCGGCACGTTGAGGATTTTTGCCAGCGTCACCTTGTTGCCGGAGACGCCCTGCGTCGGCACCTGCAGCGTGAAACGCTCGGCGGCCTTGTCGTAGGCGGCCAGCGCCACCCGGGGCTCCATCGACACCACGGCAACCCGGGTGTTGACGATATCGAGTTTTGTGACGTGCGCAGCAGCAGCGAATGCCGCCTCGATCTTTGCGCTGTCGCCATAGTGATAATCCAGCGCGACATTGTTCGGGATGTGATCGTAAAGCTGCGGCGCGCCGGGCTTTGCCGCTTCCGCCGCATCGGTCACCGCCGGCAGCGGCTCGATGTCGAGCTCGACGGCTTCCGCCGCATCGCGCGCCTGCGCCAGCGTTTCGGCGACCACGAAGGCGATGGGATCGCCGACGAAGCGCACCTTGTCGGTTGCCAGCGCCGGACGGTTGGTCTGCAACAGCGGCGAGCCGTCGCGGCTCTTCAGCGGCAGGCCGCAGGTGAAGGGGGCGTAGCCGGCGGCTTCGAGGTCCTTGCCGGTCCAGACGCCGAGCACGCCCGGCATCGCCCTGGCGGCGGCGGTGTCGATCCCCTTGATGATTCCGTGGGCATGGCTGGAACGCACCATCCAGCAATAGGCCTGGCCGGGCAGGGTGAAATCGTCAGTGTATTTGCCGCGCCCGCGTACCAGCGTGTCGTCTTCCTTGCGGCGCACCGGCTGTCCCACGCCGTATTTTTGCAGTGCGATAGCGTTGTCCAGGGAGGAGGCCGACGTGTGATCTTGCATCGAAAAACACCTGAAATGCTTGGGATTTTCTTGGATTTTATGGGTTCCCGCTCAGATAACGCACCGTAACATTCCGGACAACGCCTGATTGGGCATAGTCCTATGTGATGGGTTGTTGCGTACCCCCTTGGCGCTGCTAAAGTTTCCGTGAACGGTAATTTTTCTCGGCGGCCGGAAGCGGCCCGCGGAAAGACAGTTTTGATGAATGAGGATACGCGGCTGCGCGAAGGCCTTCAGGCCGGCGCCAGCCCGTCAGGGTCGGCTGCGGCGGCATCGGCAAACGGTGTCTATGCCGCGCTTGACCTCGGCACGAACAATTGCCGGCTTTTGATCGCCAGCCCGCTCGGCGACAGTTTTCGCGTGGTGGATTCGTTTTCGCGGATCATCCGGCTCGGCGAGGGCATTTCCGCAACCGGTTCCATCAGCGAGGCCGCGATCGAGCGCGCCATCGCGGCGCTCAGCATCTGCAGCGACAAGATCCGCTACCGGAAGGCCAAGCGCCTGCGGCTGATCGCAACCGAGGCCTGCCGTGCAGCCGCCAATGCCGACAGCTTTCGCGCCCGCGTCGCCAGCGAGACCGGCATCCGCCTCGAGGTGATCGATCGCGAGACCGAGGCGACGCTGGCCGTGATCGGCTGCTCGCCGCTGCTCGATCCAAGGGGGCGGGGCGCGATCCTGTTCGACATCGGCGGCGGCTCGACCGAACTGGTTCGGATCGAGCGCGATCCGGACCAGCAGAATGCGCCGCCGCGGATCAAGGCGTGGATGTCGGTCCCGCTCGGCGTCGTCACGCTGGCCGAGCATTTCGGCGGGCGCGACGTAACGGAGGATACCTACGCGCAGATGGTGCGCGAGGTCGCGCAATATGTGGCGCCGTTCGCGGCCGAGCACGGCACGGATTTGCGCGACATGCACATGCTGGGCACCTCGGGCACCGTGACGACGCTGGCCGGCGTCCACCTCAATCTGGCGCGCTACGACCGCCGCCGCATCGACGGCATCTGGATGAATGGTTCTGACGTCACGGCCGTGATCCAGCGGCTGCTCGGCATGAGCTATCAGCAGCGCGCCGACAATAATTGCATCAGCGTCGAGCGCGCCGATCTGGTGCTGGCCGGCTGCGCCATCCTCGATGCGATCCGCGATGTCTTTCCGCTGCCGCGGCTGCGCGTCGCCGACCGGGGCCTGCGGGAGGGGATGCTGGTCGAGATGATGCGCGAGGACGGCGCGTTGAACATAAGCTAAACGTCATTCCGGGATGCGCGAAGCGCAGGCCCGGAATCTCGAGATTCTCAGGTGCGCTATTGCGCACCGTAGTTCGCATCTTCGATGCGCCCCGGAATGACGATGGGAATTGGTATGGCAAAAGACACCACCGGGCGCCTCCACGTCACGGTCAAGACCGGAGGCAAGCGCAAGCTGTCGTCAAAGCTCTGGCTGGAGCGTCAACTCAACGATCCCTATGTGGCGAAAGCCAAGCGGGACGGCTATCGCTCGCGCGCGGCCTACAAGCTGATCGAGATCGATGACAAATACCGCCTGCTCAAGCCAGGGCTGGCGGTGGTCGACCTCGGCGCCGCGCCCGGTGGCTGGAGCCAGATCGCGGCCAGGCGCGTCGGCGCGGTCGCCGGCAAGGGCAAGGTGATCGCAATCGATCTCCTTGAGATGCCGGAAATCCCCGGCGTCGAGTTCGCGCAGCTCGATTTCCTGGCGGAGGACGCGCCGGAGAAACTGATCGCGATGATGGGCGGCCGCGCCGATGTCGTGATGTCCGACATGGCGGCCAACACCACCGGCCATCGCAAGACGGACCAATTGCGCATAATCGGTCTCGTCGAGACGGCAGCGGCATTTGCCGCCGACGTGCTCAATCCCGGCGGAACGTTTCTGGCAAAGGTATTTCAGAGCGGCGCCGATGCCGAACTGGTCGTGCAGTTGAAGCGCGATTTCTCCAGCGTGCGCCACGTCAAGCCGGCGTCGAGCCGCCAGGATTCCTCCGAGCGCTACGTGCTGGCGATGGGATTTCGCGGACACCGTAATCAGCCCTAGGTATAATCTCACCACTTCACGATCGGGCGTCGTCTTTCCGATTGCGGCGTGAGCGCCGGCGGGCGCCGGGCCTTCCCACGAATCCTGTTGGAACTTCGACCGGAAG
This sequence comes from Bradyrhizobium jicamae, assembly GCF_001440395.1. Lineage (GTDB taxonomy): Bacteria > Pseudomonadota > Alphaproteobacteria > Rhizobiales > Xanthobacteraceae > Bradyrhizobium > Bradyrhizobium jicamae. The sequence continues at coordinate 36,115 of NZ_LLXZ01000038.1, read as the reverse complement.
GGCGTATTTCTTTGTTCAGGCGCGGTCTGTTCATCCGCATGCAGCCCTGACGCCACGGGAATTTCTGCAGCGAGCCGCGCGTCCGTCTGGGAAGGAGTATTCCCGTGATGGAGCATAGGGCCAGAGTTGGTAATCGACTGTTAGCTGCGTTGCCGACAGCAGACCTCGATTTGCTTGTGCGTCATTTCCGAATGGTTTCGCTTGAGCGGGACAGCGTGCTGGTGCGGTCGGGCGATCCGATCGGGCGGATTTATTTCCCGCTTACCGGCCTGATCGCCTTCGTCATGGACATGCCGAACGGGCAGACGGTCGCGACCGCCGTCGTCGGCAATGAGGGCGCGGTCGGCGTCCTGACGGCGCTCGGGCCGACCCGCTCTCCGATGACGGCGGTGGTGCGGGTGGCGGGGACGGCGCTGCAGATTTCGCCGGCGCAGTTTCAGGCGGCGCTTGAACGCAGCGATGCCTTGAGGGGGGCGGTTCAAACCCACACCAGGGCGCTGATGGCGCAATTCCAGCACGTCGCGGCCTGCAATGCGCTGCACTCGGTAACGGCCCGGCTGGCGAACTGGTTGCTGCAGGTCCACGATCGGGCCGGAGGCAATACGCTGCCGCTGACGCAAGACACGCTAGCGGAATTGCTCGGCGTGCGCCGCCCCACGGTGACGCATATCGTCGGCAAGCTGCGCGACGCGGGTGGAATCCGGTCCAATCGGCGGGGGTCGATCGAGATCGACAGGCCGCAGCTCGAGGCGGCGACATGCGAGTGCTATCAGCTCATGCGCAGCAGGATCGATCGGATCGTCCAGACGGTGGAGACGAAGCCGCTGCCGCCTGAGGCCGATCTTCCTGTGTTTGCCAACGTGCACGAAGCGCGGCGGCGCTCGCCGGCGCGCGGAGTGGCCGGGCAACGGCCGCGGCAGCATTGACTGGATTGAAAGCCCGCAGCGGCGCTATGCCGGTTGCAGGGCGAATGCGGCGCGGGGGGACATGCGCCATTCCTCTTCCGGCTCGTGCACCCAGGCCTCCCGGGCAAACCATTCGTGATTGGTCTGGCAGATCGAGCAGAAGGTGCGGGCGAAAAACACCGGGCTGGACCGAAACCTGTCGCGTTCCGATTTCATCCCCGTCGGGATAGCGCGTCCGGTGCCGGGGCATTTGATCATGACCACGCCCATTGTGTTCCTCCGTTGCTGGATTTTTTGTGTCGACGGCAGTTCGCCATCGGCCGGAACGCGCCCTTCTCATGGGGCGCTTATTCCAGCCGATCCCGGCGGGCCGCAAAGTTCGATGATGATCTAGGCTGCCTTCTGCAGTGCGCTGGCAAAGCTCTTCTTGAGCGGATCGGCCGTTTCGGTCGCGATCTTGCGCGTAAGCTGCCAGAGTTCCCGGCTCTGCGCGGTCGTGGCTTCGAAGTTCTTGCAGCCCTGCGCAGCCGAGAGCTGCAGGATTTCCGAGGGCGATTTCAAGCCCAGCAGATGGCTGAGAAAATCAAAGGCCGAGCTGGTATTGGCGTTTGAAAACTCGATGAGTTTGGCGGCGTAGTCGGCCGCGCCCTTTGCATTGGCTGAATAAGCGTCCCGGAGCGCGTCATTGACTGCTCCCGAGGCCATCTTCGCCTTCTCGATGTTCTCCTTTGCCTTGGTCAGGTTTTGCTCCGCAAACCCGTTAAAAATGCCGGGCACTGCAAGGAATGACATGTCGGCTTTCGTATCTGCGTTCGTTTCCTTCGTGTTGGCTTGATTCACGCGTCTTCGTCCTTTCACTCAAAACTGCACTAAACGGAGGAATTCCCCATCGTGGCGGGGTGTCCCGACACGGAACAATCCCGCGCGGTGTTGAGCCGGATATGGCGGATGGCGGCGGATGCTTCCGTTCGCTTTCTGACGCTCAGGCCAGATTCTTTCGGTGGCGCAGGATGTTCCGGGGGCTGAGGAAATGCCGGCACGTTCGGATGAGGCTTGGCCGGCTACTTCGCCAGAAAGAAGAAATCCTCCCGGCCGGGCAGCGACCCGTAAGTGTACGGCTCCTGCCGTCCCGCCGTCGCTTCCATCACGTCGTCGCGTACCAGACGAAAAAGCTTGTTGATCTCGACATTGGGCGTCGCAATGCGCTGCGTGAACGCCACGGCAAAGGGACTGTTGCCGCCTTCGCCGTCGAGCGCGGTCTGTCCGTGTTTGGCCGCATAGACCACCAGCGTCGCGCCGGATACCTTGACCTCGGTAAGGCCGCGGCTGACCGATCGCGTGCGGGTGCTGCCGCTCCCCTTGGCGGCGGAGGCCAGCGGCTGCAGGGCGGCCGTCTTCTGCATCTGGGAGGCAAACGGGTTGTCACGGCAGGCATCGAGCAGGACCAGCCTCAGCTTCTTGGCGCCCTCAACCGCCGTCATGACCTGGTCCAGCGGCACCGCCTCGTACTGAATGTCGCGATCGACCGCGATCCTTGCCTCGACCGGGATCAGGTAATTGACGCCGCTGACCTCCATGCCGTGACCGGCATAATACACCATGGCCCAGTCGGCTTGTTCGGCATTGTTGGCGAATGTCTTCAGCGCATCGAGCAGGCGGCCGCGGTCGGAGTCGCCGACCAGCGTGACTTCCTCGAAGCCGACCGCGCGAAGCGAGGCTGCGATGGCTTCGGCATCGCGCTTCGGGTTGACCAGCGCAGGGACGTGCTTGTAGGCGGAGTTGCCGATCACCAGCGCGATCCGCCGGCCTTGCTTGGCGACAACGCTGGGTGCCACGGTCGGAACGACGGCGGCCGGCGTCGGGATCGAGGTTGCGGATGCCGCCTTGGAAGGGGCTGCGGGAATGGCCGGCTGCAGCGCGCCGGAGTCGAGCGCGGCGAGGCGGGCGCGGGCGGTTTCCAGGCTCGAATTGTTGATGTTGGCGCGTTCCTGCGATTTCGACGCGACGGCCGCCTTGAATGCCTCTTTCGCGCGCGTCGGGTCACCCATCTTCTCGTAGGTCAGGCCGACGCTGGTCAGGCCCGGAATGTCGTCGGGCGCGCGCTTGAGCAGACTGTCATAGGCGGCCAGCGCCGCCTTGAAGTCACCTTTGTAACGCAAGGCATCGCCGCGGTAGAGATAGCCAATCGCGTCGTTCGGATTGAGCTTGATCGACTGGTCGATATCTTTCAGCGCGCGGACCAGATCGCCTTTCTTGCGCCACAGGTCGCCGCGGGCGGAGAGTGTCCTGTGCGCCTTGGGGTTGAGGCGAACGGCCTCGTCGTAATCGGCCATCGCGCGATCGTATTCGCCGATCTCGGACAAGATGAAACCGCGGCCGGCATAGCTGGACGAGAGGGTCGGATCGAGCGCGAGCGCTTCGCCATAAAGGGCGAGCGCGCGATCTATTTCGCCCTTCTCGTGATGAACGTCGGCCAGCGACGTCAGGAAGTTGGGGTTGTTCGGTTGCAGGCGGAGCGCTTCCTTGATTTCCGTCATGGCACGATCGACCTGACGGCGGGTTCTCCACACCTGCGAGCGTGCATCGTAGGCGCTGGCATATCGCGGATTGAGGCCGATCGCCTTGTCGTAATCCAGCATCGCGCGATCGTAGTCGCTCTTGTCTCTCCAGAGGTCACCGCGGCTCGCATATCGGCTCGGCGAATTCGGCTCGAGACGGATCGCCTCGTTGTAATCGGCCAGCGCCCGGTCCCATTCGCCGCTATTCCTGAAAAAATTTGCGCGCGCGCCATACCGGTCCGCGCTTTTGGGTTCGCGATTGACGGCTTCGTTGTGATCGGCGAGGGCGCGCGCGCGGTCGCCCTTGTTCTCCCAGGCATTGGCGCGGGTGCCGTAAGCGCTGGGATTCTTGGGATCCAGCGATATCGCCTTGGCGACGTCGGCAATGGCGCGATCGTACTGGCCGTAGTTGTTCAGCATGGCGCTGCGCTCGATATACCTGTCGGCGCTGGTCGGCTCCATTCGGATGGACTCATCGAGATCAGCGAGTGCGCGCGCGTAATCGCCCTTCCGTTCCCATGCCTGGCCGCGAGCGGAATAGGACCCCGAATATTTCGGATCGAGGCGGATGGCTTCCGTGAAATCGGCGATGGCAAGGTCATTCTCGAACTTGCTGCCATAGGAAATGCCACGGCCGTGAAATGCCGTGTCGGAGTTCTTGTCGAGGTTGATCGCCTTGCTGTAGTCGGCGATTGCCCTGTCGTGTTCGGCCTTGCTCTCGAGGGCGTTGCCGCGGGCGACGTAATGGCTCGCAGAATCCGGTTCGAGCCGAATGGCGACATCGTAGTCCGCGATGGCGCGGTCGTAATCTCCCTTGCCGCTCCAGGCGTTGCCGCGGCCCTTGAAGGCCTCCACACTTTTGGGATCGAGCTTGATGGCCGCGTCAAAATCCATGATGGCGCGATCATGGTTTTTCTTGTTGTTCCAGGTGTCGCCGCGCAGCCTGATGTTGTCGGCCTCGTCAGGCTTCAGCCGGATGACGACATCATAGTCGGCGATGGCCCGATCGTGCTCGCCCTTGTTGTTCAGGGCCACGCCGCGATTGCGCATGGCATCGATATATTTGGGATCGAGGCGAAGCGCTGCGTCGTAATCGGCAATGGCGCGATCGTGATCGTCCTTGGCTTCGTAAACATTGCCGCGGCTGTTGTAGAAGGTCTTGATCTTCGAATCGAGGCGGATGGCTTCGCTGTAGTCGGCGATGGCGCGATCGTAATCCTTCTTGCCGTAGTAGGCGTCGGCCCGGCCGCTAAAGCCGTAGGCCTCGTTGGGGTCGAGCTTGATCGACTGGGTATAATCGGCGATCGCCTTGTCGTGCTCTTTCTTGTAGTCCCAGCAATCGGCGCGACCGCGCCAGGATGCCGCGTGGGCAGGATCCAGCTTGATCGCCTGGCCGAAGTCGGCGATGGCCTTGTCATATTGCTCCCTGGATAGCCACAGGTGCGCCCGGTTGTGCCAGGGATAGCGCTGTTTCGGGTCGATGCGGATCGCCTGTGCGTAGTCCGCCAGCGCCTTGTCGAACTCGCCCTTGTTCTTCCACGCAATGCCCCGCTTGTTGTAGGCCGACGCAATCGACCGGGTAGATAGTTCGCGCGCATTGATCAGGCGGGTGCAGCCGGTGATCCTGAGATCGTCGCTCTCATCTTGATCGCAATCGCTGATGTCTTTCTGATTGGCAGCGAAGGCGGGCCCGGTAAGCGTGCCGGAAGCCATGAGAATAAGTGCAATAAAAAAGACGGCTCGCATCGTTCTTACCGAAATACCGGTGCAAGAAAATCGGGCGTAGCGCTAAGGGGTTTACCGAATTTTCCCGGCAAGAACGAGTACCCAAAATGATAGGGGCCGGCGCCTCGCGCCGGCGCGTCAGCCCAGCCGCTGATCGCGCGCGTCCTCGGTGCCTTCGCTGGCAGCCTTGGTCGCTGCCTTGGCCGCTCCCTTGCGGCTGGAAATCTCGGTCACCTTGCGGCCCGAGATTTCGTGGCCGGCGTCGTCGGGCATCTGCCAAAAGAAGTACGCTGACACTGCCGAGATGATCGCGACCACGAGGAATGCGGGCGGGAATACGTCGGCGCTCAACTCGGTGACGTGCCGGTAAAGCATGGTCGATTCCACCGAGAACGCGCCGACGGCGACGCCGGCCGAAATCGCCAGTTGCTGGTTGACGCTGACCAGCGTGGTGGCGCGGCTCATCTGCGGCGGTTCGACTTCTGCATAAGCGACCGTGTTGATCGCGGTGAATTGCAGCGAGCGGAAGAAGCCGCCGACGACCAGGATGATGAAGATCAGCAGCAGCGGCGTCGTCACCGTGAACAGCGCGCAGGCCGCGAGAAAGACCGCGCTGATGACGGCGTTGACCGTCATCATGTAGCGGAAGCCGAAGGCGCGGATGATGCGGGCGGCCAGCGTCTTCATCCCCATCGCGCCGACCGCCGAGGCAAACGTCACGAGGCCGGACTGGAACGGCGTCAGCCCAAAGCCTTCCTGCATCAGAAGCGGCAGCAGGAACGGCAGCGCGCCGATGCCGAGCCGGAACAGGAAGCCGCCGATGATGCTGGCGCGCATGGTGGAGAGCCGCAGCAGCGAGAAATCCAGCACTGGCGATCCCGTCCGCTTCGCATGCATGACGTACAGCGTCATCGAGATCGTGCCGACCGCGACGAGGCCGGCGACGACAGGCCATGGTAGGAGGTTGAGCCCGGCGACCGAGAGGCCGAAAGCGATGCCGGCAAGCCCGATGCCGGCCAGCACCAGCCCGTAGAGATCGAAGCGCTCGGGATCCTCGCTCTTGATCGGGTCGATGTATTTCATCGCCATGAAGATGCCGAGCAGCCCGATCGGGATGTTGATCAGGAAGATCCAGTGCCAGGAGAAATAGGTTGTGATGAAGCCACCGAGCGGCGGGCCGATCACGGGGCCTATGAGCGCCGGCACGGTCACCCATGTCATCGCATTAACCAGCGCGCTCTTGTCGATCGAGCGCAACAGCACCAGCCGCCCGACCGGCGTCATCATCGCCCCGCCCATGCCCTGCAGGATGCGGGCGATGACGAAATGGGTCACGTTCTGCGACAGCGCGCAGCCGATCGATCCGATCATGAACACGCCGATCGCGATCGAGAACACCATGCGCGCGCCGAAGCGGTCGGCGGTCCAGCCGCTGGCCGGAATGAACACGGCGAGCGACAGCAGATAGGAGGTGATGGCAAGCTTCAGCGTCAGCGGGCTGGTGCCGATATCGGCCGCGATCGCCGGCAGCGAGGTCGCAATGACCGTCGAGTCCATGTTCTCCATGAACAGGGCGGTGGCGACGATCAGCGGGATCAGGCGTTGCTTGTCCATCGTATCAGGGGGATTCGGAAAAGAGAGGCAGGCGAGGGCGCTGTATCATCCCCCTGTGGCACAAGCCATTGCGGATCCGGGCAAACCACCTAAATCCTGCGTGACGCTGGTATGCACTCGCCAGACGCCGGAGGTCCTGAAATGATCTACGTTCTCGCCGCCTTGTTGCCGCCGCTCGGCCTGCTCCTGAACGGGCAGCCGTTTTCGGCGATCTTCAACCTGGTCCTGATCGTGTTCTGCCTGATTTTCGGGCTGATTTTCCACGTCCTGCTGCTGGTGCCCTCGGCGCATGCCCTGATCGCGGTCCACATGAAGCGGGAGGACCGCCGGCATCGCGAGGTGGTGGAGGCGATCCGCCAGCACGGCCCGCCGCCGGGCTATCGGCCCTGAAAGCCGCGCCTAAACCCTTGCGCTAAGCCCTTGGGATTGCGGCGTTTCCCGAAAAGCCTGTGCATCGCAGTCAAACGCTTTGATTCGGCGTGCTGCCATGCTATCGACCACCGTCAACCCCACCGATGGGCTCCGATTCGACGGCGATGCCGGTAGCATCGCCGAGGGCGGCGTTCATCCATAAGAACTGATCGCGGCGAAGTGCCGCCGAAAGGAGTTGGCAATGGCGCAGGGACTTCAGGCTATCCGTGAAGCCTTCACGTTCGACGATGTGCTTCTCAAGCCCGGTCTCTCGGATATCCTGCCCTCCGAGGCCGATATCCGCTCCCATGTCACCCGCGCGATTCCGCTGAACATTCCGATCATCGCGTCCGCGATGGACACGGTCACCGAAGCGCGCATGGCGATCGCGATGGCACAGGCCGGCGGCATCGGCGTCATCCACCGCAATTTCGATCCCGAAGGGCAGGCCGCCCAGGTGCGGCAGGTCAAGAAGTACGAATCCGGCATGGTGGTCAATCCGCTGACCATCGGCCCCGACGCGATGCTGTCGGACGCGCTGGCGCTGATGAAGGATCACGGCTTTTCCGGCATTCCCGTCGTTACCGGCGCCGGTAAGAATTCGCCGGGCAAGCTGATCGGCATTCTCACCAACCGCGACGTCCGTTTCGCCACCGACCCGAAGCAGAAAGTTTCGGAACTGATGACGCATGAAAACCTCGTCACGGTGCGCGAAGGCGTCGGCCAGGACGAGGCGAAGCGGATGCTGCACAAGCACCGCATCGAAAAGCTTCTGGTCGTCGACGACCAGTATCGCTGCGTCGGCCTGATCACCGTCAAGGACATGGAAAAGGCGGTTGCGCATCCGCTCGCCTGCAAGGACTCGCAGGGCCGCTTGCGGGTGGCGGCGGCGACCACGGTCGGCGAGGGCGGCTTCGAGCGCACCGAGCGGCTGATCGATGCCGGCGTCGATCTCGTCGTGGTCGACACCGCGCACGGCCATTCCTCCCGCGTGCTGGAAGCGGTCAACCGCATCAAGCGGCTCTCCAACGCCGTGCAGGTGATCGCCGGCAATATCGCCACGAAAGAGGGCGCGCAGGCGCTGATCGACGCGGGCGCGGATGCGATCAAGGTCGGCATCGGCCCGGGCTCGATCTGCACCACGCGCATCGTCGCCGGCGTCGGCGTGCCGCAGCTCACCGCGATCATGGATGCGGTGGAGGCTGCCAAGAAGGCAAACGTGTCCGTCATCGCCGACGGCGGCATCAAATATTCCGGCGATCTGGCGAAGGCGCTGGCCGCCGGCGCCGACATCGCCATGGTCGGTTCGCTGCTGGCCGGCACCGACGAGACGCCGGGCGAAGTGTTTTTGTGGCAGGGCCGTTCCTACAAGGCCTATCGCGGCATGGGTTCGGTCGGCGCGATGGCGCGCGGCTCGGCCGACCGCTACTTCCAGCAGGACATCAAGGACACGCTCAAGCTGGTGCCCGAGGGCATCGAGGGGCAGGTGCCGTATAAAGGCCCGGTCGGCAACGTCATGCACCAGCTCGCCGGCGGCCTGCGCGCCGCGATGGGCTATGTCGGCGCCCGCAACCTCGCCGAATTCCACGAGAAGGCCCAGTTCGTCCGCATCACCGGCGCCGGCCTGCGCGAAAGCCACGTCCACGACGTGACGATTACGCGTGAAAGCCCGAACTATCCGGGCGGGGTGTAGGCGACAATACACGACGTCATTCCGGGGCGCGAAGCGAACCCGGAATCTCGAGATTCCGGGTTCGATGCTTCGCATCGCCCCGGAATGACTGCGCTTTGAGCAGGAACGCGGCACTCTCCACCGTCATTGCGAGCGCAGCGAAGCAATCCATTTCACGGCTTGCGGAGCTGTGGATTGCTTGGCTACGCTCGCAATGACGAGTTTCAACAACAATAACATCCGGAGGAACCAACCATGTCCCAAGGCAAACGTATCGTCCTTGCATCCCGTCCCGTCGGCGAACCCAAACCCTCAGACTTTCGCCTCGAAGATTGCCCGGTCCCGACACCGGGCGCAGGCGAAGTTCTCCTCCGCACCATCTGGCTGTCGCTCGATCCCTACATGCGCGGGCGCATGAGCGACGGGCCGTCTTACGCGCAGCCCGTGCCGATCGACGGCGTGATGGAAGGCGGCACCGTCAGCGAGGTGATCGCCTCGAACAATCCCGCCTTCGCCAAGGGCGACATCGTGCTGTCGCGCGCCGGCTGGCAGACGCATGCGATCTCCGACGGCAAGGGCCTGGCGAAGATCGATCCCAAGATCGCACCGATCTCGACCGCGGTCGGCGTGCTCGGCATGCCCGGCATGACCGCCTATACCGGCCTGCTCGATATCGGCAAGCCGCAGGCCGGCGAGACCGTCGTGGTCGCGGCCGCTTCCGGCGCAGTCGGCTCGGCGGTTGGCCAGATCGCGAAGATCAAGGGCGCCCGCGCGATCGGGATTGCCGGCGGCAAGGACAAGTGCGCCTACGTCAAGAACGAGCTCGGCTTCGACGATTGTCTCGATCACCGCGAAACCGATTTCGCCGCGAAGCTGAAATTTGCATGCCCGAAGGGCATCGACGTCTATTTCGAGAACGTCGGTGGGGCCGTGTTCGAGGCGGTGTTTCCGCTGCTCAATGCGTTTGCGCGCGTTCCCGTCTGCGGCCTGATCGCGCACTATAACGATACGCAAGCGGTGGCGCCGAAATGGGCGCCGGCAATGATGCGCGCCGTGCTGACCAAACGGCTCACCATTCGCGGCTTCATCGTCAGCGATTTCGCCGCCCGTCACGCCGACTTCCTGCGCGACATGTCGGGCTGGGTGCGCGAGGGCAAGGTCAAGCACAAGGAGTTCGTCACCGAAGGCCTCGACAGCGCACCTGGCGCGTTCATGGGCCTGTTGAAGGGCGCCAATTTCGGCAAGCAGCTCGTGCGCGTCGGCCCCGACAAGGCGTGAGCCATCACAACATCTCGGAGGAGATGAAGCATGGCTGGTATCCTTGAAGGCAAGATTGCGCTGGTGACCGGCGGCGCTTCGGGCATCGGCCAGGCGACCGCGGTGGTGATGGCGCGCGAGGGCGCGCGGGTGGCGGTGGCCGATCGCGCCGAGGCGGACGCCGCGGCGACAGTCGCGCTGATCAATGCGGCCGGTGGCCAGGCGATCGCCATCGGCGGCGACGTGACGCGTGAAGCCGACGTGGCCGCGATGGTGGCCCGCACGGTCTCGGCCTTCGGCCGGATCGATTGCGCGTTCAACAATGCGGGAATCGCCGGACGCGCCGTCGGCCCGCCAGGCCAGCGTTCACATGAACTCAGCCAGGCGGCGTTTGACACCATGCTGGCCGTGAACCTGACCGGCGTCTTCCTCTGCCTCAAGCACGAAGTCACGCAGATGCTGGCGCAAGGCGGCGGTGGCGCGATCGTCAATACAGCGTCGATCGCCGGCCTGATTGGCCTTGCCACCTCGGCCCATTACGTCGCGGCCAAGCATGGCGTGGTGGGGCTGACCAAGAGCGCGGCGATCGAATACGCTCAGGACGGCATCCGCGTGAACTGCGTCAATCCAGGCTATGTCGCAACCCCGATGACCAGGGAGACGATCGAGGAGCGCGGCGAGGAAATTCTGGCCAAGGTCCCGATGCGGCGCTTCGGCGTTCCCGGCGAGATCGCGGAAGCCGTGGCCTGGATGTGTTCGGACAAGGCGTCGTTCATGACCGGTGCGTCTCATGTGATCGACGGCGGCTACCACGCGGCTTGAGGCCCGGCACTGTGGCCAGCTAACCGCTCGCTGTGACCGTGGAGATCACACAATGTGAACCTCGCGGTCACTTGAGACCGATTGCGGACGTCCTTACCTAAGCATCGTTTGGCGCTGACATCCAATGGAGAAGCCAAATGATGAACTGCAAGAAACTATCGCTCGGCCTGGTTGCCGCCACGATGCTGGCCACTCCCGTAATGGCCCAAGGGGTGTATCGGGAGCCCGGCGTGAGGGGCTTTTACTATCCAAACTCGCGTTACCTCACCGGAGGCTATGGTGTGAGAGCGACGCCCGGACCCGGCTACTATTACGGTAACCGCCTTCGCCCGGCGCCACGCGCAGGTGCGTTTGCGACAGCACCTTGGGACGGCGGCTCCCACTCCTCTTATGGCGGCCTCGTTGATCGCCAGTGGTGATGCACCCTGAGGCGTGATCCCAGAGTCTGTCGATCGAGCTCAGATCAATGCGATGGAGCGGATGACGAAGAAAGTCGCCCGCTCTATTATTTCCTGTCAAACAGCGAATCCACATCGACATCGGTCTGCCCCGGCGCTCTGACGTGGCGGACCTCAAGGGCGTCGGGCTGGAAACGATACTCCACCAGCCCGACTTCCTTGGTGCCGATGACAGGCTGAATTCGTTCGGGAAGGATGAAGCCTGTCGACGGCGCCCAGACGTGCCGCGTGTGCCGATAGGTGAAATCGCGGCGCTGATGAACGTGACCTGAGGCGACCAGCCTCAAATCGACGCCAGCGAACATCTCGATCAGGCTTCTGCGCCGGGGTTGCGGCAAATAGCGGATCGCCGTTTCCTCTGTCTCGGGATCATCGGGCGCATTCAGAAACAGCGGCTTATGCAGAAACAGCGCGACAGGCCTGCCGTTGATGCGCCCAAGTTCTGAGGCCAGCCAGTCGAACTGCTCGGCCTCGCTCTCGATCCCGGTATTCATGATCAGCGAGTTCAGGCCGATAAAGCACCAGCCGGCGGCGTCGAAGCGCCAGCGGTCCTCGCCGATCACGGCCAGATATTTCTGCCGCTCCTGTTCGGTTGCCGGTCGCTTCGGCGCCGCGCCGACTTCCGTCGGATTGTCGCCGACGTCGTGATTGCCGGGCAGGTGCCGGGACGGAACTGGCAGCGCGTCGTGCAGCTCTTTCGCAAATTTCAGGTCGTCCGGACTGGTCGGCGCGTCGTAGGCGAGATCGCCGGTGTTGATCACGAGATCGGGCCGCGTGGCGTCGATATGCTCGCCGACGCGATGAAAATTGTCGGAGAGTCTGGCGAAGCGGGCGGCGCGGCAAAGGTGGGTGTCGGAAATTTGCGTCAGGCGAAATTCGGTCATGCAGTATTCCTTTGGATCCGATCATAGCCGGACCTGAAGTCGGAACGATGACGCTCGTCATACCCCGCGAAAGCGGGGTATCCAGTACGCCGCGGCCCCTCGATTTAATCGCTGGCGTCTCTGGAATACTGGATCATCCGCATTCGCGGATGATGACAGCCGGGACCGCTCGCTCACCCCAGCGTCCGTCGCCAGAACGCCAGCATATCCGCCTTGAACAGTTCTGCATCGCCGTCGCGGCTGCCGATGCGGGCGCCCTTGCGGCCGTAGCCGGCCTTCAGCGCATAGACCATCAGGTCGCGGTCGGTCAGCTTGCTGTCGGCGACACCGTGGAGCGGATGGATGAAGGCGCCGTCATTGGCGATGTAGATCGTCGGCGCGGCGGGGGAGACCGAGGCGTCGGGAACGTTCTCGATGGCCGTGCCGCGGTCAAAGCTGTGCTGCGCGCCGCCGATCAGCCGCATCGTCACTCTTCCGCCGGACAGGCGGATCGCCTGGCAATGGCCCTGCACCTGCATCGGCGAGCACCATTCATCGGCATCGCCCATGATGACGCGGATTTCGGTCTCGTCGACGGATGGGTCGAGGAATTGGTGCCCGCTCCAGGGATAGGCCGCGAGCACGCTGCGAAAGCCGGCGCCGGCGCCGACCACCGCATCGGCAAAGCGGCGCGTCGCCGCCGTCAGCACGGCTGAGCCGCCGCGGCTGTGGCCCTGCGCGCCGATACGCGATGTATCGATTTCGGGATGGGCTGCGAGCACCTTCCAGGCCGCCAGCACGTCGTAGGCGCTGGCGGCGAACGAGAACTGGGTCTGGTTGGCAACGGTGGATGTCACGTCGCGCGCGCCAAACCCGTCGAGCACAAACGCCGCGAAGCCGTCATTGGACACGGTTTCGGCATGCGCCAGATGCGAGGGCGCTACCCCAAGGCTGCCCGGCACCACGATCACCAGTGGCCATTTTCCGTCTGCTTTCCGGCGATCCGAGGCGGGCAGGAACAGCTTGCCGTCAATGATCAGCTTCGGCAGCTCGGAGGCGTTGCTGATGACGTGGAAGTAATTGACTGGATTAGCCGTCGGAATTTCGAAATTCTGCCCTTTGGCGCCGTTGGCGAAGACAATGTCCTGGTCGCGAAATCGCAAAGTTACACTCCTCCTGCGGCTGCTCTTGGTGTGGTAGCCGTCAGGGGTAGAGTAAAGCCCTGGTTGTTCCCGTCAAAGCAATTGTGCCCGGCGGTTTTGCGGCGGCTTGTTTCTCGATGTGAATGGGCAGCGCAGCCACACCATCTGCATGGTGGCGGGCACACCTCGTGCGCATGCGTCAGAGCACGCGATAACGGATCGCGAAGGCGTCGTGGATTTCGGTCGTCACCGCATCGCCGTTGATGGGCACGATGCCGTCGGCCAGATGCCACGGCCCGAACTGCGGCTGATACGAGGGGCTTGCCGGCAGCCGCAGCCGGAATGTGCCTTGGACCCGGCCGGGCAGGATCAGCACCATCGTGCGCTCGGTGGTGCGGTAGTCGAGCGTCACGGTGCCGCGCAGGATGCTGCGGCCGTCGGCCGTCGAGGCCAGCGCCTCCTGAACTTTTGCCAGTTTCTGATTACGGTCGGTCAGCAGTTCGATCTGGATGTCGGCGGCGGTGGTCAGCGTTGCCTGCGGCAGGCGGATCTCAAATTCCACCGCAGGCTTTGCCGGATTGAGGCCGAGATAGGCCTGCGCCGCGTGCCTCATGTCCGAGACCACGAAGGCGAGCAGGACCAGCACCGCGGAAGCCGCCAGCCCGTGCCTGACGAGATCGTGGCGGCTGCGGTGGCCGCTGCGAAAATAGACTGACAGCAGGATCGCGACCGCCAGCGCCGCGGCGATGCCGGCCAGCGCCGACATCACGATGCCGAGGCCGCCATCGGGGCTGTCGCTGAAGCCAACGGCGCGGAGCAGGGAGCTCACGGAGTCGCCGGGCAGCTCGGCGGCGCGGCCGGCGCCGGTCAGGATCGGGGAGGTGATGTTCATCGCCAGCTCGCGGGGGGCTTGAAAGGTCGGTGTGCGACCAGAACTTTTGCAATTCTCGATAGTTGGTCGCAGAGGCTCTCCTCGCGGTTCAAGCGAGCCCGTTAAGTCGATTTGTCAGGCGAGGGACGTCTCGCTATTGCTGTTACGGGCCTCACACGGGCTTTGGGGGAGATTCTCATGTCGGTTCAAATGGTTTTGCTGCCGGTCTTCGTCCTGATCGGGCTTACTTTCTTCCTGATGCTCTGGATGGTGACCGCCCGGACAAAGGCGGTGAAAGCGCGGGAAACCAGTCTGAAGGACATCGCCGCGGGCCAGCCGAAATATCCGTCCCGCGTCGCCCAGATCGGCAATTGCTTCTCGAACCAGTTCGAAGTACCGCTGCTGTTCTACATCCTGATCGCGCTGGCGCTGCCGCTGCGCCGGGCTGATCTGTTCATCGTGCTGATGTCCTGGGTGTTCGTGGTGACACGCTTTGCCCATGCCGGCATTTTCGTCACTTCCAACAACATCCAGCAGCGCAGCCTGGCGTGGTTCGCCGGCGCGCTGGTGCTGCTGGCGATGTGGATCTACTTCGCGCTGAAGCTCCTGCTTCTGATCTGATCTTTGTTTGACGCGTTTTCTACACGCGAACCGGTTCCCACTTCGCTCGAAAACGCTATGGAAAGTCCTGAATGACTCCCGCTGCCCGGCTCTCTGCCGCCATCGAACTGATCGATACCATCGACACTGACCGCGTTCCGGCGGCCAAGGCGCTGAAGGAGTGGGGCACCGCGCACCGCTATGCCGGCTCGGGCGACCGCGCCGCGATCTCCGGCCTGATCTGGGACGTGCTGCGCCGGCGGGCATCGAGCGCCTTTCTGATGGATGCCGACACGTCGCGCGCCCGTGTGCTCGGTATGCTCAGGCTCGAGCGCGGCATGACCACCGAGACGATTTCGGCGCTGTGCGACGGCGGCCGCTTTGCGCCGGAACCGCTGAGCGAGGCCGAACGATCCGCGCTCACCGCGCGCAGCCTCGACGGCGCGCCGCCGCATATCGCCGGTGACTATCCGGAATGGCTCGACCCGCATCTGGCCGCGGTGTTCGGCGACGACCGGGTGGCGGAGGCGACCGCGATGGCCAGCCGCGCGCCGCTCGATCTGCGCGTCAACACGCTGAAGGCCAAACGCGAAAAGGTGCTCGCCTCTCTTTCGCATCTCGGAGCAACGCCGACGCCGTGGTCGCCGATCGGCCTGCGCATCGAGCTTGGCGCCGACGCGCGCAATCCCGGCATTCATGCCGAGGAGGATTTCATCAAGGGCGGCATCGAAGTGCAGGACGAGGGCTCGCAGCTCGCCGCGTTGTTCTCGGCCGCCAAACCCGGCGAGCAGGTGATCGATCTCTGCGCCGGCGCCGGCGGCAAGACGCTGGCGCTTGCGGCGATGATGCAAGGCAAGGGCCGCCTGATCGCGACCGACCGCGACAAGCGCCAGCTCGCACCGATCTACGATCGGCTCTCGCGCGCCGGCGTCCACAATGCCGAAATCCGCGCGCCGAAGGGCGACGCTGATCCATTGGCCGACATCAAGGCGTCAGCCGATCTGGTCCTGATCGATGCGCCCTGCACCGGCACCGGCACCTGGCGCCGGAACCCCGACGCCAAATGGCGCATGCGCCCCGGCGCGCTCGAGGTCCGCTTGAAGGACCAGGCCGAAGTGCTTGATCGCGCAGCCGCGATGGTGAAGCCCGGCGGCCGTATCGCCTATGTCACCTGCTCGGTACTGCCGGCGGAAAACGGCGAGCAGGTGCGCGCTTTCGTGTCGCGTCATGAAGGCTTTTCGATTCAACCTTTGAACGAGACCGCAAGCGTGCTCTGGGACAAGGCGGAAGATTTTGAGAAGGCCGCGCTAAAATCCGCAGAAGGCTGGCTGATGACGCCACGGCGTACCGGCACGGATGGATTCTTCGTCTCGGTGTTGAAGAAGGCGTGACGCTGTTTCCGCGTCATTGCGAGGAGCGCAGCGACGAAGCAATCCATCGCGCCGCATAACGGATAGATGGATTGCTTCGCTCCGCTCGCAATGACGGGGATGGGCCGTCAATCCACAATGAACAACTTCGCGCCGGTCCTGGTCGACGAGCGATGCGCGGCGTCGCCGAAATCCGATACTTGATAACTCATGCCAGCGCGAAGCTTGAACGTCCGCCCGTCGCGCAGCTCGGTGTCGAGCTCGCCTTCCAGCACATAGAGCACGTGGCCGCGGTCGCACCAGTGGTCGGCGAGATAATCAGGCGAATATTCGACCATCCGCACGCGGAGATCGCCGATGTTGAGCGTGCGCCAGCGCGCCTCGCCGGTCTCTCCGGGATGTGTCGTCGCCGCGACCTGGCTCCAGTCGGTGACGGTGAAGGGGAGGGTGGGAATTTTCATGCGGGGATTCCTGAGGGACGGAGAGTGTAGGGTGGGCAAAGCGAAGCGTGCCCACCATCTATCAACAGCATTCGTCGCGAAATGGTGGGCACGCGGAGCTGTCGTCGGGCGCGCATTCGCGCGACCCGGTGGCTTTGCCCACCCTACAATTCCGTCTAATGCGCCAGATGATTGGCCGAGCCCTGCCTGATCCCCCCGATTGGCCGGCACAAATTACGTCAATAATACTTACCTAATATCCCCCTGTCCATGCCCGAGAAAGAATGTGGGTCAGCCCTTTGCCGCGGTTGCGAGGCCGCGCCCCGTCGCGTAATTCCTGTCCATGACAGCAGCACAGAAAGCCCGCGAGTCGACGCCCTCGGTGGCCTCGGCGCATGACAAGATTCTGATCGTCGACTTCGGCAGTCAGGTGACGCAACTGATCGCCCGCCGGGTGCGGGAAGAGGGCGTCTATTCCGAAATCGTGCCGTTCCAGAAGGCCGAGGCCGCCTTCCACGAGATGAAGCCGAAAGCGGTGATCCTCTCCGGCGGCCCGGCCTCCGTGCTTGACGACAACGCGCCGGCCGCGCCGATGCCGATCCTGACCGCCGGCGTTCCGGTGCTCGGCATCTGCTACGGCGAGCAGACCATGGCCCAGCAGCTCGGCGGCACCGTCGAGGGCGGGCACCACCGCGAATTCGGCCGCGCCACCATCGAGGTCACCGACGACTGCGCGCTGTTCGACGGCGTCTGGCAGAAGGGCGGGCGCTACGACGTCTGGATGAGCCACGGCGACCGCGTCACCACGCTGCCTGACGGTTTTCGCGCCGTGGCGCGGGCAACGGGCTCGCCGATCTCGGTGATCGCGGACGACAAGCGCAAATTCTACGCCATGCAGTTCCACCCCGAAGTGGCGCACACGCCCGACGGCGCAAAATTGCTGCGCAATTTCGTCCGCAAGGTCGCAGGCTTCACCGGCGACTGGACCATGCGCGCCTTCCGGGAAGAGGCGATCGAAAAGATCCGCGCGCAAGTCGGCAAGGGCAGGGTGATCTGCGGCCTCTCCGGCGGCGTTGATTCCGCTGTTGCCGCCGTGCTGATCCATGAAGCGATTGGCGACCAGCTCACCTGCGTCTTCGTCGACCACGGCCTGTTGCGGCTGAAGGAAGCCGAGACCGTCGTCGATCTGTTCCGGCATCACTACAACATCCCGCTCGTGCATGTTGACGCATCGAAGCAATTCCTCGGCGAGCTCGAAGGCGTCACCGATCCCGAAATCAAGCGCAAGACCATCGGCCGCCTCTTCATCGACGTGTTCGAGGCCGAAGCGAAGAAGATCGGCGGCGCCGAATTCCTGGCGCAGGGCACGCTCTATCCCGACGTGATCGAGAGCGTTTCCTTCACCGGCGGCCCGTCGGTGACCATCAAGTCGCACCACAATGTCGGCGGTCTTCCTGATCGCATGAACATGAAGCTGGTCGAGCCCTTGCGCGAACTGTTCAAGGACGAGGTCCGCGTGTTGGGCCGCGAACTCGGCCTCCCCGAAATCTTCGTCGGCCGTCACCCGTTCCCGGGCCCCGGCCTCGCCATCCGCTGCCCCGGCGACATCACCAGGGAAAAGCTCGACATCCTCCGCAACGCGGACGCCGTTTATATCGACCAGATCAGGAAGCACGGCCTCTACGACCAGATCTGGCAGGCCTTTGCGGTGCTGCTGCCGGTGAAGACGGTCGGCGTGATGGGCGACGGCAGGACTTACGAATACGTCGTTGGCTTGCGCGCAGTGACCTCCACCGACGGCATGACGGCGGACTTCTATTCGTTCGACATGAAATTCCTCGGCGAAACCGCGACGCGGATCATCAACGAGGTGAAGGGGGTCAACCGGGTGGTGTATGACGTGACGTCAAAGCCGCCGGGGACGATTGAGTGGGAGTAGGGCAAGCATCTCCGGACTAATTGCCGGGACTGCGCGAGAGGGCCATGGGATTTGGAGTCTTCATCCATCGATCCGACTCCATCTACGAGGACAGCCCGGCTGAACAATACCAATTTCCGCGCCAATACTTGCGTCGCGTTGAAGCCTGTATCGGCGACTGGATAATCTACTACGAGCCAAGCAAGGTCGCCGACACGCGCGGCTACTTTGCCATTGCGAGGGTTCGACAAGTTATTCCCGATCCCGGCGCTCCAGAGATGTATCTCGCGTTGATAGAGCCGGGAAGTTATCTCGACTTTGCTAATCCGGTCCCTTTCAACGGAGCGACGGGACCAATTGAGCGGGGTGTCCTAAACGATCAGGGACGGATTTCGGGGCGCGCTCAATCAGCGGTCCGTCCAATCTCTCCCGAAGATTTTAAAAGCATAGTCGAACTCGGATTCGAGGAAACGACACCTCTGTTGCCTCGGTTCGACAATGAAATGCCGCTGCAGGGCCTTGACGAGGAGCAGACACCCTTCAGGTTCGACCAGCGGCGCGACCGCATTAGTGTCACGATGTCGAGGATCTTGCGTGATCGCGTCTTTCGTCGCGTTGTATTGCGTGCCTATGACGAGCGCTGCGCTATTACAGGGCTGAAACTCATCAACGGAAGAGGTCGGGCAGAAGTCGCGGCCGCACATATCCGGCCTGTGGAAGCAAGCGGCCCAGATATTGTCAGCAATGGGATCGCCCTTTCCGGCACTGCGCATTGGATGTTTGATCGTGGCCTTATTAGCTTGGCCGACGACCTAGCGATTCTTATCTCTCGGCAGACAAATGATCCTCAGGGAATACGATCAATCATCAACAAGTCCGGTCGTGCGCTTGCGCCTACTCGTATGTCTGATCGCCCGCACCCGCATTTCTTAAAATGGCACCGAGAGCATTGCTTCAAGCAATAACCGTAAGGTGGATGAGCCGCAGGCTGCGCGGTATCCGCGTGCGTTGAGGTTGGACCACAACAGATACCGCAATCCGTTACATACCACGAAACGGATTGGTGATGCGTAAGCCCTCATCGAGCTTCATGCCATGCTGCATGTCCTCCGACCAAAGCGTGTCGCAACCTCCGTGCAGTGCCGAGGCGGCAATCATCGAGTCATAGATTGAAAGGCCGTAACGTTCGGCAATTCGGAGACCGGCTTCGTGGGTCTCGACGGTGACGGGGTGAACCGTCAGCAGGCCGCGCAACGTGTTCAGCAATGCATGGGTCTCGTCCCAGGACATCTGCATTTTCCGGCGCGCCACGTTGGCAAGTTCGTTCAGAACTTGCACGCTGATTGAGCCGCCGCCGGCAATGATCGCTTCCGCCCGATCGGCCTTGGCGGCATCGCCGGACACGAGGTAGACGAGGACGTTGGTATCGAAAAAACTAACGGGCATTCGCCTCGTCCCTGTCGAACTTGAAATCGGCAGGGAGGCGGCCGCGGAATGCGCGCAGGCGTTTCAATAGCTCGTCGCGCCCGGGCTTGCGCGCCACCCCGAACTGTCGCCTGTCGGTGACGTGGATTTCGATCTCATCGCCTTCCTTGAGTCCGAGCGCTTCGACCACCACGGCGGGAAGGCGAACCGCGAGGCTGTTTCCCCATTTTGCGACCTGCATGCCTAAGTTCTCCATGGATAAACATTTATGATAATGTATATCCATACTCAGCGAAGGTCAAGCAGGCGCAAACGCGGGATGTGCAGTGTGTGACCGCATGATACGACGTCGGTATCGCCGTTTTGGAGTGAGGCTTGATGTCTGCCGTGACCGCCCCTAGCCAATCCGCCCCCACCGCCGCCGAGACCGACCCGCAAACCCTCGGCTGGATGCAGGGCTTCCCGCCGCCACCGGATAAAACCATCACGTTCCATAACGGCTCGTTCCGCAGTTTCCCCGAATTGCGCTGGGCGTGGAGCAATATCCGTCAGCTTGTGCCGACAATAAATGTCTGGCGCGGGGCAGGGCCTGCGTCCGTGTTGCCGCGCGAGGAGCATGATATCGGCGCATCCGCTTCGGTCACCATGGACGGTCGTCCCATGACCTTTGCGCGCATGCTCGCGGAGACCTATGCCGATGGGATCGCCGTGCTGCACCAGGGCAAGCTGATCTACGAGCGCTATTTCGGTGCGCTGAAGCCGCACAAGCCGCACATCGCGATGTCGGTGACGAAATCGTTCACCGGCACGCTCGCCGGCATTCTGGTCGCGGAGGGCAGGATCGATCCGCAGGCACCGGTCACGGACTATGTGCCGGAGCTGAAGGCTAGCGCGTTCGGCGATGCGCGCGTGCACGAGGCGATGGATATGACGACCGGCCTCGAATACACGGAAGTTTATACCGACAAGAATTCCGGCGTGTTCGGACTCAGGCGGGCGAACGGCATGGCGCCGATCGAACCGGGCTATGAGGGCGCGACCAACATTTTCGATTTCCTGTGCACGCAGAAGAAGCAGGGCGAGCACGGCAAGGCCTTTGCCTACAAGACCGTCAATTCCGACGTGCTGGCCTGGATCATCAGGCGGGCGAGCGGGATGACGCTGTCCGATTTGCTCTCCGAGACGATCTGGATTCCAATGGGTGCGGAGGAGGACGCGCATTATCACGTCGACCGCATCGGCACCGAAAGCGGCGGCGGCGGGCTTTCGACGACGCTGCGCGATCTCGCCCGCTTTGGCGAGACGATCCGCAATCACGGCCGCTTTAATGGCCGCCAGATCGTGCCGTCGCAAGTTGTCGAGGACATCGCGCGGGGCGGTGATCCCGAAAAATTCAAGCCGGCCGGCTACACCACCTTGCCCGGCGCCTCGTACCGCAATCAATGGTGGATCACGCACAATGCACACGGCGCCTATATGGCGCGCGGCGTGCACGGGCAGGGCATCTATATCGATCCGAAGGCCGAGATGGTGATCGCCCGCTATGCCTCGCATCCGGCCGCGGGTAACGCCGCCAATGACCCCGTAACGCTGCCGGCCTACATGGCGCTGGCAAAGGATTTGATGGCGGGCGGCTGACGTCGCTGCCCGTTCGGGCGCGGGCCCCGTCGCCCGGGTGAGCGCAGCGACACCCGGGACTGCCGCTCCCGCATGTCGCTGCGCTCATGCGGGCTACGCTGCACGACAACCCCGGACCATCATAAGGTGCTGCGTGCGAGCGGCTCTTGTACAGGAGACACAGGCAACATGGTGGACAACACGAACGTTCGGACTGGGCAGTGCCATTGCGGTGCGGTGCGTTTCGAGGCGACGCTGAGCGACGGTTTCAATTCGATCCTCCGCTGCACGTGCTCCTACTGCCGAATGCGAGGCGCCGTCGTTGTCATGGCGGAAATGGGTGGGATCAAGTTCCTGCAGGGTGAGGATGCGTTGACGAGCTACCGCTTCCACACCGGAGCAGCGCAGCACTTCTTCTGTTCCCGCTGCGGAATCTACACGCATCATCAGCGACGATCGAACCAGAATTCATTTGCCGTAAACGTGGCCTGCCTGGACGGGGTAAGCCCATTCGATTTCCCGGAGGTGCCTGTCACGGATGGCGTCAATCACACGAACGACACCGGTAAGCCAACGCGTCGCGCTGGCACACTTCGCTTCATACCGGCTGACTGACGACCCGCCGTCAGCCGCTCGCAGGCCGAAAATGCCACGACAACCAAATCACTTCTGATTTTCCGAAATCGTGTCAAGGCCGCAAATCAAAAATATTCCGCTTTCGTTCTGACCCAAATCAGTCGCATAAGTCCGCTTGTCTCACGGCGGATGAGGGGCGCTCGCGATCGTCACGAACGTGCGGTGAGATGCGGTGGACGCTGAATGCGCACTCGACGTACGCGCCGGAAGCGTACGGCGAAGTCGTGTGGTTCGGGCGCCGCGGTGCTGGCGTTAAGTCCTGAGAAGCGAAGCTTCTCAAAGGCGACGGAGGCAAAAGAGCCGTTCTCCGGGAAGAGCACGAAGTAAGCCGTAAAGCCATTGCGCAGGGAAAATAAATAGTCCCATGAAGTTCTATGGAGTCGTGTGGACTCCGCAAGCCATTGATCACCCGAGCAATATCCCCATAACGTGTCACACGGCTCCACGGGCCTTCACAGACACGATCGCGACACTTCGCGGGAACGGGGACACGATCTGATGGCACGCAAAGTCAGCTTCAGCGCACTGGAAAGCCGCAGCGCACGCTTGCGGTTGAAAATTCGCCGAAGGCCCTACAGCGGTCCGTCCCTGGCTCGGGGCATTTCGCTGATGTACCGCCGCAACAAGACTAACGGCACCTGGGTGCTGAAGGCCAGCAACGGCCACGGTTCGTACTGGACCAAAGGGTTTGCTCTAGCCGACGATTTCGAGGATGCCGACGCCAAGAATGTGCTGACGTTCTATCAGGCGCAGGATCAAGCGAAGAAGCTGGCGCGTGGTGGTGACGGCGGCACCGATGGCGCTCCGATCACCGTGGATAGCGCGCTCAAGGACTACAAGCGCGATCTCGAGGCGCGCGGTGCGAATCCCTACAACGCGGAATCCCCGCGCGTGCATCTGACCCCGGTGCTGCTGGCCAAGCCCGTGGCGTTGCTCGCCGCAACCGAGTTGAAGAAGTGGCGCGACAGCCTGATCGGCAAGCTCGCGCCCGCCACGATCAATCGCGTCTGCAGATGCCTGTGCGCCGCGTTGGAATTGGCGAGGCAGCACGACGAGCGAATTGCCAATCGGCAGGCATGGGAAGTCGGGCTCGCCAATTTGCCGGACGCGCAGGAGGTGCGCAACGTGATCCTGTCTGACGACAAGGTCCGCGAGTTTGTCAGCACGGCCTATGCGCTCGATGACAGACTTGGTCTGCTCACCGACGTTCTGGCAATCACTGGCGCAAGGCCATCGCAGGCTGTCCGCTTGCGCGTTGAGGATTTGCACGATCACCCCGTGCGGCCAAAGCTGATGATGCCGAAATCTGCCAAGGGCGGTGGCCGCAACCGCGCAAAGAAGAAGGCTGAACGCTTTTCGGTGCCGATCACCGTGCAACTGGCGGCGAGATTGAAAGCGGCAGCCCGAGGCCGCGCCAGCGATGCGCCGTTACTTTTGCAGAGCGACGGCGCACCGTGGGGCGACAACCCCGGCCAGAGCTATCATCGCCACATCGACAGCGTCGTCACCGCCATCGGGCTCGATCCCGCTGAGGTGACGATGTACTGTCTGCGACACTCCAGCATCGTTCGCATGCTGCTGCGAAACGTGCCGATCAGGTTGGTGGCGTCGCTGCACAACACCAGCGTCGCGATGATCGAAAAGCATTATTCGAGGTATATCACCGAGCATTCCATCGACAACATCACGCGCGTCGGACTGTTGTCGGAACCTACGCCAGCCGCTGACAATGTAGTCGCATTGGCGCGATGAGAGATGGTTCAACGCACGCCGCTCGGAACTCGGGGCAATTCGTCAGGCTTGGAGGCGAGGTGTCCCGGGCGTAAGCTGACCTCAAGCGCGGATAGGAGGCATCCGACAGGCTGGCTCGCACCGCCAGTTTCCGCGCGCCTAAGGGTGCTCGTTCGCGAGGTGCACGCGATGGGTAGGAAAAGCCAGGCGAACAAATCCACTTTTCCGGGCAAATACACAGGGGAGCTTGCTACTCCGATTTACGAGCCGGGGGGAGGCCTTGGCGGAAGCAAGGCCGAGGCCGATCGACGGATCTTCGAACAACGAGTTCTCAAAATGGAGAAGTTGTTCGATTTGTACTCGATCGGTCGAGATGACCCTGATCCCGGGATGTCTTTGGCAGCAAAGCTTGCAGTGGCGCACGTGCCGGGAATGCAAGTTCGTCACGAAATCCGTAAGAAGCGAGGACGAAAGCCGAGCTGGAACAACGGCTTGGGGATTGATCTCGTTCGAGAAGTCGATGCCCTGCAGCAAACCAAGAAAATGAACTACCAGCAGGCCATCGCGGAGCTTCGAAAGGATAAGGAGAAGCCGTGGCGGACTTACACGCTTCCCAACCTCATCACTCGCCATCGAGAAGCACGTAGGGCGGAACAACATCGTCGCCGCTTGGTCGAACAATTAGAGGCGTCGCCATTGTCGCAAGCCATGGGGGCAGTATTCGGGATCGGTCTGACCGGCGGAAATTCAAGCGATCAAAATTAGTCGGCGACAAAAATCATCGCGATAATTTTTCCGTCGGCGGCCCACTCATACTCTTCGGTTGTCCATGTCACTGATCATGGACAGCAATGGAGAACGTGGAGCCGAGCATGCCGAAATCCCGCACCCAATTCGCTGCCGTCTCGCCGCCGCCAACGCCGCGCCTAGCGCTCAGTATTCGGGAGTTTTGCGAGGCTCACGGCATCAGTGAGGGATTCTTCTACAAGCTGAAAAAGCAAGGTGAAGGCCCGCGCGAGATGAAAGTTGGCGCGCGCACGCTGATCTCGTTTGAATCTGCGGCGGAATGGCGTCTGGCGCAGGAAAACCGACACGGTCGAGGCAACCGCGGCGTTCGATTTGACGATCGGCCCGCGCCCGACACCCGGCACATCACTGACGGGGTGCCGTGATGCTGATCCGTCATCCCGATTCCGCGCGCGGTAAGGATCTGTACGAAACGCCCGAGGCTGCCACGCTTGCGCTTCTCGCCGTCGAGACGCTGCCGCCGAAGATCCTGGAGCCGGCCTGTGGTCGCGGCGCCATCAGCAAGGTGCTGCGCAACGCCGGTCACACCGTCGTCGAGAACGACATCGTCGATTACGGCCTTGGTCAGGACCGTGTGCAGGATTTCCTGGACATCAAACAGGCCGAGATCGACGCCGTCGATGCCGTGGTTACGAATCCGCCGTACCGCTTGGCGCAGCCATTCGTTCGACACGCGCTGACCCTCTGCCCGCGCGTGTTCATGCTGCTGAGGTTGACGTTCTATGAAAGCGAGCGTCGCAGGGACGTGCTGGAAGGCGCCGGGCTCATTCGCGTGCACGTGTTTCGCAATCGTTTGCCGATGATGCACCGCGACGGCTGGACCGGAAACCGTGCTTCCAATTCCGTGGCATTTGCCTGGTTCGTTTGGGAGCGCGGTTTTCTGGACAATCCCGAACTTGATCGGATCTCGTGGAGCCGAGGTGCGTCATGACCGCAGGAGAGCGCTGCACGCACGCTATCGGCTACGATCATCACTCGGCGAGCTCGACCACCCTTTTTTGCGCCAGTCCTGCCATGTGGGTGCTGGAGAAGGTTCTGGGAGTCCGGCAGCCCGTTGGTGCGCCGGCGCACCGTGGCGTTGCCGTCGAGGAAGGCGTTACGTATGGCATTATGAACCCTGACGCGTCGCTCGACGAATGCGTCAAGGTCGCCGTCGTCAGATACGACACCCTCACTGCGCTGTCGCCCGATGCCCGGCGCGAGAGGTATCGCGAAACAATCTCCGACAGCGTCGACCACGCGCTGGCGGAATTGCGCCCGTACGGCGCTCCCTCGCGCGTGCAGGGCCGCGTTGAGTGGAGGCCGGATGGTCTGCGCCTGCCGGTCATTGGCTTCTTTGATTTCGAATGGGCACAGCACGGAATCATTGTCGATCTGAAGACCACCGAAAAGTTGCCGTCGCAGATCAAGGCTTCGCACGCGCGGCAGGCAGCATTCTACGCAGCATCAGGCAACATGGCGGCGCGGCTGACGTACGCTACGCCTATGAAGTGCGCGACCTACGCGCTTGAAAATATCCGCGAGCATCGTGAGGCGCTGCGCCAGATCGCGGTGAGGATCGAGAATTTTCTCGCGCTTTCCGACGATCCCGAATTTTTCAAGAGCATCACAGTTCCGGATTTGGACAGCTTCTATTGGGGTGGTCGCGCCAGACAGTTCGCCTACGAGCATTGGCAGATCTGAATTCCCGCAGAAATCGGGATTGGCAAATGCTTCGGGCCTGATCGAAGCAACAACGATAGAGGTTTATCATGAAGAATATACTTGGATTCTCGACCGCGCCGTCGGAGACCGGCGACTTCACACGGATCGTCAAGTACGACGCTCGCGCCGGCCGGATGTTCCGAATCGATCGGATCGAGAACAACAGTAGCTTTGAGAACAAAGCTGTCGACATCACTCAGTCGTTCAAAGCGATTGCCGATTTCGAAAATATGGAAACCGGCTATGTGCTGTTCGCTCCCGGTATTGCGCCGGACTTCAAGCTGGTTCGGATCGGCAACGAGTTTCCCGATCGTCCGAGCGACAAGCACAAGCACGGCGTCAGGTTGATGATCAAGCTTGCGAAGGACTGCAGCGGCGACAAGCCCATCCGCGAGATGGCCGGCACGTCCAAGTCGTTCCTCGCGGGCGTCGAGGCTGTGTATACGCGCTATCTGGCGGAGAAGGACGATCATCCCGGCAAGTTACCGATTATCGTCTTGGAAAAGACGACGCCCGTCAGGTCCGGAACTGGCGAGCATTCTTCGACCAACTATCAGCCGACGTTCAAGATCGTCGGATGGGCACCGCGTGGTGATCTGGGTGGCGTTGCACCGTCTGACGGCGGCCCGCCTGTTACCGGCTCGACGCAGGTTGATGCGCCGAAAGCTGACGAAACCGTCAACGCTGACGACTTCTAGCGCCGGTGGGGCCAGGAAGGTTGCACCCGACCTGGCCCCGGCACCACTGACGTTCCCCGCGATGTGAACTCCCGAGCAACGCACATAGGTGCGCTTTGGCTTTATCGAAAAAAACACGCCTTGCGCAATTGCTCGGGAAGGGGGCGCCATGATGGGGCCCGCTTCGATTCCTGAGTTTGACCCTGATTTCGCGAGTCCCGCGGAATGGGCTGCCATGTACCGTGCCTGCGGCCTGCAGGTTATCCCGTGCTTTGCTCCATCTGAGGTAACGAAGGGTGGCTCGTGGAAACGCCCGAAGCTCTCGGAGTGGGCTGAATTTCAGGGAGACCTCGTTCCCGATGCCGTATTCGCGCGGTGGTATGGCGCCGCTGGCGAGCACGCGGCCCGCGACAACATGGGCATGTTGACCGGCCGGGCTAGTGGCAATGTCTTTGTCATCGATTTGGACGATCAGAAGGGGCCCGCAGCCGATAATTGGTGGCGGGGCGTCCTCGCCGTCGAGAACAACGGCATCGAGCCGGAGACGTGCCGGCAGCAGACCGGCGGCGGCGGTCGGCAACTCCTGTTTCGGGCTCGTCCGGACTGGCAAGCTCCAACCAACAGGACGCCCGTCGGCGTCGATATTCGTGGCCAGGGTGGCTTTGCGGTGCTGCCAGCGTCATTGCACGAGAGTGGCCGCCGCTATCGGTGGGTTCCCGGCTGCGCGCCCTACGAAATCGAGATCGCGTTGGCGCCGGAGTGGCTGTTGGTCGCCGTCGACGCGCTGGTGGCCCAGCATGGTGGCGACAAGGGCGGCGGCACGCGCAGGGAACAGACAGTTCCATCTGGCGGCGACTACGACGCGTTCGGTCACCAGCGCGACGGACGCGAATGGAAAATGACCCGGCTGATCTATGCCGCTGTGATCGATTGGTACCGGGAGTGTCCGATCAGGCCTGGCGAGGCCGAGGAGCGGGCAAAGGCACTCGAAAAATACCTGATCTACGAAAGCCTCGTTGTCAGCCGCCTAACCGATCCGCGCAAGACCAAAGCTGAATTGCTGGAAGAGGAAGGTCGCGGATGGACGCTGTTCTGGCAGAAGTGGCAGGCCCTGATGAGAAAATGGGAAGGCAGGGTGGCGGAGAGGGCCCGCAAGCCGAAACCGCCCCCCTTCGGATTTGAGCCGCTCCCGGAGGAATCCAAACTCGATATTGGCCAGCCGTTGCCGCTGCTGCTGAGTGCGGAACAGTTTGTGGCGGGGTTCTCGCCGCCGGCCTATCTGGTCGACGGTGTCCTGCAATGTGGCTACCTGTACAGCCTTACGGCACGCACTGGTCACGGCAAGACGGCGGTCGCCATGTACGTCGCGCAGGCGATAGCCCGTGGCGTGCCGATGCACGGCAACGAGGTCAAGGAAGGGACGGTCCTGCTGCTGGCTGGAGAGAATCCTGATGACATCAGGGCGCGGTTCCTAGTGCTGGCCGACGCTTATGACTTCAAGGCCGAAGACCTCAAGATGCGGTTTGTGGACGGGGTTATCGACATTGCCGCCAAGATGCCGGAGATCAGGGCCGAGGCAGCAAAGATCGGCGATCTCGTCCTGGTCATCGTGGACACGGGTGCGGCCTACTTCCCCGGCGACGAAACCAACAGCAATTCTCAGCAGGGGGCGTATGCCCGGCTGTTGCGGCAACTGACCTTCCTGCCCGGCAAACCGGCCGTGCTGGTCAATTGTCACCCTGTTAAGAACGCCTTACGTGACAACCTGCTGCCGATGGGGGGCAGCGCCTTCCTGAACGAGGTCGACGGCAACCTGACGCTCTGGGCGTCAGCCGAACGGCAGACCACGCTGCATTGGCAGGGCAAGTTCCGCGGGCCGGAATTCGAACCGATGACGTTCGAGTTGGACATCGCCGACAGCGCCAGAGTGACCGACGCGGCGGGGCGCCTCATGCCATCCGTCGTCGCTAAGCCTGTCTCCGAGCTCAAGCTGCAAATGGAAGAGGGCAAGCAGGAGAGCGAAGAGAACATGCTCCTGCGAGCGGTTGCCACCAACCGGAACAGCTCGATTGCAAACCTTGCCATCAGTTGCGGATTCGTAGGCGCGACCGGCAAACCGCAAAAATCGAAGGTGTTCGCCATATGTAGTCGGCTGGTCGACGAGAAGTTACTGGAGCGCCGCGGTAACAAGTACCGGATCACACCAAAGGGCAAGCGTGAGATTGGCTGGAAGGACGATAACGAGTGAGCTGTTGAACCGCCAACCACCTGAACGATCGCTTGAACGACGAGGGGTCGAAAAACAGGCCGTTCGTTCGCCCTGAACGCTGGTCTGAACGATAAGAGCGAATTGGACTCAACCCATTGAAATATCATCGTTCACGCTTGAACGGCTTGCCGACGAACGCTCCACGCCCGTGGAGGAGCGTTCGTTCGCAGCGTTAGCGTAGCGTTAGCGTCCCCTAGTTTTTGAATGTTTGGAGCAGCGGATGGCGCAGCCGAACTTGAGTCCTAGCAAAGCGGGAAGGCCATG
Source organism: Bradyrhizobium jicamae (assembly GCF_001440395.1). Taxonomy (GTDB): domain Bacteria; phylum Pseudomonadota; class Alphaproteobacteria; order Rhizobiales; family Xanthobacteraceae; genus Bradyrhizobium; species Bradyrhizobium jicamae. Next base: position 6,359 of record NZ_LLXZ01000038.1, on the reverse strand, counting down.
ATGAGGGAGAGATCTCAAGAACGTTCAACATGTCGAGCGAGCCGCACCCTAAAAAACAGCGGCGGGCGATCCTCGCGGCAATCGCACCCCGCGACCTCCTAGCCTTGAGCCTTACCCGGGGAGAGCCATATCGCATCGCGTATGAAAGCGTGGGGGTTCGGAATTTAAAAGGTGACGGGATTGAATCCCTTGGGACGACCAACTGCGCTATAGTCAAGCTATCCTTCAAAGCCGAGCGCTCCTGAAACTGGACCGGGACGCGCAGGAACTGGCGTCTGAGGCGAAGCGACATGCAGGTTAAAGAAACCGTAAAAAACCCGCGCCCCGGTGATGGCACGCCCGGACCAGGGCGGCCCAAAGGGGTACCGAATAGGGCCACTGCCTTGCTCAAGGACGCGATCTTGAAGGCGGCCGAAACCGCGGGCGGCGGCGAGCCCGACGGCCTCGTGAACTATCTCATGGTACAGGCGAGGGAGAACCCCGGACCTTTCATGTCGTTGTTGGGCAAGGTGCTGCCGACGCAGGTTTCGGGCGAGGACAAGGATATCCGCGTCACCATCAGGCAGATCGTCGAGGGCGGCGATAAGGATTGACGTCGGTCGGCTAACCGGCGGCACGGCGCGCCTGAGTGGGAAGATGATATGCGTCGGCAGCGTCACGCCTGACGAAGTGGCCCTTGGCAAGCTTCTGCAGGATCGGCGGAAGTATCTTGTCGGGCTTGGTCGCGGCCGTCACCAGCTTCGAATTGCCAAGCTGCTTGCCCTGCACTTTCTGGCAGCGCGCTCCTTCTCGGCCAGCGCGGCGTAGTGGTTAGCAGGAGTAGATCGACGTCGGCGCCCGCTCGGTGACAGCTGCGCTCATCAGCTTGCTGACGAAGTGAACGTCGCGGCCGAGACCTCAGGCAACAGACGAATTTGATTCCCGACTAGCAGGCGCCGGAGGAAACTCAAATCCGGACGGCTATTGCCTGCTTTCGCACGCGAAGCCGCAGTCGACCTAAATCATGATGCTGAAATACGATGTGTGCGGCCGCTATCTTGTTTGACACTGTTCGTAAAAAGAGCATGATACGAACAGTCATCCTGCGCGGGGGCCGATAGATATGGCGAAATCCCATCTCCAACTGGTCGCACCAACCACCGAAATACGAACAGTCAGACCGACGCGCCGCCCCAATGCCGAGCTGCGCAGTCGCGAGCATCTGACCGAGACCGAAGTGGAGCGGCTGGTCCAGGCCGCGACGGGCAATCGGTGAGGACACCGCGACAGCACGATGATCCTTGTGGCGTGGCGGCATGGTCTGCGGGTGTCTGAACTGGTCGACCTGCGTTGGGACCAAATCGATTTTGTCAGCGCCACGCTGCATGTCCGCCGGGTTAAGCGGGGCACTCCGGCCACGCACCCGATTATGGGGGACGAGCTGCGGGCGCTGCGCAGGTTGCAGCGAGAACAGCAGCCGAAATCGCCGTTTGTGTTTACCAGCGAGCGGGCTGGACCGTTCACGACCGCCGGGTTCGCCCGGATGATGGAGCGGGCTGGCGTCGAAGCGAAGTTGTCGTTCAAGGCCCACCCGCACATGCTGCGTCATGCTTGCGGGTTTGCCTTGGCCAACAAGGGCCACGATACGCGAGGCTTGCAGGCCTATCTCGGCCACAGGAACATCCAGCACACCGTGAGGTACACGGAGCTATCACCGACCCGGTTTAAGGATTTCTGGAGAAGCTGAAGACATTGGATTTTTTTGCAACTGGCGCATGACGAGGCAACTACCGCAAATCATGGTCGTTCCGGTCGGGAGAATAGGGCGCTCGACCCCGGGTCCGGGTGATCGGGATTCAGATCAAGCAGGTACTGCTACCGGTGACCTGGTTAACACTGCAATTCGCAGAACTGTCGTTTGTTAATTGTCGGTTTCATCAGTTTTGGCAGTTCGTCGGTTATGAGAGTAGCCTGACCCAAAGGCTAGAGAGCGACCCAGCGGGCCATATGCCCTAGGCGTCAACTTCTTGGACGAGAGAGGGCCAGTCATGTTCCGTAAAGTCATGATCGCGTTGTTGGCGACCGCAGCACTTGGAATTCTTGCGCCCGACGTTGTGTCGGCGCGCGGTGGCGGTGGCGGCTTTCATGGCGTCGGTGGTGGTGGCGGCTTTCATGGCGGCGGTGGCGGCTTCCACGGCCGCTTCGGCGTCGGTGGTTTCTACAGAGGTGGCGGCTTTGGTAGAGGCGGTTTTCACGCCGCGAGATTTAGTGGCGGCCGTTTTCGCGGCGCGGCGATAGACAGGCGGACATTCCGGGCCGGCTTCCGGGCCGGTCTAATCGCCGGAACCAGCCGCTCGGCCAGGCAGATGACAGGGCGGCGGGAGGTGATGCGGTGTCTCACGTCGGACTGTAGCTCATGGCACCGTTATAGCGAGTAGTTCGACCACTGCCGATCGCGTCAGGTACCGGTACCGGTCGCTTCCCCACATTTTCGCGAAACCCCGGACCCCTTTCGCGCTGCAATAGGTGATCCGATGGAAGCCCCACTCTGCTGAACCTGCGGCGAGCGCCACTGGTCGAGGCTCTGCCACGACGCGAACACTGTAACGCCAGCCGTCGCAAAACTTGTAACGGCGGCCGTACTGTAACGCCGACCGTTACTCCGAAAACCATGGCCATCGCGGTCGCGTGCTCGCAGTGCCTGCTCAACGCGGCTGAGATCAAGCGGCTCAAGAAGGCATTGGCCGAGGCGCACCTGAAGACCATGCCGATGACCGGGGCCGAACGGGTCCGCAAACACCGCGCTAGGAAGCCCTGGGGCCACGCTCGCGGCGCGACGGTCATGTCGGTCACCGATCAGCGGCAAGCGCTCCCCGGGTCCGATGATCGGGTTTCAGATCAAGCAGGTACCGCTACCGGTTATTGCCCCATCTTCTCGCGATCCCCGCGAGTTTCGCCGAGTGGCGACGCGGAACTTCGATGGAAGGCGGCCTCTGCAGAACCTGGCACTGAGAGCCAGTACCGGCGGCCCGGGCATACCAAAGCTACTCGCCTTTCGCGATCCTGATCGGCAACTTGAGATCAAGCAGCCGCGCCTGCAGAAGCGACAGCGAAAGCATGTCCTTCGCGTTGACGTAATGGGTGCTATCGCCGGGATGAGACCCCACGTTGAACTCGAGGTGCGGTCCGCGCCCCGAGCCGCGCGAAGGGCCGAGATCAATTCTTTGGAGCAGGTGATAAGCCCTAGCAAGCGGGCCACTGGTGATGTCAAACCAATCCTCCCAATAGCGCCTTTGGACAGGCTTATCGAAATCTCCCGGCTGAATGCAGTGAGAGGAACAGAGCTTCTCGATCTCCACGTCGGTCAGGTGCGGGATGCCCTCTTTAACAAAAAATTCTCTCCACGTCGGCGGGGGCGGCGGAAAGCTCCACGGGCCAAGGGTAAGCTGATAGCCGTCGTCGGGAATTTCATGCCAATACATGGTCTCGACCACTTCCGATGGCGACGCCATCAGGGGCTCGTTTGTCCGCTGTATGAACGAGCGCGCATCCTTCACGAACGCCGCTGTCAGCACGGCGCCGGCACCAATCAGAAATCCACGTCGGGACTGCAGCATAAAAAAATCCTCCAAGACGGCACACGCATCTGGAGGACTGGCGACCTACTGTTGCCCTCGCGGGCCACATCGTCGTGCCACCGTTGCCGGTCTAAAGGCTGGTTGGCGGGGCCGTCAGGCCCTCTCAGGATGCAATTGATCCAATATCATAATCTTTGGGGAGTTCAAAGCGTCGAGCCGCTCGACAGCCACCGACGTCGGGGAGCTGTTCTCGGATAAGACCAACCACGCGTGATCTGAAGCATGCTTTTGCTATTGCGGCGGGGAGGGGAAAAATGTGCGGAAAGCATGCTTTCGATTTTGCTGCTATCACGGCCGGGTGTGTCTCAGTTTGAAATTTAGTCGTCCTTTTCCCACTTATCCATTTGCAGGCAGGTCAAAAGGCTCACATAGCTGGGGTCACCGCCGATACCCTCCAGCGGAATGCATTGCGCCTTGCTGGCGGCCGAGAATTTGGACCACTGGCCCCCTAATTGCTGCCGGGCCCTGTTTTCATCGTCCACGCAGTTGTTGAGGGACTGCTGAACTGAATCGCTGGCCGTCGCGGCCGTATCCAATTTGCAGCTTCGGGCGATGTGGAACGTAGGCATCTGATCGGCCACTGCGACGACAAGATGAGCCCCCGCGACGATCGTAGAAATCGAAATCGCCATAATCGGTCCCCCCTTCTTGCTACGCTCATCGGGGGCGCTGCGATCGGGGCAGAAGGCGTTGATACTCGCTTATCACGGCTCCGAACCACGACGGACATCATGGCCCAATCGAGACGGTATGGAAGACGCTAAATGGCGAAGGCACCTGCAGATTTGAAATCATTGGCACGCGCTCACACGGCGATGGCGGTGAACGTGCTGTTTGGGATGCATCCGTAAGGGGGTAGGGGGCTCGACCCCACCCCGGTTTCCCGGGATCGCAATCGAGCAGGTACCGGTACCGGTTACTGCCCCATTTTTTCGCGAGCCAAAATCGCAGCGCCCATTTCGTCAGACTAGAGAGAAACGTCCGCTTGGCCTCAATAGCGGCTCGAGAGCGGACAATCCTGGACCGCTGCTTTGGGCCAACAGGCGACGTTCTCAAACGAAACTACGAGCCGACATTCTGCGGTTCAGTGTCATACCCCGCCTTGCAGGAAATACGTCATGCGCTGCAAGTGGCCCTTAATTTCGATTTCCCCACGGGGCACCACACGATAACGGGCCGGAAGCAACTCCTTGGTCTCCGCTGAGATCTGAATTTCGTCCGGCAGGCCGCCAGACTCCATTCGGCTTGCAACGTTCACAGTGTCACCCCATAGGTCGTACGCAAATTTTTGTCTGCCAATCACACCTGCGACAACCTCGCCCGAGTGCACGCCTATGCGCAGCTTGAGTTCTAGATGATGATCCTGACAAAACTCGACGAATGCCATCCGCATATCTAGGGCGAGGTCGGCTATTGCCGCGACGTGGTCGCGCTTATTGCCAGATAGCCCCGCCGCAGCCATGTAAGCGTCGCCGATCGTCTTGATCTTCTCGGCACGATGCTGCTCAACCAGGTTGTCGAAACGCGAAAACAAGTCGTTGAGAAGATTGACCAGGTCGTTTGCCCGCAGCTTTCTCGACAGTTCGGTGAATCCGACGAGATCGGCGAACAACACCGTGACCGATCCACAGTGATCGGCCAGCGGCTCTTCTCCCGCTTTCAGCCGTTCCGCGATCTCTGCCGGAAGGACGTTGAGCAGTAGCTTTTCCGAGCGGGTCTTTTCGGCCTCGAGCAATTGCTCAAGCTGGAAGGCATGTCGATTAATGACATCAAGCAAATAGGCAAAGCCCACGGCAAAGCCCGCGCCGCCCACAATCCACGAGAAGGCGTTGACGATTTCCAACCTCGTCGCCCCAGCGAGAGTCATGACCAATAGGGGGCCGAGTACGAGCGGCGTCAGAATAACGGCCGCTTGCATTGCCCCGTTAACGAGGACGGGGATGAAGATCATACCTAGCAAAAAGCCGGAAACGCCTGCAAGAAATCCGTTCGGCAACTTGGCTAAGATTAGGCTCCAACCGATGCCCAGCAATGTGTAGACCACGATGTACTGAATCATTAGGTACCGCGGCGTTCGCAGTGACGGCACGAAGGTAATGACAAGCACAACGGCGAACATCGCGATGATCGCTAAGCGGATGGGTGCCGTTCTGGGCAGCGCCTCTGGATCGAGCAGTAGATCCCAGAACTGATAACCGACGAACGAGGCGATGCCGATAATGCATGCAAGTCGCTGCAGCAGAATTATGCGCGGCGTCATGCATTGTACGTAGGTGCGCTCGAGTTGCGGGGTGAAACGAATTGGGCGCCAAGCGAGGTTCGGGCTCATGGCAAGCTCATACTTGGACGTTGCAGGTTTCGAGACGCGACCGATTCCGACGACAAATCGGGTAAAGGCAATTGCTGCAGCCACGTGGCTAACGGCCAAAAGGCGTCGCAACGCCCATGAGCTTAACGCCCCGCCACTAGCACCGATGGTAAGCAGTTTTCGTCATTATACCAAGCGTTAGTCCGCTCCGGGTCCGAAGCGGTAAGGCTCAGAGCGATCGAACGTTTTCCGGTTTGCGCTTCAAAGCAGACGCGAGGCGTTTATGAGGACGCGCCCTCAGGCGCGCCACTGCGTTAGTCTAGCAGCCATGGATCTTCGGCTGGGCAGGCAGCAGGGACGCCCGCGAAAATGGAGACGGCCCCGCGTGAGTGGAGCCGTCTCCCGCTCACTGCGGACAGGCCGTCGGTGAGCGC
>NZ_LLXZ01000037.1:4880-10173 GCF_001440395.1 Bradyrhizobium jicamae | reverse complement strand
GTGCTGTGGCGGCCACGCAGCTTCGATAAGTCGCGGACGCCTATGACGCAGTAAGACTAGCAAGCGCTACGGCAGTCGCCGGCAGAACGATGCCGATGGCGAGGTCCTGGAAGGCGGAATATCCTCCGATCGTCCGGTCATGACTATCGGGTGCGAGCCGCCGCAGGACAGCCATCCCCAATATGGGGAAGATCAGCGAATAGCCGAGCCCCGTCAGGAACGTTCCTGGCAACTGCGCGACAGGCCCGGTTGCAGTCAGCAGAGATGCCTGTCCGCAAGCCTCTATGCCCAGTGAAATTACGAGCAGCGAACCACCGCCCCGTCGACCCGGCCAATGCCACGTACTGATACGCGCGCATAGATTGCCGAGAACGAGCGCGCCGAAGGCTGACCACGGCATCCGCCAATATTCCGCGGCCTTGACCGGCACAAGGAGGAAGACCGTGCTGGCCAGCAGGGTCGTGGCGAGCGCCAGCACGAGGCCAGGACGCCAGATTCGGCTGAGAATCTCCAGAGCGGTGATCTTCTTCAAGCTTGGCGGTCGATCCTCCTTTTCGATTCTGGATACCAGCAACATCGCGACGAGGGGTACCGTCAAGATCGACAATGGAACGGCAATCAGATCGAAAGCACTTTCGATCCTGATGCCAACAAGGGCGCCCAGGATCAGTCCGAGATGCATCGCCCCGCCCTGAAGCACCAGAACCCGCCAGGACAGAGCGGAGCCAAGCGTGGTTAACGCCCAGGTAAGCGAGCCGACCAGAACCATGCTCTCCGCTACCCCCAGCAATATCCTTGCGCCGAGCAGGAGACAGACGGCCTACGCCGCCGGCCGCAATTCCACGACAAGATAGAACAGAGCGGCAAGGATCGCAGCGATGAGTCCAGCAACTACCGTGCGACGAGCGCCTATCTCGTCGCAAAACGCGCCGGCGCGATGGCGGCTAACGATCGTCACGATCGACTGGGTGCCGATTACCGTCAAGATCATCTTCGGCCCAAAGCCCAGGCGAAGAACATCGGGGGCGAGCGTTCCCAATGGCAGCCCAAGGTCGAAAAACCCGAAGAAGGTGAGCAAGATGAATTTGAACAGCGGGACCTCGGAAATGACACGGTTCAGCTTCCGGACGCTTGGAGTATCCGACCGAAAGCTTCCTCAAAGATCTTGCAATGAGTCATATCGGTCAGCGGCTTATCATGCTGTGTGATCGTTCGGTCCGGATCGGGTGCAAGTGACCGCGTCTCATTCAGAAACTCCCAACGATCGACCCCAACAGGATGACGACCGCGAGCGCGAGCAGAGCGCCTGCGATGGCAACCATGATGACGTCTCGATAACTCTCCTTGGGTGTAGCGCCACAGACCGAAAGCAACGTGACCACCGCCCCGCTATGGGGAAGACTGTCGAGAGTGCCGGCGCTCATCACGGCGACTCGATGCAGGAGTTCCGGATCGATGTTGAGTTCAAGTGCACGCGACAAATAGGTCGCGCCGAGCGCGTCGAGCGCGATGGTCAGGCCGCCAGACGCCGAGCCGGTTAGCGCGGCGAGGATGTTTGTGGCTACGGCGAGGGAGACGAGCGGGCCACCGCCGATCGAGAGCACCCAATCACGCACCAGCGCAAACGCCGGCAATGCCGCGATCACGGCGCCGAAGCCGACGAGACTCGCTACACTGAAAATGGGCAGCACTGAGGCGTTGGCACCAGCGTCCAGTGTGTCGCGCAGCCTCGGCAGACGAGACCGGTTCATCAGGATCGTCGCTAGAATAGCGACGATGAGCGCTACGGAGACCGACCACACACCGCTGACGGCCGCGAAGGACGTTTCGCACCAGCGTTTCTCGGCAAGGAAGTCGAAGTTAATTCGCGGAAGCACGACGAACGACATGGTTAGATTGACCACGATCACGAGCATCAGCGGCAGCCCGGCGAAGATGATCGGTGGCAGATCGAGGCTAAGATGTCCCCGCTCGATCTCGGCAGGATCAAACTCCCGCGCGGTGGCGGCGCGCTCACGCAGCACGGGATCGGCGAGGCGCTGCTTGGGCAGCATCGTGTCGCCAGAGAACCCTTCCTTCCTGAGCCTCGCGGCCGCCTCGGCCCGCGCGAGCCACCAAAGGCCGAAGCCGAGCATGATCGTCGACACGATGATGCCGAGCCCTGGCGCGGCGAAGAGTGTGGTGCCGAAGAAGGGCATTGGGATCGCGTTCTGGATCGCCGGCGTGCCCGGGAGCGCCATCATGGTGAAGGTGAACGTGCCAAGCGCAATCGCTGCCGGCATTAGCCGCCGCGGGATATCGGCGGCACGGAACAAGGCCTCGGCCATCGGGGCTAGCACGAACAGGGCGACGAAAAGGCTGACGCCGCCATAGGTCACAATCGCACCGGCGAGCACCACGGCGAGGATTGCCCGCTGTGCGCCGAGCTTGGCAGTCATGATATCCGCGATCGCGCTGACCGAGCCGCTGTCCTCCATTACTTTGCCAAAAAGAGCCCCGAGGAGGAACAGTGGGAAGAACTGCCCGATGAAGCCCGCCGCGCTGACCATGAAGGTCTGGCCAGTTAGCGAGCAGAGCCTCGCCCGAAAAAAACGCCGCGATGAGCGCGGAGATTGGCGCGAGGAGCAGGACGCTCCAGCCTTTATAGGCGAAACGCACCAAGAGGCCGAGGCTCAGCAGAATGCCGAGAAAGCCCAAGGATTAGACTCCCTGCAGGAGGATATCCAGATCGACCGAAGACCGTTTCCCAATATTGTCTCCATCGACGTCCAGAAACTCATTCGCCGCGTTCCGTCCCTCGTCCCGTAGCATGCGGAGAAACGCCCGCTCGGCGTTGAGCTTGGACGAATAGCTGAGCGTGCTCATAGTGGTGTTGCGGACGAGATGAATGCGCATTCTCCCCCAGCGCGCGCCCTCGCTGTTACCGAGATCCGCGACCTTGCTCAGAAGGGCGATCATCCGAAGTTCCTTCAGCGTGGTGGCGTTGAACGACACTTCGTTGAGGCGGTTCAGAATTTCGGCCGCGGTTCGGGGCGTGCCGGGACGCTCGATCGGATTGATCGGCACTAGGATTGCGTCGTTCGAGTCCAGCTCTCGCACAAGCGGCGTCAGCGTCGGGTTTTCGGCGTAGCCGCCGTCCCAATAACTCTCGCCGTCGATCTCCACCGCCTGGAAGAGAGTCGGCAGGCAGGCGGAGGCAAGCAGGACATCCGGCGTGATCTCGGAATTCCGGAACACCCGGCCGCGCCCAGTTCGGACATTGGTCGCTGTGATGAAGATCCGAATTGGCGATCTCTTGAGCCGCTCGAAATCGATCGCCCGTTCGAGTATGGAACGGAGCGGGTTGACGCCGGTCAAGTTGAGATCGTAGGGCGAGAAAAGACGCGAGGTCATGTCCATTGCGATAAACAGCGGAGAAAAGTCGAGCGTCCAGCGGCCGAGCCATATGTCGATCGGGCTGCGTTGAAACGGACTAAAACGCGCCGCCTCCGCGACGAGCTCCCAATAGGGGTCGAGGGCGGCCCGCGCCCCTTCCGCTCCGCCCGCGGCATGGCCATATGCCAGCACGGCTGCGTTCATCGCGCCGGCCGAGGTGCCGGATAGGCCGATGATGCGAAGCCAGTTCTCCTCAAAAAGACGATCAAGCACGCCCCAGGTAAAGGCGCCGTGCGAGCCCCCTCCCTGCAGAGCCACATCCACAAGGACTGGCTCCCGAGGCCTTCTCACCTCCGCTGCCGAATCTTCAGATCGGTCCTTAGACTCTCGCGTTTCTTGCCTCCACGAAGGTGCTGTCGCCTCGCCACGTTAAGCACCCCAGGAATAAACCCGCGGCGCCGTGGCAACCGGCGTGCCACAATTGTGCAGCCCCGCTTGAAGAGAGCAAAACCGTGCGCTTCGCGCCGCAACGGCAGAATCGTTGCACCTCACTATTGGACATGATCGGCGAAGATCACCGACGATTCCGGTTGAAACGCCCATGAACAGGTGGTCGCACTCAACACCGATGGACCAGTTCGGAGCGAACCCAAATTCAAGGCCCGCCCCTACCGTGCCGCCCCAACGAGTTTCGTTGCCGTTGTCGATGGTCAGCCCAGACGCAAAATCGAAAACCCGGTATTTGTCACGGACGACGCGGCCCCACTTCTCACATAGAGCAGCACGTTATTCTAGGCATAGCCGACTTGGCCAGTGAACAGGCCGAATGCATCAAGCTTGGATTCATCCTGGACGCCTGCGAAAGCAAGATTGGCGTCGGAGCCCTTGAAATCGGACCAGTTGCCCTGTGCCTCCAAGCTGAACACCGAGTTCTCTATTTGTCAGCGATAGCCGATTTGACTGCCGACCGTGCCTCCCGTCGCATTACGGCACCCCATGCCAACGGGCGGAGCGACGACCACGCCGGCGGTGTTGACCACGTCCCAACATTGATGCGCGAAGCCGCCGCCGCCATTGATGCCGATGTAGAAGCCGCCCCAATCATATATTGGAATGACCGTCGGCGGCGCTTTGACGTAGGGCCGCGCGGCAAGATCAGCGGCAGAGGCAGGAGCGGCCAGCGCGATGACGGCTATCGTGCCCAGCAGGACTTTTTTCATTCTCTAAACCCAGCTTCGTATCGACTTTCCTGACGGTTATTGGACGAAGATTGCCATGTGACCATCTTCTCTATCAACTCCCAAGGTTGGTAGTTGACTGAGGCCTAAGCAGCCGTTGGGCATCGTATAGCGCGGTATATCGTTCGTGGCTGAGCCTTGATTTGGTTGTGAGTTCCTCGCTCGCTCTTGATGCGATTCACGATGGGGAGTGGTAGGCCTACCGATTGGTAGGCTCAATTTTTTCGACGACTCATGCGTTTCATCTCGTTGTCATCCGGGAAGCGCAGGATATGCATGTCCTTGCTCTGGTCACCCAAAAAGGCGGAAGCGGCAAGAGCACGCTGGCGGTCGGAATTGCAGTCGCAGCGATGGGGAACGGGGAGCGCGTCGCAATTGTTGAGGCGGATCCACAAGGCACGATTTCAAAATGGAAAGAGCGGCGCGGCCATCCCTATCCGCGGGTCGTTCGGATCTCCGATCCCGCCGAAATAGAGGTGGCTCTCGTCAGCCTTGAAGCTGAGGGAATCTGGCTTACGGTCATCGATACCGCCGCCACGAACAATGCACTGGCTGTGATCGCCATCGCGAGGGGCGATCTTTGCCTGATCCCGGTGCGTCCGAGTCTGGCCGACATCGAAGCTGCGATACCGACGCTGATTGCTATTCGTAGGCTCAACCGTCGATTCGCTTTCGTCCTC
>NZ_LLXZ01000037.1:0-4870 GCF_001440395.1 Bradyrhizobium jicamae | reverse complement strand
ACGCCACCGCGGGGCTGCCGCTTGAGTGAAGCTGCAACGTCGCTCAATTCGCTCGGGGTGCTTGCGCTTCCCTATGTCGGACAGCGCAATGACCACCAGGACGCGCTTGGGTCAGGATTAGGCGTGACCGAGTTCGCACAAGAGGGAAGAGCCTCGGAGGAAGTTCGTGAGCTGTGGCGCTGGGTCTTGAAAAAGCTTGTCGAGGGGTCGTTAGATCATGAGTCACACGCAAAAAAGGCGCCGTGCTAGCCGTACGCGCTGTGCGCGACACTCGCTGGTGGAGCTTACCGCGGCGGCGAGCCGAACCGTTGACGATGGCCTGTTTGTGTTGTCCAGCGGGATTACTGCTTCCAATCCGCGATCGGAGCACCCAGGTGAGAAGACGTCTGATCAAACAATGCTTGCGAGGCAAGCGACGGCTCCGAGTGCCGTTGCGGTGCTTGAATCTCGGAATGCGGCGGCGCCGCGCAAGGACGAACTTCTAGATTCCGACACTACCACCGAGATGATGGTGAAGATTGCCAACCTCGTAGAGACACGGGTGGGGGGTGAAGCGGCGTCGGAAGTCATCGGCGGTTCCGGTCCTGAAAGCAATTTTTTGACCGTTCTCAAAGAAGCCGCAACGGAGTTCCGCGCGGATGCGGCCGAGTTGATCTTGCAGAAGGATCCAGCCGACAGCGCGGGGCAGCCGCAACTGCGATACATGCGGCGGCTCACTGACGAGGCAGTCAGATTGCTGGACGATCTTCAGAGCGGCAAGCTGGAGAATCAGGCGAACTTCATCCTGAGCGAATGCTTCAGAGAAGCCGCCAGCGCGTTCTCTATGATCAATCAGCAGCTCAAGCGCGACGGCTATGCCGCGAGCATTGATCCATCAATCTTCATCTGGCTTGCCAATATCACCGAACCGGAGACGCGCGACGCCGGGACCATGCGGCTTGAGATCGTACCCAACCACCGAGCTCGTCCGAGCACGTACGCGCGCCAGGTCGCTAAATTCATCTGGCACCTTGTCGAGGGGCAAGGCTGCGGGCGACAGGCCGCATATCGGGCGGCGCTCACGAAGTTCACCATAAGCGCGAGTTTTGCCGAGACGGCCTATGCCTTTTGGGAGCCGATCTTCAAACGGGCGGGACCGCACATGAAGATGCTGACCCGCATTTCAGATCCAGAAATGTAAAGCTAAGCAGCGCGGGCATTTGGTGTCCGATTTGACTGAGGCCGAGGGCCCCTGCGCAGACTGCCTGGCAACTTCGTCCGAGCGCGGACGAAGAAGACGCTGACGTTGAGGCTGCTCCGTAAGCGCTAAGCCGATACCCTGGCTTCCGTCTTAGATTAGATGTGCGAAGAAGCCTCCGGCTTGAACGGAAGTTTGGGATGGGGTTGGACGGCAAAAAGGACGTCCATTTGGACGGCTCGTCGGTTGGGTCGGTCAGCCGGCTTGAAGTGCTTGAAGGGGCCGTCCGGGCGTCGTGTGCGTTCGGAGGCTGAGCGGGCTCGGATCGTTGCCGAAAGTCTGCTGCCCGGCGCTTAGGTGTCGGAGGTGGCGCGCAAGCACGGAGCGACGCGCTGGCAGATTTACGACTGGCGACGACGCTTTCGCCAGCGAGGCGAATTACCGTCGTGCGAGGCTTCGCAGCCGCCGTTCGCGCCGCTGGTTGTGGAGGGGCCGTTAGCGGAATGTCACGTTCGGCGGCCAATCTCGAAATTGCGATTGGCGACGTCGTCGTGCGAACAGACGCGGCGATAGATGGAGAGCAGCTGTCTCGGGTGATCCGCGCGGTGCGAGCGTCACGATGATTGTACCTGGCGCCGAGCTGAAGATTTATATCGCGACGCGGCCTCTCGACTTCCGCTGTGGCCACGATGGGCTTGCTGCGAAGGTGCAGGAGATGCTTGGTCTCGACCCATTCAGCAGTGCGGCCTACGTGTTCCGGTCGAAACGGGCGGACGGGATCAAGATTCTGGTCTGGGATCGAACGGGCCTGGTGTTGGTGCACAAACGCCTTGAGGGCTGCAAGTTGGTATGGCCAAAGATTGCGGACGGTGTGATGCGGATATCGTCGGCGATGTTCGCGGCATTGTTCGAAGGCTTGGACTGGAGGTTGCTCCGTCCGGAGGAAGCGCGTCGCCCACAGATCGCTGGATAACTGCGGCAGGGCGCCGGCGGCGGAGATGTGCTCGACATGGCGCATGAGCACCGCGACGCTTCGCGACGAGAATGAACGCTTGAAGGCGCTTTTGGCGCGAACGCAGGCAGCGTTGAGCGAGCATCAAGCGGCGCTGGCAATGTCGGAAGAAGCGGGGCGCCGGCGGGCTTTTCCTTATTGTGAGGCTTTTTCATTCCGTACCGCCGATTGCGGTAAAAAAACATTCATTCTCATAGGCTTACGCGAAGCTGCTACGCAGCGTTACCCGCCACATTTTCCTGCATGGCACATGATTGGCGCGTGACTGGTGCGGTCTAACGGCCCGCTGCCGCCATCCCCCGACCAAAAAGTTGGCAATTCGCCCAAAAACGACTTTTAATTGAGCGGGTGGGGGCGCTTCCGCTTTTTCCGCGGTCGCTTCGCTTTATCAGAGTAGTCGCAACGAACGAGAGTTCCATGGTCATTTCTGCGGGCGATCCGCCGCCCTCTACTGACTTAGAAGGTTGGCGCGAAGCGATTGCCGAGGGCCGCCTGGGAAAGTTTCGCCTCGGGGCGATCGCGGCGGCCTTCCAAGATTTGGGAGAGGCGGACAAGCGCGTTCGTCAAGATTTAATGAAGCACCTTTCCGGTGCGATCATCGGAATGGCTCGTAACGGGGTCGACGTAAACAAGCCGAACGGCGGCAAAGACATTATCTTGGATGTTCACGAGGCGATCGTTACCGCGTTGTTGGACCCAAGCACGGCAGATAGCAAACAACTTCGAAAGGGCTTCGGCGGGATCGTCAATTTTCGTGTGAAAGATGCGCTAGCTCGCTCCGCACGATCAAATCGTGCCAGCGCCGAAGTCCAGCGCGTCTTCCGGCAAATCGAAGGCGGAGCAAGCTATTGAGGTGTCAAGAAGCCGAAGAAAACGTCGGAAGAACTTGCCGCGGAGCTCGACGAGGCTGCGAACGCCCTTCAGCAAGAAGCAGCAGACGCGCCACACGATGAATCTAATGGAGGAGCGGCGCCTGACGCCGATCACGAAGATGATCGTCCGCCGCCCAACATCATGGACGATGCTGAGGACGACGCCATCGGTCCTGGCAAGAGCAATTTCGATCCAACTCTCATGGCTGTTGTCCGAGACATCGACAGCCAGATCGACAGGCAGCGTATCCTCGCGAAGATACCGGATCGTTTGAGACAACTGGCATTCTCGCTCCACATGGATCGTGAGCCCCAAGCGGTCATCGCGGAAGCATGTGGGGTAAGCACAAGAACGATCCGGACATGGATCGTCGAGATCCAAAAGCAAATTGAGAACGAAGTTCGCCAGTTGGCGAAGTCGGATGAAACGGCGCGTCGTCTGATGACAGTTCCGGGCGTCGGCGTTGTGACTGCCTTGACGTTCCGTCATAAGATCGATGATCCATCGCGCTTCCGATCGGCATCCAGCGTCGGCGCCTATCTGGGTCTCACCCCGCGGCGCAGCCAATCTGGCGAGACCGATGTCAATGGCAAGATATCCCGATGGGGTGACCGTCTTCTCCGGACTTATCTTTTCGAGGCAGCGACCGTTCTGCTTCACCGGACGAAGAAATGGTCTTCTCTCAAGGCCCGGGCAATGAAGCTTGCCAAGCGGATTGGCATGAGAAAGGCAAAAGTCGCCATCGCCCGGAAGATCGCCGTGGTCCTCCACTGCGTCTGGGTCGATGGCACTTCGTTCGACTGGGGTCAGGCGAAGGAAGCGTGATCCTGTTTCTCGGTTCCTGGTCCGGTCCGCCCGGACTAGCGATGTCCCGCTGGGACGGTGGTAGTGACAACCTCGTTCATTCGGCTGGTGGCGGCTCGATCGTACTCCGCTGCAGACGTTGAGGCGTCCGCCCCGGACATCATCATGAAGCGCCTTGCGACCTCGGAAAGAACCATGACCCCAGCGACGGCATCAGGCCCAATGACGCCAAACCGCTACCGGACCGCATCACGTTACCACCCGCGCTCGCCCTGGGCCGGCTCCGACAGGTCGAGCGCAACCACCGTCAAGAAAAAAGGAGAGTCCACTTGACATCAGTCCGCAATTAAAGGGCCGAATGACACCTCGGCCGCTGCTATCTCAAACGTCGCGCCGGCGATGCTGCCAACGTCATTCTCTCAGCCGTTGGTCACAATTTTCGCCGCATCCTCGCCTGGCTCAGACAACTCTTGGGCCTATTCCTGGGACTGCTGCGGCGAACGCGCGCTTGTCCGGCCCAGCTCAATCCGGCTTGTTAACGGGCGACGAAGCAACTCGATGTGTAGCGCCATCTCAGGGAACGGTGTCTCAATCGCGTCGCTAGAGCTGGTTCCCATAGCATCCTTACCCAGTCTGCAGCACTGTCTTGAACCAGACAATCGACCGTTCCTTACTTCTCTCGTCAACTGGAAATCACTTGATGGCCCTCAAGCAGTTCTCTCAGGACAGGAGCCTCAACCGCCTCCCGCAATAGCTTGCGGAGGAACGCCCGTTCAATCTGCATTTCCTTGCTGTCACGCAGTCGAGCGATGGCGGCAAGTATTTTGCGAACATCGTAGGTCGAGTTGAAGACCTGTGGCACCCCGCGCTCGATTTTGAGAAGGGTGTAGGCGGCCTCCATCGCGGTGCGAACCGAATATTCGGTTGTAAATACACAATCTCGCTCGGCCGACTCGGCAAATTGTCCGATGAACGCGAAATTGGCAGCTCCTTTGGGCACGACA
>NZ_LLXZ01000036.1 GCF_001440395.1 Bradyrhizobium jicamae | reverse complement strand
CAGCCTCGCCATTGGTCGCAGCGCCCTCGGCGGGGGCGGCGATCATCGCCGGGTTCATGTTGTTCTTGGCGTCGGGGCCGGCATAGGTGGCTTCGAGATCGATGATGTCGCGAAGAAAGATCTTTCCTTCGTTGAGCTCATCGCGCCAGATGATGATGGCCTGGAAGGTCAGCGGGCTTTCGCAGAGGCCCGCGATCATCGCCTCGCGGCCGGCCTCGATGCGCTTGGCAATCGCGATTTCGCCTTCGCGCGACAGCAATTCCACCGTGCCCATCTCGCGCAGATACATGCGAACGGGATCGTCGGTGCGCTCGCCGGGCTCGGACTTCTTGACCTCGGTGACGGCCTTCGCCGTGACCTCGACAAGCTCGTTGTCGGTGTCGTCGTCGGCCTCTTCCTTCTCGGCCTCCTCGTCGGCTTCCTCGGCCTCCGAGACGTTGATGCCCATGTCAGACAGCATCGACATGATGTCTTCGATCTGCTCGGGCGAGGTGGTATCGGAGGGCAAGACTTCGTTGAGCTGATCGAAGGTCACGAAGCCGCGCTTCTTGGCCTGCTTGATCATCTTCTTGACGGCGGCATCCGAGAGGTCGAGCAACGGCGACGGTGCGTCGGGGCTGTCCTTCTCAGGGGCGTCCGCTGCCTTGTCGTCTTTTTCCTTGTCCTTAACCTGCAGCGTCTTTGCCTTGGTGGCCATTCATCAAGCTCCCGAAACGCGCTTCATGCGGGCGTGCTCGCACCGGCCCGCAAGTTGTTCACTCATTCGTCCGAAGTGACGTCGTGCGATCGTCACCTCGTTCTGTTCATTCGCCTTCGCATGACGAGAGGAAAGCGGCACCCGCTTTTCCGCACCATGGTTACGACGCGCAAAGGGCGGCGCAGACCGTCGCCACCCCGAATTCCAATTCGTCGGTTTCTGTCTTTCGTAGCCCGAAGGCCCTTAAGCTTCGCTTAACCCTGTTTTTGCCGCCAAATCATGGATTTGGCGAGTCTTTTCGCGGGCCAGCCCAAGGCCGTCCGCATCATTTTTTAAACGTCAAACGCTTTTACGGAACCGGCCCGAAAGCTCCCCAAACCCCTCGATCAGGGCCTCGGTGCCGTCGAGGGAGTCCAGCCGGGCGCTGACATCCTTCAGCCATGCCAGATTGGCCTCGCTGGTCTCCTCAGCCAACGCCAATTCGGCATCCTTCTTTTCCCTAAGTAGGGCATGTGTTTTCTGATGCAAGACAACCAGTTGCTGCCAGGTCGCCAAAACATCCTCACGGGCCGCGCCGGGCCGCGCGGCCCACACCGCACCGGTCGTGATCGCGCGCTCAACCCGTTGAAGAACCTCGCTTAATCCACGCGCCTCGAGATCGGCCCGCATTTTCTCGGCCTGCTCTTCGACGTCAGGAGAATGATGATGGTCGTTGGCGAAGGCCGCAATAATACCGGCGCGGAGCTTGTTGGCCTCGGGATGGGCCAGTTCCAGGGCGGCAACCTCCTCCAGATGATCGTGCAACAGCCAGGGGTGGTTAATGAGGGATTGCAGGATCAGTGCCTCGCGGCGGGACATCGCGCTGCGCTGTCCCCGCATGATCGGGCTGGTCGCGAGCTGGGGGCTCGCCGCCTGGTAGGGGCCGGGCGCGATCCCCGGGGATGCCCCGGGGCGGCCGCCGCGGGGGGCGAATCGGCCGGCCGGAGCC
>NZ_LLXZ01000035.1 GCF_001440395.1 Bradyrhizobium jicamae | reverse complement strand
GCGGCGCCCAGCCGACGGTCGGCGCCGCGCCGCGCAGCACCAGCGGCGTGGTCGGGCCTACGGCCAGCGCGCTGCTCACACGTTCGCCCTTCGGCAGGCCCTCCAGCGCGCGATTGAGCCAGCCGGACTGCACCCGGCCGGGGCCGGCAAAGCCGCTTTCGAGCACGTCCTGTCCGTCGAAATGCGAACGCTCGCGATAGGGCGTCGCAACCGCATGGATCACCGCGGCCTTCCCGTCGCGATACATCCGCGCAAATTCCGGCATCGCCGGATGCAGCGAAAAGAAATTGTCGAGCGGCAGCGCCGCGTTCGGCCCGCCCGACGACAGCGCGATCGCGCCGTGCAGGCCGGCGTAATCGGGGTCGCCGATCGGCGCGACGGTGGCAAGCCCGTCCAGCGCGCCGCGCAGGATGATGACCACAAGCCGCGGATCGCGGCCATCGGCTGCGCGCGCGAATTTCGGCAAATAGGCCCACGCCGCAAAGGAGGCACCGCCGAGCAGCACGGCGCGCCGCGACGTCACCGATGACCGCAGATCCTCGCAGCAACCCAATGTCGTATCCATCGACATCATCTCCTCTGGAATTCCGGCGACATCAATAACAGCGCCAGCGCCTGCTGCCGCGATTCCGCGCGCTCGACGGTGCGCCGCGTCTCCATCGACGCCGTGTCGGCGGCGGAAAGCTCCAGCAGGTCGCGCGGATCGATGCCCTCGGCGAGCCTGGATGCAATCTGCGTGGAAATATCGAGCCTGAGCTTCATGCCCTCCGGTGCCAGCCATGCGGCGTTGGTATCGGCAAAACCGTTCGGCCCGGACGGCGACCATAGTGGTTGGCCCAGTGTCCTCAAGCCGCCGAGATAAAGGTTCGGATTATTCGGAATCTGCGCCAGCAGCCGGCCGGCTGCGATCAGGAATTCATAAGGCGAGCGGATCTTGGAAAGTGGCTCTTGCCAGGCCTCGTCGGAATCGACCAGCGCCAGCGCCAGCGCCTTCAGGTCGCCGTCGGTTCTGGTGAAGACATCCGACAGCCGTGCCACCAGCGCCGGCGGCGGATCGTCGGAGACAAAATGGCGCGCGAACTTCCCCGCGATGAACTTCGCGGTCGAAGGATGGCGCGCGATATCCCTAAGCACCGCCTCACCCTGCGCGACGCCTTCGGCGTCGTAGATTTTCCCCATCACCCGCTGCGCGCCTGGCTGGTGCGCATTGGCGTTGAACACGAAGGTGCCGGGCACGCCGAGTTGCCCCAGCCTGCCAGCGAAGGTCCAGCCCGTGATGATATTAGCGAGCGCCGTCACGTCGTCCTGCGAATAGCCGCCGCCGACGCCGAGCGTATGCAGTTCCAGGATTTCGCGGGCGAGATTTTCGTTCAGTCCGCGGTTGCGGTTCCTGCCGGCGCGCGAATCCGGGCCCAGCGATTGCTGGTTGTCGAGAAAGAACAGCATCGCCGGATGCTGCTCGACCGCCTTGAGCATGTCAGCGAAGCGCCCCAGCACATGCGGCCGGATCGCCTCGCGCTCGAACGAACCGGCCCACATCTGCGCCAGCCCGCCCTTGGCGGCGGAACTGCAGAAATGATTCGACCAGAACACCACCAGCCGCTCGGCAAATCCGCCATCGGCGATGACGGCGCGCTGCAGCCGCGCTAGCGCCTCGGCGCGAAAGGTCTTCTGGATGATGTTGAGCTCTGCCGAGCGCGGCGGCGCCGGTTTTGGCGCATTCGGCTGCATCGTCTCCGCGGGCGCCATCGTCGCATTGTCCGGCGGCTTCGCGGGCGGCTCCTTCGGCGCCATCTCCATCGCGATGCTGTTGAGCGAAAGGTTTCGCCGCTGGCCCTTGGCCTCCGGCGGTGGCGATGCGCCCTCGCCTGCCGCTGGCGGCGTTGCTGATTTGGCGGCGGCATCGCGCGCCCGTTGAACCTCGAACTGATAATCGAACGCCGCCTTGCCGAGCGCGGACGTCGACTGCAAGCCCGGCACTTCGAGCAGCGCGCCGTTGGGCCGGCTGAGTTCTGCCTTGACGAAGCCGCGCGGATCGGACGCCGCGTTGAGAAAATCGCCCGAGGCTCCGCCGCGCGCACCGAAGCCGAAGCGATTGAGGGCAACGAGGGCGGCTTGCGAATCGCGGGCCATCGGATTTCCCTAAAATTCTTCCCGGACGTATAGTGGCGCAATATAACGTGCTTCGGCGTGAACCCGGGATTAATTCCACGTCAGGATGCGGCCTCATTGATGACAGATCACGTGGAACATCAGCCGACCTCGCGCCGCCTCGCCTGCGCACGCTGTAGCACCGAATTCGGCTGCAATCCGTCCGGGCCCTGCTGGTGCAGCGACGAGGCGTTCCGGATGCCGATGCCCGTCGACGGCGGCGATTGCTTCTGCCCGGACTGCCTGCGCACACTCGCCAAACAGCGCACCAGCGCGGGTGCGGCATGAACGGCAAATGGAATGTCGGCGCCGTCCTGCTCGACATGGACGGCACGCTGCTCGACACCGAGAAAGTCTATTTCGAGAGTCTGGTCGCGGCGCTCACGGCCGGCGGCTTCGCCGATGACGCGGTCACACTGTGCCACGCAATGGTCGGCCTTCCCGGTCCGGCCTGCGAAGCGATGCTGCTCGACCGCTACGGCGCGGACTTTCCGCTCGCCGACATCAACCGCGCTTTCCTCGTCAACCGCGACCGCTTGATGGAGGCCGGCCTGCCGCTTAAATCCGGCACGCTGGAACTGCTCGACGCCCTCGCCGCCGCCGCTTGCCCGATGGCGATCGTGACCTCGTCGTCGCGGCGCTCCGCCGAACGCAACCTTTCGCTCGGCGGCATCCGCGCGCGCTTCGACACGGTCCTGACGCTCGACGACGTAACGCGCGGCAAGCCGAGCCCGGATCTGTATCTCCTCGCTGCGACGCGTCTCGGCCTCGCACCGCAAGCCTGCATTGCCGTGGAAGATTCCAATCACGGCGTCGCCGCCTCCCACGCCGCCGGCGCGATCACCATCATGGTGCCGGACATGACGCCGCCGACGGAAGAGACCCGCGCCAAATGCGCGGCCGTGCTGCCGGATCTCAATGCGGTGCTGGCGATGCTGCGCGAGCGCGGCGAATTTGGACGACGCTTGTAGGGTGGGCAAAGCGAAGCGTGCCCACCCTCTATCACCGTGCTCGTGATGGTGGGCACGCTTCGCTTTGCCCACCCTACGAAACTACTCCGCTGGCCCGGCGAATAGCAGCAGATTGCCATCCGGATCTTTTACGATGAAACTGCGCGCGCCCCAGGGCTCCCGTCGCAGCGTCTGGAAGAACGTCACGCCCGCCGCCTGAAACGCAAGAAAGAGGTTCTTGATCTCCTCCGCGCTCGCGACCGTGAACGAAGCCGCAAGCAACTGCTCGCGATCGCGCAGTTCGGGGTCGATCAGCGGGGCGGCGACGCAGCGCAGGTTGATCCGCGCGCCGTCGCGCGCGACCTGCGCATAGAATGGCGGCTCGCCATAGGTGAAGGCGATGCTGAAGCCGAGCTTGCCGGTAAAGAAATCGCAGGATGCCTTGATATCGGCGACGAAGAGCTGGGGCTCGGCGGCGGTGATGAAGGCTGCGGTGGAGGTCGTATCTGCATGGTCAGGCATGGTCGATTCCCCGTCCGGTGACATGCTAGTGCCGGCTGCGCCGCCGCGCCATTGCCGCTGCCGTCAGGGAGGATGCCGCCTCACCCGCGGTTTCCATATAGCTGGGATCGCGATGCAGCAGCACGACGGCGAATGAGCCGTCGAGCAGCAGCAGGATTTGCCGCGCCAGCCGCAGCGGCTCGGCAATGCCTTCCGCCTCGAAGGTCGCGCAAAGCCAACCCTCGAACTTCTTCTTGTGCGCAGCGCCAATCCTGATCGCTGGATGGCCGGGCATGTTGGCGAGCTCGGCAGAGGTACGGAGGAATCCGCATCCCTTCCACTTCGGATGCCGCGCCGAGCGCGCGAGGTTGCGAAAGATCGCTTCGACCTTGGCGGGCAGGCCGCCGCGGGCATCCGAAAACCACTGCCGGAACAGCGCCAGATTGGGCTGATCGCGGTTGGCGAGATAGGCCGCGACGAGATCGTCCTTGCTTTTGAAATGATAGTACAGCGTGCGCTTGGTGACGCCGGCCTTTTCGGCCACCGCGTCGACGCTGACGCCGCGGATGCCGTCATTATAGAACAGTGCGTTCGCCGCCGAGATGATGCGGTCACGGGTCGGGACTGCGGAGCGTGCCATGCCGGCTATGTATACTAACCAGTGAATATACACAATCCGGATGGTCTTCTAGGGTCACCGCAACACACCATCTCTTCCGGAGGTTCAAAATGCCCGATCCCATTCTGCTCGAAATCAACGACGGCGTCGCGCTGGTCACGCTGAACCGGCCGGACAAGCTCAACGCGTTGAACTATGCATTGATCGACCGCCTGATGACGGCGCTGGACGCAATCGAGACCGACGCCAACGTGCGCGCAGTGATCCTGACCGGCGCGGGTGAACGCGCCTTTTCCGCCGGCGCGGATATTCACGAATTCTCAGACAGCGTTCGCCAAGGCCGCGATACTTCCGTGCAAAGCTTCGTCCGGCGCGGCCAGGCCATGACCGCGCGGCTCGAAGCGCTCAGGAAACCGGTGATCGCTGCCGTCAACGGGCTGGCGTTCGGTGGCGGTTGCGAGATCACCGAAGCCGCGCATCTCGCCGTCGCCAGCGAAGCGGCAAGCTTCGCCAAGCCGGAAATCAATCTCGGCATGCCGCCGACCTTCGGCGGAACGCAGCGGCTGCCGCGGCTTGCTGGGCGCAAGCGCGCGCTGGAACTGCTGCTGACGGGCGATCGCTTCTCGCCGCAGCGGGCGCTGGAGATCGGCCTCGTCAACGCCGTCGTGCCGCACGATGAATTGCTGCCCGCGGCGCGCGAACTCGCAAACCGCATCATCAGGCATTCGCCGCTCGCGGTCGGCGGCATCATCACCGCGGTCACGCGCGGATTGAACATGGGCATCGCCGAGGGGCTGCAGGTCGAAAGCGAGCAGTTCGCCGCGCTGGTGCCGAGCCACGATCTCGGCGAAGGCATCGCCGCCTGGACCGCGCGCCGAACGCCAAACTATGCCGGCCGCTGAACCGCGGCAGATCTGGACGCAGAAATCCCAGCCAGTCCGCGTGTCGCAACGGTCCAATTCTCCGAGAAAGCCACGCAACGCGTTTACCGTCGCGTTACCTTTCGGCCTGCCCGAAGCCGGCAGCGGGCGGTTCGTTAAGGGGTTGCATGCAGTCCTCTGATGCACCGTTGCGCGAGCATTTCAATGCCCCGTCTGTTTTTCTATGTCGCCATCGCCTTCGTCACCTCGTTTGCTGCCGTATCGTGGGCTGCACGCGGGTTTCCCATGCATTGGTCCGGGCCGGTAAGCGTCAGCTCATTGCAGCCAACGATCGCCTCGACGTTCGGCGATACGAGCGCCATGGATGACGAGCGCAAGAGGCGGGAGAGCGCGGCGCAAAAGGACACGAATCCGTCACTCGACAAGATACGGCATGAAGTCCTGCAGGCCACCACCGGCTTCGAGATGTCGCCGTGCAACAGCGCCATGAAGAAGAATCTGATCGAGGCCCTGACGGCCTATACCCGCGCCTGGCAAACCAGGCTGGATTGCCCGGTGAAGATGTTTTGCACCGATGAGAAGCTGAAAGCCGCGGCCACAGCCTTTTCGACTCCGCTCGATAAGCGCATCAAGGAAGCCCTTTTTCAGGCGTTCATGCAGCCCGGAATCGTCAAGACGGATTTTCCAGCCTCGGTTCAATTCGACGTGCTTCAGTTTGCGGGTCCCGGCCTCTGGGCCGGTCCCACCCTCATGGCCGGCGCAGGCCCTTCTGTCTGTGGGTCCCAAACGGGGGCCACCGCGAGGGATGTCCGATGAACCGACTGGGGTTGATCTTATGTGCGATTGTGGTCTGGCAGATCGCTGCCTGGGCGTTCGCCCCGGCAAAACAGCCAGAAGCGCCGAAAGCGCCGCAACGCGACACGCGTGATTTCGGCCCCAACGAGAAGTACATGGTGGAAGGCCGAGAGAAGCAGCGAGAATCCGCGATCAGGGCGCTGGAGATGCCGTGGGGCAGCCGTTGCAGCGGCGATGATCGCAAGCAATTCATCAGCGGCCTCTACGAATATTATTACCATCGCAACCGCCAGACGGAGAGCTATCCCGAGAACTTCGGCAAGGCCGGCGCCGACTACATCACCGCACAATGGTCGACGGCCGACGATCGGCGCATTGATAGGCTGACGCAGGACGCTTACGCCAAGGGATACCTGAAGCCATCGGACCTCACCGGCGGCGCAGACAAGATGGTGGCAAAGGTGGTCAAGAACGAGCGCGTCACAGGAAAAGGCTGCCAAGGCTGACGAAGCATCATTGCGATTGCGCGAGCCCTGGCGTCGCGCAATCGCAGCCGCTTCAGACGGTGGCAGGCGCGAACGCCTAGACCGTCGAGATGTTGTCGATCGGGCTGATGTCACCGACGAACCGCAGCAGGTCGGCCATCGTGAACTCGCCCGGAGTCTTGGACGGCAGCGTCGGCTTCCAGTCCTTGCCCTTCAGCCACAGATACGACTGATGATCGCCGTTGACGAGGCCGACGAATACTTCGGCCACGATCGTCGCGCCGACCGGTCCGAGCTTTTCGCCGCCGCCGCGCTGCTGCGCCTCCTTGAGGATGTAGTACCAGAGCGGTGTGTGCTCGTGCAGGCCGTGCTTCTTTGCCACCGCACCGTCCGGGCCCTTTGCGATCTCGGCGGGGGTGAGCGGATGCTTGATCTTCATCGCCCTGGCGACATCCTGTCCCGACGGCAGTCCGAGCATGACGCCGCGTTTGAGGTTGCGGAACGGCAGGCTGCCGCCGCCGCCCGGCAGATCGTGCAGCTTGGGTATCAGGAACGGGTCGATCTTCCGCGAAGGATTGAGCCGCACGTCGGGGGGATTGGCCGCCAGTATTTCGTGGTAGCGGCGCCAGTCGATGATCCAGTTGCTGGAGAGCACCGGGATAGGTAGCGGCGGCTGCACCGGGTCAGGCGCGAGATCGCCGATGATTCCTCCCGACAGGCCGGTGAACCTGAACAGCAGATCGAGCGAGGCTGGGACGACACCGCCCGGGGTGAACTTGCGATTGTGGCTGTAGATCTCGCGCACCATGCTGTGGCCGAACCGGTACGCCGCCGCCGAGAACTCGACCGGCATGTAAGGCCACTTCCTGAAGCGGTAGAAGCGGCGGCCCTGATCGAGGATCTTGGCGACGATTCCCTTCTCGGTGATGCGCTCCACGAAATCATGCAGCACCATCCACTGGTAATGCCAGGTCACCGTCTGGCGCGCCTGGGCGAACAGTTGGTCGGCCGGTACCCCTGATGCAGCCAGGTGGTCGCACACCTTGTTGTGAAACTTCAGCATCGCCAGGTGCGTCTGGGCAACCACGAGATTTTCGTCATTGCGATGGTCGCCGATCAACGCAAAGCCTTCGGGGTTGCGCGGCAGGTCGTTGCGCGGCGTGATGGTTATATCGTCAACGCTGATGGTCTTGCCGAGCAACAATTTCGGTCCCGGATTCTTGCCGTTGGCCTCGCCGGGATTGCGCGCGTAAAGCTGCCGGCTGCCGTCCGGACCAAGACCATAGACGCTGTCGAGATCGAGCGCCGGCGTGCGGAAGTTCTCGGTCGCCAGCGGATCGGCCATCTTGTCGCCGAGCGAGGTGAGATCGAGCGTGATGTCGTGATCGATAAACTGGCCGAGATAGGTGAACCCGGCCGGGACCTTGGTGTTGTTGCCGGCGGCGTCACCCGGATTGGCATCCTTCATCGCGTCGGCGAGTTCCTTCAGCGGAGCGTCGTCGACAGCGAGCGGTTCGAGATTCGGAAACATCCGCCCGAACATGCCGGGATCGTCATGCCCGGAAAGTGAATCAAGAAACTGTCGGGTCGGGTGGCGGCCAGCCGTGCCATGGCCGGGCTGGACATTCACTTGAGTTGCCATCACTTCCTCCAATCGCAAATGTTGAAAGAAGAGGGGTACCGGGTGCGTCGCGCTGTCAGGTCAGTAAAGGTTCAGGTGAAATTCGAGCGATACCCCTCAAGAGGGTTCAGTCAGCAAAACCCAACTCCAGACTGTGACCAATCGGAGCGCGGTGCCAGCGGTTTATTTTTTGATTTGTGTGAGCAACTTCACTGACGTGGCGCGATGTCGAATTCCTTGCGCAGCTCGGCTTCGGTGTAGGAGCACACACCGCCATCGAGATCCCGCACCAGCCACTCCTCCAGATACACGATCTGCGTCCCGCTTTGCCGTTCATGTCGAAGCTCGAGGTGCCCGTCCTCGCTTCGCTGCAGCGAGCACGTGGATTGCACCCAGCTCGGCCATTCGTGCAGCGGCTGTCCGGTGAACTGCCAGGCGATCAACGCCACGTTGGTCGGGCGCGGCTTCAACTTCAGTGTGGTGTCCACAATCGTCTCCGAAACAATGGTTCCTGCAGTTTGACAACGCCCGGGCCCGGCAAAAGTTGGGCGTTCAAGGGGCAATTCTCGCCCCGATTCGCCGATATTGCCTATGCGTCTTTGGGATGGATATCCGGTGAATCCCCGGCCTGTCGTGCCGGAATAAGGACATGCGGGCCTGGGCTCCGCATGTCCTTGCGCGGCGTTCGCCGCCAATCCTTCCTAGCGCACCACGGCCGCCGTCTGGCCGAACAGGATTTTGCGCTCCTCCTCGGTGCGGTTCACCGGCTGGCCGAAGTTCGGATTGACCTCCTTCGCCTTGGCGTAGGCGCGCTCGGTCGCAGGCCGCGCGCGGATGGTTTCCAGCCAGCGCTTCAAATGCGGGAAATCGTCGATGTTCTGGTCCTGGTTCTTGTAGGGAACGACCCAGGGATAGCTCGCCATGTCAGCGATCGAATATTCGCCGGCGATGAATTCGCGATCCGACAGGCGCTTGTTCAGCACGCCATAGAGCCGGTTGGTCTCGTTCACGTAGCGGTCGATGGCGTATTTGATTTTCTCGACCGCATAATTTCTGAAGTGATGGTTCTGCCCGGCCATCGGCCCGAGCCCGCCCATCTGCCAGAACGTCCACTGGATCGCGTCATAGCGGCCGTAGAGATCCGTGGGTAAAAACTTTCCGGTCTTCTCGGCGAGATACAAAAGCATCGCGCCGGACTCGAAGATCGAGATCGGGTTGCCGCCGCCCTTCGGCGCGTGGTCGACCATCGCAGGGATGCGGTTGTTCGGCGCTATCGCCAGAAACTCCGGCTTGAACTGCTCGCCCTTGCCGATGTTGACCGGAAAGATCTTGTAAGCCAGCCCGGTCTCTTCGAGGAACATCGTAATCTTGTGGCCGTTCGGCGTGGTCCAGTAATGAAGGTCGATCATCGGGCGATCCCATCCTGCTTGCTGCGTTTCACGCATGCCGCAAAGAACATGCGATTGCATGAAACTCATCGCAGAACGGCCATCGAGTCAATGGCCGGCGACCGCGCCTCAAGGCGAGTTGATCTGCGATGGGAGCATGATGCAGAAGAGGAACTCCGCCTCGCCGCGCTTTCGCTTCGCACGACGAGGCGTGATCCGTCCGGCTCAGGCGTGCAGCCAGAATGCACTTTCGGCGAACTGATCGCCTTTCCACCAATTGAGGGTACCGGTGCCGCGGCGGAAATTCCTGGCTCCGGCCTGGCTTTGCAGCGGCTTGGTGACTTCGCCCGCGGCGTTGCGCGCCGCACGGTGGTCATTGGTTTCCGGCACCACGGCGACGATATGGCCCGATTTACCGTCCTCCTTCCGGCGCGCCACGATAAGGCCGACCGCGCCGATATTCGCCTCCTGCTGCAGCTTGGTCAGCGTGCTGGTCTGACGCCAGCCGAAGCGCGGCCCGAAGTCGCGCAGCCAGCGGAACAAAGCGTTGGCGCGCATCTCCATGATGGTGTTGCCGATCAGCGGCTCGACCTTTTCGCCTTGCGCGAGGCGCTCGATGGCGCCGGGCGTCCACCATACCCGCGGCAGGTACACGCCGGCCAGGATACAGTAGTCGTGCGCGTAGATGTTGCAGAAGGTCAGGCCGCTGCGCGGCTTGTAGCGTTTATGCGCCGCCTTGTCGGAAGCAAGATAATCGATGATCGCGTTGAGGCCGGTCCGCAGTTCCTCCGGAGTCTGGCCCTTGCGGGTCGGCATGTCGGGTTCGTTCAGCGAATGGGCGCCCGCGATCTCCGTCCGCCTGGTGATCAGGCCCCGCCGGCGCGGCATGATGACTTCGACGATGCCGCTCGTCGGCGCGTCCATCATCAACGCCACCGTCGGAATCTCGGTCACGTCGGCCGCCGCCGGAACAAGGAAGTCCGCCGAGGCGAAGCCGCGAATGTGCGCGCCGGTCAGGCTGGTCTCGATCTCGATGAACTTCTTCACCGGGGTGCCCGTAACGGCGCGCACCGGATGCCCGTCCGGCAGTTGCGCGATCACGTTCCTGGTCGCCGGCGAACTGATCTTCGGCTCGCTGCGCACGCGTAACGGGGTGAGCTCTGTCTTGACCACGAGGAACGGCCCGGTGGCCTCTACCGGCGTCGGCGGCGGCACGATGGCGCCGTTGGGCGGCGGGGGCGGCAATACCGACGAGCCGCCCGGCACCGGCACGGTGTGTGCCATGCGTATGAAGTCGAACATGTGCTCGCCATAGAACTTATGGCCGTCGAAATGGCCCTGCTTCAGGCCCTTGCTCGGGATGAAGTTGCCGGTGTTGTAGGCGATCGCGACCGCCGTCAGTTGCATGTCCGACAGCGACGGCTTGTTGAGCAAGCCGATCTTCTTCGCCTTGGCGGTCAGTTCACCGATGCACTTGCCGAGCGTTTCGCTGAACTTCTCGTAGCGCTTCTCGAGAAAGTAGTCCGGATCTTCCTTGAAGAATTGCAGGTCGAGCTGGAACATGCCGAAGCCGCGGCAGAACTTGTTTGGATTCGACACCGGGAATCCCGGAACGTGCTGTCCCATCTCCACCAGCGCCTGGCGGGCGATGGCGAACATCCTGTCGCCTCTCGGAACCGATAGCAGGTGGGCCTTGTTCCTCGGGAATGCTTTGCGCCCCTTGTTGGGCGGCTTGAAGTCAATGGTATCGCCGACACAGAGCGCGAGGATGCGATCCAGCGTCAGTTGCGGCTTCCTGCGCAGGATCGGCCAGACATCGCCGGTCTCCTGACAGGCCAGCGCGACCAACAGATCGAGCGTGAACGGCGTGCCCGCAATCGCGCGTTCGACTTCAGCGTGAAAATTCTCCTTGAACCATTTCATATCCGCGATGTTCGGCATGACAAAACTCCTTTGTCTCGCGCCGGCGCAATATTTGGTCAGGTGCAATTACTGATCGCAAAGATCGCATTGGCTCCTGCAACCTTACGATGTCAAACTGAATAGGCGATCGGAGGGCGGCCAAGTGTTGCCGCCGCCACATTCACGAAAACTTGTGTGACTGGAGCTCTTGGGAAATCAGCGGCCGCGCCGGTTGTCGCGCAGGAATTGCTCGCCGCGCGCGGTGATCGCAACCCGCACGCCCTCGCCTGCCACCGGCCGGCGCGCGACATAGCCGCGATCCACCGCATCTTCCCAGATCGTCAGCCGCGGGCATGAGGTGCGCCAGGTCTCGATCACCTCGGAATAAAGCCTCGGCTCGCGCGCGATCCATTCGACGAGATCGAGCACCAGGGGATCCGTCGTCTCGCTCATCGGCGCCTCCGCCTCAGAAGCGGTCCAACTCAGAACGCCAGCGCGCTGTTGCGCGTGAACAGCAGCCAGCCGCCGTACAGGATGTAGTAGCCGGCCACCGTCGTGATCAGCCGGTTCGCCCAGGTGCGAAACTGCGCATCGCTCATCGCTTCCAGGATGCGCCGCGCCAGCGTGGTGCCGAGCATCGAGGCTACGATCGCGATGCCGGCGAGCACCGGATCCAGCGTCGCCGCCTGGTCGATGATGCCGCCGAAATAGATCAGTTTGGTGAGGTGACTCGCCACCTGGCAGGTCGCCTTGGTCGCGACCACTTCGCGGCGGCCGAAATTGCCGCCGAGGAAGAACGTGTCCATCAGCGGACCGGAGACGCCGGTCATCAGCATCAGCCCCATGCAGATGAAGCCGTAGAACGACCCCTGCGCAATGCTGTCGGGGTTGGGTTTCAAGTTCTTCGGCATCAGCCGCGCCATGAACGGTGTCACGCCGAGCAGCAACAGCGCGATCGGCTTGTCCGGCACGTAGCGGGTGAGCGACCATACGCCGAGCGCGAGCGCGCAGCCGATCAGATACACGAACACCGGCCGCCAGCGGATATGCGCCCGCCACAGGAACGCGCGCCAGCCGTTGGACGCCATCTGCGTGATCGCATGCAGCACCATCGCCGTCGGCAGCGGCATCAGCATCAGCAGCACGCCGATCAGGATCATCCCGCCGGCCATGCCGAACAGCCCCGACAGAAACGCTGTCGCGACCATCAGGGCACCAAGGGCTGCAATCATCAGCGGCGTCACGCGAAGTCTCCTGCGCAGGCCAGGCTCGGAATGAGGCGCAGTTCAACCTAGGCTGCTACCCCATCCTTGTGCCTCGCTTGTCCCGCGCACGCAAACTGAGTTATCTTGCTCTGGCATCAGTTTTCCTGAGGGTTACGTGCGGCGGCTGCTCTTTCTCAACGGCATCAAGGCATTCGAAGCGGCGGCGCGCAGCGGCAGCTTCGCCGCCGCCGGCGCCGAGCTTAACGTTTCAGCCGCCGCGGTCAGCCGGATGGTGCACCTCCTGGAGGAGCGGCTCGGGGTGGCGCTGTTCGAGCGCAAGGCCAACCGCCTCGTCACAACAGCGGCGGGGCGCGCCTATCAGAGCGGCCTGACGCCGATCTTCGACGCACTGGCGAGCCTGACCGCGCAGGTGACGGCACCCTCCAGCGTCCGGGTGCTGACCATCGGCGTCGGGCCGACCTTTGCGATGAAATGGCTGATCCCTCGGCTGGCGGACTTCCGCAAACAGGAGCCCGATATCGACGTCCGCATCACCACCGGCGGCGCTGCGGTGCCGTTCGGCGAGGACTGGAGCTGTGGCATCAAGCTCGGCGGCGGCGAATGGCCCGGCCTGATCGCCGAGCCGCTGTT
>NZ_LLXZ01000034.1 GCF_001440395.1 Bradyrhizobium jicamae | reverse complement strand
CAGGCCGGCGGCGCGTTCGGCCGCCAGGACGCAGGCGCGGCAGCCGCTGCCCATCGCCCCAACGGCTTCCTCGCTGACCGCCGGCATCACGCCGAGCGTGGCGCGGGCGCTGCTGTACCAGGCCCCGGCCGGCCAGACCGAGACGACCATCGACCGCAGCCAGTTCGACAACCGACCGGCATTCTCCGTGGCCGACGTGCTGCGCGAGAGCCCCGGCATCTCGGTGAAGCAGGGTAACGGCCCCCGCGATATCGGCATCTCGATTCGCGGCTCCAATGCACGCAACGGCTTTGGCATCCGCAATCTCGTGATCTTCGAGGACGGCTTTCCGGTCACCCAGCCGGACGGGCTTTCCCGCAGCGACCTGATCGATCCCAAGGCCTATGCCGCGATCGACGTCATCCGGGGGCCGTCGTCGGCGCTCTACGGCAACTATGCGACCGGCGGCGCGCTCAATTTCCGCCTCCGCCCGGGCCGCACCATCGACGGGGTCGAATACGGCGTCGAAGGCGGCAGCTTCGGCTACCTCAACAACTATCTCGCCGCCGGCAAGAAGGTCGGCAATTTCGAGTACTCGCTGTTTACGAGCGACGCGCGCGGCGACGGATTTATCGGCAATAGCTGGTTCAACACCCAGACGGTGAATTTCCTCGGCACGTTGCACGCCACGCCCGACGACCGTTTCACAGTAAAATTCATCAATAACAACCTCGATACAAGGCTGCCGCTCCGCCAGACGCTGACCCAGTATTATCAAAATCCGTTCCAGCAGGGCTGCACGACGGGCGGGAATCTCGCGCTTGGATGCCCGACGGTGTCGTTGTTCAACAATGGCTTTAACGGCTTAACAACACCGCAGACCGCTACTGAGGCTGGCCTTGGCCGCTTCGACCGGCGGACCATCGTCGGCGGGCGATGGGAGCATGATTTCGACAACACCACGACCTGGCGAAATCAATTCGTGTTTGACGATCGGAATATCAGTCAGCCGACCGGCACCACCAGCGCGATCGGCGATTTTCCGTCGTACAATTACATGAGCGACATCACCAAGCGCGGCGAAATATTCGGTCTGGAGTCTACGGCCTATTTCGGCGCCTTCTACAACACGCTCACCGCGTCGAGTGACAGCCGCAACGTGATGCCGGGCGGTAATGCGAAGCTCGGCCTGCTGCAGAGCAATACCTGGAGCTCTACCAGCAATTACGGCGTTCGCGCACGTGAAGAGCTCAAGCTCGCTCCGAATCTGACGGCGATCGCCGGCATCGGATGGGAGACGACGGTTCTGAAGGGGATCAATACTTCCTATCGCTATCCCACAACTGACGTCCCGATCGCGGTTCCAGGG
The DNA here is from genome assembly GCF_001440395.1 of Bradyrhizobium jicamae. Taxonomy (GTDB): domain Bacteria; phylum Pseudomonadota; class Alphaproteobacteria; order Rhizobiales; family Xanthobacteraceae; genus Bradyrhizobium; species Bradyrhizobium jicamae. Next base: position 25,810 of record NZ_LLXZ01000034.1, on the reverse strand, counting down.
GTGCCGATCATCGCCGATCGACAGTTTCAGAACACCGCGCCCGAACTGGCGCTGCTCTACAAGCTCAATCCCGAATGGCTTTTCCGCGCGCGTGTCGCCACCGGATACGGCACGCCGCAGGTAGGCAACCTCTTCATCCTCTCAGACGGCACCAACGGTAACAATACGCAGCTAAGGACGCAGAAGAACATCGGCTACGACCTCGGCTTTGACTGGACGCCGAACAGCACGCTGAAATTTAGCGCGACAGGTTTCTATGAATTCTTCAAAGACGAACTGGTGAGCCAGGCGACACAGGTATCCGGCGTCAGTTACATGTTCAACGCGCCGCGCTCCGAGCATCGCGGGGTGGAACTCGCCGCTGACTGGAAGTTCTATCCCGGCTGGCGCTTCACCGCGGCCTACACCTATCTCGAACAATACTACACCGAGTATACCGAAGACATCCGAAGCCCCGGCGGAGGCGGCACCGTCTTCAGCTTCAACCGCGCAGGCAACAAGATCCCCGGCATCTCGCCGCACGAGCTCACGGCGCGGCTTGGTTATGAACAGATGTGGGGGCCGCTGGCCGGCCTCGGGGCGTTTGTCGAGGTCCAGTGGAAGGATTCCTTCTACATGGACAACGCCAATCTGCAGAAGGCGCCGGGATACGAACTGGTCAATCTCAACGTCCACTACAAGACGGACCTCATCTCCGATTATTTCAAGTCGTTGAATGTCTACTTCGAGGTCAGGAACGTGTTCGACCGGACCTATGTGGCTTCTGCGAACAATATCGGAAACACGGTTACGGCGGGTGGCCTCCAGGGTCTCAGCGGCACCGGCTCGATCTACGCCGGTTCGCCGCGCGCCTTCTTCGCCGGCATGAAGCTGGCGTTCAAATGAGAAGGGGTAAAGTCATGCTGCGAATGAGCCTGCTCGCGACGCTCGCTTTCTCGCTTTGCCAAACTCCAGTGCAAGCGCAGATGAGTCACCACCAGCATGCCTCGGAAGCGGCGTGCGAGGAAACAGCCCTGCGCTGCGCTTCGAAAGTCGCGCCGGCCTTCGCGTCGGATGGCACGCTGTGGCTCGCCTTCATGGCAGGCGGCCACATCTCGGTGGCGAGTTCGAAGGATGAGGGGCGCAGCTTTTCAACGCCGGTTCAGGTGACCCGCGAAAAGCTCACGCTCGATTGGGGGCCGGACGCGCGTCCCCAGATCGTCATCGACAAGAACGGCGGCATCGCGCTGGCGTTTTCGCGCTTCAGGGACAAGGCTTTTAATGGCCAGGTGCTGACCACAAGGTCGGCCGATGGCGGCCAAAGCTTTGCCGAGCCGCAGCCGATCACAGCAAGTAACGAGAGCCAGCGCTTCGTGGCGCTCGGTCTCGATGCGGATGGTTCGGTGTTCGCGGCCTGGATCGACAAGCGCAACCGGGTGCCCGCGCAACAGGAGGGCAAGAAGTACGAAGGCGCTGGGCTGTTCTTCGCCTCATCGAAGGACGGCGGCGCGACCTATTCCGAGACGCGGCTGGCGGCCGACAACACCTGCGAATGCTGCCGGATTGGTCTGGCGTTCGCTAGCCCCGGCCATCCCGTGGTGGTGTTCAGGAACATCTTCGAGGGCGGCGTGCGGGATCATGCGGTCATGACGTTCGCCGACCCGGCGTCGCCAGGCGAAGTTCGCCGTGTCAGCAACGACGATTGGCAGATCGCCGCGTGCCCGCATCATGGTCCCAGTCTTTCGGTCTCGCCCGCCGGCACGTACCACGCGACCTGGTACACCAACGGCAAGGCCCGCAAGGGACTGTTCTATGCCCGCTCGCAGGACGAGGGTCGCACCTTCTCCGATCCGCTTCCGCTCGGCCGCGCCAACCGCAATCCGACGCGGCCCTACGTGCTGGCCGGCCCGCACGGCGCCACCATGGTCTGGAAGGAGTTCGACGGTGAGAAGACCGCAGTCAACGCGATGACCTCGCATGACGAGGGCAAGAGCTGGTCGAAGCCGGTCGCGATCGCCACGACAACGGATACCTCCGACCACCCGCTGCTGGTCAGCAACGGGCACAAGACCTTCCTTTCCTGGATGACCAAGGCCGACGGCTATCGCCTTCTGCCGATCGGAGACGGATCATGAAGCGCCTGCTGCTCGCCGCCATATTCCTCCTTGCCTGCCTGGGCGCGGCGCCCGGTGCGGAGACTCCGCCCGATCTCAAGCCGTTCGTGCGCGGAAGCTGGCAGGACATGCGGCGCGCGCACGCCGGACGTCCGACGCTGGTGCATTTCTGGGGCGTCACCTGCGGTCCCTGCAAGGTCGAACTGCCGCTGCTTGGGCAATTCATGAAGGATCATTCCGAGGTCGACGTCGTGATGATCAGCGCCGATCTGGTCCCGAATCTGGCCGGACCAACCCGGGCGATGCTGCAGAAGTCGGGGCTCGCGTCGGCGGAAAACTGGATCTTCAGCGACGGCTTTGTCGAACGCCTCCGGTTCGAGATCGACCCGGCCTGGCAGGGGGATATTCCGCGCACGCTGCTGATCGGGCGGGACGGAGCCGTCACCACGATCGAGGGGTCGGCGGAAATACCGGACCTCGAAAAATGGTTGACTCAGCAACAAACCGCGGTGAGATGAGAAACGTGGATAGTTGGCGGTACCGCTACTCGGACGCCCTGGGGGGAACATGCGACGGCGACTGGAAGTCTTCATTCCAATCGTGCTGCTCTCGATCATGGTGCAGTTGCTGGCGCCGATCGGGGCATTTCGTGCTGTCGCACAAGCCGTCTCCGATCCGCTCTATATGGCGACGATCTGCTCCGGCATGGCGTCCTCGGAGGACGCCTCACAGACCACGACCCCGAAGGCGCCGCACGGCGCCAATTGCTGCGGGTTCTGCAGCGTCGGCCACGGCGGCGCCGTAGCGGTCGAGCCGCCCCCGTTGATCTTTGTCGTCCTGCAGCGGCAATTCCAGCTTGTCGCGTGGCTGGAAGCTGCGGACCATGTGCCGCCGGCGCGCGCCGGCTCGCATGCGCAGGCGCGAGCGCCACCGTCCTTTTCCTGACCTCGCTTGATCTCGTCAACGGTGCGGCCGAGGCCGCGCCGTACGTTCAAATTGAGAAAGCCGGCCAAAGAGCTGGCGTCAGGATCATCCTATGTTTCGTCTTGCATCACCGGTCGGGCTTGTGCGCGGCACATTGCTGGCGTCGGCCGCCATGTTCGTTTCACCATCTGGCGCCGAGGCGCAGACCGAGCGATCACAACTTCCGCCGGTGACGGTCACCGCACCGGAACAGAAACGCGCCGCGAGCGTCCGTCCGCAGCGCAACGCGGCGCGGTCGGCCCGCGCCGTCCGGCAGGTGCAAGCTCCGGCACCGCAGAGCGCAGGCCAAGGGCAGGGTGGCCGCGGTGCGCTCGCCGTGCTCAGCGCGCAACAGGCCTTGACCGAGATCAACAACACGCCGGGCGGTGTCGCGATCGTGCCGGCCGAGGCCTACAAGAATTCGACTGTCGCCAACACCATCAAGGACATCCTGGATTACGTGCCGGGCGTGTTCGCGCAGCCGAAATGGGGCGACGACACCAGGTTGTCGATCCGCGGTTCCGGCCTGTCGCGCAACTTCCATCTGCGCGGCGTGCAGCTCTACATGGACGGTATTCCGATCAACACTGCCGACGGCTACGGCGATTTTCAGCAGATCGACCCCACCGCCTATAAATATGTCGAGGTCTGGAAGGGCGCCAATGCGCTGCAGTTCGGCGCGAACTCGCTTGGCGGCGCCATCAATTTCGTGATTCCAACCGGCCGCGATCCGTGGCCGAACGGCGTGTCGGCCGATATGGGCGCATTCGGATTCAAACGGCTGCAGGCCAATGCCGGCGGCGCAAACGGACCATGGGACGGTTTCGTCACCGCGTCGACCCAGGCCTCGGATGGCTTCAGGAACCACAGTTCCGGCAGCAGCACCCGCGTCAGCGGCAATGTCGGCTATCAATTCTCACCGGATGCCGAAACGCGGTTCTATTTCAACGCCAATGAGATTCGCCAGCGCATCCCCGGCACCGTCACCAAGCAATCGGCCTTGACCGATCCCCAGGCTGCAGCGCCGGCAAACGTTGCGCTGGACCAGCAGCGCAACCTCAACACCGTCATGCTTGCCAACAAGACGACAATCCGGCTGGACGACACCAAGATCGAGTTCGGCATGTTTGGCGTCGACCGCCATTTGATGCACCCGATCTTCCAGTGGCTCGACTACCGCTACAGGGATTATGGCGCCTTCGCCAAGGTCACCGACGACCGCATCATCGGCGGCTACCGCAACCGCCTTGTCGCCGGCGTCAACATCCTGAACGGGAGCATCGACAATCAGCAATTCGCCAATCTCGGCGGCCAGAAGGGTCCATTGCTGTCCTCGTCAGTCGACAGCTCGAAGAACACCTCCTTCTATATCGAAGACAGCTTCTACTTCCTGCCCAACGTTGCCGTGATCGCCGGCACGCAATTCCTCTACGCTACCCGCAACCGGCAGGACCGCTTTCTCAGCAATGGCGATCAGTCGGGGGCGACCGAGTTCAACATCTGGTCGCCGAAGACGGGTCTGCTCTGGAATGTCGATCCGACGTGGCAGGTCTTCGCCAACATCTCGCGAAGCGCCGAGGTGCCGAGTTTTGGCGAAAGCGCGAATGTGCCGGGGGTCGCGGTCATTCCCTTCACTGACATCCGACCACAGACCGCCACCACCTATGAGATCGGAACGCGGATGAAACGGCCTGATTACGCTTGGGAGCTCACCGCCTATCGCGCCAATATCCGCAACGAACTACAATGCCTCTACAGTGCATTCGGCAATTGCAATGTCACCAACGCCGACCGCACCATTCACCAGGGCATCGAAGCGGGCGCGGGCGCGGCGATTTTCCAAGGCATTTTCAACAACGGCCCGTCGCCAGACAAGCTCTGGCTGAACCTGGCGTATACATTCAACGATTTCCGCTTCGACAACGATCCAACCTTCGGCAACAACCTGTTGCCCGGCGCGCCGCGTCATTATCTTCGGGCCGAGCTGCTCTACAAGCATCCGACCGGATTCTATGCCGGTCCCAATGTCGAATGGGTGCCTGAATCCTACTTCGTCGACAGCGCCAACACACTGAGGACGTCAGCCTATGCGCTGTTGGGAATGAAGGCCGGTTTCGACAATGGCGGACCGGTGTCGGCCTATATCGAAGGGCGCAATCTCTTCAACAAGGCCTATATCTCCAGCGCCAGCATCATCAATCAGGCGACTGCGACCTCACCCTTGTTCGAACCGGGCAATGGACGGGCAGTTTATGCCGGCATCAAGTACCGATGGTGAGGAGGAACGCTATGTATCGCCGACATCTCTTCGCTCTGTGGACTCGCAAGGCGCGCAAGGAATCGTCATCGTTGCGGCTCGCATTCGCAGTTTTATTTTCTCTAAACTTCGTTGCGACGGGGCCGACTCTCGCTGCGAGCGACAGCGACAGTTTCTTCACGCGTCTTCACACCGAAAAAGCGATGGCAAACGTCACGGTCTCGCCGGCGCGTGCCGGGCCCGTCGAGATCGCCATCCAGTTGGAGACGGTCGACGAACTGCCGCTGACGGCAAAGGCGGTTTCGGTAACGCTCCGGGATGCGCAATCGGGAGGCGGTACCCAGACATTTCAGGCCACGCGCGGCAGCGACGATCAGTGGTATGTCCGGACCTCGATGAACGCGCCCGGGCGCTGGATGCTCGGCCTCGGTATTTCGCTTTCGGAAACCGACAGCGTCAATATCGAGTCGCCGATCTTGATCAAATGATCGAGAGACGATACCGGGCGCCCGAGATAATTTGCCGGTTCCCGGCGTAAGATTGGACTGCAACGGATTTGGAATCAGAGGTCGATCATGAAGAACATTACGCGCAGGCTATCCTATCTCGTTATGCTGTTTGCACTGTCAGGCGGGCTTGCGAACGCCCAGGGGGTGAAGGCCGGTGACATCGTCATCACGCAGGCCTGGAGCCGCGCGACGCCGGCCGGAGCCAAGGTTGCAGGCGGTTATCTCACCATCGAGAACAAGGGGACCGCGCCGGATCGCCTGATCAGCGGTTCCGGCGATATCGCCGGCAAGCTCGAGATCCACGAGATGGCCATGAACAATGGCGTCATGACCATGCGCGCGCTCGACAAGGGGCTTTCGATCGAGCCCGGCAAGACCGTCAAGCTCGCGCCGGGCGGCAACCATCTGATGCTGATGGACCTCAAGCAGCCGTTCAAGGAAGGCGACAAGGTGCCGGTCACGCTTCAATTCGAGAAGGCGGGCAAGGTGACGCTCTCGCTCGACGTGCAGAGCGTCGGTGCAAAAGGTCCCGCAGGCGCAGACAAGAAGTAGGAGATATTGATGCGGAACGGTGCTTTGGTCGCGATCATCCTGGCTGCGTTATCGGCGTCTTCGGCGTCGGCGCATGTCACCCTCGAGCGACGGCAGGCGCCGATCGGCTCGTACTACAAGGCGGTGTTTGCGGTGCCGCACGGCTGTTCGGGATCGCCGACCGTCAAGCTGCGGGTGCAGGTGCCGGAAGGGGTGATCGGCATCAAGCCGATGCCCAAGCCGGGCTGGACCGTCGAGACGGTCAAGGGCAAGTACGCCACCGAGTATGAGTTTCATGGCGGGAAAATATCCGAAGGCGTCAAGGAAGTGGTGTGGAGCGGCGGCAAGCTCGCCGACGACAATTTCGATGAGTTCGTCTTCTCCAGCTATCTCACCTCCAGCCTGAAGCCGGATACCACGCTGTATTTCCCTGTCGTGCAGGAATGCGAGCAGGGCGTCAGCCGCTGGATCGATGTTCCGGCCGAAGGCCAGACCGGTCATGGGCATGACAGCAAGACGCCGGCACCGGGCATCAAGCTGATCGCAAAACCGTAAAGCCATCCCGATGGCGCGCGTGCTCGCCAGTCTTGCCGCGCTGCTGTCGGCTCTCTGCGTTGCAAGTGCCGCGTGGGCGCATGCGACGCTGGTCTCTTCGGAGCCGGTGGACGGCAGCGTGCTGGCGCAGCCGCCGAAGATGGTGCAGTTGCACTTCAACGAAGGCGTCACGCCCGCGGTGGTCGGCATCGTCGACGCCGCCGGCAAAACGCGCGACGTCGCTACGCGCGCAGTTGGTCAATCGGTCCTGATCGTTCTGCCTGATAACCTGCCGCAGGGCACGCAGATCGTCAGCTACCGCGTGGTCTCGCAGGACGGTCATCCCGTGGCGGGATCGCTGGTGTTCTCGATCGGCGCGGTGACGGGCGCCGCGCCGCCGGCGAAGACAGGTCCGCTGCCGGTGCTGATCTGGCTGGCGCGGATCGGGGTCTATCTCGGGCTGTTCGTCGGCTTCGGCGGCGCGTTCTTTGCGACGTGGATCGGGCAGGGCCCGAGCGGATCGACGGTCAGCCGCGGCGCGCTCGCCGTCGGTCTCGTCAGTGCAACGGCTTCGCTCGGCCTGCAAGGGCTCGATCTCCTCGACCTGCCGCTTGGCGACATCGTGACGACGGCGCCGTGGACCAGCGCGCTTGCGACTTCGCTCGGGCCGTCGCTGTTGATTGCGATCGTCGCTATGGCCATCGCCTGGGTCGCATGGCAAAGTCCCGGCATCCTGATTTCCCGCGTCCTGATTACGCTCGCCATCGTGGGCGTCGGACTGTCGCTGGCAGCCAGCGGGCACGCATCCAGCGCATCACCGCAATGGCTGACGCGACCATCGGTGTTGTTGCACGGCGTCGCCGCGGCCTACTGGATCGGCGCGCTGGCGCCGCTGGCCGCCATGGCGCATCGGCGCCATCACGATCTGCCGCGCGTGCTGACGGTTCTCGGCCATCGCGATTGCGATGGTCGCTCTACTGGCGCTGAGCGGGCTGGTGCTTGCGATCATCCAGCTTGGAAGCCTGCGCGCGCTGACCGACACCCAGTATGGCGTTATTCTCTCGATCAAGCTGGCGCTGGTGATCCTGCTGCTGGGGCTTGCGGCGCTGAACCGGTTTCTCTTCACGCCCGCCGTGGTCGCGGATGACGCCAACACGCGGCCCCTGCTGAGGTCGATCCTGCTGGAATGCGTGCTCGTTGTTTGCATTCTTGCCGTGGTCGCCGGCTGGCGCTTCACGCCGCCACCACGTGCATCGGTTGTATCAGCCGCAGCGCCGCTCTCGGTCCATATCCATACCGATGCCGCGATGTTTCAGGTGCTGGTCTCGCCGGGCAAGGTCGGCGCCAACGACTTCGTGCTGCAGTTGATGACGGGCGACGCCGCGCTGCTGCCGGCCAAGGAGGCGACGCTGATCCTGAGCCTGCCGGAGCGTGGCATCGAGCCGATGGAGCGTCGCGCGGCGCTTGGGCCGGACGGCTATTGGCACGTGCGCGGCGTGCCGTTGCCGGTGCCCGGCCGCTGGAAGATGCAGATTGACGCGCTGATCACCGATTTCCAGAAGATCACGCTGAGGGATGAGTTGGAGGTGCGGTGATTTGGGGGCTTGCGTAGTTTTGTAGGGTGGGCAAAGCGAAGCGTGCCCACCATTTCCAGTTTGATCCGCTGATGGATGGTGGGCATGGCGCAAGCGCGCCTTTGCCCACGCTACGAAACTAACTACAAATCTAACAATTCACGGCCGAAACGGCCTACAAATCCTCGTTTTCAGAGGCTTTTTCGCGGCTTCCGGCCTTGTCTTTTCGCACCCGATCCGGTTTCACTGCACCTCTTCCGGTAGCCCCCTGATTCCTCGAGTTGACCCATGCGATTGTCGCGGTTTTTTCTGCCCATCCTGAAAGAAAATCCGAAAGAGGCGGAGATCGTCTCGCATCGGCTGATGCTGCGCGCTGGCATGATGCGGCAGGAAGCGGCCGGCATTTACGCCTGGCTGCCGCTGGGTTTCCGGGTCTTGAAGAAGATCGAGCAGATCGTGCGCGAGGAGCAGGATCGTGCCGGCGCGCTGGAACTGTTGATGCCGACGCTGCAGCTCGCCGACCTCTGGCGCGAAAGCGGCCGCTACGACGCCTATGGCCCGGAGATGCTGCGCATCGCCGACCGCCACAAGCGCGAATTGCTGTACGGGCCGACCAATGAGGAAATGATCACCGAGATCTTCCGCGCCTACGTCAAATCCTACCGGAACCTGCCGCTCAATCTCTATCACATCCAGTGGAAGTTCCGTGACGAGCAGCGCCCGCGCTTCGGCGTGATGCGCGGCCGCGAGTTCCTGATGAAGGACGCTTATTCGTTCGATATCGACGAGGCGGCGGCGCGCCGTGCCTACAACAAGATGTTCGTCGCGTACTTGCGCACCTTCGCGCGGATGGGATTGAAGGCGATCCCGATGCGCGCCGAGACCGGCCCGATCGGCGGCGATCTCAGTCATGAATTCATCGTGCTGGCGGAGACCGGCGAATCCGGCGTGTTCTGCAACAGCGACGTGCTGAACCTGCCGATCCCGCCCGACGATGTCGATTATGACGGCGATCTGACACCGATCATCAAGCAATGGACGTCGGTCTATGCGGCAACCGAGGACGTTCACGATGCCGCGCGCTACGAGAGCGAGGTGCCGGCCGACAAGCGCGTCAACACCCGTGGCATCGAGGTCGGGCAGATCTTCTATTTCGGCACCAAATATTCCGACGCAATGAAGGCGCTGGTAGCGGGCCCCGACGGCGTCGACGTGCCGATCCATGGCGGTTCCTACGGCGTCGGCGTCTCGCGCCTGGTCGGCGCCATCATCGAAGCCTGCCATGACGACGCCGGCATCAAATGGCCGGAAGCCGTGGCGCCGTTCACGGCGGTGATCCTGAACCTGAAGCAGGGCGACGCCGCTGTCGACGGCGCTTGCGAGAAGCTCTATGGGGAGCTTCAGGCCAAGGGCGTCGACGTGCTCTATGACGACACCGACCAGCGCGCCGGGGCGAAATTCGCCGCCGCTGACCTGATCGGCATCCCCTGGCAGATTCTGGTAGGTCCCAAGGGCCTCGCCGAGGGCAAGCTCGAGATCAAGCGGCGTAGCGACGGCTCGCGCGAGAATCTCAGCCCGGCCGAAGTGGTGGCTAAGATCGCGGGATAAGATATCCCCCGCGACCGTAATGTTGGTCAATAAGGCCACATTTGGCCCGAATCATGGGATTATCGAGTAATGGATGAGACCATGAGCGATACAGCCCGAACCAAGCCTTTTGCGCCCTTCGAATGGCTGTTGTCCGGGCGTTACCTGCGCGCGCGCCGCCGGGAAGGTTTCATTTCCGTCATCGCCGGCTTTTCGTTCCTCGGCATCATGCTCGGCGTCGCCACGCTGATCATCGTGATGGCCGTGATGAACGGTTTTCGCAAGGAACTGCTGGACAAGATCCTCGGGCTGAACGGCCATCTCCTGGTGCAGCCGCTGGAATCGCCGCTGACCGACTGGAAGGACGTTGCCGAGCGCATCAGCCAGCTCGATGGCATTCGGCTTGCCGCGCCGGTCGTGGACGGCCAGGCGCTGGCGTCCTCCGCCTTCAACGCCGCCGGCGTGCTGGTGCGCGGCATGCGATCTGCGGACCTCAACAAGCTCACCTCGATCGCCAAGAACATCAAGCAGGGTACGCTGGAGGGTTTTGACGAGGGGCAGGGCGTCACCATCGGACGCCGGCTTGCCGATCAATTGTCGCTGCATGCCGGCGACACCATCACGCTGGTCGCGCCCAAGGGCGCGGTGACCCCGATGGGAACCACGCCGCGCATCAAGCCTTACAAGGTGGCTGCCGTGTTCGAGATCGGCATGTCGGAATATGACGCCAGTTTTGTGTTCATGCCGCTGCCGGAATCGCAGGCCTATTTCAACCGCAAGGACGACGTGACCGCGATCGAGGTATTCACCACCAATCCCGACCGCATCGACGCCTTCCGCAAGAGCGTGACGGAGGCGGCGGGTCGGCCGGTGTTCCTGGTCGACTGGCGGCAGCGCAACTCGACTTTCTTCAACGCGCTTCAGGTCGAGCGCAACGTGATGTTCCTGATCCTGACCATGATCGTGCTGGTTGCTGCGCTCAACATCGTTTCCGGTTTGATCATGCTGGTCAAGGACAAGGGGCAGGACATCGCGATCCTGCGCACCATGGGTGCCTCGCAGGGCTCGATCATGCGGATCTTCCTGATCACGGGCGCTGCGATCGGCGTGGTCGGCACGCTGACAGGATTCTTCGTCGGTATGCTGATCTGCCTGAACATCGAATCCATCAGGCAGTTCCTGTCCTGGATGACCAACACCGAATTGTTCTCGCCCGAACTCTACTTCCTCTCGCGCCTGCCGGCCGAGATCGATTTCGGCGAGACCACTGCGGTCGTGATCATGGCGCTGACGCTGTCGTTCCTGGCGACGCTCTATCCGTCGTGGCGCGCCGCGCGGCTCGATCCTGTCGACGCGCTCCGATATGAGTGAGGGCGCGATGGCCGAGGAGGCGGAAGACGTACCGGTTATCTATCTCCACGAGATAAAACGCGAGTACAGGCAGGGCGAGGCGACGCTGACGATCCTGAACGGCGCCAAGCTCGCGCTGTGGGCGGGACAGTCGGTGGCGCTGGTGGCGCCGTCGGGCTCGGGCAAGTCAACGCTGCTGCATATCGCAGGGCTGCTTGAAACCCCCGATGACGGCGAGGTCTATGTCGCGGGCACGCCGACCTCGCAATTGTCCGACATCGATCGCACCCAGATCCGGCGCTCCGACATCGGCTTCGTCTATCAGTCGCATCGGCTGCTGCCGGAATTCACCGCGCTCGAAAACGTCATGCTGCCGCAGATGATCCGCGGCCTCAAACGTTCGGAGACGATCAAGCGCTCGCAGGAGATCTTGGCCTATCTCGGCCTCGGCGACCGCATCACGCACCGCCCGGCCGAACTCTCCGGCGGCGAGCAGCAGCGCGTCGCCATCGCGCGCGCAGTCGCCAATGCGCCGCGGGTGCTACTCGCGGACGAACCGACCGGCAATCTCGATCCGACGACGGCCGATCATGTCTTCAATGCGTTGATGCAGCTTGTGAAGGCGACGCAGGTCGCCATGCTGATCGCCACCCACAACATGGAACTGGCCGGCCGGATGGACCGGCGGGTGTCGCTGGTCGACGGCCAGGTCGTCGAAATGGACTAGTTCAGTAGCCGTTGCGATACCGCTTGTTGCGAGGTGCCGATGGCCCCTGGGAAGCATACGCGTAATAGGGATTGATCACGCACTGTGCCGAGCGGCCCGATGCCGTCGCGTTGCATTGGGGCAGCGATGTATAGGCGCATTCATAGTAGCTGATTTTGCCATAGACGTGCAGGCAAACCGGATAGCCGGGATCGTACGTCTGCGCTTGCGCCGGTGCAGCCGCCAAGGCCGCGCCGATCGCCAGAATTGCCAGAGCCAGATTGCGCATCAGAACCTCCTTGAGAGCTGCGGCTGATCCGCGGGCGCTGACGGCCAGCAGATATTCGACGCAGCCGGGCGTCAAATCACGTTCACGCGTTGTAGGTGCCTGTGTGCGCAGGCTCGCGCGGAATGCCTCGCGGGATGGCCGCGCTGCTCGCTATCTGCCGTAAGCGGGGGCGGGCGGCAGCGCGCGGCCGGGCAGCGGGCGATAGGCGGAGGGCGCCGGTTCGCTCTCGCCGATATAATAGGGATTGGCGATGCAGTAGAGAAAACGTCCCGACGCGGTCGCCTGGCACTGCTCGTAGCTCGTGAAGGTGCAGTAGCTCAGTCCCGGATATTCATTGCCCTGCAGGCAGAACGGATATCTTGTGCCGACCGCTTCGGCGGGCGCGGCACCGATAGTTGCCAGTCCGCTCGCGGCCAGCACGGCCAGAATCGCTCTACGCATTTCGAATCTCCTTCATGGCGCATCGGCGTTTTGCGCCGTTCCATTTTCGTCGACAAGCGGCAGCTGCGCAATCCCGTCAACCGATTCACATCGTTACGTCGCTGCAAAATCAAATGTGAACTATTTGCGGCAAGCTATGATGCAATGTTTCAAAAAGTGCCTGCAAGACAACATTAATTTACGTTCACACTGCGGCCCTTTGGTGTGTGCTGTGGCCGTGAGGTTACAGCAATTCGAGCGAACGATGTTAAGAGCATGCCGCGGCTTTGGGGGCTGTCAACGAAGGAACGGAAATAAGAATGAAGAAGGTTTTGCTTGTTACGGCCAGTCTGATTGCGCTCGGCGCAACTGCGCCGGCTGTTGCTGCTGATCTCGCTGCGCGTCCCTACACCAAGGCGCCCCCGATGGTTGCTGCTGTGTATGACTGGACTGGTTTCTACATCGGTGCGAACGGCGGTTGGGGTTCGAGCCGCAACTCCTGGGATTCGGTTGCGCCGAACGTGTTGGTCGGCCCGGAGGGTTCTCATGACGCGACCGGCGGAACGGTCGGTGGCCAGATCGGTTACCGCTGGCAGGCCGGCACATGGGTGTTCGGCGTTGAAGCGCAGGGCAACTGGGCCGACTTCTCGGGCAGCAATGTGAGCCAGGTGTTCCCCGGCTTCCGCAACCACACGACCGTTGACGCGTTCGGTCTGTTCACCGGTCAGGTCGGTTATGCCGTCAACAACGTCCTGCTCTACGTCAAGGGCGGTGCTGCTGTGACCTCGAACAGCTACCGCATCAACACCCTTGCCGGCGTGCCCGCTTTCACTACCGGCGACGACACCCGCTGGGGCGGCACGGTCGGCGTTGGCCTCGAATACGCCTTCGCGCCGAACTGGTCGGTTGGCGTTGAGTACAATCACCTGTTCATGCAGGACCGCACCTACACCTTCACGGCCATTGGCGGCGGCGCGCTCAGCGGCGAACGCATCGGTCAGGACGTCGATCTCGTCACCGCCCGCCTGAACTACAAGTTCGGCGGCCCGGCCGTCTCGCGGTACTGATCGCACGGTAGCTGCGACCAACAACGAAGCCCCGGGGTCATCCCCGGGGCTTTTTCGTTGCGTGGGACGGCCAAATCAGGATCGCCCAGGGACTTGTGTTACGTTGATTGTGGCAGCCTGGCTGCCTAGGAATCGGCCCGGTTCGGGGGCATATTCGGGGCATGGAAACCTTTGACAAATGCATGTCGGTGTTGCGCCCGCTGATTGCGGAGGGCGATACCAACGGCATCGGGACGGCAGAACGAGCGGTCAACGATTACGTGGCCGCGACGCCGCCGCCGGACCAGAAGAATGCTCTCGCTAACGTCCAGCAGGCCGTCCAGGTGCACAAGGAAGAATGTTCCGGCGTGGATTTGAGTTTTGCTGATGCTGTGAACGACTACATCGAGCGACTTATGCAGCGCTTCGAATAATCCCAAAGCGCCTTGGGGTTACACACCAATTCGTCCACTCGATCATCGATACAACGCAGCGGAGCGGGTTGCTCGTAGATGCCCGCACCCGATTGCAGGCGGCTGCAAAGCAGCTTCTGACCCGCGAAATTAACCAAGCAATTTTCTTCCGGTGGCATGACCCGCTTCCGGCCCTTGACTCCTAGAACAAAAAAGGAACAATGTTCCTCATATGTTCTCAGCTCGTAGGGAGTCGGACCATGTTGCGGATGTTCGTGGAAGAAGCGGCGGCGCTGGCGTCGATTACGCTGTTTGTCGGGATGATCGCGGTCTGGGCGCAGGTGATTCCGCAGCTTTGAGGCGGGGGCGGAGCCTGATCCCATCCGTCCTGTTCAAGCGGTTTTGTGGACCGGTTGGGGAAAAGCCGGATGGCGGGCGCGGAGGCTGCGTTCCGCGTGGACTCCGCGAGGGCCAGGCATCACCATTGCGGCGGCGAGTCGGTGCGCACGTTGGCGGCCGGCGATCGCTCCCCACCATGATGCAAGAGCCCATTTAGCGCATGTCTAGTGCCGGATTCGTTCATCTCCACGTCCATTCAGCCTATTCGCTGCTGAAAGGCTCGATCAAGATCGCCAAGCTCGGCGAACTTGCGAAAGCCGACCGCCAGCCGGCGCTGGCGCTGACCGATACCGACAACATGTTCGGGGCGCTGGAATTCTCCGACAAGATGGCGGGCTACGGCATCCAGCCGATCGTCGGCTGCGAACTCGCCGTCGATTTCGGCGACCAGGATCCGAACGCGCGCAGTGCACTTGCCGCTACGCCGTCGCGCATAGTGCTGCTGGCTGCAAAGGAGCGCGGCTACCGCAGCCTGATGCGGCTGAATTCGCGGGCGTTTCTGGAAACGCCGGTCCATCAATCCCCGCATATCAAGCTCGAATGGCTGGAAGGCGATTCGGAGGATCTGATCGCGCTGACCGGCGGCCCCGACGGGCCGATCTCGCTGGCGCTGCAGGCCGATCACGCGGCACTCGCGGCAAGCCGTTGCGAGCGGTTGGCTGGCCTGTTCGGCGATCGCCTCTACATCGAATTGCAGCGCCACGGCATCGACAAGGAGCGCCGCGTCGAAGGCGGACTGATCGATCTCGCCTATGCCAAGGGCCTGCCGCTGGTCGCGACCAACGAGCCTTATTTTGCATCCAACGACGACTATGAGGCCCACGACGCGTTGCTCTGCATCGCCGGCGGCAAGCTGATAGCCGAGACCGACCGCGACCAGCTCACGCCGGACCATCGTTTCAAGACGCGCGCCGAAATGGCGGTGCTGTTCGCCGACATTCCGGAAGCGCTGGCCTCCACGATCGAGATCGCGGAGCGCTGCTCGTTCCGGCCGAGGACGCGCAAGCCGATTCTGCCGTTCTTCACGGTCGGTGCCGCCGCAAGTTCCGATGCCGCCTCTGTCGAGGCGGCCGAGCTGAAGCGGCAGGCGGAGGAGGGGCTGGCCAACCGCCTGCGCGTGCACGGCCTGTCGCAGGGCACCACAGAAGAAGACTACAACAAGCGCCTGGCGTTCGAGCTCGACGTCATCATGCGCATGAAATACGCGGGCTACTTCCTGATCGTCTCCGACTTCATCAAATGGGCGAAGTCGCAAGGCATCCCGGTCGGGCCGGGCCGTGGTTCGGGCGCGGGCTCGCTGGTGGCGTGGGCGCTCACCATCACCGACCTCGACCCGATCAAGTTCGGCCTGCTGTTCGAGCGCTTCCTCAATCCCGAGCGCGTCTCGATGCCGGACTTCGACATCGACTTCTGCCAGGATCGCCGCGGCGAGGTGATCCAGTACGTGCAGCAGCGCTACGGCCGCGATCAGGTGGCTCAGATCATCACCTTCGGTACGCTGCAGGCGCGCGGCGTGCTGCGCGACGTCGGCCGCGTGCTGCAGATGCCCTACGGGCAGGTCGACAAGCTGACAAAACTGGTGCCGCAGAATCCGGCCGCGCCGGTGACGCTGGCGCAGGCGATCGAGAGCGAGCCGAAGTTGCAGGCGTTCCGCGACGAAGATCCGGTGGTGGCGCGCGCCTTCGACATCGCGCAGCGTCTTGAAGGCCTGACCCGCCATGCCTCGACCCACGCGGCCGGCATCGTGATCGGCGATCGCCCCTTGAGCGAACTCGTGCCGATGTACCGAGATCCGAAGTCGGATATGCCGGTGACCCAGTTCAACATGAAATGGGTCGAACCGGCGGGGCTGGTCAAGTTCGACTTCCTCGGCCTGAAGACGCTGACCGTGCTTGATGTCGCGTGCAAGCTGCTCAAGCCGCGCGATATCCATGTCGACCTCGCGACGCTACCGATCGACGATGGCGAGAGCTACCAGATGCTGGCACGCGGTGAGGTGGTCGGCGTGTTCCAGGTGGAAAGCCAGGGCATGCGGCGCGCGCTGATCGATATGCGGCCCGACCGTTTCGAGGACATCATCGCGCTGGTGGCGCTGTATCGTCCGGGTCCGATGGCCAACATCCCGACCTATTGCGCCCGCAAGCATGGCGATGAGGAGCCGGAATATCTGCACCCCGTCCTGGAGCCGATCCTCAAAGAGACGTTCGGCGTCATCATCTACCAGGAACAGGTGATGCAGATCGCGCAGGTGATGTCGGGCTATTCGCTCGGCGACGCCGACCTGCTGCGCCGCGCGATGGGCAAGAAGATCCGCGCCGAGATGGACAAGCAGCGCGACATCTTCGTCGCCGGCGCGGTCAAGAACGGCGTGCCGAAAGGGCAGGCCGAGACGATCTTCGAACTGCTGGCAAAGTTCGCCGACTACGGCTTCAACAAGAGCCACGCCGCGGCCTACGCGCTGGTGTCCTACCACACCGCCTACATGAAGGCGCATTACCCGGTGGAGTTTCTGGCGGCGTCGATGACGCTCGAACTCAACAACACCGACAAGCTCTCGGAATTTCGCGCCGAGGCGCAGCGGCTCGGCATCAAGGTCGAGGCGCCGAACATCAACCGTTCGGGCGCCACCTTCGAGGTCGGCGATAACACGATCTATTATGCGCTGGCCGCGCTGAAGGGCGTCGGGCAACAGGCGATCGATCAGATCGTGGAAGAGCGCAAGAAGGGCGCCTTCACCTCGCTTGCGGACTTCGCCGCGCGGGTCAATCCGCGTGCTATCAACAAGCGCATCATCGAGAGTCTCGCCGCGGCCGGCGCATTCGACACGCTCGAGTCCAACCGCGCCCGCGTTTTTGCAGGCGCCGACGCCATTCTCGCCGCCTGCCAGCGCAGCCACGAGGCGGCAACGATCGGCCAGAACGACATGTTCGGCAATGCGGCGGACGCGCCGACCATCATGCTGCCGCAGATCGAGCCCTGGCTGCCGGCCGACAAGCTCCGCCGCGAATACGACGCCGTCGGCTTCTTCCTGTCCGGCCATCCGCTCGACGATTACGCGACCGTGCTGAAGCGGCTGCGCGTGCAGTCCTGGGCGGAATTTTCCCGGGCCGTCAAAACCGGCGCCACCGCAGGCAAGGTCGCCGCCACCGTGGTGTCGCGCATGGAGCGCCGCACCAAGACCGGCAACAAGATGGGTATCATGGGTCTCTCCGACCCGACCGGGCATTTCGAGGCCGTGCTGTTTTCCGAAGGCCTTGCGCAATATCGCGACGTGCTGGAGCCGGGCGCTGCCGTATTGCTGCAACTCGGCGCCGAGCTGCAGGGCGAGGACGTCCGCGCGCGGGTGCTGCACGCCGAGCCGCTGGATGACGCCGCAGCCAAAACCCAAAAGGGCCTGCGGATTTTCGTTCGCGACACCAAGCCGCTGGACTCGATCGCGCGGCGGCTCAATATGCCGGAGGCATCGGCGCCAAACGGTTCGGCCAAGGGCCTGCCGGCAAAGCCCGCGCCCGCGCCATCGGGCGGCGCCGATGGCGATGTCTCGGTGGTCATGATGCTCGACCTGCAGACCGAAGTGGAAATGAAACTGCCGGGCCGCTTCAAGGTCTCGCCGCAGATCGCGGGCGCGATCAAGGCGGTGGCCGGCGTGGTGGACGTGCAGACGCTTTAATCGACGCGAGGGCGTGCGCACGCCATGTTCGCGATTAATGGAGAGTCGCGAACGCTACCTTTAATTGCGTGCTGGAGTTCCCGCACCTGTTGCGGTAGTTTGGCAATCAAGCTAAAAGCTGGAACTTGGCTATCCTGACTTCGCGAATTTCGCCGTGCAGCCACAAGGAGACGTGCAATGTGCGAAAAATGTTCATTAGGTCAGCTTCATCCGACGTCGCCCTCGCGGCGTTCCGTAGTTCTCTTCGCGGCCTCGGCACTTGGTGGGTTAATGCTCGCCGGCACAGCTAAGGCCAAGGATACGAAAACTTCCCCCAAGCCGCAGAACGTGTTGTCGCCGGATGCCGCCCTCAAGAAATTGATGGAAGGAAATGCGCGCTATGTTGGCGGCACAGCGCGGAGCCACGACTTCAAGCATGAAAGGGAAGCATTGGTCGGAGGTCAGAACCCTTACGCGGCTGTCCTGAGCTGCGCGGATTCGCGCATCGCTCCCGAATATGCCTTCGACAGCGGGCGCGGTGACCTGTTCGTCTGCCGCGTTGCCGGCAATTTCGCCAACGACGATACGGTTGCAAGCATGGAATATGCCGTCGCCGTGCTTGGCACGCCGATGATCCTCGTGCTGGGTCACGACAGTTGCGGTGCCGTCGACGCGACGATCAAATCCCTGAAGGACGACAAGCCTCCACCCGGACACATACCATCGCTGGTGGCTGCGATTGCGCCCGCGGTGAAGGCGTCAGCACAGCAGAGCGGAAACGCGCTCGACAACGCCATCCGCCAGAACGTGATCGATAACGTCGCCAAGCTGAAATCGGCCGCACCGATCCTCAACGCGGCCGTCGAGCAGAACAAGCTCAAAGTGGTCGGTGGCATCTACCGGCTTGCAACCGGCAAGGTCGAGCTGTTGAGTTGACCAAGCTGGATAGTGTGCGGCGCGCGCGGCTGCGCCAGCACAGGGTTGGGCGCGGTCACGCTAGGGAAGAAGCGGCAGATTCTCGCCGTCATCTGTTCCCTCGCGGTTCTCTCGTGCCGGTCCAATTCATCTGAGTTTCCAGTCGTCGCCGATCGGACGAATGACCCGCGCCGGATTTCCTCCGACAAGGGTATTCGGGGGAATGTTCCTGGTGACGACCGAACCCGCAGCCACAACCGAGTTCTCACCTACAGTCACCCCGCCGATAATCGTTGCGCCGGCCGCGATCCAGACGTTTCTCTCGATCACGATAGGCTTTCCGATCGTGACGGCGCGACGCTGCGATGGCTCAAGGGGATGACCCGTTGTGATGATGCTCACGTTCGGCCCGATCATCACATCGTCTGCGATGTCGAGCCCGCCAAGATCATAGAACGTGCAATTCTGATTTACGAAGACGTTGCGCCCAATGCGAATTTCGTCCCCGCCGGCGGTATAGAATGGCGGGATCAGCAGGAAGCTCTCATCTACCTTCTTGCCGATCAGTTCGCTGAACAAGGCCCGAATTTCGTCCGCATCATTGAACGTCAAACGGTTGAGTGAGGCGGTGATCGCCATCGCCCTTTTGGTGTTTGCCACCATCGCCGCTGATTCCGGCGTCCTTCTGTAAATTATCCTGGTGCCGTCCTCATTCGACATTCGTTTTTTCCCTGGGGCCTGCGGTTGAGCGTGTGTTTCGGCGACGAGGGCGGCACCGAGATTCGCGAAATGTAGCCACAAAGCGGAAGGGCCGGAATCGGCCCAATCCCGAAATTCGAACTGAGATGCTGCCCAAAACGGGTCAGCATCGTCAGCCGTATTCGACTATGGCCCGGCTTGAAGGCGTCACGATCGCGGAGTTTGATCTGGCTCAATTCGCCCGATTGTTCCAGGCGGCATATTTTTCATCGCGGGAGGATGAGCGTGGCGCAGACCACCAAACACCATGCCGATCAGGTGCAGGCGACGGTCGCGCGTGGCTCGGCCGCGACGTCGGCCATGGTCGCGTCCTGGCGCCGCTCATCCAATTTTCATCGCCTCGATCCCGCCGAATGCAGTCTGCCGCGGCAATTGAACCAAGCCGAGTTCGAAACGGCGCGGCAACAGATCGAGCCATTGGTTCGCGCGGCGCAATCCAATCTCGATCGCCTGTTCCTCGCGGTCGGCGGCGTCGGCTGTTGCGTGCTGCTGGCTGACCGCAATGGCGTGCCGGTCGACCGCCGCGGCGCCGCGTGTGACGACGAGACGTTCAAGGCGTGGGGACTGTGGACCGGGACGGTCTGGAGCGAGGATTGCGAGGGCACCAACGGCATCGGCACCTGTCTGGCCGAACAACGCGCGCTCACCGTTCATCGCGACCAGCATTTTTACGCGCGCAACACGCTGTTGAGCTGCACCTCGGCGCCGATCTACGATCACGAGGGCAGGCTCGCCGCGGCGCTTGACGTGTCCTCCTGCCGCGCCGACCTCACGGAGGGTTTCGTCAATCTGATATCTGTCGCGGTCAGCGACGCCGCGCGGCGGATCGAGACGGAGAATTTCCGCCTGGCATTTCCAAACGCGCGCTTTCTGTTCGCGCCTGACATCAATCGCGGCGGCGGTGGGCTGATCGCGGTCGATGCTGACGATCTCGTCATCGGCGCGACGCGGTCGGCGCGCCTGGCGCTCGGCGTGAACAGGGACTTTCTGAAGAGGCCGCTGCCGGCATCCGACCTGCTCGGCGGTGCGTCGAGTCCTGCGCAGGATCTCGATCAGGCCGAGCGAGCCGCCGTGCAACGGGCACTGGCGCGCAGCAACGGCAATGTATCGGCCGCCGCCGAGGCGCTCGGCATCAGCCGCGCAACCTTGCACCGAAAGTTGCGACGCCTCGATCTCAATCGTGCTCACTGACGATTGGCTCCACGCACTGTCGCAGTTCTGCGACACGCGCGCTGGCGATCAGGTCTGGACGGACTGACAATGTAATCCGCCTTCGCCATGGTTTTTCCAGAGCGCCGCATCCAGCGACGCCGTAGCGAGGAAGAGCCATGAACAAGGTCGAATTTTCACGAACTGCGAAGGCCCCGTTCGAAAGACGTTACGGGAACTACATCAACGGAAAATGGGCCGAGCCGCGCTCGGGCAAGTACTTCGATAATCATTCGCCGGTGAATGGGCAGTTGCTCTGCGAGGTCGCACGCTCCGACGCCAACGACGTCGAGGACGCGCTCGATGCCGCGCATGCCGCCAAGGAAGCCTGGGGCCGCACCAGCGTCGCCGAGCGAGCGCTGATCCTGAACCGCATCGCCGACCGCATGGAGCAGAACCTTGACCTGCTCGCGCTTGCCGAAACCTGGGACAATGGCAAGCCGATCCGCGAGACCACCGCCGCCGACGTGCCGCTCGCGATCGACCATTTCCGCTATTTCGCCGGCGCGATCCGTGCGCAAGAGGGCGGGCTTTCCGAAATCGACCACGATACGGTGGCCTATCATTTCCACGAGCCGCTCGGCGTCGTCGGCCAGATCATCCCGTGGAATTTCCCGCTGCTAATGGCATGCTGGAAACTGGCACCGGCGCTCGCCGCCGGCAACTGCGTCGTGCTGAAACCGGCCGAACAGACGCCGGCCGCGATCATGGTGTGGGCAGGGCTGATCGGCGATCTCTTGCCACCTGGCGTACTCAACATCGTCAACGGCTTCGGCCTCGAGGCCGGCAAGCCGCTGGCCTCCTCGCCGCGCATCTCCAAGATCGCCTTCACCGGCGAGACCTCGACAGGCCGGCTGATCATGCAATATGCGAGTGCGAACCTCATTCCGGTGACGCTCGAACTCGGCGGCAAGTCACCCAACATCTTTTTCAAGGACATCACCGCAGAGGATGACGAGTTCTTCGACAAGGCGATAGAAGGCTTCGTCATGTTCGCCTTCAACCAGGGCGAGGTCTGCACCTGTCCGAGCCGCGCGCTGATCCATGAATCGATCTTCGACCGCTTCATGGAAAGAGCGTTGAAGCGCGTCGAGGCGATTGTCCAGGGTGATCCGCTCGATCCGGCCACCATGATCGGCGCGCAGGCGTCTTCCGAACAACTGCAGAAGATCCTGTCCTATATCGACATCGGCCGCGAGGAGGGCGCGCAGGTGCTGACGGGCGGAGCGCGCAACGAACTGCCGGGCGATCTGGCCGGCGGCTTCTACGTCAAGCCCACGGTGTTCAAGGGCAACAACAAGATGCGCGTGTTCCAAGAGGAGATCTTCGGACCCGTCGTTTCGGTCACGACCTTCAAGGACGACGACGAGGCGTTGGCGATCGCCAACGACACGCTCTATGGCCTCGGCGCCGGGATCTGGAGCCGCGATGCAAGCCGGCTCTATCGCTTCGGCCGCGCCATCCAGGCGGGCCGGGTCTGGACCAATTGCTACCACGCCTATCCGGCGCATGCCGCGTTCGGCGGTTACAAGCAATCGGGCGTCGGCCGCGAGACCCACAAGATGATGCTCGACCACTACCAGCAAACCAAGAACCTTCTCGTCAGCTACAGCCCGAAGAAGCTCGGCTTTTTCTGATTTGCCCTGACGTCGGTACCGGCGTAGCGCGCGGACTATTTCGGTCCTGCGCGCTACGTCGCGGCAGCTCTTTTCAAGAAGTTTTCATTGCCTTTGCGATTCCGCCCCGGCCGAACCAGCGTATAATCGCGGCAAGGGGGAACTGTGCTGCATCACGGGATTAACACCTGAAATCGCAGTGACGGAGGTCCGCCATGAAAGTCAAAGACGCGATGCACAAGGGCGTCGACTGGGTCAACCCCGATACGCCCATCACCGAAATTGCCAAGCTGATGCGAGAACATGACATCGGCTGTATTCCGATCGGAGAGAACGACCACCTGGTCGGGATGGTGACCGATCGCGACATCGTCTGCAAAGGAATTGCGAACGGCAAGTTCGACCCCAGCCGCGCCCTGGCGCGCGACGTGATGACCGACGGCATTCATTGCTGCCGCGAGGACGATGATCTTGCCAAGGCCGTCCATCACATGGAGGCGCTGCAGGTCCGAAGGTTGCCGGTGATCAACAAGAGCAAGCGAATGGTCGGCATGATCAGCCTGGGCGATGTCGGCCGTTTTGCGCCCAATGAATTGCTGGCCGCGTGCGTGAAGACCGTCACCGCCCATCACTGATACGGCGGCAGCCCTTTCCGCTCACGCGCGATGGCGCCCGCGTCGACATCGACGCGGGCCATTGGCAGAAGCGCGGGGACTTCAATCGTGCGTGCTGAAGTGGCCGCGCCAGGCCTTCGCGGTCAATCGCGCGAACTGCTCGCCATCCATGCGGATCAGCGTCGCGTGATCGCCGCCTTCCAGGTAGATCTCCCGTCGTGCGTCGATGCTGTCGTCGATGATGACATCCAGCCCGTAGCATTCGCCGAGCGGCGGGATCGCGCCGCGTTCGCAGTCCTCGAACAGCTTTTCGATTTCGTCCTCGCTCGCCAGGTCGACCTTGTGGCCGAGCTGACTTTTCAGGGCCGACAGATGCAGGTGATGGGAGGCCGGAAGCACGGCCATCATGTAGCCGCCGTCGCGCCGCAGCACGACGGCCTTCGCCAGCGATTCGCCCGGCACGTGGCAAGCCTCGGCCGTACGGTTCGATGACATGGTTGGGGCATGCGGGATCACGTCGTAGGTGACGCTTTGATCCAGGTACTTCTGCAGGGTCGGGGAAACGGTCATGGCGGCTCCTCCATTGCATGGGCAATCCGCACACCGGGAGGAACTCGCGCAGTCGCCTCACGATGCGGGCGAACACGATTTGCATGAAAGGATACGCCTGCCGGGTGGCTGCGACAATGCGAATTCGGTGCCGGAACCGGTGGAGCGACGGCCCGTCTCGATTGGATTTTGCGCGAATTGCCTTGCTGCGAGCGCATTTGTTCAAGAAACGTTCAGCTCAAAGAGCCTTCGATGCGGCGCTCGGGCGGCGACAGGGTGGAAGCCATGCGGTTAGTAAGAAGTTTGTCGATCCTCTCGATATGTCTCGTCGCGGGGGTGGGATATTTGAGCCCTGCCGCGGCGCAGCAGCCGGAAAAGCGCATTGCGCTGGTGGTCGGCAACGGCGCTTACGCGAAATCGCCGCTGGCGACCGCGGCCAACGACGCCGGCCTGATCGCGCAGACGTTGCAGGCGGCGGGCTTCGACGTGATCGGCGCCCGCGATCTCGACGGCGACACGCTGCGCAAGAGTTTCCGCGATTTCATCCAGAAGGCCGAAAGCTCGGGGCCTGATACGGTCGCGATGGTCTATCTGGCCGGCTACGGGCTGCAGTTGGCGGGTGACAACTATTTCGTGCCGGTCGATTCCGCGATCAACCGCGATACCGACGTTCCGACTGAGGCGCTGCGGACCGGCGACTATATCCGCCAGCTCGCTTCGCTGCCGCTCAAGGCCGGCATCGTCGTGCTGGATGCCGCGCGCCAGCAGCCTTTCGTCGACGGGCAGATCGCAAGCGGCCTCGCGCTGGTCGAGGCCGATCCGCACATGCTGATTGCATTCAATGCGGCGCCAGGAACGGTGGCCCCCGTCGAGCAGGGGCCGTACGGCATCTACGCCCAGTCGCTGGCCGAGATGATCCGGACCGGCGGACTGCCGCTGCCGGAGGTCTTCAATCGCCTGCGGCTTCGCGTCAACGAGGCGAGCAAGGGCGCGCAGATGCCCTGGGACAGCCAGAAGGTCGATGCCAGCTTTACGTTCTTCGAACGCGAGCCCGACGCCCCGGCACAGCCGGCGGCGGATCAGGCCGCCGCCGTCCGCAACAAGCCGATCCGCGAACTCGGCGTGCAGGATGCCTACGCCATGGCGGTGGAGCGTGACACGCTGCAGGGCTATGAAGAGTTTCTCGGTGCCTATGCGAGCGATCCGCTGGCCAAGCGGGTGAGGGCGATCGCGGCGGCGCGGCGCGAGGCGATCACCTGGCGCCGCACCTACCGCACCGATACTCCGAACGCCTATTGGTCCTACCTGCAACGCTATCCGCGCGGGCCGCATGCCGCGGACGCGCGCCGCCGCCTCACCATTCTCACCGCGCCGCTGGAGCCGCCACCGACATTCGATGTGATCGATTACGACGTGCCGCCACCACCGCCGGACGAACTCATCTACATCGATCGTCCGGTGCTGGCCTTCGGCGATCCCGAATTCGATTTCGTCGCGCCGCCGCCGGCGCCGGTCTATTACCTGCCACCGCCGCCGGATGATTTCGTGGTGCTGGAGCCGCCGCCGCCGCCGATCGGGCTGTTCATCCTGCCGCAGCCGATCTTCGTGCCGATACCGGTCTATGTGAGGCCGCCGCGCTATGTGGCGCCGCCGCCGAACAACATCATCTATGCCAACATCCACAACAGGGCCGTCATCAACGGCGTAATCAACCGGCCGCCGCAGCCGGGCTCGCCCGCGGCCGGACCTGGTGCCGGAATGGGCGGCAGGCCGGGTGGACGGTCTGGCTCCCCGGATCGGGTGGCCGCGCCGGGGCAGGGCAGCGCCA
>NZ_LLXZ01000033.1 GCF_001440395.1 Bradyrhizobium jicamae | reverse complement strand
ATGTGATTGCCCGCGGCTGGGCTGGGCCAAGCTTGCTGGCGATGGTGATGTTCGAGGAAGGCGTGCCAATCAGCCTGTCGACCCTCGCCGACCAGGTCGGCGGTTGTACGGTCGCGCTGACGCCCTTGTTCCGGCGTCTCGAGGCCGCCATGCACCGCAACTTTTGCTTCGGCGATGTGGCGGGCGACTTCGCACGCGGCCAGCACCAGCCGCTGAACCGGCAGGCCGAACGCTATG
The DNA here is from genome assembly GCF_001440395.1 of Bradyrhizobium jicamae. Taxonomy (GTDB): domain Bacteria; phylum Pseudomonadota; class Alphaproteobacteria; order Rhizobiales; family Xanthobacteraceae; genus Bradyrhizobium; species Bradyrhizobium jicamae. The sequence continues at coordinate 28,530 of NZ_LLXZ01000033.1, read as the reverse complement.
CGTCACCACCGGACGTCCCGTCGACGAAGAGGAGTTGCTGGCCGCATCTTATGCCACCGGGCTACGCACTGGGCGCATCGAGGACGCAAACCTGCGTTCGATGCGGGCCGCCTGCCATCAGCTTTCGAGGCGCTATGACGGGCTTGTCAACAAGCTGAGCAACGCAGGCGCGTTGGAATCATATCGCGATGACAATGGCCAGGCGGGACTGAGGCTTTCTTCGCTCGGTCGACTGTTTGAAGACGAGACGTTGTCGCTCTTCTTCAGTCCCGCAGTCAAAAGCGCGTTGGCCACAAAACCGACAAGTGAACACAAGCTGCAGCACGCATAGTTGGAAAGCTGGGAGAAGTTCTCATGGACAGCTTGGAGCAGACAACTCTTGCAAGGCAGGAGGAGGCTACTGGAGACGGCATACACGCCGCACGTGCTGGCTGGAGCTTCGGTGGCGATACGCCTCAACATTTTGATCGGCACGTCGCAAGATCCGTTCCTAACTATGAAGCCGGCCACAGGCTGATCGAGCAGGTAAGCGATTTTTTCGTAAAGAAAGACTCCGTCGCCTATGAGATCGGAACCTCAACCGGAACGCTCCTGCGGCGGTTGGCGAAACGCCATCCCCACGGGGCGCGCTGGATTGGCCTCGATGCGGAACGTGCCATGATCGAATACGCGCGCAACGCTCACAGCAAAGTGGCGAATGTCGAGTACTTGCTCGCAAATGCATGCGACGTCGACTACGAAGCCAGCGATTTCATCGTATCGTATTACACGATTCAATTCGTTCCGCCGCGGTATCGGCAAAGCTTGATCAATCTGATCTACAAGTCGCTGAATTGGGGGGGAGCGTTCCTGTTTTTCGAGAAAGTCAGGGCGCCAGATGCTCGGTTTCAGGACATCATGAGCGCGGTCTATATCGACTACAAATTGGAGAATGGTTACAGCCCGGACGAAGTACTCGGCAAGGCGAGTAGCTTGAAAGGCGTTCTTGAGCCGTTTTCGACCAGGGGCAATCTCGACATGTTACAACGTGCCGGCTTCGTGGACACCATGACCATATACAAGCATGTCTGTTTCGAAGGATTCTTGGCCATCAAGTAAGGCCCTGCTTACTGTTCAGCCGTGAGCGCCGGCGGTGGGACATCCTTACGCTAATGATCTGGCCAATTCTCGAATATTGAGATCCTTCTTCCAAGGTCAGCGTGACGACGTCTATTCGAAACGTCGCCACGCGACAGCTCACGTCATTTGCGATTCTTTGTATTCGAGAGCTTTTTGCCTGCGCCGCCCTTGGCCGCCTCTCCGCCAGCGGACGGCAAGTTTGACTTCTCGCCGCGTGAAGTGAAGGTGTCGGGCCGGCGCTTGGGAAAACTGCTGGATCATCGCGCTTGGAAGGTCGGTGCCATAGATTGCGGCCCTCACTTCGCTCCCTTTAGTAGCCAGCACGTATCTCCGCCTGAGTGGCGTTCAAGTCGACGTCCGTCTGGTGGGATTCCTGCGGTGCAAAATTGCCGAATTTCTGCGCGCTTTGGGCGCGTCTCTGACGCCGACTGTGGGATTTGCGACATGCCGTCGGGCCCAGGACACGTCCGATTGAGCAAATAGCCTTTACAAATCAAGCTCTCGCAGATGGCACGAGCCTTGAAAAGGAGATGTCATCCAGCATCGCATGCTGAAGGTATCGCAGTTGATGGCTCATAAGATTGTCGCCTCTCAGTTCACGTATGCGTCGCGTACGAATTCCACTGCCCCAACGCCATTTCGCCACCGTGATCGACCACGACGCGATCGCGGTTCGCGCCGGCACCGATTGCGCGATGCCGATGACCGACCGTTTCGGCGTGCCAGCTACCTGCCGCGTCTTCTTTGCGCTAACACGCGCCGAAAAGTCGATGCGCTGGCGGAGGCACCGATCAAGGCCCTCATCAGCGGGCGAGCAGGCCGCCAGAACCCAAGCTCAACGGCAATCCAAGCCAATGGCACGCCTTGTATCTGTGACGCGGAGCTGCCCAAGGGGTGCGCGTGAGTCCGCATCGGCAGGCTATCGCGAATTCAGGCGGGGAAGAGCATCTTCTCAGTGGAACAAAACGTCGTTTACGGCCGAGGCTAACCGAGCAGCATGATTTCCATGGACAAAATAGCCGAAACAAAACCGGTATCAGCTTTGCGGCACGGAATGACGAGACGGGCTGCTGGCCATGACCTCACTATCGAACTCAGCGAAACTGCGAAGCTCGCGTGGCCGATGGTGTTGACCCAGCTTGCGCAGGTCGCGATGATGACGACAGATCTTGCCTTTATCGGGCACATCGGGCCTGAGGCGCTCGCCGCGGCCGCGCTGGCCGTCACGCTCTATCTCGTCAGCTTTACCTTCGGCGCGGGCCTGCTGGCGCCGATCGCACCTTTGGCGGCGCAGGCGTATGGGGCCGCGAATCTTGCTATGGTACGGCGCGCGGTGCGCACGGGGCTGTGGGCGGCGCTGATGCTATCGTTCCCGATCATAGCGTTTGCGTTTCGCGGAGAGCAAATACTGCTCGCTTTCGGTCAGCCCCCAGACGCGGCGCGGCTCGCCCAGCAATATCTGTTCGGACTAGCCTTGGGCGTGGTGCCGGCGCTATGGCTTCAGGCCATCCGTAACTTCATGGGCGCGGTCAACCGGCCGGAGCCGATCTTGTGGATCACGCTGGCGGCCATCCCCCTTAACGCCCTTCTCGTGTATCTGCTGGTCTATGGGAAGCTCGGGCTGCCGCGACTTGAGCTGTTCGGGGCGGCGCTTGCGAGCACGCTGGTGAACTGTGCGATGTTCCTGGCCGGTTTGTGGTTCGCCACAATGCGTCGCCCTTTCCGTGACTACCGCGTGCTTGCAGATCTCTGGCGATTCGATTGGCCCTTCTTGCGACAGCTGATCGTGATCGGAACTCCGATCTCAATCGCCTCCCTGATGCAGTACGGAGTTTTGTCGGCTGCCGCGCTCCTGGCGGGCCTGATCAGCACAAGCGCACTCGCTGCTCATCAAATCGCGCTTCAGATCACCGTGATTATATCCATGATTCCTTTCGGCATCAGCATGGCGGCGGCCGTGCGCGTTGGCCATGCAGTCGGCCGCAACGACGGTCCCGGCATCAAGCGGGCAGGCCTGGTCGCGATGCTGCTCGGTATCGTAATCGCTGCATTGCTGACGGTTGCGGTGATCGCCGCGCGTTTTGAGATCGCCGAGCTGTTTCTGGACAAATCGGCCGGAGATGCCGACGCGACGATCGGACTGACTACAAAGCTCCTTATGGTCGCCGCGAGCTTTTTTGTCACTGATGCCGCGCAGAGCATTGCGGCGGGCGGTCTGCGCGGACTGAAGGACACTCGGGTGCCGCTTCTGTTCGTCGGTATTGCTTATTGGCTGATCGGCTTCTCACTTGGCTACGTGCTTGGTTTGAAGATCGGGCTTGGCGCGATTGGTATCTGGATTGGCTTGTCAATCGGGACAGCCATCTACGCGGGGCTCCTCGTCCTGCGTTTCCAACTGCTGTCGAGCAGGCTTGCCTTCAGAGCCGTCATTTGATCTGTAAATCACAGTTATTGGCGAGCGAGAATCCAGTAATACTAGGCTACTTAAGGGTTCGCTCCGCCTCCCGTTCGATTCGGAGGACGATGCTGCTGTCGGGTAATCTCATCATTTTGGCTAAGCTGTCACACGCATCGATCCTGTTCCAATTTCATTGTGGCCGCGCTGACTTTGAATCGTGGTTTCTAGTGGATCACCGATTGCCGCTTCCTCTGGGCCACCGGTACACAGTGGATTTGTGATCTCGCCCTCATAGGTGCGAAGACGGCGCGAGCAGATGCTGGTCTGCTATCCGCTTTATCGATCCTCGAAGTATATTTGCGATCAGCCCGGCATTCGTGTCGAGTTTTTCGGCATCTTAGTTCGTGTTCTTGGTCGGCCAATCGACAGACGGGCCTCCAAATACGTTCATTGACTGGCCGCTCTGAAAACGCTTGTGGATCGGCTGATGTCAAGGTTCTATTTCGATGTCCACGATGCCAGTGGCGTCCTTAGAGACGACGCTGGCGAGGAACTGCCAAGCACTACCATCGCATGGAAGGAAGCGCTCGGTCGGTCAAGCAGTTAAGGACTTGACGTACCGAGGGTCAGAGGGACCGCATTGTGGTCGAGGTCCACAACGGTGAAGGGCCTAATCCCCAGGGTCTCGGCAGTTGTCGAAACGACCGTTCTCGAAAAGTAAGACACCCCTCGTTTGCAGGCTCACAAGGCGGGAGGCTTGTTCGTTAAGCGGCCTACACGATCTCGATTGCGGGTTCTTGGCCCGGACCAACCACATCCGAATCGATTCGCCTAATCCGGCGCTCGACTACCCCAGACACAACCAACAGAGCCGGGCCCGCAAATTTGAACAGGTCGATAAGTGGAGTTTCTGCCTGGCAGCGAACACGCTAGTGCCTGCGAATCAAGAGCGACGATGAGCAGACGAGCACGCGCCGAAACCACACACCGACCTTCAAGGCGAAGGTGACGCTTGCCGCCGTCAAGGGCGGCAGACGATAGCTCAGCTTGGCGAGCAGTTCGACGTGCACCCCAATCAGATTACGGCGTGGAAGGCGCAGCTGGAGGGTGGCGCTTCCGGAGTTTTTGGACTTGGCAGCGCTGTGCCGGCCACGCCTGCGATCGATGTGAAGTGGCTGCATGCCAAGATCGGGGAGCTGACGCTGGAGAATGATTTTCTAGAAGGCGCGCTCACCAAGGCGGGATTGCTGAGCGAAAAGCGATGATCGATCGCGAGCATGATCTGTCGATCACCAGGCAGGTCGAAGTTTTGCAGATCAGCCCGCGGCAGCGTTTATTACGTGCCGCGGCCGGTGCCGGACGCCGATCTCGCGATCATGCGGCGTCTCGACCCTGAAGCGGCGCAAGCATGTGGTGCGCGAGGTGCCGATACCGCCAACGCTTTCGGCGCGGCTCGAAAGAACCTTCGCGTTACGACGCATACAGGAGAGTGCGGACGCGGCACGCCCACTGTGGGCATGGTGCTGCGTCACCGCGTGGCGCCTCATCAAGAAGGTGATGATCGCTGCCCGTGTGTTCGGACGGCGGGCCTGTCCGCGCGGGCTACGTCACGCCTTCGGTATCGGCACACTTCAATCCGGCGTGCCTCTCACACTCATTCAGCGCTGGATGGGGCATGCCCGACTGAGCACCACCGCGAGCTATGCCGCCGTCTGCGGGCCGGAAGGGGTGAGCTTTGCCAAGAGGTTTTGGGAAGCGGCCACAGTTTGAAATGCATCGAGCCTGCAAGGTATGCCTGAGTATGTGAACCGATCAACCTGCATGATGTTGGATTAGGGTCTGTTGAGATTCAGGATTCACAGATTGGAATGTCCGTGATTCAAGCTCCAAAAGGAGCTTGGAATGCATCGATTCGTTTTGACGGACGTCCAGTGGACGAAGATTGAGCCGCTTTGTTTGGGCAAGCCGAGCGATCCCGGCCGCACAGGGGGCGACAACCGTTTGTTTCTCGAAGCCGTGCTGTGGATCGCCCGTACGGGCAGCCCATGGAGAGATCTGCCGCCGACGTTTGGCAATCTGCCGCCGACGTTTGGCAACTGGAATACGGTGTTCAAGCGGTATCGCGATTGGGTGAAGGCCGGCGTCTTCAAGCGGATATTCGATGCCGTATCGGATGATCCGGACATGGAGTTCGCCATGGTCGACGCGACAATCGTCAAAGTTCACCGCCACGCACAGGGCGCAAAAGGGGGACCAAAAGTCAGGCCATCGGCAAGTCGAAAGGCGGCTGGACCACCAAAATCCTCGCGCTAACCGACGCACTTGGGAATCTGGTGCGGTTCATCCTGCTCCCCGGCCATCGCTTTGACACTGTCGGCGTCGAACCCTTGATCAAAGATATCGAATTCGGCGGCTTGATCGCCGACAAGGCTTTTGATTCCAACTGGATCATTGAAGAGCTGAACGCACGCAAGGCCAAGATCGTCATCTCACAGCATCAAAGGCGCGCTCAGCCTCTCGACATCGACAAGGATATGTACAAATGGCGTCACCTGGTCGAGAATTTCTTCGGCAAGCTGAAGGAATTCAAACGCATTGCAATGCGATGCGACAAGACAGACGGCAGCTTCGAAGCGATGATCTACCTCGCAACTGCCGTCATCCATTCCAGATGAATCTCAACAGACCCTAGTCGATTGATTTATATATTAAAAATGCCCTTTAGGGGCAAATTTTACATATAGAACAATCGCTGCGCTCCACATTTTGATTATTTTATATATGAAATTTGCCCTCTGAGGGCCAAAATGCCATGGAAACAAACCTGCGCACGCTAGGACCGGCGGAGGCCCGAGTTGTGCTCTCCTTCCGCGAACAGGGCCGCGACGTCGTCGAGGCCGGCGACATTATTGGCCTTCTCGATTCCGAGCAAACGGGCCGGAAGGTCATTCGCAATCTTCTTCGGAAAGGCTGGCTCGCCCGCCTCACAGGCGGATGCTATTTGCTCATGCCACCGGAGCGGGGCGCCGAAAACATCGGCGAGAACAATCCGCTGGCCGTCGCGTCCGCAGTCGTTGAAGAGTCCTATGTGGGCTGGTGGTCCGCCGCAGCCTTTCATGGCTTCACGACGCAAAAACCGACAACGGTTTTCGTTGCCGTCAAGCGGCAGACTCCGGCACGCACCGTCGAGGGTGCCGAGATCCGCTTTGTGACCGTCGAACCCCGTAAGTTCTTCGGATCGAAACGCTACGATGTGTATGGGCGCGGCACTCTCATATCCGATCCCGAAAAGACCGTCGTTGATTGCATCGACCGTCCTGAACTCGTCGGCGGCGCAACCGAATTGACCCGCATTGTTCATGCCGCGATGGCGGATATCGATGCGGAAAAGCTTGTCACCGATGCGATGCGGATGGAGTCTACAGCGCTGCTCAAGCGACTTGGTTTCTTGACCGACCTCGTCGAAAGGCCGCCGCCGGACGCGTTGCGCGACCAACTCCGCGCCGCGATACCCAAATCAACACGCTCGACATTCGGCGCGCGCACGCGCAGGAATGACGACATCGGCTATGTCGCAGCGTGGGGGCTGATTGTCCACGCGCGCAAAAATGATCTTCTTGCCGAAGTGCCACGCATCAGAAAGGCCGGTGGCTGATGCTGACGATCGCCCAAATCCGAAAGATCGCCCATCAATCAGGGGCGCGCGACATCGACAAGGTCGAGACCGACGTTATTCTTACATATACGCTTAAGCTCTTCCATGAGCAGGGCATCACCGCGCATACCGCCTTCAAGGGCGGGACGATGCTTCGTAAGATGTGTTCGGCCCGCGCGGGCGCCTCTCGACCGACCTCGATTTCACGCTCTACACCGACATCAGCGACGACGACTTGATGGCGAAGATGCTGGACGCCTTGGCGCAGCCCTATCATGGGCTCAGCTTTCGCTTCGACAGGGATAAGGATTGGTATTTTACCGACAAGAGCCTGGCCGCCAATCCTGTCTGCGCCCATGCGGACCACGAGAAGGGCCTCAAGATAAAGCTTGAAGTCAGTTTGCGCGAGAAGCCCGCTCAGTCGGTTCGCGCGACGCCGCAGATCGCACAAGATTACTTCGCGTTGCTGCCGTTCAAACCCGCCGACATTCCTTCGTTGGCTTTCGAGGAAGTGGTTTCGGAGAAGATCAGGGCAGCCAGTCAACGATCGAAGATACGCGACCTTCACGACCTTTCCGAAGTCGCGCGCAGGCCGCTGAAGCGCGAACTCACGCGTTCACTCGCGGTGGTGAAGCTGTGGGAAAGCGACCGCGACAATCTCAACTATCAACAGTTCGCCGAACAGATAAAAAAGGGCGATCAGTATGATCTTGGCAACTGACCAATCTGCTGCGCAAAGATCAGCGGCCCGATTTGAAGGACATGATTCAGCGCGTTGTCGACGGCTTTCCGTTCCTCGGGCAAATGACCGAGCTTGAGCGGACGATCGCACAGGACAAGAAGCGGCTTTGCCGAGCCGAGGTCGCCGCGCTACGGGCAGAGGCAGCAATGATTGCCAGCGGAGGCGAGTAGGCCGCCGTTGTTAGCTTGCTAACTACCGCGAATATCGCCGACCGACATGTTGATGCCTGATCGCCATCATCGGCATCATCATCAGCAGCAGCAGCAAAAAGGATGAAGATGAAGAGACGCACAAATACCGCGTGTTCCCGCGGACCTATACGGCGCATTTGTGGGGATTATCCGGACAGGCAAAGATGCTTACGAAAGATGCCGACGAATCAACGAAAATGGCCCATATCACCTGCACAGTTCCTACACAGGCAAATTGGAAGCGATTTTATCTTTATAATGGAAGATGTTACAATAACACCCTCTCCCCGATAGCGAGTGGCTTCGTCTATCTCGCCGTGGTGCTGGACTGGGCAAACGTCGTGTTCTGTCGTGGCGGCCGTCGATCACCGTGGAAGCAGTCTTCTGCCTCGAGACGCTGGAGGATGCCTTGGCTCGCCGAAGAAGCGGCGCAGCGCCTCACGGCTCCTTCACGAGATCCTTGGCAATCACGTTGTGGCCCGCGGCCTGCGGCTTAAGTCGGTTAGCAAGTTTGCTTCCGCACACGGGCGTACCGAAATGGCCCCACTGCGCGGGTCTCCTGCCGGTTGCAGCGCTGTGTGATCGTTGTTCGCTTTCTGACAACAGCAGAGCTGCTGTCACTTTGAAAACAGCTGCCGCCAGTGCCTGGGTCGTGTTTTTCGAAGCGTAATCAGAAGCTTAAACAGCAAGGATGGCGCCTGGCATGGCGATTGCTATGAGCTTGCCGCAACACTGAGTGAGGGCTGAGTGCACGCCGACGCGCAAAGACGAGCGATGCTCTCCTTCCCTGAGCCCGTGTGCCCTGTTTCTGAGAAAGAAACAAGCTCGCGCAAATCGCGCAATCTTTGGCAATCGGTTGATGGAGAGCAACATGGCTTCACTGAGACAAATCGCATTCTACGGCAAAGGTGGCATCGGCAAATCGACCACCTCGCAAAACACCCTGGCGGCGCTGGCTGAGATGGGTCACAAGATCCTGATCGTCGGCTGCGATCCCAAGGCAGACTCGACCCGCCTGATCCTGCACGCCAAGGCCCAGGACACTATTCTGAGCCTGGCGGCGAACGCCGGCAGCGTCGAAGACCTCGAAATCGAGGACGTCATGAAGATCGGCTACAAGGACATCCGCTGTGTGGAGTCGGGTGGCCCGGAGCCGGGCGTGGGGTGCGCCGGCCGCGGCGTCATCACTTCGATCAACTTCCTGGAAGAGAATGGCGCCTATGAGGACATCGATTACGTCTCCTATGACGTGCTCGGCGACGTTGTCTGCGGCGGTTTTGCGATGCCGATCCGCGAGAACAAGGCGCAGGAGATCTACATCGTGATGTCCGGTGAGATGATGGCAATGTATGCAGCCAACAACATCTCCAAGGGCATTCTGAAATACGCCAACTCCGGCGGCGTGCGGCTCGGCGGCCTGATCTGCAACGAGCGGCAGACCGACAAAGAGCTTGAGCTGGCAGAGGCGCTGGCCAAGAAGCTCGGCACTCAGCTGATCTATTTCGTGCCGCGCGACAATGTTGTGCAGCACGCGGAGCTGCGCCGCATGACCGTGCTGGAATATGCGTCGGACTCCCAGCAGGCCGATCACTATCGCAATCTCGCGACCAGGATCCACAACAATGGCGGCAAGGGCATCATACCGACCCCGATCTCCATGGACGAGCTCGAGGACATGTTGATGGAGCACGGCATCATGAAGCCGGTCGACGAGGCCATCGTCGGCAAGACCGCCGCCGAACTCGCTGCTTCGTAAAAGTCAGCGAATGAATGCCGGCCTCCCGATTCTCCCTTTGGGAGGCCGGCGTTCTGGCGAAGATTCGGCGCCAGCACGGGATCCGCCGAAGCATGCTTGACTGTAGGGGTGTCGTGAAGCCATGTTCGAAGTACAATCATTACGATGAATATCGCCAGAGGGACTGACGCGAGCGGCGCGTCGCATGGAATTGGGACCTATCGCCAGCTCACCAGCTGCCATCCAGCAGACGCCGACACCAGTAGCGACAGCGATTTCGATCGCCACGTGCTGGCGTCCATTCTGGCCGCCGCGGCGATGGAGGGGGGGCGGATTTCCGACAAGGCCGGCCTGTCCAGCGATGAGCTGGCGGCATTGCTGGAGCAGCACTTCCCGTCGATTCGGATCAACGACGAGGAGCCGCTTTTGCATTTCAAACGCGATGAGAGCGAAGAGGTCGCAATGTTACGTGATCTCCTGCTCGCGCAACGGTCGACCGAAGGGGACACCGGCCGCTGGCTGGCTGCGATGATCGCGCGTCGCGCCATCGAGCCAAATCACTTATGGGAAGATCTCGGATTGCGCGATCGTGGCGAACTCTCCCGCCTGTTAAGCCGTCATTTCGCGCCGCTGGCCGCGCGCAATATCAACAATATGCGCTGGAAGCGCTTCTTCTATCGCGCCCTGTGCGAGGACGATGGCCTCGTGATGTGCACGACGCCGGTCTGCACCCAATGTAACGACTTCAACCTTTGCTTTGGCGATGAGAGCGGCGAGAGCCGGATGGCCGAGCGCCGGCGAGACGCTCTGTTGCCGGCGGCTGCCCTAGCTGAGGCGCGCGGGATGGATCGTCTGTTGGCGAGCCGCCCGGTCGATAACCGCGCGGGTCCTGCGGGCTTCGACGAGATTCAGGTGGACGCGGCTGAGGCCGATTTTGGCGGGCTAGGCCCCGAGGCCGGCTGCGAGGATCTGTTGCTCAAGGCCGGGCTGCGGCCGACGCGCCAGCGCGTGATCTTAAGCGAGCTGTTGTTTGCCAAGGGCACCCGGCATGTTACCGCAGAGATGCTGTTTACCGAGGCGTGCGACGCCGGCTTTCCGGTCTCGCAGTCTACCGCCTACAACACATTGAACCAGTTCATGCAAGCGGGCCTGTTACGCCGGATTGCTCTCGACGGGCTACGATCGTTTTTCGACACTAACACCACGCCGCATCCGCATTATTATCTGCACGGAGAGGATATTCTGCTCGATATTCCCGAAGCCGACCTCCTGCTTGCGAATGCGCCTGAGGCGCTGCCGGGCCACGAAGTCTCCCGCATCGATCTGATTATTCATCTGCGCCGCAAGCCGAGTTGATCCGAACCTATCGCGCCGAAAGGTAAGCCGGCCGGTCGGCTTTGCGACGCTGTCGCGTTTGTGACAATGGGCGCCCTCGAAAACTACCGTTTGCTCAGTGAGTTAGGTCGAATGCTGGCGTGGCATGCGGGTTGCTGAAGCTTCCTTGGCTAAGAGCAACAAGGAGCCCCCATGACCGCCGGCGCTACGAAACCCCCATGGTCCGACACGGCTCGGACCAAACCGATCGTGCTCACTGACACGACGCTGCGCGATGGCGAGCAGGCCCCAGGCGTCGCCTTCACCAAAGCCGAAAAGGTGGCCATCGCGCAGGTACTGGCACGGGCCGGCATCACCGAGATCGAGGCGGGGATACCCGCCATGGGCGATGAGGAGATCGCCGCCATCCGCGCCATTGTCGAGGCCGACTTGCCGCTCACCACTATCGGCTGGTGCCGGATGCGTGACGCCGATGTCGATGCGGCGATCGAAGCCAAGGTGTCCATGGTCAATGTGTCGATCCCGGCCTCTGACGTGCAGATTGCCGCCAAGCTTCGCGGTGACCGCGAGCTGGCCCTTGAGCAGGTGAAGCGGGTGGTCGGTTATGCCCGCGAGCAAGGGCTAGAGGTCGCTGTCGGTGGCGAGGACTCCTCCCGCGCCGAGGTCGATTTTCTCATCACGCTGATCGCAACCGCAAAGGAGGCGGGCGCGCGGCGCTTTCGCATTGCCGATACGCTCAGCGTGCTCGATCCCGACTCAGCCTCTGCGCTGATGGCGCGTCTGCGCGCAACGACAGATCTTGACCTCGAATTTCACGGCCATGACGATCTTGGGCTGGCGACCGCAAATACGCTTGCCGCCATCAAGGGCGGCGCGAGCCACGCATCGGTGACCGTCATCGGGCTCGGCGAGCGGGCCGGCAATGCGCCGTTGGAGGAAGTCGCGGTCGCCCTCAAACAGCTCTACGGGCGCGACACCGGCATCGCGCTGCCGGAACTGGAGAAGGTCGCCGCGGTCGTCGCAGCCGCGGCTACACGCGCGATTCCTCTGAACAAGGCGATCGTCGGCGAGCATGTGTTCACTCATGAATCCGGCATTCATGTCGATGGTTTGCTGAAGGATCAACGCACCTATCAAGCGCTCGACCCGCAATTGCTCGGCCGCTCCAACCGTTTCGTGATCGGCAAGCATTCGGGGCTGTCGGCGATCACCTCGCTGCTTAAGGAACAGCAGCTCGCCGTCAGCGCAGTGGAGGCGAGGCGGATCCTATCGCGGGTGCGCGAACATGCCGTCGAGTATAAGGGGCCGGTGGCGCCCGATACCGTGTTGGCGATCTGGCGCGACGTCTGCGAACAATCGTTTACCCACTGCGCGTGAGGGGCCATGTCCGGCATCGTTACCGCCGATCCCGTCGGAGTTATCGCCGCGTGGCGAAAGCCCTCGTCGCTCGCGCTGATCCGCGACAACATTGGTCGTGTCTCTGCGCAATCGCGCGGCGCGCAACCACCCCGAGACGTTGCTGACCTATCGCGGCAGCCATGCCGATCTGGTATCACCTCACGAGCCGCCTCTGGACAGCCGGCTGGCAGTTCCCGGCGCCGCTGTTGTCTGGTTCAGCCGCTTCCTGGCTCGTATCGACATCCATCCCGGCGCGACCATCGGTCGCTTCTTCATCGATTGTGGCGCCAGTGTCATGATCGGCGCGACTGGCGAAGTGGAGGGCCTATTACGGCCCGCTTGGCGGCGTGTCATGGTCGTCGGGCAAGCGTCATCCTACCCCGAAAGCCGATGGTGGTCGGCGCCTGCGCAAAGATCCTGGGTCCGATCACCGTCGGAGGCGACGCGCGCATCGGCGCGCCAATTCAGTTATCATCGAGAGCCCTTCCGACGTCACCGTGGTTCGCATCTCGGCGCGCGCGTGCGGTCGCAGCGGAGCCATCGCTGCTCTATCGGCCATTTCGACCTCGACCATCATCTGATGTTGTTTCCGGCGACGCGATCGCCGTCCTGCTCGACCGCGTCGAGTTTCTGGAGGCGCGATTGGGCCATACGCAGCGCCGCCTGCGCGAGGCGGGGCTGCCGCGAGACGACCAGCCTATTCCGGGTCCCGAGCAGGGGCCGCCGGCATAACCCAAGGAGATTTTCGATGAGCGACATACAATCGGCTGCGGGCATCCTCTATCGGCTCAACACGGCCTGCTCGGCGGAGGAGTTTTTCGCCCTTCTCGGTGTGGACTACGACCCCAAAATCGTCAACGTCGCGCGCCTGCATATCTTAAGGCGCATGGGGCAATATCTCGCCAAGGAACAATTCGCCGGTGCCGCGGAGGCAGAAGTGACAGCGCGGTGCAAAGCGGTACTAGAGCAGGCCTATGCCGATTTCGTAGCGTCATCGCCGATCGAACAGCGGGTGTTCAAGGTTTTGCAGGATGCGGTCGCAGAGCCCAAGAAGCCGGCGGCCTTCGTGCCATTGAGTGCGCTGAAGTAACCTCACGCATCACTTCAGTGTTTGCCACAAACCATGTCGGATCGGCGCGTTACGCCGTCTTGCTCTTAATCGAGATCAACTCCATGCAGCAACGCGCGAAGCGGCGCTGTCGCATTCCCGACTATGTCGGACTTGAACTGCAGGCGATGTTGACGGCCAGTTTATCAACTTCTCGTAACCCATTGGTTTCGCGCCAGATTTTCGATGGCGCCGCAACTGGTACAACACTTGCTGTTCTAAGGCCAAGTCCGTCATTGACGCCGAGTTGACCGAATTATCGGCTGTCCGAGATGAGGAGCAAGACCAGTGATGTTGTCGTTACTGCTCGCAACTCGCGCCGGGATGACCTTGTGGGTCACGTTCGCGATGATGCCGTTAGAAACTGCCTTTGACGCCATTGAGGCCGGGATTGACCGGGAGATGGCCGCCAATGGGTAACTCGCGGGTCGACGGTAGCTCTGGAGAAAGCATGCACAGTATCGTTTGCGTCAAGCAGATCCCCGACTCTGCGGAGGTCCACGTGCCCCCCGTGACCAACACCACCATGCGGCAGGTGGCCCGACCATCATCAATCCCTACGACCTGTTCGCGATGGAAGCCGCGCTCGCATTGCGTGACAGGTTTGGCGACGAGATCACCGTGCTCACGATGGGGCCGCCATCGACCGAGGACTCCCCGCGCAAGGCGCACCTTCGGTGCCGATCGGCCGGTGCTGCTCACTGACCACTTCTTTGCCGGCGCCGACACGCTGGCCACGACTTACGCGTTCGCGGCCGCGATCCGGAAAATCGGTGCTTGGTTTAGCACGCCCGATATCATCTTCACCGGCAAGCAGACCATCGACGGCCACACCGCTCAGGTAGGGCCTGGCATGGCTAGGCGGCTCGGTCTGTTGCAGCTCACCTATGGCGCCAAAATCGCCGGGCTCGATCTCACCTCCCGCACCGTCGACGCGGATCGCCGCGCCGAAGGCGGCGTGCAGGTGGTGCGCACCAAGCTGCCCTGCCTGATCACCATACAGGAATGGACAAACCAGACTTGCGGCGGCGTCGATGGTCGCTCCGCCACGCGCGGCACGGGCGCCGGTGGTGAAATCGAGCGCGCAGGAAGCCGGCTTCGAGGACGTCTCGAAATGCGGTGCCCGCGCGGCTCACCGACCATCGTCAATCGGGTTGCGCCTCGCCGCGCCGCCAAGGCGGTGCTGGTGGAAGCTGCCAAGTAGCCGATGAAGGCGCTGATTCGAACGCGTCTTCGAGCGCAAACCGAAATCCGAAGCCGATCTTGCGGCGCTGGTGCGCTGATTCTGAGGGAGTTTGAGCCATGAGCAACGTCATCAAAGGTCCCACGTCTGCTGCCGGAGGTCGCGCAGCAGCGAAGAAAGAATTGCCGGAGCACTTCAAGGCCTACAAGCATATCTGGGTCTTCATCGAGCAGGAGCGCGGTCAGGTGCATCCCGTCTCCTGGGAGCTCATGGGTGCGGGCCGCAAGCTCGCCGACAGGCTAAAGGTTGATCTCGCCGCGGTTGTAATCGGCCCGGAGGGCGAGGAGACGCGCAGCACCGCCATCGAATCCTTCTGCTACGGCGCTGACCTTGTCTACCTCGTGGCCGATAATGTGCTATCAGAGTATCGTAACGAGTCCTACACCAAGGCGCTGACCGATCTCGTCAACACCTATAAGCCCGAGATACTGCTGTTGGGCGCCACCACGCTCGGTCGCGATCTCGCGGGGTCGGTCGCGACCACGCTACTGACGGGTCTCACCGCCGACTGCACCGGGCTCGACGTCGACGCGGATGGTTCGCTTGCGGCCACGCGTCCGACCTTTGGTGGCACGCTACTTTGCACGATCTACACCTTGAATTACCGGCCGCAAATGGCAACCGTCCGCCCACGCGTCATGCCGATGCCCGAGCGCGTCGCACGTGATGCCGCCCGTATCATCGTCCATCCGCTTGCCCTCGTCGAAGACGATATCGTGACCAAGGTCCTGTCGTTCATCCCGGACCGGGATTCCGCAAAATCCAACCTCGCTTATGCCGATGTCGTTGTCGCCGGCGGCTTGGGTCTGGGATCGCTGGAGAATTTTCAGCTGGTGCGCCAGCTCGCCGCGATGATTGGGGCCGAATTTGGCTGCTCGCGACCACTGGTACAGAAGGGCTGGGTCACCTCCGACCGCCAGATCGGACAAACCGGCAAGACCATACGGCCAAAGCTCTACATCGCCGCCGGCATTTCCGGTGCGATCCAGCATCGGGTCGGCGTCGAGGGCGCGGACCTGATCGTCGCGATCAACACTGACAAGAACGCTCCGATTTTCGACTTCGCCCATATCGGCATCGTTACCGATGCAATCCATTTGCTGCCGGCGCTGACGGCCGCATTTCGTGCGCGGCTGTCGCCGCATTCGCGCGACCGCATTGCGAGCTAGCGCACCAGTGAGAAGGAGAGGCTCATGATCGAAGAACGATTCGACGCCATCGTGATCGGCGCCGGCATGGCGGGCAATGCCGCGGCCCTGACCATGGCCAAGCGGGGCATGAAGGTGCTGCAGCTCGAGCGCGGCGAATATTCGGGATCGAAGAACGTGCAGGGCGCGATCCTCTATGCCGACATGCTGGAAAAGCTAATCCCGGACTTTCGCGAGGACGCGCCGCTTGAGCGACATCTAGTCGAGCAGCGGTTCTGGATGATGGACGATCGCTCCCATGTCGGCCTGCATTACTGCTCCGACGAGTTCAATGAGCAGCGGCCGAACCGCTACACCATCATCCGCGCGCAGTTCGACAAATGGTTCTCCTCTAAGGTACGCGAGGCCGGCGCGACGGTGCTGTGCGAGACCACGGTGACCGAGCTCGCGCAGGATGCCAAGGGCAAGGTCGTCGGGGTGCGTACGGATCGCGGCGGCGGCGAAATCCATGCAGATGTTGTCGTGCTGGCCGAGGGCGTCAACGGCCTGCTCGGCACGCGTGCGGGTCTGCGCGAGCGGCCCAAGCCTGACAAGGTGGCACTCGCGGTGAAGGAAATGCACTTCTTGCAGCGCGAGACCATCGAGGAACGGTTCAATCTCGAAGGCGACGAGGGCGTCGTGATCGAGGCGGCCGGCACCATTTCCCGCGGCATGACCGGGATGGGCTTCATCTATGCTAACAAGGAGTGCATCTCGCTCGGCATCGGCTGTCTCGTCGCCGACTTCCAGCGCACGGGCGAGACGCCGTATGGGTTGCTCGATCGCTTCAAGCGGCATCCGTCCGTGGCGCGGCTGATCAAGGGCTCCGAGGTGAAGGAATATTCCGCGCATCTGATACCTGAGGGCGGCTACAAGGCGATCCCGCAGCTTTATGGTGAGGGCTGGGTGGTGGTGGGCGATGCGGCGCAGCTCAACAACGCCATTCATCGAGAGGGCTCTAACCTCGCGATGACCTCGGGCCGCATCGCGGCCGAAGCAATCTCGCAGGTGAGGTCGCGCCGGGCTCCCATGAGCGCTGAGAACCTCGCGCTCTACAAGAAGATGCTGGATGACTCCTTCGTGATCAAGGATCTGAAGAAATACAAGGATATGCCGAAGCTGATGCACACCAATTCGCAAAACTTTTTTCTTACCTATCCGCAGCTGGTCTCCAGAGCGATGCAGAACTTTGTGCGCGTCGACGGCACGCCAAAAACTGAGAAAGAGAAGGTGACGTTGAAATCCTTCGTCAACGCGCGGTCATGGATAGGTCTGTTCGGCGATGCATTCCGCCTCGCCCGCGCTTGGCGCTGATCAGCCAAAGTCGGAGCCGAATCTCAGGAGTTGAAACATGACTGTCGAGCCCTCTGTGCGCGTCGAGGATAAGCTGTTCTACAATCGCTATCTCGTCGACGTCGGTCGTCCCCACATCAAGGTACGCGCGCACACCAAGCCATCGGCGCAGCTACTTGCGCTATTGAGAGCGTGCCCCGCGCGCTGCTATGAGCTCAACGACAAGGGCCAGGTCGAGATCACCGTCGACGGCTGCATCGAGTGCGGCACCTGCCGCGTCATCGGAGAGCCCACCGGCGACATCGAATGGAGCTATCCGCGTGGGGGATATGGGGTGTTATTCAAGTTTGGGTGAGGGCTCAACGACAGGTGGTGTGTGATCGCCATGATTGAGAAGGTCTCGATGGCGTCCGTGGCGAGCTTGGCTGATGATTATTGGGCAAGCCAATACGGAAACAGCCGGTGGCACTTCGTGAACATTCCGCTCGGCAAGAGCGCCTACGATCCAGATCGAGACTGTTTGGAAGGCAATCGCGTCATCCAGGCCATTGCGCGTTTTGGCGGTGTGCTTGACAGAAATCCGGTTGACTACAGCGAAGGCTGTCTCGGGCGCATTGAAGCTCGTTCCCGATGCTGAAGCGCTCAAGACGCTCGAAGCCGATTACAATAAAATGGCGGATGACGGCATCTTGCTTGGCGAAGCTGAGCCCTTCGCGACGCTGATCGAACGCTGCGCCGAAATCGAGCGGCTCGCCAACGCGAACCGCCGGCGCCGATATGAAGAAGTCTGACGTCAAGAAGATCATCGCCATAACCGGCCTTGCTACCAGACTTCCTGCCACACAAATCAATCGAGCCGTCGATGCAGAGTGGCGGCGTCGCCGCTGGTCTACTCGGCAAATTGAAGAAATAGCAATTTCTTCGCCCAAGATCTGCCAACCTCAAATTGAAGCCGGGCTTCACGGCCGCTATATCGAGCGCTTGGTAGAATCGAACCTCGCTCGATGATTCAGGTCAAAACGTCGTCAGGTTCGAACGTTCGACAAGACGTACACAAGCTGCGGCAAGTCGTATTTTGTCAACCTGTTCGATCTTGATGAGACTCGACCAATTTCCAATCATGGCTCAGATGGCCAGGGAATTGATCCCGATATTGTCTGAGCATACGGCGATTGTGCCGCTTGGCCTCCGAGTGGCAGATGTGCTGTTTATCGGCACATTTGGCGACGACGGCTTGCGGCTCGATCTTTGCCCCGCGGTTCACCTTCGCGCGCAGAGCGGAGGTAGAAAGCCGCAATGTCGTGAGACCGTGCGCTGCAGCGTAGTCGAGAGCCTCGTAGTAGCAGAGGACGAAATATCTGTAGTCGTTGAGACCGAGATTGTAGTCGGCTCCGAAATAGCGCAAGTGAAGTGCCGTTCCGAAGCGATAGAAGAGAGCCAGCGCGGTTACGTCGTCGTTACGCTTAGAAATTGCTGCGGCACCCAAATGCGATACACCCGCCTTTCTCTGCCCCGCAAGGATCCTTTGCATCCACTCGAGATCCTGCGCGCTGCCGTACCGTGACCTGTTCTGGGTGAAGAGATGAGCGGCCACCGAGTCATCGAGTTCCTCGGCCGCGGCCCATTCGACCTTGCTTCCCATTCGCTGGAACGCAGCGATTTCAGACTTGCTCTGATTACGGTCATGCGCGCGCGAGCGCGCCATCACTCCGGCGAGTCCTGTGTCGGGAACTTCCAGCGAGGCTTCGGCAGAATGCAAAACGACCGCCGCCCCTATGGCGTCTGCAAATTCCACCGCAGCCTGGTAGGGCATGTACGGCATCACAAAGCCGGCATAGCCCCGCTCCTGGACATAGTTCAACGCGCAGCGTCCTAACTCTGTCAAAGCCTGACGCCTTCGCCCGCCCTGAATGCACGGAATCTCGTTGTGTGTGTTGCGCCGACCGCCCAGCCAGAGAAAGCTCTGTTGCCAAGGGCCAGGAATGTCCGCCATGCAATCTGGTAGGAAAAACATCCCGGACGCTTGGTCTCCTTCCCAAAGCGTACATGCGGCGACGAGGCTGGCCGATCCGTGGACCGCAAGCACGTCCGTTGCACCGAATGAATGTTCGAGAGCTCGCAGCCACCGGTAGCTGTTGTAGAAATTGTTATCACTGATTAGAGCATCCCATTCATGCTCGTCCATGTCGCATAGCTTTTGCGAAACGCCGGAGCAAAACGCGCGGGACGCTTCGCTTCTCGAGGGGACAATCGTCATGACTTTGACTCCGCATATCGTGGCTCACGGGCGCGCACACCCTCGATGATGACCGAGTGTGGCTTTTGAAGATATGCATGCAACTCTTTGGGAGGATGATCGAAAGTGGCATATGCCGGAGCATCCAGTTCCCGCCACTTCAACGATCGGAGGCCGGCTTGTTCTAACGCACATTCCAAAGAAGCCGCGGACCAATACCATGCGAAGACGCTGCCTTGTTCTCCGTTTTTGCAGAAGTCGACCCTTATGCGTCCACCGTCTAGATATGGTTTCTCAGGATCGTCGGCCGCGAGCCTGAACCCATAGGGCTCGTAGTAGTCGGAACGTGAACTGTAAGACGGATGAATCGGCAATGTCACGAAGCGGCCGCCAGGACGCAACAGGACAGCTATGTCGGCGCACATGGCTTGCAGCTCAGTTTCGGTGGCCGCATAAGGCAGCACATAGGCTGCAAGCACCAGGTCGAATTGGCCCATCAATGAGGCAGGGAGATGGGAGACGAAGGAGATGTTGATAGCCTCCTTCTCTGCCCGACGCCGCGCGTAGCTCAGCATGCCTAGCGCCGGATCGTATCCTACAACGCGGCCGGCACCGCGCTGCTTTAGGATGCGGGAATACACCCCCGTGCCGCACCCGAAATCGAGGATGGAGAGACCATCAACGTCCCCGATTGCCTCTAGTACGCTTGGCATTTCGACGTATTTTCGAAGGGGCCAGTGAGCCATATTCTCGTGTAGACTGGCAAGCTCATCGAATTGAGCAGCATTATCGGACATGAGAACTTCGCTTCTTCCTTTCGCTATACGCCACATCAGCGAACCTCCCGCGTTCGCGTGATATCGGGAAAGTTCAGGACCAGCAGGGCAATGGCCTTGCTGCACGTGAATGCCGAAACCGCAATCCGAGAGTGCTTTTCGTATTTCTGATTAAGATCGACACCATGCCGCGTTGCTCGGCCAGGTCGGCGATAAGCTGTTGGGTTTTCGGGGCATACCAAGATCCGCACTAAGATCGGGCCCGCATGTCATTCGCAAGGAATGTCATCGACAACTTCCTGTACAGCCGCCGAAATGTGGCCCAACAGTGAACGGCCACCACAGGCGCTCCGGTCGCGCGAACTCACGCGCGCTGTCCCGGCGCCCGAGTGCGAACCGCTGACGAAAGCAACCGTTCCGGTAAAGCCCGTGCCGGCGAAACTCATGGTTCGATACGTTCCGACCAGACCGATACCGTCTTGGATCTGTCGAGATACTTCTCGTAGAGTTGCTCGATCAGTTCCTTGCCGACCACAGCCAGCTCAGCTTGATAGGCGGCGCGATCGGTCACCTCAATGCGCTCAACATAATCCCACGGTCCGCCTGATAGGCCAGCGCCGGTCTCGGTGATGCGGTGCGTGCAATAGCTGAGGATAGTTTTCATTTTGCCTGCGATGACATAGTCCACCTCGCGTTCGAAGCGTTCATAGTCGGCCGCCCTGACACCCGGCTTCAATGCTGCAAACACAAATCGGACAACAGTCATAGGGGTCTTTCTCCTTGTGTTGTGGCGGGACCAGAAATAAACCGACCAGCTCTTAGACAAGATGACAGGCGACGAAGCGGCTGGATGGGCCCTCATGCGCAGTCTTTCTGCGCAGGCGGCCTTTGGCTAATGGCCAGCTGCCGCGCGCGGAAACGCCCGGGCAAAAGGCGCGGGACGCCCCGTCCCCGAAAGGGAAAAACCTGACGGCTTGGCCCCGCATATCTTCAGTGACCAGCGATTATCAAGTGCGGCTTTTGAAGGACGGCCCATCTTGATGTAACGCGCTGCCGTTCTCCAGACCCGATGAGAACCAAAGCCGTGCTGCGCGAACGACAGAAGCACCCGCGATGGACACGGCCGAACTTCAGTTGCTGGGACCACACCCATCGGTGCGGCATCGATGGTATTGGTTTGGATTAATCGAGCAAGTTTCATCTTAGCTCTCGGCCGGGTATCTGCGAGATTGCCATGGTCGTAATGGATCCTCCCAGTGTCCCAGCAATCGGCATGCCACAAACACGTTGCGCGAGCGTGCTTGAAAACGGGCAAAGTCATGTGCTTCGCGCTGCGCGGGCGGAATACTTGCGGTTTCTTGTTGGGTTTCGCACATAAATGTGTCCGTCCAGACACGGCTAAATATGACAACGCGGTAACGCGATGGCAGCGACTGCCAGCTGTCGAGATCGGCGGCGCAAGATCATGGCCGTTCTGACCGGCGTCTGGGTGTTCGAGTTTTCCAGCGCGATACTAGAACAGGGGTCAGGCGCAGCTGACAGTCGACGAAATGTTCCGTCTGATCGCTGATGCAGGCGCGGCATTCAATGAGAGTTATTCACATTCGAGCGCCGAGACGTAGTTCAAGCGTTACGACTATGGAAAACTCCATCTCCGGAGATCTGGGGAGGCGACACAATCCCGGTGTCGTCATTCAGTTGTGGAGTGGGGGCGCGGAGCGCCCAACCGCCGCATGGTGCGGAATATCGAGATTACAGTGAGGACTGCTAGTCAGGTGGATCTAAAGTTCGCCACATAAGTCTGCTGGGCTTTGTGGTAGAAGCGTTTGACGGAAGCCAAAATCTGGTCGGCGGACTTGGTCCATTTGAAGGGCTTCGGGTTTCTGTTGTGCAGATCGGTGAAGGTGCGGATGTCGGCCTCGACCTGACGGACGTGTGGAAACCTCGCTGGATCTGCTTTCTGGGGAGTTCGGCGAACCAGCGCTCGACCTGATTGATCCATGACGCGGAAGTCGGCCTAAGGTGGACATGATAGTGAGGTCGGCGGGCGAGCCACGCTTTGATCTAGTAAAGTTGTCGAATAAAATGCAGGACGGCTTTTCGGAGACTCTTCCTGCGCAGTTGGCATGACTCTTGAGTGTCTCTCGTTGCCCGGCGGCAGGAGGTGCCGACCGGGATCACTGACTGACCCTCTCATTTGAGAAGGAGGAAACAATGAAGATCGACATGTCAGCCTATGGTATAACCGAATTAACTCCTGAAGAAGCATCTGCAACTTCGGGGGGTGGTCTTGGCGACCTACAGGAGCAGTTGGCGGACTTGAGAGGGTAGGAGCCGCTGTAGCTATATCTGCGGGCGTTTGGTTTCTTACACATACGCCGCACGGTTAGATCCGAAGACCATAAGTGGCGCACACGCCATACTCAAATGGCTATGAGTAGCTTGCACTGAAATGGCTAATCGCCATAAGGAACTTGTGACGTCCGGAGAAGACGGCGTTCAGGCGTTCCCTGGCTTTGGCAAGAGGTTAAGCCATGGATTGTCTGGAATTTCTTCAAACAACTATAGCGAAAAAGGAGCTGCCGACCTATGTCTATGGTTATCCGTCTAAGCGAGCGTATCGGGCCTTTAGGCAACCACTCCGCATAACTGATGTTGCCGAGCAGGCTAGTCGCTCAAAGCAAATCAACATCTATATCCATATTCCGTTCTGTCGTTACCGCTGCACTTACTGCACTCTCTTTCTTACAACGCGCCATAGACAGGCGTCCCGGGAGTCCTATGTCGCTCGACTGGTGGAGCTCGTCGGTCGCTATGGAGAATACTTCGGAGACCGAGAGGTCGTAAGCATCTATTTCGGCGGCGGCAGTCCAACCCTGCTGACGCAGCATCAATTCGGCGAGCTTTTCGTCGCTCTCGATGCAGCCTTTCCAAAACGAAACCCGCGATGTGAGATTACAGTCGAAAGCGCGCCAGACTCTTTCGACAACAACCTTCTGGATTGCTTGAAGGTCCTTGGCGTCAACAGAATGAGCATGGGCATTCAAAGCATGGAGCCCGGAGAGCTTGCTCACTCTGGTAGACCATATTCGGTCGAGACTGCGAAAGCTGCGATCGAAGCCCTCATCGAGCGCTTTTCTCACGTCAATCTTGATCTAATTTACGGCCTGCGTGGTCAAACCCGCGATTCCTGGATCCTTTCGCTTTGTCGCGTGCTTGACTATGCGCCGCAGACAATCTCTCTTTATCCCGTTGTTGTTCGTCCGATGACGAGCATCATTACTTCGAAGGCGCACAATCCCGAATTATTCTTCTCTGAAGCGGAAAAGTATGAGGTCTACGACCAGAACGTTGCTCTGATGGCGTCCAAAGGTTACCGCCAGGAATCCTTCACGCGCTTCACCAAGATCGCTGGCGACCAGGCCTACCGACAGGAGGTGTCGGATTTCGAGGGAACGCCCCTGCTAGGATTGGGAGCTGGCGCCAGAAGCTATTTCGGGCAATATCACTATAGCACGGACTATGCTGTCAACTGGAGCGCGGCTTCGCCCATCATCGACGCCTTCTCGGCTCGCCCCTTCGATCCTCACGCGATAGCATCGCATGGAATCCGGCTGACGCAGGAAGATCTTGCGCGTCGTTACGTCCTGCTTGGACTGACGTTGTCAGCTTTGAGCAGAAAGAATTATGCTGCAGTATTCGGACGCGCACTGGCGGCCGATTTCTGCGAAGAACTCGAGGCGCTCGAACGTTTGCAACTCGTCGACTTGGCAGATGGTGATACTTATCAACTTACTCACACCGGATTCAAATATTCGAGCATTATGGCTCGGATTTTTTACTCGGGCACGATAGTGGCCCTCGAAGAGCAATATCAGGCTGCGTGAGGTGCGGTATGCAAGAGGTGGCGAAGCATTCACCCTTTTGGTGGGATTCGGGCTACGCCGATCCCAACGTGTCGTGTATGGGTGGTCCTAGTACCGAAATCTTCGAAATAGCACCAGCTCTCCGCGCAAAGAGCGTAGTTGTCGAGCTGGGTTGCGGTGAAGGGCGCAACGTCCTCTATTTGTCCCAGTTTGGTCATCAGGTAATCGCAACCGATATATCTGAAGCCGCCATTTCCAAACTAAACCGGCTCGCAGGTGATCTCGGCGTAAATATAACGAGCGGTGTCGCTTCTGTGGAAGCGTTCCAGTCGCCTGCTTACCTCGACCTCTTCATAGCGCAATCCGTGTTGCATTTCACCGAACGGACCGTCTGGAAACCGCTCGTCACGGTCTTAATCGATCGCACGCGGCCCGGAGGATTTCATTGCTTCACCAACACGCTCGATCAACCGGACCATCCTATTCCCAAGGAGAGTTTGGCATGCGGTCACAAGAAATCGTTCTCGCGCGGAGAGCTGGAGGCTATCTATACAGAAGCCGGCTGGGAAATCTTGCGCTCCGATCATTACATTAAATGGGACTCGCACCCTGGCATTCCAATCCATTCGCACTGCATCGAGAAAGTTGTGGTTCGTAAGCCAATTGGATCTGAAGATCTCCCGCGAATGAGAGATGAGCCCATCAAGGCAGCCGGGATGATCCCCACCAAACAGTTTGATATCTTGAAACTTGGTACACCACGCGATGCCATAATTGAAATGCTCGGCTCGCCGCCAGCCAGCCAGGGGGTGACGACTGCCCGGAAGACAGTTGGCGGCAACAATCAAGAGGCCATAGCGGACGGCTACGTACGCGAGGATATGATCTATGGCGATCACGGCCTTCAGTTCGTCAACGGAACGCTCACCGGCAAATATCGATACTTCACGCCCCCGAAGCGCTTGAGCATTCGAGATGAGTGATGCTCGAACGCACGTTATTGTTGGCCGCCTTGGCCGCCGAAAAACGTCTCAGGTCCGCTTTGCCCTCATCTAGACCAAGCCCGCGCCGCACAGCGTGCCGGGTCCGCAGATCTTGTAATGTCTCCTAGCAGGCAGTTTACAACGTGCCACCATGGTGCCGTCCCACACACGCACAAGACCATCCGGGCTGCGCCAGAAGATATTCTCACGCGCTTCCTGGCGTGCTGCTGATGCAGCCCTCGCAAAAAGCCGTTTTGCGAAAGCGCGTTTCTCTCAATTGCAGTCTATAAAACTGTCCTCGATGTAAGCCAAGCACCGGACGATGGGAGCACTCAGCGCGATGCCCGGCACGCTTGATCCGCGACAACGCAGCCGAATAATCGCTGAGATTCTTCGAAGACCGCGGGCACGCGTCGTAAAGCTCGCGGCTCCGTTTCGAAAAAGCGGAACATTGTCAATTCCCTCGGTATTGGCATGCGAATTGCCTGCCTCTGGCTCAGGCAAATGAGCGATAGGCCGTGACCAATCTGACAAACAGCGCGACTTTAGCTTGCCGCCTACATCTGAAGGCAGGACGACGATGCCGTTCAACTGGAGCTGCGGGGATATTAATCTGCATGTGCGGGATTGTCGGCATTTTGGGACGCGGTCCGGTGTCGGAGCAATTGATCGCTTCGCTGAAGCGGCTGGAATATCGCGGCTATGACTCCGCAGGTGTTGCGACCCTGGAAGGCACTCATCTTGATCGGCGGCGCTCCGAGGGCAAGCTGAAAGGCCTTGAGAGCGGACTACGCGCCGAGCCGCTGTGGGGCCACACCGGGATCGGCTATACCCGCTGGACCAAGAACGGCAAGCCGACCGAGAATTACGCTCATCCGCATGCGGCTGACAATGTGGCCGTGGTCCATAACGGCATCATCGATAATTTTTGCGAGCTGCGCGGCAAGTCGGAAGAGCAGGGTGCCCAATTCGCTTCCGAGACCGACACCGAACTGATCGCTCACCTCGTCGACTCTCATCTGATCAAGGGCTATTCGCCGCAGGACGCGGTGAGAGCCTTGCTACCCAAATTGCGCGGGGCGTTCGCGCTGGTTTTCCTGTTCAAGGGCTACGACGACCTGATGATCGGCGCCCGCAAGGGCTCGCCGCTTGCGATCGGCCATGGCGACGGCGAAATGTTTCTGGCGTCGGATGCGATTGCGCTTGCGCCTCTCACTGAGACCATCACCTATCTCGATGACGGCGATTGGGCCGTTCTCACCCGCAAGACGCTCGTGATCTATGATGTGCAAGGCACCGTAGCCCATCGCGATGTGCTGAAATGCGGCGCGTTGTCGTTTCTCGTCGACAAGGCGAATTGCCTCCACTCCCTGGCCAAGGAGATTCATGAGCAGCCCGAAGTCGTCGGGCATACGCTGACGCACTATGTCGACAAGGGCGCAGAGCGTGCCGCGTTGCCGCAGAAGCTACCATTCGACTTCAAGGACTTTGACCGCATCTTGATCACTGCTTGCGGCAGCGCCAGTTATGCCGGGTATGTCGCCAAATATTGGTTCGAGCTGCTGGCCCGCATCCCGGTCGAGATCGATGTTGCCTCCGAATTCTGCTACCGGGAGGCGCCGCTGCGCAAGGGCGATCTCGCCATCTTCATTTCGCAGTCCGGCGAGACGGCCGATACCCTCGGCGCGCTGCGCTACGCCAAGTCGCAGGGGCTGCACACGCTCTCGGTAGTCAACGTGCCGACCTCGACGATCGCGCGCGAGAGCGAGACGGTGTTGCAGACGCTGGCCGGGCCGGTAATCCGCGGCCCGTCGACCAAGGCCTTCACGTGCCAACTGGTGGTGCTGGCCGCGCTTGCGGTCATTGCCGGCAGGTCGCGCGGTGAATTGTCCGACGCCGACGAGGCCAGGCTCGTGCAGGAGTTGATCGAAATCCCGCGGCTGATTGCAGCAGCGCTTGCGACCGAGCCGCAAATCGAGAATCTCGCGCGCAAGATCGCCAAGTCGCGCGACGTGCTCTATCTCGGCCGCGGTACCTCATTTCCGCTGGCGCTGGAAGGCGCGCTGAAGCTGAAGGAAATCGCCTATATCCACGCCGAAGGCTACGCCGCGGGCGAGCTCAAGCACGGGCCGCTTGCGCTGGTCGACGAGAGCATGCCAGTCGTGGTGATTGCCCCGCACGACCAGCTTTTCGAAAAGACCGTCTCAAACATGCAAGAAGTTGCAGCAAGAGGCGGCAATATCATCCTGATGACCGATGAAAGAGGTGCTAAGGAGGCCGCCGTGGACTCGCTCGTGACCATCGTACTGCCTGATATGGCGAAAAACTTCACTCCGATGGTCTATGACATTCCGATGCAGCTCTTGGCGTATCATACCGCGGTGGTGATGGGCACCGACGTCGACCAGCCTCGCAATCTCGCAAAATCGGTGACCATGAAATAGGCGGGCTTAGATATCGACGCCCTGGGCTAGACTCTCATGAGAGCACTATAGAGTGTATACCTATTTGCGGAGTAAGCGCCCCGATCTTCCGAAGACGGCCGGGGGTACTGCACGATTGACGATCTGCCGTAAGGCAAAATTTGACTGGATGCGCGAAACGCGGGGAAGACGCGAGAGTTCAGTTCGGTGGATTCTCTCGAAATCCTCGTTATCGCGAGCCAGTACGATGAGGAGGTAGTCGTCGCTTCCCGACATCAAAAAGCAGCGGATCACTGATGGGCACTTGAGGACACCGGTTTCGAACAAGTTTAATGCCTCGTCACTTTGTCCAGAGTGACTCTAACCAGCACAGTGGTGTTGAGACCGAACCGGTTCAGGTCGAGTATCGCCTGATATCCCGTGATCTATCCTTCGTCTTCCAACGCGCGCTGCCGGCGCGCGATTGCAGTGCTGGATAGTCCCATTCGATTCGAGAGTTCGGTCTGACTGATCCGCGCGTTAGTGCTGAGCTCGGCCAGGATCGTCGTGTCAATCTTGTCGGCGTCCATCTGTTTGGAATCCTGCGTGATAGTGTCAAAAATCGTTAGATTCTTGCACCAATTGGCGCCTGCTTCGCAAGTTTGCAGGAAAACAATCTGCCGTTTCGATTAGAAGAGCTCATCCGAATAGGAGATTGCAATTGAAGGTGGGCGTTCCCAAGGAAATCAAGACGCACGAATACCGCGTGGGCCTGACCCCTGGAGCGGTCCGGGAGTATGTGGCCGCAGGCCACAGCGTACTGCTCGAGACCAATGCCGGTGCTGGTATAGGCGCTACAGATG
>NZ_LLXZ01000032.1 GCF_001440395.1 Bradyrhizobium jicamae | reverse complement strand
TGCTCGGGATCACCGCTGAGGTTGGCGAAAGGCAGCACAACGATGGAAAGACGAGGTGCTGAAGGCGCGCCCGGCCTTGCGCTTCCAGTCAGGGCAGCCGGGCTCGGTCCATCCCGGACCACGGCATAGGCTCGGACCATGCGGTCGATGTTCTTGAGGTTCTGCTCGCCCAGATCGGCGAACTTGACCGCGACTTTGCCTCGAACTTGATCGTAGACAGATGACGAGATGCAGATGCCGCCGGGCTCTGCGATGCCCTCAAGCCTCGCCGCAATGTTGACGCCGTCTCCAAAGATGTCATGCGGCTCGACGATGACGTCGCCGATATTGACGCCCACCCGGAGCGCAATACGCCTGTCTTCCACCTCAGCGATTGTAAGTTCCTTTATGCGGGTCTGGAACTGCACAGCAGCGCGGACCGCTTCGACCGCGCTTGGAAACTCCGCCAAGAACCCGTCGCCGGTGTTCTTCACGATGCGGCCGCCGTGTTCGGAGATCACGGGCATGACACTGTCCGCGAGGAGCGCCGTCAGTTTGGCGTGCGTAGCCACTTCGTCATGGTGCATAAGCCGCGAATAGCCAGCCACGTCGGCGGCCAATATCGCCGACAACCTACGCTCGACCCGGACTGGCGGCTCCTGCACCATTGCCCGCAATCCTACCTAGAAGATACTCTACGACGGATCACGCGACAGTACCAAACGCTTTTGACGGGATGTCCACCCGGGCTGACGTCGGTTATTGGCCCTGAGGCGAAGATCACATTGTCCGTCGGCACGTCGGCTCGTGGGGGTAGACCGGACGTAACTCAGCGCGACCTTCAACGCCGGCTTTTGACCCGAAGCTGACTTGGGCACGCAAATTCTCCTAAAAATCTGCACAAAACCCAAGCCGGTTTATGGGCTATCATGCCCAAGGTCGTGTTTCATTGAGATAAGCCATTCGGGTGTGCGCAGCGCACTGAAAATTCTCAGGCTTCTTCATGGCGACCGCAACTTGAGGACGTGGCGTACTGCCGTCGTGCTGGCAAGCGCAACTATGTTCATCGCCTGTCTTACCCAGACCGCATTTGTAACCGAATGTTGCTACGTTGTGGGGGAGAGAAGGAGCGAGTCCGCTCTTGTCATGTTGCTTACAGGATGGGCCGGGGTGCTCGGGAGCTGGCTTCACCTGCCGCTTTTCGTCCTAATAATCGCAGGATGGTTGTGCGCCTGCGCGAGATGGTACGTTGCTGCCTTGATCTGCGCTTTCTCTTCCATCGCCGTCATCGCTAGTTTTCACGAACAGGTGCTTCCTAACGCTGGCTATGCCGCTTGGCTTGCCAACCCCATCATTGTGGCCGCCTGGTTCTTCTATCTTGCCGACAAGCGATCCGCAGCGTTGATCTCTGCGGTCCTTGCGTTGGGACTGACGCTGACGTTTCTGGGAGTAGCTACCGTGCCAATCAGTCCTAAACTTGGCGAGGTGGAGATTATTTCATACGGAAGCGGTTATTGGTTCTGGATCGTAAGCGCTGGAATACTCGTGGCAGGCGCCAGTGTGAGTAACCTGCCTCTTCGTTCCAGTGCGTCGGACAGTCGGTAAGGTGGCAGGCCCGCTTGTGACCCGAACCGGAAGTAGTCACTCACTTGATCCGATTTTAGCCTTCAGTATTGTGACGTTAATGGAAACAGACCCTACAATCTCATAGTCATGCAATCTCTTTTGACTTACTTGGGGATCATAATCCTCTACATTCTTGCTTGTGTGTTGTTCTACTTCCTTCGCACAATGCGCGTGCCGTCACGGGGCGGCTGGATTTATCGTGACGATGACCCAAGAATGTATTGGGCTCTGGTATCCTTATTTTGCGTGCAAATTGGTGTTCTGGTTATTGGTCTAATTTTCTACAACTGGGCCAAGCTCAAGCTTGGCTAATCTCCCGGAGAACTCCACTTCCGGTTTTGGCTCTTCAGAGACCTGCCAACAGCCCGTCACAACGTCTGCTGTCAGGGTGCTGTCAGGGTGGAGCGGAAGCGGCGGCTTGGTCGCCAAAACGGCGCTCATGACCCAAAGCCGTCTTTGACCCTCAGCGTCGCTCGCGGTCCAGCATTCTGCTATTGTGGCCTTTGCATTGTTGAACATTGGCCAATGGAGCACGCGATGCCAAACAGCAAGGAGATCGAGGCGACGTCGCACAAACTGCCGCAGGCCTATGTGCTTGGTGCCGGAGAAGGCGAACACCTGATCCATTTCCGTGATGGCGGCAACATCTTCATCAAGGTCGACCCCGT
>NZ_LLXZ01000031.1 GCF_001440395.1 Bradyrhizobium jicamae | reverse complement strand
GGCGCGAGGGTAAGCTACGAAGTCGTGGCCAACCGCGGGAAAGAATCCGCCGAAAATCTCAGGGTAGGTTGATCGTCGTAACTATCCAAATAAGACCGCCGGTCGCGCTGGCGGCTGCATCTGAAAACGGCCCCAGTACTCTGGGAGGAGATAGCTGGGGCCGCCACTTTCTCTCGGTTCGTCTCCACGATCCCCGAGAGCGATGGATTCGATTCTCAGCAGCGCCGCAAGTTCCTAAGAACGGCCCAGACTGCTGGAAAATGCGTGCCAAGGAACCAGCGCCACGGTTGGCGGCCGGAGAACCGTCGCTGAGCAATCCAGCGACAGCTTTTCGGGTCTTTCACAGCGGGTCGGCTCAACGCGCAACGCACATCATGGGAAGTTGCCGCCGGTTCACGGCAGCAGGCCACTTACAAGCACGCACCGCCTAAGCCAGGCGGCTGTCCGAACGACCGGCTTTCGACCCGCGGAAGTTATCGGGGAGGGAGGTGGCCAAGCTCTCCAGATTTGATTGCTCTTCGATCAAGCGCTGTTCGACAAACTTGCGCTCAAGCTCTGTCAGGCTGGTTTGCAATAAATTGCGATAGCGTTGAATATTACTGCGATGCGTACGCAAGCGAGCCAGCTGTTGATCAATCATCTATCGTCGTCCTTTGACGAGTGGGGTTTATTTCCTCTGTTTGACGCAACGCTGGCCAGAGCGGAGTATAATCGCTCGGCGGCATTGGGATTTCCCCGGTCGGCTGCTGAAATGCCGGCTTGCTGACCCTGCCGCAGGTTTGTGACGCTTTGATTACAGCGCCGATGGCCGAAGACCCGTTGAGAATCCCAATAGGTGACTAGGCGTTGTTCTTTGGCCTGGAGTCGAGGAGACTCGGCAAAGGCGGCATCTGCTGGTGGGGCGTATCAGTCGGCTGGTTGGGTAGTGGATCAACTTCGTCTGCTTTTTTGCCGCTGACTAGGGCACCAACAAAGCCGACGACGACCAGCAACGTCCCTGCGATCATCAGCCAATGTGGTAATCCCAACGATGCTATCATGAACCTCACCGATGCTCTGTTCTCCTCCCGGAGGGCAACGGGACGCGGTGAGGTCAGTTCCTAGGGCATTCGTCGCTGCCATAGTGACCGTACAGGTGAATTCGCTCAGGATCGGAACGGCGAATGTCCATCACTCCAGCGGGCCGGCGTCGATGGCCGTGGGTGGCTCGGCGCCTCCATGATCCTTGTCCTGGATTGCCTGGTGCCATATGCGGTCTATCCGGCAGACAACGCTACCGGAGACGATCACGGTGCGATATGCAACGTTCGATTTCCGGCGTAGCGGCCCCGGTGTCGGCTTCGACTTGGTGCCGCGATCCCCGTTGTAGTTCGTCCACATGCCTGCGGAGGCGAACAACGGACGGTCCTCGTTGAGGGCGAACCAGATCAATCTTTTTTCTTGGTTTCCGCGTTCAGATCGGGCGCGTATTCGACGACCCGACTTAAACCAGCGCAGGGAAACCAGTCAGTCGATTGGCACGAGCCGTTCGTCCCACTGCGCCGCAAGGTTTTTGATCTGCTCGAAATTCAGGATCGCTGGTTCACCCTCACGGACGATTGTTGTCCGCTTGCGCTCCTTGGGCAGCAACGTCATCGCGCGCAATACGGCCGCGCGCAGTTTCATCGAGCCGTGATCTGTCAGGGTGACGAACTCTTCGGGGTCAAGGGCCATGGGTCCACGCCTACACTACCGGCTGGCCAGCAAGCCAGCACACGCGCCCCGAATGCCCAACTCTCCAGATAATCTAGCTTGGTTAATAGCTAGTTATCGTTTGGCTTTGTCATTTTGAATTGGCGCGCGCGGTACACTCGTACTTGAACCGCGACCCATGCGCCGGCCGATTTCAAATCGTTGGCCCAAAGGAGGCGGCCGCCGTCAAGCTCACAGCAGGGTGTTCGCTCGTGCCGCGGCTGCCTCCGGCGGCACCCAGGTGAGCCATGGCAGTCGCAATGGATCAGGCTACCGCTGTCAACCTGACACCCACATCGGGGTTTGCGCAAAGCAGACGCTTGCGAATGGCCTCTTCAACGAGCGCGAGCGCCTCCTTGGCTTGTCGCGCATCGGCTTCGGCAACTTCGGCACGAAGCTCTACGGCCGTCAACTTATCCTTCTGAGCTTCAATACAGGACCGGGCTTGTTCCAGCGCTTGGCACGCATGTTGCAGCTTACGTTCGGCGGTGACGATGAGTTCACGTTGTGCCTGCTCGGCGGCCTCCGCTCGCATTTCGGCAAGCCGCAATCCTTCTAACGCGCTCGCGCAAATTGACTGGGCACGGGCTTCGGTCTCGCGGGCGTGCTTCTCCATACCGCGGAAAACGTCGGCCGCTTGATATACCAGATCGAGGGCTGTTGCTCCCTTGTCTGGTGCCAGCGGGGAGGGACAGCTCAGGGCGTCCTCATCCCCTCCAACTGACGCTCTGGAAATACGCTGCGCCATGTAGTTCAAACTCGTCGCGAACACACACACGAACAGCACCATGAATAGCTATGGTTAACGGGTGGTTAACAGTTGTGTGCCGGCAGAAGCGTGTGGTCAGTCCGCATGGAAGGCTATGGAGGGCCAGCGCAGCCGTCTCCCACGATAAGCCAATGCTTGAACGGCGGTTACGGCCGGCTGGAGATCGAATGCTGCCGATGCAAGACAAGAGCGAGTCTGCCGCTCGACGCCATCCGGAGGGCGCGTGGTACGCCGATCTGGAAGCTAGAACCATCTTTCCGATGCCGGTCGTGCGGCACACGCCGTTACAAGCCACCTGTCCGCATGATCAAGCTGACCGAGCGGGGAGATTACGCCGTACAAGTGGGTACATCCGGATGAAGAGCGTTGAGGCCCGCATTGCAAGTAGATGCGGACCTCGCTACTGGTGCTTTGCATGTCGGCTTTTGATGCTGTGGACGGCGCCCACTCTGCGGCATCGAAGTGCCATAGGGTGGTT
>NZ_LLXZ01000030.1 GCF_001440395.1 Bradyrhizobium jicamae | reverse complement strand
TTGGAGATGCTCGCTTCACCCGCACGTTCGCCAGCGGACAGTTTTAATCAGCCAAACCCAGCCATCCCCTCGCCGGTGCGAGTTGTCGATCCGGAAGAGATTTGGCTAAGAGCGGATCAATCTGGCCAGTTGCCAGCCGAGAGTTGGAGTACAGCCAACTTTTGGCAAGACCTGCAGTCACCCCCCTATTCGCAAGCAGGCACTGTTGATCAGCCAAGCCCGGCCGTTCCGTCGCCGGTGCAAGCTTTCGTTTCAGAGGAGCTTTGGCAGGCGGCGGATGAAGCGGGCCCCTTGCCAGCCGGGAGCTGGAACAGGGCCAACCTTTGGCAGGGCGCACATTCAACTGCCCATTCGCCATCACAAAGCGTCAGTCAACCCAGCCCGGCACCTTGGAATCAAAACCTAGGGGCATCGATGTTCGGCCAGTCAGATGAATCGGTCTACGCTGCGTCCGTTGCGCCAAATCTGTCACTGTACCTTCCCCCAGACTGGCAGCACGGCGACCAATGGGCGCGGGGAGATCTGATACAAGCGATGCGATTGCGTAACATCTTGCCTAGCGCGTCTCAGCCGCAGACAGACCTCACGCTTAAAGGCGTGAACTACTCGGCCAGTATTGGGCCGCCAGGCCTGGAGCACGAGATTTTTCTCCGTCGAACTTGATTGGCTTGCCCAACCAGTTCAGGTTGTTTTTTTGCGAGGAGTTCTCCTCGATACAACTGGCGGCACCCGTGCGTTCTCCGGGCGCGCGGTCGTCAGCTTTGTTGTCAGGGCGGTAATGCTGCGCAAATCCGCGGCGCGTGATAGGGACAGCAGCGCTTCGTTCATGCGTCGTTCAGAGGCGCCGACTCAGGGCGCTGCAAGCTTGACTGACTGCGGGGGCGCAGCAGGACAGGTCGGCTAGATCCCGGCGCCGAGTTGCGCTCGCGCTGCTTCGGTCGAATCGCCGGACAGCTCGAGCCTGGCCCTTCAGATGCCGAATTCCGTCCAGAGGTCCTGCAATGGCATCCTAGTCGACGAGCTGCACTTCCGGAACGTCCATACCGAGCCGCGCCGCTAATGTCATCATGGAGAGCTCATTCTCCGGCACGGCGGCGTAGCGCTCGGACGGAAGCTTGACGATCCACAAGCCGCAGTGCCTTTGGCCGGAATAGTCAGACCGCCGTTCATTCGGGCATGCTTCACGGCAGAGAATTTCACTTGAACACCCGCGGCAGAGAACCTGATCAGGCTTCGGCGCTTTTCACGCGCTTCGCCAAGCTGCCTGTCCTGCCGGGCGACAAAGCCTCGCCATTCGCGAGACGAATGGTGAGCGCACCGAAAAGATCTCTCTCGGGGACCCAAAGCAGGAAAAAGTCGCATTTTTCATTCACTCCGGCCTGCTTGGCGAGGTCCTCAACGGCTTTCGTTTGGCTCGGTGCGTGAGCTTCGTCGTCGCGTTGATGCACAGCTTGTATCGTTATCGTCTTCTCGGGACACGATTCGAACGGGTTGAGGGTGATGAAGCAGATGGCCGAGCAGCAATTGGTACGGTGGTCGCCAGTGACCGCAGCTCCCGAGGGCCGAGTAGCGCATTTTCGACGACGTGGCGGGCCATATCTTAAGCTGCGGCGCATTCATAACCAGGATAGTGATTGCAAGCCGCGCACGAAGACAATATCAGCGCAATATCGTATGCCCCTAACACGGCGCGGCATTCATTCTTGCGTTGGAGATCCTCTGGAGCGATATCCTGTGGACCGGGCGCGCCCAGCTGGACGCATATGCGCGACAAGGCAACAGCATCTCCTTTCGTGTCTTTGGTTGAGGATCCCTCAAAACTGATCGTCGCCCGACACTGGGCGCGATCGCAACAATGCGAACACGCTGCACACCTACACGGTACCGAAGCCCGCCGTCTGGACGCCCGACGGCGTGCTGAGCAGTATTGGGTTCGGAATAAATATCGATGATCTGGACAACATCGATGCGTATGTCGATCTGATGTGCTCGCCCAGCTCGAGATGCCGAGCGCTTGTTTCTAGGCGGCAATTTGCAGGACTACCGGACCGCCAGCGAAACGAATCCGTATAAGCGTGAGGGCAATGAATAGATAACCTGCCAACCGCGCCATCCCGGCAAGTGCCTTTCATGTTCACACACCAAGACACCTGACACCTACCCTAAGGAAGAGCTGGAGGATGCGCTATCAGCGTAGGCTTCGAATGATAGATCGAGCAGCCCACGCATCAAGCCGGCCAGCAGATGGCTGAACCGGCTCCGGCGTCCTAAGAGCGGGTCCGAGTTCTGGACCCCACACTCGAACCGCTCTTCCAAGCCGTTCTTGCTCGTGGGCGGTTCGGTATTGCGTTGCATCGATCGGACCGCCAGGTCGCATTCGCCAGGTAGTTCGGTGACGTGGGCAGCTGACGCCGAGCATCTACTCATGCTCTAGCTCGGAGCCTGATGCTCGATGCGCGATCGATCAAAGACAGTGGCGCGTGATCGCTTCGCCAGATCAGATAAACGCCCGCGTCGGCTAGCGCCAAGCGGCCGCACCCCGCAAGTCCTATCCGTCGCCTGGATGCGTTCCATCAAAACAATCGATTTTTCCGATCTTGCCTAAACGTCCCATAGTCGTTCGCGATCATTGGAGGCAGCGTTCCCGAATGTGGTGTGACAATCGATTCTCTCTTCAGTGCCTTGCCGGTCAATTCGAGTTGGGCAATCGCGTGTCTGCATCCATGACGTTAAGTTCCACAGAGGAAATGCTCGCGAAATTGGAAAGAGCTAGACCGATCGCTGTCCGCAGGTGGAGGGCCGGGTCCAGACTGTGTCGTCGCTGCTTCAGCACGCCTGCAAGTTTGAGGCTAGTCCTGACCAGCCGGCAAAGGCACTTGAATCTTACCTAGCGTCAGATTGTAGGATTTCCGACAAACCTCGCGTAGGGTTTCCGACAAAACCTCGCGACACAGAACCCCGCTCGCGCGAACACTTCCTAACGGGTAGCAAGAATTGCGAACGTCTCTAAAGCTCAAGGCCCCGCCGGTCCACGCCATCACGCTGCTCGGCCACTCTTCTCGAAGGCGCACTTCCGACATCGCCGCTGTGCAGAGCGGAGGAAGCCGCGTCGGACCCGATGCAGCCGAAGCAGGATGGAGCGATCGAGAACAACGCGGGCTGTCTTTACCTCGCCCTTTCCGCGCACAGCGCAACTCCAAGCTTGGATCATTCCGCCCTTCATCCAAAGCGATCGGATGCAACTGGC
This sequence comes from Bradyrhizobium jicamae, assembly GCF_001440395.1. GTDB lineage: Bacteria > Pseudomonadota > Alphaproteobacteria > Rhizobiales > Xanthobacteraceae > Bradyrhizobium > Bradyrhizobium jicamae. Next base: position 8,690 of record NZ_LLXZ01000030.1, on the reverse strand, counting down.
GTAACCACCTTAAAAACGTAACCACCTCAAAAAAAGCGTCATGGCGCCGGTCTGCGGTCCTGCTCAGCCCTTATCGACTGCAGCGTCCGGGACGTCTAACGCGACCGAAGGTCGGGATCGTTGCCGTCATACATGTCTATTCTGGCTAGCGGGAGGATTTCCCTCTAGTCGGAGGCGTCGATCGCTTTGTCGCGCATTGCGGCCTTTGGAGTCATCGGCCAGGTGCGCGACGTGAACTGTCTTCAAACGCGGTAAAACTTGCATTGTCGTGCCTTCGGCGCCACAGGATGGATAGCCTAGCAAGATTGACCGCGGATTGAGGCAAGTTGGGGAGTTTCCAAATGCCGGTTTCGCGAGTTTACTCAGCCACAAATCCAGCCGCTCTCTCCTGCGCTTCGGCTTCAATTGCGCAGTCTCGCGCTATCGATATCGAAGGCGCCGGCTCAGCGCGTGCAGGCCCGGCCGCGATCGGCGCACAGATGCATCAGCCTGCTACTAGTGCGTTCGGATTGGTGAATGATATCGGCGCTCCTTATGGCACAAAGGGCATGTTGAGCGTCCCCGACCACGCGTGCAGACCCTGGCAGATCGCCCCACTTGTCCATCCCATGACGAAGGGTTCACCGGGATTGATCGCCGCCCACCATGCTCTGCTTCGTCGCTCCCCGCCCTTGGCGTTCACGTCAAAGCGGGGGTCTCGCAGTTTCGTCGAACCTCATGGTCAACCGTGACGCGCTCAGGTCTTGGCGTGGATGGACGAGAGCTGATGAAATGCGAATTCTCCTGGTTGATCATCATGTGGACTTCGCCCGCGTTGTGAAGGAAGCGCTCTTGAACTGCGGCTTCGCTGTTGATGTGACGCGCACCCTAGATGAGGCGGTGGACGCGCTGAATTGTGCGAACTACCACATTCTCCTGCTCGAATCGGTTTTGCCGGATGGAGACGGCTTGGACTGGCTGAAGCAGTTGCGGCGCGAGGGACGTTCAATACCGGCCATGATGATGAGCAGTCTTAACGATCTCAGCCGGCGGATTGCGAGTTTCAATGCCGGTGCAGATGATTTTTTGCCCAAGCCCGTGTCTACCGACGAACTCATTGCTCGCATGCGAGCCATTCTGCGGCGGTCAACGCAAATGACGGCGCCAGTCGTGACATTCGGCAATTTGCATTTCGACCCGATCGCGAGGCAAGTCTCAGTCGGAGGTCGGATACTGAGGATTGCACGGCGGGAAGTGTGCATTCTTGAACATCTGCTCAACCGCGCCGGCCGCACCGTGCCGCGCGCGTCACTGGAGGGCAGCCTGTATGCGTTCGACGACGAGGTCTCGACCAATGCGCTGGAAGTCGGGATCTATCGCTTACGCACGCATTTGAGCCAGGCGGGTGCAACGCTAAGGATCAAGACCAAGCGGGGTGTCGGTTACACGCTTGAACTCGTTGGCGCAGCATCGGCCGCCTAGCCGATCGAACTTGAAAGCAACAATCCATTGAAGGTCGTTAACAATGCTGCCCGGGCTGATGAGCTGTCGATGGTCGGACTCCGTTCTGCCGCTCTGCCTCGTCTCTGCTACGCCCTATGCGCACTCGCTCTGCTGTTTCCACTTGCTGCCGCAGCGCAGACCAAGCGGGATGGCAAATCAGAGCCGCCGCGTGCGGCGCCTGGCAGCATCACCGGCGCGCTGAACCTTACTTCCTCACAGGGCAAGACGGTTCATCTGAGCGCGCCAGCGGCGAGCATCTTTGTTGCCGATCCTACCATTGCCGATTACCAGGCGCCGTCGAACACGACGATTTTCGTGTTTGGCAAAAAGTCCGGACGGACCAGCCTGTTCGCTTTGAACGAAAACGGGGAGGCTCTGGCCGAGCTGCGCGTGATCGTCACGCAACCCATCGAGGATCTGCGTGCCACGCTGAAGGCCGAGGTCGGCGACTATCCGATCCAGGTCACTTATACCCCGCGCGGCGCGATCCTTAGCGGTACCGCGCCCAATGCCGATGTTGTCGAGACCGCCAAGAAGATCACCGAGCAGTTTCTCGGGGCGGGTGCGCTGGTCGTCAACAAGATCCAGGTGGCCGGCTCATTGCAGGTGAATCTCAGCGTGCGCGTGGCAGAAGTCTCCCGCAGTGCCGTCAAGGAGCTCGGCATCACGCTCTCCGCTTCGAGCCAAGGCGGCACTTTCATTGCTACCGGCAAAGGTGCTGGTTCCGGCGCGGCGGGCGGCGGTGGCACGATCGGTATCGCGTTCAGCGCCGGCAATATCAACGTGAGCGCTGCTCTCGACGCGCTCGCCAGCGAGCACCTCGCCTCGATCCTGGCTGAGCCCAATCTGACGGCGATGTCCGGCGAGTCCGCAAGCTTCCTGGCCGGCGGCGAATTTCCCATTCCGGTCATGCAAGACAATCGGCAGGTTTCGGTCCAATTTCGCCAGTTCGGAGTGAGCCTGGAGTTCGTCCCGACGGTTCTCAACAACAATCAGATCAATATCCGTGTGAAGCCCGAGGTCAGCGAACTATCGACCGAAGGTGAAGTCAAAATCAACGGAATGGCCGTCCCTGCCCTCTCGACGCGGCGCGCCAACACGGTTGTCGAGCTGGCCAGCGGTCAGAGCTTTGCAATCGGCGGGCTCATCAGGCGCAACTTCAACACTGACGTCGGTGAGTTTCCTTGGCTGGGTGATGTGCCGATCCTCGGTGCGCTTTTCCGCTCCTCATCGTTTCAAAAACGCGAAAGCGAGCTGGTTATTGTTGTCACGCCTTACATCGTGCGGCCCGTATCAAACCCGGCCCAGATGAGTACGCCGACCAACCGCATTGCACCGCCCTCAGACGCCGGGCGCATTTTGACGAACACGCTGGCACGGCCCCCCCGAGACCGCGATGCTCCCCGCACCAGCGCACCAGGATTGACGGGCAGCGCCGGCTTTATCATCGAATGAGGATCGTCAAATGACGTTGCGACAATTGTGCCATTTGATTGCTATTGCGGCAACATTAGGCGGATGCGCAAACAGTGCTTCGATTCATTCTGGGCCGGCTGAACAAGCGATTCAAGTGGAGCAGAAGAACAGCGTCTTGTTCCTTCAGAGCCTTCGTGGCTCGGAAAGGCACCGGCTGCGCAGTTTCATTGCGGATGCAAGTCACGGCCGGCGGGATGCACTCCATGTCAGTGTCACTGGCTCACCCCGGCTCATTGTACAGGTGGCCCACGAGGCCCGCGCGATGGGCATTTCCCCAGATAATATCCGCCTGTCCGCCTCTCCGCCCGCCCATTTCGGGGTGAGGATCGAGGCGATCACCTACGAAGCCCATCCTCCTGTCTGTCCGTCGCTTCTCATCGTGGGTCCTGCAGTTAACGATAATTCGTTCGACCCGACGCTTGGCTGCTCGACCAGAAACAATCTGGCAGTCATGGTCAATGATCCGCTCGACTTGCTAGACAATCGATCTGTCGTAACAAGTAAGGGCGATCGGGCGGCAATTCCTGTTGCCAGCTATGGGACCTTTGCCTCGCGTAACAAGAGCAACGGGGGAGATGAAACGCATAACAGAGCGGCGCCGGAAGCTCCAGCGGGGGCAACGAGGAACGTACAGCCACCTAAGTGATGAGCGCTTGCAATCGCAGTGCTGCCGCCAAGATGATCTAATACCCGGAACCAGAGCTGAGTGATACGGCGGCGTTGAAACGGCGTTGACGGACCTTTTCCTGGTCCAGACGAAGGGCTCGGCTTTGTCGTTGTACGCGTTGGCGTAGGCATCACATTTTTTTCCTGAAGCTTGCTTGAGGCTTGTGAAGGAGGCGCCGCTAACTTACTGCCCATGCAAGATCGAGAACCATACCTCGACCAGATTGAGCCGGGACGCGCGCGTCGGCGCGAAATGAAATTGCGCGTCGGGGTGGGCCTTGAGCCATGTTCGTTTTTCTTCTGGGTTTGAGGTTGTCGAGTATGACGTGAAGCTTTCGGCCCGGAAAGGTCGCGGTGACGTCGTTCATGAACTCGAGAAACTCGACGCGACACCGGCGTTTTGAATGCGCCGCGATGATTTTCCATGGCGACTTCAAGCGCCGCAAGAGCGTGGTCGTGCCATGCCGCTTGTAGTCGTGGCTCTGGCCGGTCAAGGCGCGGCAATTGGGCAACTTCAGAATAGCCCCGCGCTCGCTGAATCGAGGGCTTCTCGTCCACGCATAGCACAATGGCCTTCTCGGGCGGGGCGACATAGAGCCCAACAATATCGGCGGCTTTGGCCGTAAAGTCCGGATCGTTGCTCTCGCTTCATGACGTGCGAGCCGCGACGTCAATCTTGTGGTTGCGCAGGAAGCGCCAGACATATTGCACGTCAACGTGGCCGTGCGCCCCGACTAGCAACGGCCCGGTCCAGCGGGCGAACCCTTCTGGAGGCGATTTATCCAATAGCCTCAGAAGCCGCCAATCGGCCGCCTTCGTATAGATCGGCTGCTTGCCAGGCCGCGGCTTGTCTCCTGCCCTTCAAGGTCATGGTCGGCATAGCGGTGCCGCCAAAGGCTGACAATCCCCGGCTGGACCCTAACTTCCTTGGTGATCGACCGGACGCCGCCAACAGAACTATCCGCGCCCGCTTTAAATCGCGCTGCAACGTCACCGGTGAGCGACAACACGCCTCAAGCACCTTGCGATCTTTCCTCGAAAGGTGTGGTCTTCTCTTCGGGCAATCATCTTCGATCTTGAATCCGACTCACGATCTAAGAAAAGTGGGTACTAGACCAGTCCGGCGGCATAAAGTGCTTTTGCGACCGACTCGAAATATTGCGAAGGAACCGGGTCGCCGAGCCTAGCCTTGCCAAGCAGCTGACGCGCCAGGACGTCGTCATCGACAATGCTGAGGCGCAGCGCGCGCGCCTCAGCAAGGAGCCGTGAAGCAGCTTCGTCCTCGCCGCGGCAGACCAAGACCGGCACTCCGGTTTCGCCACGAACATAGCGCAGCCCAATCAAGCTTGCGGCCCCCCTCAATATCAATGTGGCGCGATGGACGCCGAGCGGAGCCTGGTTCGCCGACTCCTGCCGCAGACGCCGGTGCTCACGTTTCACCTGCGGATTGCCTTCCTGTTCCTTCTTCTCACGCTTGGCCTCGGTTTCCGTCATGCGCATGTCCTGCAGAAACAGCCAGCGCTGGATCAAAAGGTCAGCCAATCCACCGACCAGAAACGCCCCAGCGGCGATCCCGGTCAGCAGTTTGACCTCGGTGAAAACGAAGCCAAGACAGCCTAGGCCGCAGACCGGTAAGTACACCAACGCCTTCCAGCTTGCGATCACCGTGAGGAAAAAGCTCGCGCCGAGGAGCACCACCTTAACCAGCGTCTTGCCGAGCTCGATGAACGAACGTTTCGATACGATCCGCTTCAAGCCTTTGATGGGATCCAGTCTCTCAAGCTTCGGTTTGAGCGGCTCCGAAGCAAACATGAAGCCGCCATTAGCCAGGACATTGGCCAGAAGGGCTCCTGCCACGGTAGCCGCAAGCAATGGCCCGACGGCTGCAATCGAAAGTTCCAGCAAGCCGCTGAGCGCTTGCGGAACCGCGTTCGTGAACCGCTGCTCCTGCAGCTTATCGATCAGTCGTACCGTTTCATGCCACTTGTCTTCGATCGCACCCGCTCTCCACCACAGACAGCCGAAACCGGCGCACGCGCTGACCCCGCTCACCAAATCGGTGCTGCGCGCGATTTGTCCTTTCTTCCGCGCTTCACGCAGCTTCTTGGGAGTTGGAGGAAGTTTTTTCTCCTCGCTAGTGCTGCTCATTTCAAGAGCTTCTTCAGATACTCCAACACGTTCTCGGACCTGAGTGTTTCGTTTCCCGCGTATTCAACGAGATAGACGGTGTAGCTGACCATGATGACGCCGAAGGCGACATTCTTGATCGTCGGGGAGAGATCGTTCAGCTTGAGCTGCGATGCAAAACGGCCGAGCATCATGACCGATACGTCGACCAGCAGCAGCAGGGTCAGCACCGGCCCGGCGACCAGCAGCGTCGACAGCATGAACTGATCGAGAAGCGTCAGACACTCCATTGCCCCTTGCGCCGTCAGCGTGGGCAGGAACTGATACACGGGCCAGACCAGATAGCTGGCATAAAGGCTTTTCACCATGGTCTGGAGGCCACCCACCAGAACGAAGATCGTGACCGCCGTGATACCGAGAAAAAGCCCGGTTCCCGACGCTTGGCTGTGGGTCGCAGGATCTTCCGGCGCGACCGGGCTCGAAATTCCTCGTTGGTTGTCGATGATGTCGCCGACTGCCTGGATACTCCACAATGGGATACTGAGCAGGATGCCGAGCAGAAGACCGACGAATACTTCCTTCAGACCGAGCATGGTGACGCCGACCAGACGTGTGTTCAGATCCAGTGCCTGCAGGCCGAGCTTGATCTGCATCAGACACGGCAGTCCGATCGCAATCGTCAGGCTTCCACGGATCAGGCCGCCGATACGCGGGCGGGTAAAGACGGGAAGCACAAGCATGATGCCTAGAGCCCGGGCTGCGCTCAGGCCGGTTGCAACGACAAGTTCGATCGCGCCTTGGACGAGAGATTGCGCATCTGTAGGTGAAAGGCTGGGCATCTAAGGTTCGTTAGTACCTCGAGGTGAGTGCGGGAAACTCGCTAAAGATGCGCTCGGCTTGTTCGATGAGCGGGGCACTGAGCACCGGAGAAAACCCAGCGAGCACGGCGACTACGACCAGAAGCTTCACCGTCAGGGGCAAGGTTTGATCCTGGAGCTGCGTTGCCGCTTGGATGAGACCAATGATCAGTCCGGAGAACAGAGCTGCGAGGAGCGGTGGCAGAACCCAAATCATGAAAAGGACGAGCGATTGACTCAGGTGAGTGAGGATGCTGGCCTCGTTCATTGTCAACCTCCCGGCGTCGTGTAGCTTAATACCAGGCCGTGCATGAGACGTGACCAGCCGTCGATGGTGACAAACAGAAAGAGCTTGAAGGGAACAGATATTACCGTTGGGGACACCATAGACATGCCCATCGCCATCAAAATCGTCGTTACGATCAAGTCGATGGTGATGAAGGGAAGATAGAGAAGAAAGCCGATTTCGAAGCCGCGCTTGAGCTCGGAGATTAGGAAAGACGGTACAAGAATCACAAAATCATCAGCCGTGGCGCTGCCGCGCATCTCCTCCGACCAGACATGTTCGGTGGATGACAGGAAAAACCGGCGCTGCTCTTCATTGGTGAACTTCTTCAGATGGGCGCGCAGCGGCTCCTGCCCCTCCTTTGCGGCCGTCACCCAGTCATCGAAGGTTTGGTAGCGAAGTTGCGGATCGGTAAGGCGGTTGTAGGTCTGCTCAAAAACCGGGGCGCTGACGAAGACGGTGAGGATCAGCGCAGCGCCGTACAGGACGATGTTCGGCGGTATCGATTGGGTCCCGAGCGCGTTGCGCACCAGGAAGAGAACAACGGAAACTTTTATGAAGGCGGTCGTTGTGACTACTGCGAATGCCAGCAGACCAAGGCCGACCGTCACCGCAAGAAGCGCGAGGATGCTGGGTTGAATCTCAGTCATTGACCGCCAACCTGCCGCGCAACCTGACGGCCAGTTCCTCGCCAATCCGCACGATGTCGCCGCGACCGATACGTTGGCCGTTGGCAAGGATATCGATCGGTCCATCAAGGGGGCGGCCAAGTTCGAACACATGGCCTTCGTTGATGCCGCGCAAAGTTCCCAGCGGCATCGGCCAGCGGCCGCATTCGAATACAAGTGTGATCTCGAGACTGTCGATGTCTGCCTCAGAGGGGAGCTGCTGCGCTTCGGCTTGTGTCGTCATATGTCCACATTTGAGGGGGTGGGATCGTAGGCGGAATGGCCCCCGCAGGACCAGCCTGTCGCCGGCAAACTCTGCAGGGGCCCATAATCGGTCGGCAGTGAGAATGATCTGGCCGCGAGCAAGCGGAATTGCGTCAGGCAGCAGCGCGTCGCCTCGCTGTGCTTGACGAACTAGGCCGATTGTGACGCGGAGCGAGCCAATCTGTCCTGCAACTAAGACAGGGAGTTCAGGACGAAGCTTGGGCGAGTGTCGCGGCAATCGGCCAAGCAGCTCGCCAAGGGCGCTGAACGCTGGCGGAACCGGACCGTCGAGAAACGAGAATAGAAGTAGGCGAGCCTTGCTGGTGAGCGGACCATAGGCGACGTCGAATTCAAGATATGGACCTGACCTCGCCGCTTCATCGGTGCGGATTAGCTGCAAATGCCACTGCGTCAGCCTCTCCAGTGGAGCGAGTAACGGTTCAAGCGCGAGTTCAAGGATCAGCGAACGAGCCGGCTCGGAAGGTAAGGTCAAACCATTCTGCACGGTCGCAATCAGGGCTTCCGCAAGCGGACCGGGCAAGGACAAGACGACCGTTTCACCGCCGGTGTCAAACGCGCAGTCGAGCATCGATGTCGCAGCCGGCTCCGCCTGCCAGACAAGCCGGTTCATACGGAGCGATAGCGGCTTATCGCCGAGACGGCTTTGCAGAGGTGCGCGGAAAACTGCGATCTCATTGAGCCACGAGGCCACAGCATGAGAGAGGGTCAGCGCCGGTCTGAATGGCGCGGGTCTATGGGGCCTATGAATCGTAGGCGGCGCTTCCACATCACTGCACCCTTGATCCAGCGTAGGAGAATTGGCCATCACGTCGGCTCGCCTCCCATTTGGGTAGGCGAGCCTCT
>NZ_LLXZ01000029.1 GCF_001440395.1 Bradyrhizobium jicamae | reverse complement strand
CGGCAATGCGCGCCGGTTGCGGTGCCGGCTCCGGTACCGCCGCGGCAAGCTGGGCAGCGGGCGGCGCACTGCCGCCACCGCCGCCGCCGAGCGAGGCGTTGAAGATGACGGCGCGCGTCGAGTCGATGGAGAACAGCGCAAGAACCGCCGCGATCGCCGAAACCACCGCGACGCCGGTCACGATGCGCCCGGCGCGGGCCTTCTTCAGCCCCCCGCTGCCGAACCTTCCGCTCCCGAACGAATATTCGGAAAGCTGCTGATGCGACTCTTCCTCGTAGTTGGACAGGAAAAGCGGCACCGTCTCGTGTGGCGGCAGATCTTCCGGCAGCACTTCTGTCCGATCGAACGCCGGCGCAAAAGGCTGCGCATATTGCGGCTGGTCGTACTGAGACTGCTCGTACTGAGGCTGCTCGTATTGAGGCTCGTCGTATCGCGGTTCGTAGCGGAGCTGTTCGTATCGAGGTTGCTCGGCCTCATACAGCCTGGGATCGCTGATGGCTTCGTCAAACCTGTCGAACGGATCTCTCGCCTGAACAGGCCTGATATTTTCCGCCATGATGATGCTCCCCACTATCGAACGCAACTAACGGGCGTCCCCTGCACTTGCTTCTTGCTCTTGTTGACGTACAGGAGCCCCCTCATCCGGTCCCTAAAATCGCACACGGATTGGGTTCAAAAAACGACGACGACCGGGGGGAATTAGGAAATTTTTTGGTATGATTAAGGCGGGCAAGCGGCATAACGCCGTTCAGAAACACGCATTGTTACCGAAAAACCATATCAGTGATATAAAAGGGTGGAACAAAAACGGCCCGAGCAAGTCACGGGCCGTTTTCACTTTTTCCAGTCGGCGGCAATTCGATTGAGGCCCGGTTCCCGCTCAGGGATGCAGGATCACCTTGCCCATCGCCTTGCGGCCGGCCAGCACCTTGAGGGCGTCGGCGGTCTGCGCCAGCGGGAAGGTGCGGTCGACGTGGGAGGAGATCTTGCCTTCCGCGGTCCACTTCACGAGCTTCTCGAGGTTGGCGCGGTTCTTTTCCGGATTGACCCTGGTCCACGCGCCCCAGAATACGCCGCGGATGTCGCAACCTTTGAGCAGCGCCAGATTGAGCGGCATCTTCGGAATGTCGCCCGCGGCAAAGCCGATCACCAGGAAGCGGCCTTCCCAGGCGATCGAGCGCAAGGCGGCCTCGGCATAAGTGCCGCCGACCGGATCGAATATGATGTCGGCGCCCTTGCCGCCGGCGAGCCGGCGCAAGCCTTCTTTCAGGTCTTCCTTGCTGTAGTTCAGCGTCAGCTCGGCGCCGTGCGCCTTGGCGAATTCGAGCTTCTCGTCGGACGACGCGCAGGCGATCACCTTCAGGCCCATCAGCTTGCCGAGTTCGCAGGCCGCAAGACCGGTGCCGCCGGCCGCGCCCAGCACGGCGAGCGTCTCGCCGGGCTTCGGGCTGGCGCGATCCTCCAGCGCATGCAGCGCGGTGCCGTAGATGATGATGATCCCGGCGGCGCGATCGAAATCCAGATTGTCGGGAATCTTCACGATCGAATTGGCCGGAAGCGCGATCTTTTCGCGCGCGCCGTTATGGCCGCACGACGCCACCACGCGGTCGCCGACCTTCAGGTCGGTGACGCCGGCGCCGACGCTTTCGATCACGCCGGCGACCTCGGCAGCCGGCGAGAACGGGAAGGGTGGCTTGATCTGGTACTTGCCTTGGATCATCAGGATGTCGAAGAAATTCAGCGCGGCCGCCTTGATCGCGATCACGGCCTGTCCCGGTTCGGCGACCGGATCGGGCACATCGGCCAGCACGAGATCGTCGGGTTGGCAATATTGCGAGCAGAGAATGGCTTTCATGGACGCACCTGATTGTCGGACCGGAAGGCTTGCAGCTTCATGCCGGATTTGAAGCCGGGCTACAATCCGATTCGGATGCATGGCCTCATGGTGGTTCAAGGGGATTCAAACGATGTTTGAAAAGGGCTTGCTGGCGGGGAAGCGGATCCTGGTCACCGGCGGCGGCTCGGGCCTCGGGGCCGCGATGGGGCGCCGCTTCGTCGAGCTCGGCGCGGAACTGATCATTTGCGGCCGGCGGCTCGAACTGCTGGAGGCGACGGCCGCGCAGATGCGCGATGAACTCGGCGGCAAGGTCACGGTGGCGCAATGTGATATCCGCGACGGGGCCGCGGTGGATGCGATGATGGACCAGATCTGGCGCGCGGCGCCGATCGACGTTCTGGTCAACAATGCTGCCGCGACCTTCATCGCGCAGACCGAACATTTGTCGTTTCGCGCGGCGGACGCGATCCTGGCGCCGACACTGCACGGTACGATGTATTGCACGCTCGCCGCAGGCAAGCGGTGGATCGACGGCAAGCATAAGGGCGTGGTCCTGAGCATTCTCTCGACCTCGACCATCACCGGCCGCGCCTTCACGGTGCCGTCGGCGATGGCGAAGTCCGCCGTGCTCGCGATGACCAAAAGCCTTGCGGTGGAGTGGGGACCAAAGGGTGTGCGCACGGTAGCGATCGCGCCCGGCGCGTTTCCGACGCCGGGCGCCTCGGGTCAGCTCCGTCCCGAGGGCCGCGATGAAAGCTGGGCGCAACGCAATCCACTTGGCCGCGCCGGTGCGCACAGCGAACTTGCAAACCTCGCGAGCTTCCTGATTTCCGATCAGGCCGGATACATCAATGGTGAGATGGTAGTGCAGGACGGCGGCTCGCATTTGCGCAGTTCCGGCGCCGAGGATCTGCTGCAATGGACCGATGCGCAGTGGCAGAAGCAGCGCGAGCGTCGTCCCAAAGGATGATAAGGGGCAGAAACCGAAGGCCGTGCGCTGATTCGCTGAAAGCGACCTGAGACGAAGGGTCGCCACAGCGGTGACATCACTGTAACTGCCTTCCCAAAAAAGCATTTCCCGGCTATCCATCCCCGGCGGCGCGGTGCGCCTTCGGGCCATCATCCAGTCACAATGATAAGGGAACCAGTTGTCCGTGTTGCGAATGCTGACATTTCTGGTTGCGATTGCGGCGTTGTGCGGGGCGACCTCCCAGGCACAGGCACAGGGCACTGCTCCGAAAGGTGCCAAGGAAAACGCCAAGGACGCGGCGAAGTCCGCGCCTGCACCGGCGGCCAAGCAACCAGCCAAGCCGGAGCCGGCTGCAACCGCTGCCGCAGGCGGCGCGGAGCCGACCCTGATCGGCCAGTACGGCACCTGGGGCGCCTACACCGCGACCCCGAATGGCAGGAAGGTTTGCTTCGCGTTGGCGAAGCCATCGTCGTCCAAAACCAATCCGCCGAATCGTCCGCGCGATCCCGCCTACGCTTTCGTCTCGACGCGGCCCGCCGAAAAGGTCGTCAACGAAGTTTCGATCATGATGGGCTATGCGCTGAAGCAGGGCTCGGAATCTTCACTCGAGGTCGGCGGCGCCGCCTACGCGATGTACACCCAGGGCGATGGACTCTGGATCAAGAACGCCGCGGAGGAAGAGCAGATGGTCAGCGCCATGCGCAAATCCGCCGAAGTCATCGTCAAGGGCGTTTCGGCCAAGGGAACCGAGACCACAGACACCTTCTCGCTGAAGGGTCTGTCCCAGGCGCTCGACCGGCTGGCGCAGGATTGCAAGCGCTAGGCGGCTTTTTTAGCCCAAATTTGCGTTGTTTGCGGGCCCCGGAAGGCCTATTTGAGTGCGTAGGGTGGGCAAAGGCGCGCAGCGCCGTGCCCACCATTAACGTTTCTGGTGGGCGCGCTGTGCTTTGCCCACCCTGCATTCTCAACGATTCCGTGTGAATAAATGACGCTTTCAACTTCCGTGGCGCCGCTCGAGAAGGTTCCGCTCGAAACCTATGTGCCGCCGGCCAAGCCGTCGCTGATCGGCCTGTCGCGCGCCGAGATCGCCGACCGGCTCGGCGCGATCGGCGTTGCCCCGTCGCAGCGCAAGATGCGCACGCAGCAGCTCTGGCACTGGATGTATTTTCGCGGCGCCAGATCCTTTGCCGAGATGACCAGCGTCTCCAAGGACATGCGCGCGCAGCTCGAGCAGCATTTCACCGTCGACCGCCCCGAAGTGGTGGCCGAGCAGATTTCCAACGACGGCACCCGCAAATGGCTGCTGCGCCTGCCGAGCGGCGATACGTTGCAGAAGGCGCATGAGGTCGAGTGCGTCTACATTCCCGAAACCGATCGCGGCACGCTCTGCGTCTCCTCGCAGGTCGGCTGCACGCTGAACTGCTCGTTCTGCCACACCGGCACGCAGCGGCTGGTGCGCAATCTCACCGCGGGTGAAATCGTCGGCCAGATTATGGTGGCGCGTGACCGCCTCAATGACTGGGCCGATCGCGAGACGCCGACCGGCAGCCGCCTCGTCACCAACGTCGTCATGATGGGTATGGGCGAGCCGCTCTACAATTTCGACGCGGTGCGCGATGCGCTGCTGATTGTCGCCGACAATGAAGGCATCGGCATTTCCCGCCGCCGCATCACGCTGTCGACCTCGGGCGTGGTGCCGAACATCATCCGCACCGGCGACGAAATCGGCGTCATGCTGGCGATCTCGCTGCATGCGGTGCGCGACGAGTTGCGCAACGAGCTGGTGCCGCTGAACCGCAAATATCCGATTGCCGAGCTGCTGCAGGCCTGCCGCGATTATCCGGGCTCGTCGAACGCGCGGCGCATCACCTTCGAATATGTGATGCTCAAGGGCGTCAACGATTCCCTCGACGACGCCAAGCTGCTGGTGAAGCTGCTCAAGGGCATCCCGGCCAAGATCAACCTGATCCCGTTCAATCCCTGGCCGGGCTCGCGCTACGAATGCTCCGATTGGGAGCAGATCGAAAAGTTCTCCGAATACATCTTCAACGCCGGCTATTCCTCGCCGGTGCGCACCCCGCGTGGCCGCGACATCCTCGCCGCCTGCGGCCAGCTGAAGTCGGAGACCGAAAAACTGTCCGCACGCGAGCGCCAGGCACTGCGCGCCATGGCGATGACGGATTGACAATGAATATCGCCGTCATTGCGAGCGAAGCGAAGCAATCCATCTCTCTGCGTGTTGAGAGGCGGATTGCTTCGTCGCTTTGTCGCAAGCAATGACGGGTGTAGGCCAATGGCGCTGATCGGCCGTCTCTTCGTCATCCTGTTCGGCTTCCTCGCCGCCTGCTTCGTGGCGGGGATGATCGTGGTCGGTGCGGTGCTGTATCCGGAGATCTCCGATCTCGGCGGCGCGCCGATCGACCAGGATGCGATCAACATCCTGCTCGGCTTCGGCTTCATCTTCCTGTCCGGCTTCGCATTGCTGCCGGCGCTGGTGGTCGTTCTCATTACCGAAGCCTTCCATATCCGTAGCGTGCTCGCCTATGCGGTCGGTGGCGCCATTGTCGGCGCGGCCTGCTATCTCGGGCTTGTTCCGTTCGACACCGAGACGCTGCGGTTCGACGGCGTCGTGCATCGCCATCTCGAAATCATGACCGGGGCGGGCATCGTTGCCGGCCTGGTCTACTGGATGATCGCGGGCCGATCCGCCGGAGCGTGGCGCCATCCGCCGCCGCCCTTGCGGCCGCCACCGCCGCTGCCATCGCATTCGCGGCCGCTGTCGTGAAGCTTCCCAACGCCCGCAGCCTCGGCTAAACCCCGCGCCATGAACCGTACCGGACTCCTCGTCGCGCTGGGCCTGGCGCTCGCTATTGGCTTGCTGTTTGGAATCTATCCCGAACTCGATCTGAAATTGGCGGCGCTGTTCTATGATCCCGCCACCGCGTCATTTCCCCTGAAACTCGATCCGTTGGCCGAGTTCGCGCGCGACGGTGCGATGTGGATTGCCTGGGCGCTGGCGTTGCCGTCGCTGATTGCCATCGTCGCTAAAATAATGCGACCGGATCGGCCGATGCTGGTTCCGGGGCGCGCGGCGGTGTTCCTGCTCGTCACGATCCTGCTCTCCGCGGTCGTGCTGACCAACCTCACCTTCAAGAGCTATTGGGGCCGGCCGCGGCCGGTGATGGTGACGGAGTTCAACGGCCCCTGGCAATTCGTGCCCTGGTGGGATCCGCGCGGCGAGTGCGGACGCAACTGCTCGTTCTTCTCCGGCGAGGGCGCCACCGCGTTCTGGGCCTACGCGCCGGCAGCGCTGACCCCGCCGCAATGGCGACCCCTGGCGTATGTGGCGGCGACCCTGTTCGGGGTCGCGACCTCCCTGCTGCGAATGGCATTCGGCGGGCATTTCTTTACGGACGTCGCCGCCGCGGGACTAGTCAGCTTTTTCGTGATCTGGCTGGCCTATGCCTTTATTTACCGCTGGCCGTCGACGAGGGCGACGAATGCGCAGATCGAGGCGGCCCTGGCGCGCTGGGGGTGGCCCGGCTATCGCCTGTGGCAGCGCTGGCGCGGACGCGAGGCTGGTAATCCGGCTCCAGCCGCAAAGCGCCATTAAACGCGTGCCCGCCAGCGCGAAATTTGATATTCGCGCAAGCCAAGCCGTTAGAGCCTAGCGGTTCTGATTGGATCAGAACCGAAGCTCTAGGTTGTTGTTTTGACGCGTTTTCTTCACGCGAACCGGTATCCACGTCGCTTGAAAACGTTATAACGGCATCCGCCATTTCGACCGATTGGAAGCTCCATGAGTACGATTCTGAAAAGCCTGCCCAAGGGGGAAAAAGTCGGCATCGCTTTCTCCGGCGGTCTCGATACCAGCGCGGCGCTGCTTTGGATGAAGCAAAAGGGCGCGCGGGTCTTTGCCTATACCGCCAATCTCGGCCAGCCCGACGAGGCCGACTATGACGAGATTCCGCGCAAGGCGCTGGAGTTCGGCGGCGAGAAGGCACGCCTCGTCGATTGCCGCACGCAACTGGTCCACGAAGGGATTGCCGCCATCCAGGCCGGCGCCTTCCACGTCTCGACCGGCGGCATCACCTATTTCAACACCACGCCGCTCGGCCGCGCCGTCACCGGCACGATGCTGGTCTCGGCCATGAAGGAAGACGGCGTCAACATCTGGGGCGACGGCTCGACCTTCAAGGGCAACGATATCGAACGGTTCTATCGTTACGGCCTTTTGACCAATCCGAATCTGCGGATCTACAAGCCCTGGCTCGACCAGCAGTTCATCGACGAATTGGGCGGCCGCGCGGAAATGTCCGCGTTCATGACCGCCAATGGGTTTGCCTACAAGATGAGCGCCGAGAAGGCGTACTCGACCGACAGCAATCTCCTGGGCGCCACCCATGAGGCCAAGGACCTCGAGAACCTCGACAGCGGCATCAAGATCGTCAATCCGATCATGGGCATGCCGTTCTGGCGCGACGACTGCGCCGTGAAGGCCGAGAAGGTTGTCGTGCGTTTCGAGGAGGGCCAGCCGGTCGCGCTGAACGGCCAGACATTCACCGATCCCGTCGCGCTGTTCCTCGAAGCCAATGCGATCGGCGGCCGGCATGGCCTTGGCATGAGCGACCAGATCGAGAATCGGATCATCGAGGCGAAGAGCCGCGGCATCTATGAAGCGCCCGGCATGGCGCTGTTGCACATCGCCTACGAGCGCCTCGTCACCGGCATTCACAACGAAGATACCATTGAGCAATACCGGATCAGCGGCATGCGTCTCGGCCGCCTGCTCTACCAGGGCCGGTGGTTCGATTCGCAGGCCCTGATGCTGCGCGAAACCGCCCAGCGCTGGGTAGCGCGCGCGGTGACCGGCGAGGTGACGCTCGAACTCCGCCGTGGCAACGACTACTCGATCCTGAACACCGAGAGCCCCAATCTGACCTACCAGCCGGAGCGGCTGAGCATGGAGAAGGTCGAGGATGCCGCGTTCACGCCGGCCGACCGTATCGGCCAGCTCACCATGCGCAACCTCGACATCGCCGATACCCGCGCCAAGCTGAAGGTCTATGGCGACACGGGCTTGCTGTCGGGCAGCGAAGGCTCCGAGATCTTCAAGCTCGAGAGCGACAAGGGCTAGCTGTCGTCCCGGCGAAGGCCGGGACCCATACGCCGCGGCTGGTGTCGTTGAACTCCGCTGGTTGGCGGCTTTCGTGAAGCAATACGCGGTCGTGGTGATGGCCCCGGCCTTCGCCGGGGCGACGACAGCGTGTTGCGTACCTCCGTTATGGACACGTCATCGGGGGTGGATAGATTTCCCCATCTGAATCCTGCGGAGCAGCCGCCGACGTGCCGGCTCCGTGTGTCCGGCCGGAGCCTCGATCATGATCAAGCCTGTCGCCATCACCCTCGGTCTCGTGCTTTCGGCATCGGCGGCCGGCGCCCAGACGATCTACCCCATCGACCGCGCCGAAATCCTTTCCGGCGCGCAGTTCGACTTCAAGGTCGAATTTCCCGACAAGATCGATCCGGCGAAGCTGAAGGTCACGGTCAACGGTCAGGACTATGCCGCCGCCTTCGGCCGGGCCGGAACGTTCGTCGAGCGCGAGGACGGCAAGGATCAATCGGCGTTGCTGCTCCGCGATGTCGCGCTGACCGCGCCCGGCCCTGTCGTCGTCGAGGCCGGTGACGGCGCGCGCAGTCGCAAGGTGACATGGACCGTCTACGACACGCCCCCGCGCAAGGCGAAGAACGTCATCCTGTTCATCGGCGACGGCATGTCGCCCGCGCACCGCATTGCGGCGCGGCTGCTGTCCAAGGGCATCGCGGAAGGAAAGAGCCTCGGCAAGCTCGCGATCGACGACATGCCACATATGGCGCTGGTGGCGACCGCGGGTTCCGATTCGATCATCACCGATTCCGCGAACTCGGCCAGCGCCTATGCCACCGGCCACAAGAGCGCCGTCAATGCGATGGGCGTCTATGCGGATCGCACCAGGGACCCGTTCGACGATCCCAAGGTCGAGACCATTGCGAGCCTCGTCAAGCGCCGGCTCAACATGGCCGTCGGCATCGTCAGCAACACCGAGATTCAGGATGCAACACCCGCGGCGATGGTGGCGCATACCCGCCGCCGCGCCGAATACGATCAGATTGTCGAGCAGTTTTTCGCGGCCAGGCCCGATGTGTTGCTCGGCGGCGGCAGCGCCAATTTCCTGCCAAAGGCTGCGTCAGGAAAGCGCAAGGATGATATTGATTATGTCGCCCGCTTCAAAGAGGCCGGCTATCCCTTCGCGACCACCGCGGGCGAGCTAAACGCGCTCGCGGCAAAGCCCGAAACGGGCCGGTTGCTCGGCCTGTTCACTCCCGGGAATATGGATGGCGCGCTCGACCGCAAATTCCTTAAAGGCGGCGGTGTCAAGAAATTCCCCGAGCAACCCGACCTGACCGAACAGGTTCAGGCTGCCTTGAACGTGCTGTCGAGAAACGAGGCCGGCTTCTTCCTGATGGTGGAGTCCGGATTGATCGACAAATACGCGCATGTGCTCGACATGGAGCGCGCGGTCTATGACACCATCATGCTCGATAACGCCGTGCGCCTCACCCGCGATTGGGCGAGCAGGCGCGGCGACGATACCCTGATCCTGGTTGTTGCTGACCACAATCATCCCAACAGCCTCGTCGGCACCATCAATGACGACATGGCTGCGACGCTGAACGTGCCGTTCCGCGAACGCGTCGGCGTCTACGACAAGGCCGGTTTCCCCAACTATCCGTCGCCCGATGCGGAAGGCTATCCCTCGCGCGTCGACGTCAGCCGGCGGCTTGCCATCTTCTCGGCCAGCCTTCCCGATCACTACGAGACCTTCCGTCCCAAGCTCGACGATCCGAACGAGCCGACCGTGAAGGGTGACGATCCCGCAACCTTCAAGGCCAATGAAAAATACAAGGACGTTCCCGGGGCGGTGCAGCGGCCGGGCAACCTGCCGGCGATGATCGGCGCGAGCGTGCATTCCGGCGAGGACGTCATCCTGACCGCGACCGGGCCGGGCAGCGAACGGGTGCGGGGCTCGATGGACAATACCGAAGTCTTTCGCGCGATGGCCGAGGCGCTCGGCCTTGCAACGACGGGCCAATAGCTTCGCGCGGGCTTGCGAGCCTCATGGCGTCGACGACGGGGCAAACATCAGCTTGATGCAGCTTCGAAAGATCAGGATCTGCCGTTCGAGGCGGCTTGGATCGTTCAGCGTCTTGGACATGATGATGGCGCCGTCGACGATGCAGGACAGCATGTCGGCGACGTCGTCGAGGTCGACCGGCTCCCGCGGCGGATAGATTGACGCGATGCCGTCGAGAATGGCGCGGAAGCGCGCGTTCCAGTCGCGCACGGATTGCGCGGTGAGATCGCGTATCTCACGATCGAACAGCCGCTCCTGATAACAGATGCTGGCGATGAGGCAGCCCGGATGGCCGCTCGGAAGATCGGCCATCGTTTCCGCCAGCAGCTTCAGCGAAATCAAAAAAGCCTGCAGTGGATCGTCGGACAGTTCGCGGCCGCGGGCGAAGATGTCGTCGAAGAGCTGGTCGTTGGTCGCGACATATCGGCGAAGCATTTCGCGCGCGAGCGCGTTCTTGTCCCTGAAGTGATAGAAGAAGCCGCTCTTGGTGAGGCCGGCCTCCGCGATCACCTCCTCGATCGAGGTGGCGCCAAATCCCTTCGCAAGAACGGCGGCCTCCGCGATCTCGAGAATCCGCTCGCGCGTCGCTTCGCCCTTGCTCATCCGGGGTTCCGGAACTGTACTCATGGTACGGTTTCTCCGCGGCGGCGGCTTGCGACCGCGCTGCCGCTCGATCTGCAACCATCTGATTTCGTACCACTTTGCAGCTTCCGGTTCATCCGCACCGCAAGCCGTCTAGGCCGCCGCGACACTATGAGGCACCAACATCGCCGGACCTATCAGATGCGGGAGAGACGTATCGAGGTCGACAAACGCGCGGAGATGTTGAAATGGCCAGATACCGAAACGCCCTGCCGCAGCGCCGCGGCGGTATTTTCCTGACCGACGGCGGCATGGAAACGACACTGATCTTCCATCAAGGCGTCGAGCTGCCGCACTTTGCCGCCTTTGTGCTGCTCGACAGCGCCGAAGGACGGGAGAAGCTGAAGCAGTATTACGCCGCCTATCTTGCGGTCGCGCGCGAACATGGCACGGGCTTCGTGCTCGATAGCCCGACATGGCGCGCCAATCCGGACTGGGGCACCAAGCTCGGCTACGACGCGTCCGCGCTCAGGGCGATCAATGTCCGTTCGATCGCATTCCTGGAAGAGCTGCGCGCCGGCTGGGAACGGCAAGGCGCGTCCTGCGTCATCAGCGGCGCCATAGGTCCGCGCGGTGATGGCTACAAGGCGGGCAACATGGATGCTGCGGAAGCCGAGGACTATCATCGGGCGCAGATCGCGGCCTTTGTCGAGGGCGGCGCCGACATGGTCACCGCCTACACGCTCACCAGCATCAATGAAGCGATCGGCATTGCGCGCGCCGCGAAAGCGCTCGCGATGCCGGCGGCGATCTCGTTCACCGTGGAGACCGATGGCCGACTGGTGAAGGGCGAGACGTTGCGTGAGGCGATCGAGGCCGTGGATCAAAAGACCGATGGCGCGCCTGAATACTTCCTGATCAATTGTGCGCACCCGACGCACTTCGAAGACGCGTTGCAGGCGGGTGAAGCCTGGACGGAACGTATCCATGGCGTCAGGGCCAACGCCTCGACCAAGAGCCACGCCGAACTCGACGAATCCGAAACGCTCGATGCCGGTGACCCGGCCGATCTCGGACGGCGTTACGTGGCGCTTCGGAGCGCGTTTCCGAAGATGCGGATTCTCGGCGGCTGTTGCGGCACCGACCACCGGCACGCCGCGGCCATTTGCGAGGCCTGCGTGACACCGCGGGCACTCAGCGCGTGAGAGATTTTTGTTTTAGCGCGTTTTCTTGACGCGAACCGGTGTCCACTTCGCTTGAAAACGCTCTAATAAAAAAGGCCGGGATCGATCCCGGCCTTTTTCATTTTGTAGCAGAGCGCCTCAGCGCGGCGGCGCGGTGCCGGGCGGGGGCGGCGGCAGCGAGGCCTGTCCGCCGTTGAGCAACGGCGTGATGTTGCGGATGGTGACGCGCCGATTGATCCCGCTCGGCCCGTCGACCTGCTCCTTCGGATACTGCTCGCCATAACCCTGCGAGGTCAGGTTCTCCGCCGGCACGTTGAACTGCTGCGTCAGCAGCGTTGCGGCGGATTCCGCGCGGCGGTCCGACAGCGACAGATTGTCAACGTCGGAGCCCACCTTGTCGGTGTGACCTTCGATCAGGAACACTGCGCGCGGGTTGGCCTGGATCGCCTGGTTCAGGCCGTCGGCGATCACCTGCAGCTTCGCCGCCTGGTCCGGCGGGATCTCCCACGAACCGGTCGCGAAGTTGATGGAGTTGACGTCGATGCTCGGCATCTGCATCCGCACATTGGGGCTGTAGCGGATTTCGTCGAGCGAGTAGCGCCGGTCGATCCGTTGCACCGGCGGCGCCCTCAGGGTTTCGTAGATCACTTCCGGGGGTGCTTCGTCCGCGGCGACGATGTAGCGGTCGTACGGCATGCTGACCACTGGCGGCGGCAGATCAACATAGAAGCCGCCGACGGCTCGCGGATCGCGGTAGCTGTTGTCGATGATGATGATCTCACGGCCACGGTCGTCGCGGCGGATGCGGCGCAGCAGCCGCCCGTCACTGCCGACCACGGTGATGATCTGGCTGCCATCCGGCCGGACCACGATGGTGCGGGTCTCGCCGCCGACGGTCTGGGTCTGGATGTCGCGCGCACCATAGCGGAAGCGATAGAGATCGTTGCCGCGGACGTATTGCTGTCCGCTCGGGTCACGGATGATGACGCGGTCCGGCTCATAGTAGACCGTGCGGCCGCCCTCGGTGACCTCCCGTCGCTGGCTGTGCATGTTGGCGATGGTCGCGCCGACCACGGCGCCTGCGACGACGCCCGCGCCGATCGCGAGTGGCGTCAGGTTTTCACGCCGTGGCTGTGGCGGTGGCGGTAGTGGCGTCGTGACCGTGGGTGCGGCCCGGAAGGCCGGCGCAACCGTCGGCGGAGCGAATTGCGCCCTGCCGGGCGGTGGCGCTGCGGCTGCCGAGCCCGGGACGACACTCGGCG